>CAVTOS010000010.1:0-537051 GCA_963736465.1 uncultured Acidobacteriota bacterium | reverse complement strand
ATTACGCAGATTTTTTGGGCAGGTCTGCGGGCAGACGTATTGCATATGGCCGAGGACGCAATTGCCGCAGGCCGGCAGCCGAAGAGGGGCGACTTGATGGCGAATTCGGCGCGTTCGAGGGCGTGGGATACTGCGGGGTGTTTGTCGATCGAGCTGAAAATTGATGTGAGCGAGCGGCGGAGTTTTCCGTCGCGATCTACGGGGAAGAGGCGGCCCAATGCGTCGAGCAGCTGCGGGATAAAGGATCGCTTCGCGGCTGGAGCCGATGGCGAGGAGTAAAGATAGAAGGCGCGCTTGGGGGCGTATGGAAATTCTTCGGCGAGCGCTTCCCAACGCGGGGCGAGGGTTTCGGCGCGTTTCATGATCCAGCGAATGTGGTCGGCTTGGTGATCTCCGCCGATGTAGACGCCGGCGTAGCCGAGTCCACGAAGGATGGCGGCCATTTGTGCGGCGCGTTCGAGGCGGAGGGCTTGGCCTTCGTCGGGCGCGGTGCTCTCCGATTGAATTTTTTCGAGCAGCTCGGGAGCTACCCAGCAGCCGGGTTCCTGGCCTTTGTTCATTTTTTCGGCGGCTTTGGGGCCGAGGACGTAGACGTTGCCGAGAACTGGAGTGTGTCAACGAGTGATCGTCGAGGTAACGCTTCAGCTCGCGGAATTTTTTGACGTCGTAGCCGAGTTGGGTGACGGCGTAGTCGGCGCCGGCGGCGATTTTCTTTTCGAGCTTCAGATACTGATAGGCGCAATCGGGTTCGGTGTATTTGAACGGGGAGACGGCGACTCCGATCCAGAATGGCATTCCGGCGGTTTTGCGCATTTCGGCGATCAGGCGGACAAGTTGCACGGAGTCGAGATCGAAGACCGGGGGCGAGGTGGCGGCGTCGGAGGATTTTGGATAGTCGCCGGTGATGGCGAAGACGTTTTCGATGGCGAGGGCGTTGAGATCTTCGAGGGATTTGCGGAGGGCGAGGCGGTCGAGGCTGGCGCAGGTGAGGTGGATATTGGGAGTGAGGCCGCGGGCGCGGGCGGCGGTGCCGACGCGGATGGGGTCGTGTCCTAACGCTCCACCGGCGTAACTGGTGATGCTGCCGGCTGCGACGCCTGGGACGCGGGCGAGTTGCGAGGCGACGTCGAGAAGCAGGGCTTCGCGCTTGAGGCGGCTGGCGACGAGTTCGACTACGTAGCAGAATTTTCCGCTGGTGAGCGATTCGCGCAGCGGATTCGGCGACGGCATTTATTTTCCCAGTTCTTTGCGGACGATTTTTGTTCCTTCGACCATTGCGCAGAGCTTTGCGAAAGCCACGTCGCGGGGTAGATGGAAGCAGCCGCAGTCGGGAAGTATGAACATGCGCTCGGCTGGGACTACTTCGAGCGCTTTGCGGATGCGTTCGGCTACCACGTCGGGAGTTTCGACGGCTTGCGTTTTCACGTCGATTACGCCGACGCCCAGTTGGAATGGGGCCGGGAGCTGCTTGAAGACGTCGAGATCTTCGCCGCCCCGGCGCGCGAATTCGAGGGTGAGCTGGTGGATTTTTGCGTCGAGAATTTTTGGAAACAGATAGCGGTAGCTTCCTTCCCAGGAAGGCTTGCCGTAGCGATTGCCGTAACAGATGTGAACCGCGATTGTGGCGCCGACGCCTTCGACCATGGCGTTCAGGGCGTTTACGCCCCAGGAAATATCGTCGGGGAAGCCCGAGAAATATGGCTCGTCAATTTGAATGATTTTGGCGCCGGCTTTGACTAATTCCTTGAGTTCGAGATTCATTACGCGGGCTATGTTGGTGGCGAAGGCTTCTTCGCTCGGGTAATGCTTGTTGCGAATGCGTTTTGCTAGCGAGTGCGGGCCGGTTACACAGACTTTTGCTTCGCGTTCGGTGAATTTTCGAAGGAAACGGAAATCTTCGACCAGGCCTAGCGGGGCCATGGGGTGTTTTCCGAAGACGGAGCTGTCGTAAAAATCGTAATAAAACTTTTTTGAGGAGCGATCGATTTGGACGCCGGGAAGTTTTTCGACGAAATAATCGATCATGTTGTCGCGACGGAGTTCGCCGTCGGTTACGATGTCAGACCGGCCACTTCCTGATCTTTGATGGCGGCTTTCACGGCGGTGTCGTGAACTTCGTCGAGATCGTGGCGGCTGATGCGCCGGGCGAAGTATTCCGTTTTGAGGCGCTCGAGCCAGCCCGGCATCGAGTAGCTGCCAACTACGGTTGTTGGAAGAATTGGTAGAGTCATCGAGGTCACTCCCGTTGCGTCGTGTAGAGAATCGAGGTGCGCGATCCTTCGCGGTAGCGGAATGGGGCGAAGTGAACGTCGTAGCCGGCACGCTCTCCCACTTCTCGAAGCAGGACGCCATTCACCCAGTTGACGATCGAACCATCGAGTTTTCCCGGGCCGTGAAATCCGAGCCGGTAGTCCTGCAGGCTGGTGACGAAAATGTCCTGGACCTGAAGGAAGCCGCGCGGATGGAGGAGAGGAAGCGTGTTGCGAAAGCTTTCGAGCGCACCGGAACTCATGTGAAAACGAAAATCGCTGGGGGCGTCTTCAAGAATTTCTTCGAGGTGCGTGGGATTCAAGCCGGCAGGGAGCTCGACATCGGGCAGATCCTCGACGGGGATAAGCGCTCTTCGAGGCGAACCGCTTTCCAAATCTCCTGCCAGAATGAAACTCCGCGAGCACGATCACCTAGAAACTCCGGCCCGCATCAAGCAAGCGCCGAATCGTCGCGTTGATTTCTCGGATAGGCACATCACAAGCCTTGCCGATGCGCGCGGCTTCCGATTGCGGGAGATACGCTCGAACCTGAACGAGATGGAGCCGTCCGTCACGCCGCGCAATTCTTCATCGGGCAAATTGTCGTAAACGTTGGTCAGATGGATATGAAGAATTTTGTGGCGAAGAAAGGAGAGTGTTTTTCCTGGGTCGAGCGCATCGAGAACGATGAAGCTGCAGAGATCGAGATGGTCGCGAAGAGCGGGGCGGGAACGATCGAGGGTGGCGAGCGAATAATCGCCGAGCAGAAACTTTACTCGCGAATAGTATTTTGTGCCGCGCTCCGCATCGAGCGCGCGAAAACGGTCGAGCCAGATTTGGGCGCGGGTTCCAAGCCGACACCGATTTCGAGCGCGAAGATTTCAGGGGGCAGCTGATTCTTGGTTTCGAGGTCTCGCAACAACGTCCAGAAATCGGCGACGCAGTCGGCGATGGCCTCGGGGTGATTCGCATCGGACTTGCCGCCCGGAAGAGCTTGTTCGTAGCCTTTGCCGGTTGCCTTTTCCCAATCGGCAAGGCGATGCCAGTAAAGTTTGTTGAATTGCCAGGCGATGCTGTTACGAAAGGAACCAAATTCTTCCAGGTAAATTCGGTCCGGCGTTCGTCCTGATTCTGCGTGTGCGCCAGGATTCGCACCCGCCACGGCGCAAAGCAACTGCTCGCGCAAAGCGCCCGGCACCACCTGGCGAGCATCGATTCGAATTTCCATCAAGGGCGAATTCTCGCCGCGGTCGTTCACGCACGGGGTGACGGCTACCACTTCCCGAAAATTCTGGCGATACTGAACCCAATCCAGATGGACATGCAGATTCGCGAACTGGCTATCGTCGAGATAGCCATCTTGAAGGAGGGAATACACAGCGCTAACCACGTCTTGTGCGCTGGCACCGGCCTGCTTTCCCTGGAGATGATTCAGTTGCAGGATCATTGTTTGCTAACGGTTTTCGAACAGGCGCGCGAACGGCGAACCGTTCCTGTCTGCCGCCTTACACTGTTGCGGCTTGTTTCGTGAGCACGGACTTCACGGCCTGAACGATTTTCGCCTCGTTTGGCAGAACGAAACTTTCCAGCGGCTCGCTGTACGGTATCGGAGTATCGAGCGCGGTGACGAGCTTGATCGGCGCTTTCAAGTGATGAAAGCCGTGCTCGGCTACCTCTGCCGCGATAATTGCGGCCGCAGATGCGTGGCGCGGCGCCTGATCAACCAAAACGAGCCGACCGGTCTTCTTCACGGAATTGAGAATCGTGTTTACGTCGAGAGGAGCCAGAGTTCTGGGATCGATGACTTCCGCGTTGATGCCTTCTTTTGTCAAGATTTCGGCGGCGGCGAGCGATTTCTTCACCATCCAGGCTGTCGCCACGATGGTGACATCCGTTCCGGCTCGCTTGATATCTGCGACGCCGAAGGGAATCACGTAATCGCCTTCCGGCACTTCTCCTTTATCAAGAGTCAGCATGTAGTGGTGGAGATAGACCACAGGATTGTCGTCCCGGATGGCGGACTTCATCAGGCCTTTCGCATCCGCAGGCGTCGAAGGAATCGCTACCTTCAGACCGGCGCAGCCCATCATCGTATTGTAGATGCAGTTGGAATGCTGACCGGCCCAGCCGGCGGCGAAACCGAAACCAGCCTTGAAGACGACTGGTACTTTCACCTGTCCACCGGACATGTAACGAAGCTTTGGCGCTTCGTTGAGAACCTGATCGAACGCCACGAGCATAAATTCGTTCATATACAGTTCGACGATCGGACGCAGGCCGGTAATTGCCGCTCCGATGGCAGCCCCGAGTTCCGCGGTTTCTGAAATAGGCGTAATGCGAACGCGCTCTTTGCGGAATTTTTTCAGCATCGGATCGCGTTCGGTCATCGCCATGTTCTGGCCGTAGAAAACGACGTCAGAATCGCGCTGCATCTCTTCGGCAATGGCCGTGACCATCGCTTCGCCAAACATCATTTCGCGAGCCATGGGCTTCCTCCTACGCGTACACGTAATTCACCGCTTCTTCAGGAGCGGGGAACGGGCTTGCCAGCGCGAATTGAACGGCGTCTTCCATTTCGGCGCGGGCTTCGTCATTAATTTTGCTTGCGGCGAGTTCCGTCAGCACATTTTCGCGAGTCAGCTTCGCGCGGAATTTGGGGATCGGGTCATTCGCGCGAGCCGCTTCAAATTCAGCTCGGCGTCCATAGACTTCGATTGATTCATGCTCGGGAAACTGGGTGGGAACGGGAGGCACGGTGATGGCGTTACCGTGGGCGCTCAAGCGATAGAATTTCGATTCGATTAAGGTCGGACCGTTGCCGTTTCGCGCCCGCTCGGCGGCTTTTGCTACTTCATCAAAGACTTTGAGCGGATCGGTGCCGTCGACGGTGACACCGGGGATGCTGAAGGCTTCCGCTTTCTTCGAGAGGGGATGGCCGGCGGCGTGATTTGCGTCCTCAAGGCTGATGTGGGTGTAGGCCTGGTATTCGTTGTTCTCGAGGACGTAAACGATCGGCAACTTCCAGAGGGCTGCAAGATTCAGCGATTCGTAAAATGCGCCTTGCTTCGAGGAACCGTCACCAAAAAAGCAGTAAACCACTTGTCCGGGATTCTTGACCTGCGCGGTCAGTGCCGCGCCGGTGGCGTGGGCGATGCTCGCGCCAATGATTGCCGAAGTGCCGGGGAAATTATGGGCAGGATCAGCGAGGTGCATCGAGCCGCCGAAGCCTTTGCACAAGCCGTCTCGCCGGCCATAAATCTCTGCCATCATTTTTCGAACGGATGTACCCAGTACGATTGGATAGCCGTGGCAACGGTAGCTCGGCATAGCCAGGTCCTTTTCGTCACGGGTGGCGAGCGCGCCGAAAATGGAGGCTTCCGCGCCGTCAGCAAGATGCGTGTGTCCGCGAATTACGCCAGGATGCTCGACGAATGTGCGTTTTACTCGTTCTTCAAACTCGCGAATGCGGACCATCGCGTGTAGATCCAGATGAGCCTGTCTTTTCCGAGGTCGCTTGCCGTCTGCATCGCTCGCTCCTTCAGGCACTATCGCTCGGTGCCTTTTCGTTTGTGACCTCACCGTCGGCCTCATGGTCGATTTGACAAAGCGGGTCGCCCACCGGCACGTCATCCGCTTCGCGCACCATAATCTTTAGCAGAATGCCCTCGAACGGCGAGTCCAACTCGTAATTTACTTTTTCGGTTTCGAGTTCGACGACAGGCTCGCCGCGCTTCACTCGATCGCCTTCTTGTTTGAGCCAGCGCACCAGCTTCACTTTCGTGGTGCCGATGCCACCCGACTTCGGAACTCTTAGAATGGTTACGATGGCCTTCACCCCTCGAACAACTGCCAGGGAGACGACTCTTCCAATTTCATAATCCACGGGGCAGAGCCTGTCAAATTTTTGAACGCTCTCGCTTCACGCGCCGATCTAAACGTTAAGGCAAAGAAAACAGAATCACCGTGGGAGTGCCCCCTGGTCCGCGCCATTCAATTCAAAAAACTTGGACATGAATCCCGAAACCACTGCCACATATTGCTTACCGCGAATTTCGTAAGTAACCATGCCGCCCGCGATAGGGCCGCCGACATTGAAGCGGTAAAGCACTTTTCCGTTGGAGGCATCGAGGGCGATGAAATCTCCGGAGCTTTCACCTGTGAAAAGCAGCCCCGCAGAGGTGACGGTGACTCCGGCAAGCATGGGTTTCGATGCGTTGTAGCGCCAGCGTTCTTTTCCAGTGGAAGCGTCGAAGGCTGTGAGGCGGCCGCGGGCTTTCTCCCATGAATCAAAATGCGGGAGGCCACCGAGATAGAAATCCGCGTCGAAATGAGGAGGCTCTTTGTCTTTTTGGATGACGGCGCACCAATCATTCGCCGGTTCGAACAGCGTGTTGGTGGCGGCATCGTAGGGAGGGCTGCTCCATTCGGCGCCGCCGAGGGGGCCGGGGCAAACGCGAACCGCATCGCCGAGGGGAACATCGACATTTTCGCGGGTGACGAATGGGACCGAGTAAAGCTGTTCGTGGGTATCGCGGTCGATCAACTTGAGGAGGCCGTCTTTGCCGGAGGCGGCGAGGACGTTGCGATTCTTTCCTTTGATCGTGATCGAAAATATGGGACTCACCTGCGGCAGATCCCAATCGTGAATGTCGTGCGGAACTGTCTGGTGGTACCACTTCATTTTTCCGGTGTGAATATCGAGCGCGATGATTGAGCTGGTGTAGAGATTCGCGCCCGGCCGAGCTTCGTCGTAGAAATCGGGAGCGGGATTTCCGACTGGGACGTAGATTTCGCCGCGTTCTGTGTCGAATGACAAAGGCGTCCAGATGGCGCCGCCGCCGTGCGCGAGGATTTGGGGATCTTTTCCCCACGTTTCGGAGCCGGGCTGGCCGGGATCGGGAATCGTGTTGAATTTCCAGACGGGCGCGCCATCCGAGAGGCGAAATGCGCCGACCCAACCTTTCGCAGCCCATTCTGCGCCGGCGGTTCCGATGACGACGAGATCTTCGTAGATCAGCGGGGGCATACTGAGGAAATGTCCTTGCTTCGAATCGGCAATCTGCCGGCTCCAGAGGAGGGTGCCGGTTTGAGAGTCGAGCGCGAGAAGATAGCCGTCGGAGGTGCCGCGGACGAGCTTGCCGTCTTTGATGGCAGCGCCGCGATTGGGAGGAAAGACTTCTTTGGAACGCGGCTGCCAGACGTGTTCCCAGCGGAGACGGC
Organism: uncultured Acidobacteriota bacterium; assembly: GCA_963736465.1. Lineage (GTDB taxonomy): Bacteria > Acidobacteriota > Terriglobia > Acidiferrales > UBA7541 > Palsa-295. The sequence continues at coordinate 529,582 of CAVTOS010000010.1, read as the reverse complement.
AATTGGTGGCATCGATGGCGATCGTGTAATGGGTGGTGGTGAAGTACAGGACTGCGTTATAGACGAGGGGACTCGATTGCGCGGGGACTCGCTCTTTCGTTTGGTAGAGGCAGGCTGGGCGGAGGCTTGCCGCGTTCGCGGCTGTGATCTGTTTTGTGTCTGCGAATCGCAAACCGGCGTAATCGTGATTGGGGTGCAGCCAGTTTTCTTTGCTGTGGGCGGCTTCGTTGAGTTCTTTTTGCGTGGGGCCGGTTTGGGCAGAAGCGGCGAAAGGGAGAGTGAGGAGGGCGAGAACTACGATTGAATTGCGCCGCTTTCCTGTCATGTGTCCTCTATCGAAGAGTGCGCGTCGTAATTTAGAGCTGTGCTGGTCACGTCAGTTCACGCTTCGCTCTGCTTTGGCCCAATATGGCCTGCGAAGCGCTTTCTTGTCCGTTTTTGCTGCGGCTGTTTTCGGAATTTCTGCACGAAACTCAATGGACTTCGGAGCTTTCACGCCTCCGAGGCGCGTCTTGCAATGCGCAATGATTAGATCTTCGGAGATTGCATCGCCGTCGCGCAGAACCACGATTGCTTTTACCGCTTCGCCCCATTTGTCGTCAGGAACGCCAATCACCGCGCATTCGCGGACCTCGGGAAGTTCCATGACGGCGGCTTCGACTTCGGCGCAGTAGACGTTGAAGCCTCCGCTGATGATCATGTCTTTTTTCCTGTCAACAATGTAGAAGAAGCCGAACTCGTCTCGATAGCCGATGTCGCCGGTGTGGTGCCAACCGAAGGCGCGAATCTCATTCGTAGCTTCCGGTAGCTTGTAATAGCCGAGGGTAACCAGCGAGCCGCGAGCTACGATTTCTCCGGGTTGATGCGGGGGGAGGATGCGTCCTTCGTCATCCATCAGTGCGAGGCGGACGGCGGAGCTGGCGCGCCCACAGCTTCGCAGGCGTTCTGGATGATCTCCGGCGGCGGCAGCGGCGAGCGTTCGCTGATCGAGCCAGGTTAGCAACATGGGAGCTTCGGTTTGTCCGTAGCACTGGCAAAGGCAAGGGCCGAAGACCTCGATGCCTCTTTTCAGTTTGTCGGGTGAGACTGGCGCGGCGGCAAGAAGAAACACTCGCAGGCTTGAGTAGTTGAACCTTTCGAGATCGGGGTGGGCGAGTAAGGCGTAGAAGGCGGTCGGCGGGAGGAATATGTGCGTGACGCCGAAGCGCTCGATGCTTTTCAAAACTTCGAGGGCGTCGAATTTGGGCAGGACGACGTTCGTTGCGCCGAGCGGGAACATTGCGAATGCGACGGTTCCGGCAGCGTGCGACAGCGGAGCCGTGCTCAGGCAAACCGGATTCGTATCGCCGATGCGCCAGTAGTGGCTGGCCAATTCCACCATCGTGCCCCATGCGGCGTTGGTGACCATCACGCCTTTTGCAGGGCCGGTGGTGCCGCCTGTGGGGACGAGGCCCATGAGATCGTCGGGATTGCCGTGGGCGTTTGCGGAGTCGGGTATCTGACGCGCCGGGGCGCGGCGCATGAATCTTTCGAGTGATTCGTCGCCATCGCATTCGGCGTCGATGCAGATACAATGCCGCAAGCTGGGGACGCGGATTTTGATTTCGCGAACCGAATCGAGAAATGAGCTGTGGTAGAAAAGCCAGGAGGCCTCGACGTAGTTCAGGTATTCGATGTTGGCGTCGGCTGCGTTTCTGGAATTGATTGGGACCCAAACGCCGCCAGCGCGCAACTGGCCGAGCATGCAGAAGAGAACGCGCGCGTCGTTCGGTGAATAGATGGCGACTGGGGATTCAGGCTGAATTCCAGCCGCAGACATTGCTCCGGCGATACTTTCGCTCGCGTCTTTCAGTTCGCGGTAGGAGTAACGAGACTCGCCGTCGATGATGGCGGTTCGATCGGGGTAAGCTTCCGCGCCTTTGTCGAAATAGTCGATCGCTCGCATTCGATGCAATTCCTGAAGGCTCCGCTAGCTGTACTGCGCGGTTTGGGCAAACGAAACGTCTACGTTAGGACAACATTTTTAGCTTCGCCAGTCCATAGCCCTCGAGGGCGTGGAGGAGTTCGCGATGTCCGAAAGCGGCAGCTGGCGATGCGAAACCCACTTTGCGCGGCGGCGCTTGCACCAGATGGTGAGCTGCGAAGGCCTGAATAAGGCCCGTCTGCCTGTAACAGCAGGCGCCGAATATGACGCATTGGGCGGAAGCTGTGGTGCCTCGCCCGACAACCACGTCGATTGTTCGCTGCTCGCGCGCGTTTTCGCGAGGGGGAGTTCCGGCTTGTACCGAGCTGGCCATTTCTGCGAGCTTCTTTTCCTGCTCGGCCTTCAGCAGCGGGCGAATCTGGTCTTCGTAGTGCTTTTCTGTTGCCAGCACATTGGTCATCAGAGCGCGGTCGAGAATTCCGCCGATAGTTTTAACATTCGCAATCTGGGGATGATTCTTGAACCAGACCGGGTGCGGAAATCCGCCCCAAGGCAATGCGAGCTGCGTTTCGATTGAGCCCGGTATGACCGCTTCGTGTCCTGTGGCGCGCTGCCACGGCTTGTAGCGGTTCTGTTCGAGGTAGAAGGCTTCTGTCTGAATCACCGCGAAAATTGTTTGAGTCGAACCGAAGGTTGGAATGCCTTTGAACAGAGATACGACCTCGAGGGTGTCGATTCCGCCGGCGTCGATGCAGAAATGGGCTGCGATGTCGCTTGTTGCGGACATGTACGCTGTGGCGGGAGCAACGAGAAGGCCACGCTGCGCAAATTTCGGGCCCCAATTCTCCGCGACATCGCGAATCCATGCCTGTTCGCCACTGATATCTAGATAATGGCAGCCCGCCAAAAGGCACGCCTCGACGACGCGAGGCCCGTGATAGAGAAAAGGCCCTACGGTGTTGCAAACCACCTTGGCGCCAGAAAATAGATCCGCGAGTTCGGCAGCCGAATTGCCGATTTCGGCCGCTTCGTAGTCGGCAGTCTCGATTCCTGGGACCCGACTCATCACTTCTTCGATCTTCTTGCGATTTCTGCCAGCCGCGATGAAGGGCACGTTGTACTCGCGGAGGAATTCGGCGACGAGGCGGCCCGAAAATCCACTTGCTCCGTATAGGACGACAGGCTTCTTGGCGCTCACGACCGCTCCTCGGTTCTCGCGTGTCGCTCACTCATATTGAAGCGAGATTTGAACCCACACCTGTTCGTATTCAATTCAGAAACGGGTGGTCTGTCCGGGAATATTAGGCTAAAGTCTCCTTCGCGCCAGAAGGCACCTTTTTGTAACCCGGTACCCGAGGAGAAACCGCAATGCAAGATTCCGATTGCCCCGTGCGAATCACTACTGAAATTATAGGTGGAAAATGGAAGCCGCTGATTCTGTTCTATTTGCAAGACGGAACGCGCCGCTTCGGCCAATTAAGGAAGCTGCTTCCGGGAACAACAAAAAAAATGCTGACGCAACGGCTGCGAGAGCTTGAACGCGACGAGATCATTCGTCGAAAGGTGTACGCCCAGGTGCCACCTCGAGTTGAGTACTCATTGACGCGGCATGGACAGAGCTTGAAACCGATCCTGGTGCTGATGTCTTCCTGGGGCAAGAGACATCGTGTTCGGCACGGCGAAGCGAAAAGTTGAGAACCTTCATTTTAGGAGCAAACAAAGCTCTTGAGCTGCAGCGCGCAAATGCGGAAGGAATTTGGTTTGCATTTCCTGGATGGAGACTCGTTGAGCATGCGCGCCGATATTCAGCGCGGCCACTACTTTGCCGCTGGGATTCTGAATTGGGACGGCCATGGAGCGCAGTCCGTGCTCGAGTTCCTGATCGATGATCGAGTAGCCGTCGCGGCGAATTAGACGCAGGGCTTGCGTGAGTTTGGCGGGATTGGTGATGGTGCGTTCAGTGTAGCGCTTGAACTCGACACGAGCCAGGACCGATTCGAGTTCTTCTGGCGGAAGGTTGGCCAAAATCGCGCGTCCCATCGAAGTGCAAAATGCCGGCAGCCTACTGCCAACACCGAGGTCGATCGACATGATGCGGGTCACATTGGCGCGCGCGATGTAGACGATCTCGATGCCATCGAGCGTCGCGATGGAGCAAGATTCGTGAAGCAGGTGGCTGATATGTTCGAGCACCGGCTGGGCCGCCGTTGCAAGAGGCATCGAGGAAATGTAGGAATGCCCAAGTGCCAGAATTCTGGGACGCAAGAAGAAATGCCTGTTGTCGTCAGAGCCTGCAAAGCCGAGTTTGGCGAGCGTGTAGAGACAGCGGCGAACGGCGGCGCGTGAGAGACCGGTAGTGGTGCTGACTTGGGAGATGGTCAGGTGGCGGCGCCGCTGGGAGAATGCTTGGATCACGGCGAGGCCACGGGCGAGAGAAGTCATGAAATTTGGATCGCCGGTGAAGGCGTCGCTATCGTCCGAAGGCTTGGAAGGTGCGGCAGGGGGTTCTGACGCGGGTGCCTTTCGCGGGTTGAGTTCGGGCAAGGGAAGCCCTCCGGGTGGTGCAGAAAACGAGGATACACAACTTGGCCGATAGGCGCACGCTATTTCGATAATCGGCCTTGACAAGGCGGAGACCCGTTGACTAGATTCGCCGTAAAGCACGCCCAGGGCAGTTCAGCCCTTTAGGAGACTGCGGAGCAAGGCCTTGGCAGAGTTCTCATCATTGCGCGAAGCCGTGAGAGGTCTGGTACGCGATGGCGATGCCGTGGCGCTGGAGGGATTCACGCATCTGATCCCATTTGCCGCGGGGCACGAATTGGTGCGGCAAGAGCGCCGAGGCTTGACCTTGATGCGGATGACCCCGGACATCATTTACGATCAGATGATCGGCATGGGATGTGCGTCGCGGATCGTGTTTTCCTGGGGAGGCAATCCAGGCGTCGGATCGCTCCATCGGTTTCGCGATGCGATCGAGAATGGCTGGCCGGCGCCAGTCGAAATCGAAGAGCACAGCCATGCGGACATGGCCGCGAGCTACCAGGCGGGCGCTTCAGGCTTGCCGTTCGCTGTGATGCGAGGATACGTCGGGTCCGACCTGCCAAAGTTCAACGAGAAAATTCAGCCGATTACGTGCCCATTCACAGGAGAAGTTTTGACGGCGACGCCTGCGCTCAATCCGGATGTGACGATCATTCACGCTCAAAAGGCCGACCGCAGAGGAAATGTCGCGATTTTCGGAATCGTCGGAATCCAGAAGGAAGCGGCGCTGGCGGCCAAGAAAGTGATCGTCACGGTGGAAGAAATCGTCGATGATTTGAATGCTCCCGTAAACGCGTGCATCCTGCCGGCTTGGGTGATTTCGTGCATCAGTGCGGTGCCGGGTGGCGCGCATCCTTCCTATGCGCACGGATACTACAAGCGAGACAATTTGTTTTGCAAGGCGTGGGACGGCATCTCCCGCGATCGGGAACAGTTTCGTGCATGGATGAACCGGCACGTCCTGGGGACGAAGGATTTTGCCGAGTACCGCCGCAGCATCGAATCGGAGATGAGGGTCGGACATGCCTGAGCCGGGCTATACTCCCGCGGAAATCATGACAGTGGCGGCGGCGCGGAAGTTGAAGAACGGGACTGTCTGCTTTGTCGGAATCGGATTACCCAGCGCCGCAGCAAACCTGGCGCGAATCACTCACGCTCCTGAGCTTGTTCTGATCTACGAATCGGGGACGATCGGCGCAAAGCCGGACGTGCTCCCGCTTTCCATCGGGGACGGCGAACTGGCGGAAACGGCGGATGCAGTGGTTTCGGTTCCGGAAATTTTTCGATATTGGCTGCAGGGCGGGCGCGTTGACATCGGATTTCTTGGGGCGGCGCAAATCGACAAATTCGGTAACATCAATACGACGGTGATTGGTTCTTACGAAAAGCCGAAAGTGAGATTGCCGGGAGCGGGGGGAGCGCCGGAGATCGCCACGGCAGCGAAAGAAGTGGCGATAATTCTGAAGCAGAGCAAGCGGACGTTCGTGGAGAAATTGGATTTCGTGACTTCTTCGGGGTATTACCCGAACGCCGGCGGCAATGGACGGCCGGGGCCACGCGGTCGCGGCCCCACGACTGTGATTACAGATCTGGGCGTGATGCGCTCCGACCCGGCGAGCAGGGAATTGATTCTCACGGCGATTCACCCAGGCACTACGGTGGAACAGGTAAGAGAGGCAACTGGATGGACATTGAAAGTGGCGGCGCAGCTTGAGACAACGTCACTCCCAAGCGATCAGGAATTGAGCGCGCTTCGCGATTTGCATTCGCGAACAGCTGCGGCGCATGGAAATGCGTCCGTTGCGGAATAGTTGTTGAGGGGGGAATTGAGCTGCAACTCTCGCGAGGAGAATCACTAGAGATGGGGAAAATCAGTGGATACAGGCGACCGTTTCCGGGCACGCAACCGAATTTTCTCCATCCTTCGTATGTTTCTTCGATCAAACGGGCACCAAAGAAACCACTCATCTATATGCCGCACACGCTTACCGAAGTTACGGGGCCTGTGTTCGAGCGAAAGATTGTCGATGTGAAAGCATTCGACTTAACGAAACAACATTCCGGCGAGCCGGTGGGAGAGCGCATTGTCGTAGGCGGCCGAGTGCTGGATGAAAACGGGCGGCCGGTTCGAGACACGCTTATCGAAATCTGGCAGGCCAATGCCGCGGGACGCTATCTTCACAAGCGTGACCAGCACGACGCGCCGCTCGATCCGAACTTCAGTGGCTGCGGTCACACGATGACCGATTCAGAAGGCCGCTACCGTTTCGTGACGATTCGGCCCGGAGAATATCCCTGGGGTAATCACCATAATGCGTGGCGGCCGGCGCACATTCATTTTTCTTTGTTTGGGCCTGCATTTGCTACTCGTCTTGTGACGCAGATGTATTTCCCAGGCGACCCACTCATACCTTACGATCCAATTTTTAATTGCACGGCGGACGAAAAAGCGCGCAACCGCTTGATTTCGCAATTCGATTGGGAAAGCACTGTTCCGGTGCAAGCGCTCGGGTATCGTTTTGATATCGTGCTGGGTGGACGCGAGGAAACGCCGATGGAGCACAAATGAGCCTTCAGGCGAGCACACCGCAGACTGTTGGCCCGTTTTTTGTTATCGGATGTGCCTGGCTCAACCGAAATGAAATCGCGGGTGAAGGTGTTGCCGGTGAACGAGTGACCATCGAAGGGCGCGTGGTGGACGGCGACGGCAAACCTGTGCCGGACGCTCTGCTCGAAATCTGGCAGGCAAATTCGCAGGGAAAATACGCGCATCCGGACGACGCCCAGAACAAGCTGAGCGAAGCGCATTTTCAGGGATTCGGCAGAATTCCGACAGATGACGACGGGAAATTTCGCTTTACTACAATCAAGCCCGGTCCGGTGCCGGGGCCAGATGGGAAGGCTCAGGCGCCGCACCTAGCGGTGTCGGTGTTTGCGCGAGGTTTGCTGCGGCGACTCGTGACGCGAATCTATTTCCCAGATGAGAGCGGAAATTCCGAAGACTATGTGCTAAAGCTTGTGGAACCGGAACGGCGTGGCACGCTCATTGCGAAAAAGACTGCAAGGCCTGGTTCGCTCGAGTGGAACGTCGTGCTGCAGGGTAATGGCGAGACTGTTTTTTTTGATGTTTGAGATTTAAGAATCTGGCGATGCTGCGCGGGCGGCTCGTTAACTCCACACCTGGCGCGCCGTTTCCGCGACAAGTCGGAGCTTGGCCCACTGCTCGTCTTCGGTTAAAAGATTTCCTTCCATCGTGGAAGCAAAGCCGCACTGCGGACTCAGGGCCATACTCTCGAGGGGGAAGTGACGTGCGGCTTCGTTGATCCGTTCGACCAGCTGCGGTTGGCTCTCGAGTTGCGGGCGCTTTGAGCTGACGAGTCCAAGGACGACAGTCTTGTTGCGCGGTATGAAGCGAAGCGGTTCGAATGTTCCTGACCGCGCATCGTCGTATTCGAGCAGGAAGCGGTCCACGTCCATCGTTTTAAAGAGCTTCTCGGCGATCGCGTCGTAACCACCCTCCGCATACCAGTGGCTGCGATTATTCCCGCGGCAGAGATGAATCGCGAGAGTGACGCCAGGTTTGCGTGCCGCTGCGAAGCAGGCGTTGTCCGCGCGAATCGCCTCATCGAGAAGAGTATCCGGATCGGAATTCATCTCGGTGCGAATCCAGTCGCGCCATTTTGGATCCATGTAATAGCTGTAGCGCGGAGCGTCAATCTGGATGTAAGCAACACCTTCGGCAGCCAGGCGTGCTAATTCCTTCTTCATGATCTCGACGACGTCCCAGAGTAAAGCCGAATGGTCCGGGTAAATTTTGTCGGTGACGCCTCGCTTGTACGAAATTGCCGGGAATTGCGTGGCGCTTGGAAGAGTGATTTTGATCGCGCCTTTGCAATTGGCTTTTAGGAATGCGAGTTCGTGGCCTGTGAGAGGACGTATGGCGCGGAGCTTGGACGTTACGATGCCGGTGACGCTGCTGGCGTGGGTGTCTTTGGCTTCTCCCGCTTTCCATGTGCGCGCCACGGAATCGCCTAGGTCGAATCCTTCCACGGCATCGGTGAAATCGGACATGAAGTTGCGCCGGCGCAGTTCGCCATCGGTAAAGATTTCGAATCCGAGTTCCTCCTGCTTGGCAAGAACGCGCCGGATCTCCCGATCCTCTATTTCAGTCAGGGTCTTGGGTTCCGCGGTGCGCCGTGCTTCGAGCAATTCAGCCGGCCTCAGCAAACTTCCTACCTGGTCAGCGCGATACGTTCCGGACATGTTTTGATGTTCCCCTTGGTTCCAGTTAAACCCAGAGTTTTTCGTTGAGCTTCAATCCGTGCTCGCGGCAATAGCTCACATAGTGATTGATGAACCAAAAGACATCGAGCGTTTCAAGAAGCACATCGTTATCGTCATAGAACTCAAGCGAGGCGTTCAGCCAGAAAAACGTTTTCATTCCGTTCGGGTCGTCTGAGACCAAGGTGTGAATCGCGCCGGGACTTTCATGAACGTAGCTGCCCGGCCGCGCAACCCAGTTATATTCCAGGTATCGCCAGCTGCCCTCCAGCGTGCATGCGAATACTGGCCCGCGATGGCGATGCCGTCCTAGCTTGCCGCCCTTTTTGACCCACAGGATATTTGCGAACGAACTTCCGCGAACATCGAAAGCAAGATGACGAATGTAGACGTTCTCAATAAACGGAACCCATGGGGATTCGTCCTCTCCAGCGCCGATGTGTACATCCGGACGCGAATATTGTCGAACGATGTCGGTAATGCTGGAATGCGTATCGATCGGCATAAGGCCTCCTTGCGAGTTCTTAGCGCAGTTTCGCAGTTTCGAGGCGGAGGATGCTAGCACAAAAGAAAACTTAGAACGCAATCGCCTCGCATTCTTGAGGAAGCTGTTCGATTATCGTCAAATTGGGGCCGCAAGCTGTCGGACAAGCCGCGAAGAATCTTCGATTCGAGGATCGTGCTAGGATTTGCGCGCAATTTAGCTGTCACTTTCTTCTTTGGACTGCGAGTGGGGGATGCGATGCGGCCAAGCTTGGCAAGCGTTCAGATCAAATGGCTCCTGAAAGGTACGGCAATGATGTCGCTCGCTCTTTTGTTAGCGGGCGCCGTTTTGCCGGCAGATGGTCAATCGCTGACAGCTGTGAAAAAAATTCTAATCGACACGGACCCTGGCACGGACGACGCTTTGGCGATTCTCTTGGCCTTGAATTCCCCGGAAATAGATGTGCGAGCGATCACGATCGTCGCGGGCAATGTTACTTCTGAGCTGGGACTCGAAAACGCTCTCAAAGTGATGAGCCTGGCGGGCCGCTGCGATATTCCCGTCGCGAAGGGAGCGGCGCATCCTCTATTTCAGAAATTGAATACGGAAGAGTTCTGGAATGGAAAGAATGGTTTGGGCGGGGCCGAATTGCCGCCGTCCCACTGCGATGCCTCTTCGCAGTTCGGTCCTGACTTGATCATCGAAACAGTTCATCGTTATCCACATGAAATCACGCTGGTGTCAATTGGCCCGCTGACGAACATTGCTCTGGCGATTGCGAAAGATCCGTCCATCGTTGCGCTCGTAAGAGAAGTAGTGCTGATGGGCGGCTCGATCACAGGCGGGAATGTGAACGCAGCGAGCGAATTCAATATTCACAGCGATCCTGAAGCGGCCGCGCTCGTGTTTAATGCCGGTTGGCCAATCACGATGGTGGGTTTGGATGTAACGGAACACACGCTCATCACGGATGCAGATGTCGCGCGACTGAAGGTGGCAGCGGGTCCGGAGGCGAATTTTGCAGCGGCGGTCGCCCGCTTTCAAATCGGAACCTATCAAGGCACCGGTTTTGGTGGCGGTGCTGTACATGACGCGCTGGCCGTCGGCGCCGTGATCGATCGCTCGTTCTTGAAGACGCAAGATATGCGCGTTGACATCGAGACGGATGGCAGATTCACGCGCGGCGAGACGGTCGGCAATCGTGGCAACGCCGTCGATCGCGTCGTCCCGAGAGGCGATCGGCTTGAAACGGTCGGGGTAGATGCGGTGCAGCCGAACGTGCAGGTGGCTGTTGGCGTCGAGTCGAGCCGATTCATCGAACTCCTTGTGAACCGCCTTAGTCATAAGTGACTGCCCGTGCGCCGAAGTCGACCTTGGTCGTCTTTGAGCACCATTTTAAGTTCAGTGCGTAACCGAAGCTACCGCCGCTTCGTCAAAGGATAAGCGTAAGTTTGCTGCGTGAAAGGGGAGCAACTTTCTGCATCGGCACCACTGCACTTTCTAGTGGCGCATCCGAGATGAGCCTCAGGGACGTCTTGTAGAGCCTGTTCTGATTGCCGAACCGGTGTCGATATGCTGAAATTACGGTAAATGGATACAAACACGACCACCACAACTGCGGTACCCAGTCCGCCCAGTTCACGCTCGCCCGAGCGACGATATTCTTCCAGCCCTGACGAGCAGCCCAAGAGCCATTGGTGGGTTTGGGTGCTGATCGCCGCGATTCTGCTGCTTGGCGGCTTTGTCTACTACAGGCACCGGCAAGCCGCTGCAGAAGCTGCAGCAAAAGCGAAGGCGGCGCAGCAACCTCGAGCTGTTCCCATCGTGACGGCGACGGCGAAAAAGGGCGACATCGGAGTCTACGTCGAAGCTCTTGGAGCTGTAACGCCTGTCTACACGGTAAACGTTACGAGCCGCGTGCAAGGGCAAGTGATGAACGTGTATTACAAGGAAGGCCAGATGGTCCGCAAAGGCCAGCCCCTTCTGGAGATTGACCCCAGACCGTTCCAAGCGGCACTTACGCAGGTGGAAGGACAGCTGGAGCACGATCAGGCGTTGCTTGCGGAAGCGCGCATTGATTTGGACCGTTACCAGCAGGCATTCAATCGGAATGCAATCGCGAAGCAACAGCTCGATGACCAGACCCAACTGGTGAAGCAGGACGAAGGGACGGTGAAAAATGATCAGGGGCAAGTGGCCAATGCGCAGGTAAATCTTGCGTATACGCACATCACGTCGCCCATAGACGGCCGCGTTGGTCTGCGTCTGGTCGATCCCGGGAATATGGTGCAGGCGAACGGAACCACTCCGCTAGTGGTCGTCACCCAACTTGCGCCGATCACGGTGATTTTCAGCGTGGCGGAGGACTACCTCACCCAGGTTCAGCAGCAGACACGCAATGGCAACAAACTGGCAGTCGACGCTTATGACCGCACGCAACAGACCAAGATCGCGGAGGGAACTCTTCTTACAATCGACAACCAGATCGACACCACCACCGGCACTGTCAAAATGAGAGCGGAGTTTTCGAACAAGGACGGAGCGCTTTTTCCGAGCCAGTTCGTAAATGTTCGGCTTCTGGTGACGACCCAACACAACGTTACGTTGATTCCCACATCGGGCGTGCAGAGGAATGCTCAGGGTCCGTTCGTCTATCTCATCCAAGGTCAAAAAGCCGCAATTCGAACGGTGAAAGTTGGCACCACGGACGGAAACACCACCGCCGTGGAGGGGATTAACCCGGGTGACGTGGTTGCCGTGAACGGGTTTGACAAGCTACAGGATGGCATTCCGGTGAGAATTCAAAAACCGAATGCGAACGGCGGTGCAAATGCGAATTCTGGCGGGGGCGGCGGGGAAACTCCGTGAATCCGTCTCGTCCGTTTATTCTCAGGCCGGTTGCAACCTCTCTGTTGATGGCAGCGATTTTGCTTACCGGATTTGTTGCGTTTCTGCAGTTGCCTGTCTCAGCGCTTCCCGAAGTTGATTACCCCACAATTCAAATCATCACGTTTTATCCTGGAGCGAGTCCGGATGTGGTTGCGTCGGCGGTGACTGCGCCTCTGGAGCGGCAATTCGGTCAAGTCCCTGGGTTGAATCAGATGACCTCGACGAGCTCTGACGGCAGCTCAGTGATCGTGTTGCAGTTTTCGCTCGACCTGAGCATCGACGTGGCGGAGCAGGAGGTTCAGCAGGCGATCAACTCGGCGCAGACATATCTTCCCGCGGACCTCCCGACGCCACCGCTGTATAGCAAAACAAATCCAGCAGATACGCCGATCCTGACGCTGGCTTTGACGTCGGACACCGTGCCCCTTTCCCAAGTGGAAGACCTAGCGGACACGCGTCTGGTGCAAAAAATTTCGCAGCTTCCGGGTGTTGGACTTGTGAGTATCAGCGGCGGACAAAAGCCTGCCGTGCGGATTCAGGTGAACCCCACCGCGCTTTCGCATTATGGAATCAACCTTGAAGATGTTCGCACTGCCATTCAGCAGACGAGTCTCGATCTGGCGAAGGGCAATTTCGACGGGCCTCGCCAGGATTATCAGATTCAGGCTAACGATCAACTTCTGACGAGCAAGGACTTCAAGCCGGTGGTTGTTGCCTATCGCAACGGCGCGCCGGTACTTCTGTCGGATGTCGCCAACATCATCGATAGCGCCGAGAACGTGAGGCAGGCCGCCTGGATGAATACCACCCCGGCTGTGATCGTGAACATTCAGAGGCAGCCGGGCGCAAACATTATTCAGGTGGTTGATCGCATCACGAAGTTGATGCCGGTTTTGCAGCAGACCCTTCCAGCGTCGGTGAAAGTTTCGGTGTTGACCGACCGCACCGTTACGATTCGCGCATCGGTGCAAGACGTCGAGTTCGAATTAATGCTCACGATCGCTCTCGTCGTGATGGTGATCTTTCTTTTTCTGCGGAGCCTCTCTGCAACCGTAATTCCGAGTATCGCCGTACCAGTCTCGCTTGTCGGCACGTTTGGCGTGATGTATCTCGCCGGCTACAGCCTCAACAATCTCACGCTCATGGCGCTCACAATCGCTACAGGATTTGTGGTGGACGATGCGATTGTAATGATTGAAAACATTGTCCGCTTTCTTGAGGAAGGCGACACGCCGCTTGAAGCCGCACTGAAGGGTTCCGAGCAAATTGGCTTCACGATCGTTTCGCTCACCATTTCGCTTATCGCCGTTTTGATCCCGCTGCTATTCATGGGCGACATCGTCGGCCGGCTCTTCCGCGAATTCGCGATTACGCTGAGCGTGACGATTCTGGTTTCTGCGGTGGTCTCGCTGACGCTGACGCCGATGATGTGCGCAAAGCTATTGCGGCACAAAGCGGACTCGCAACGAGGCCGCTTCTACGAGGCATCCGAGCGAGCGTTTCAACGCGTGATTGATTTTTATGGCCGGACTCTTCAGTGGGTTTTACAACGCCAGACGGCGACGCTTTTCGTGGCGTTAGGTACCCTGATTCTCACCATCGTGCTCTACGTTTTGATTCCTAAGGGCTTTTTCCCTGTTCAAGACACCGGAATAATTCAGGGAATTTCGGAAGCGCCACAGTCGATTTCGTTTGACGCGATGTCTCAACGCCAGCAGGAACTCGCTCGCGTGATTCTCAAGGATCCGGCTGTGGAGAGCCTTTCGTCTTTCATCGGCGTCGACGGGACAAATACGACGCTTAACAGCGGCCGGATTCAAATCAACTTGAAGCCGTTGGAAGTGCGAAAAATCAACGCCTCGGATGTGATCCGCAGGCTCCAACCCAATCTCGACAAGGTGGATGGGATCACTCTGTACATGCAGCCTGTGCAGGACCTCACGGTGGAAGATCGCGTCAGCCGAACTCAATTTCAATACACTCTCGAAGATCCGGATGCGAGCGAGCTAAACCGATGGACGCAGCGTTTTGTCGAGAAGCTGAAACAACTGCCCGAGCTGCGCGATGTAGCAACCGACCAGCAGACGTCTGGCCTCGCCGCTTCGCTCGTGATCGATCGCCAGACAGCTTCCCGGCTGGGGATCTCTCCGCAGATGATCGATCAAACGCTCTATGACGCGTTTGGCCAGCGCCAGGTTTCTACCCTTTATACGCAGCTCAACCAATACCACGTGGTGCTGGAAACGATGCCAGATTTCCAGAAGGATCCGGCGAAACTCCAGGATATTTACGTTCGCTCGGCGGCAACGTCGCAGCCGGGGTCCGGTTCATCGGCCTCTTCGGGAAGTTCTGCTACGCCGTCAAACTCTTCTTCGGGCGTGAATTCCAACGGAGTCGTCACTGTAGGGTCGTCAAACAGCGCTTCAAATACTTCGGGGCCCACGGGCACCAATTCAAATGCGAATAGCGGTTCGTCCAATCCGGCTGCTGTGACCGCACTTAACGGAGCAGCAGTCCCGCTCAGCGCGTTCACGCATTTTGAATCACGTTCAGCCCCGTTGTCCGTTAACCACCAGGGCCAATTTCCAGTGGTAACAATCTCTTTCAATTTGGCCCCCGATGCCTCGTTGGGAGAAGCTACCAAGGCGATAGAGCAGGTGCAGAAGGAAATCAAAATGCCGCTGAGCATCCAGGCAGCATTTCAGGGCACGGCCGCGTCATTCCAGGCCTCGTTGGCAAACGAGCCGCTTCTGATTCTGGCTGCGCTTATCACTGTATATATCGTGTTGGGCGTTCTCTACGAAAGCTACATTCACCCAGTCACGATTCTTTCCACGCTTCCATCTGCTGGAGTGGGTGCCATTCTCGCGCTGATGATTACGGGGCAAGAGTTGAGCGTCGTGGCGCTTATTGGAATCATCCTGTTGATTGGCATTGTGAAGAAAAACGGCATCATGATGATTGACTTTGCGCTCGAAGCAGAACGCAAAGAGGGCAAGGACTCGACCGAGGCGATTTACCAGGCGTGCCTGCTGCGCTTTCGGCCCATTATGATGACCACGATGGCCGCGCTTCTTGCGGGTCTGCCGCTGGCTCTCGGCAGTGGTATTGGAGCTGAATTGCGCCGGCCTCTCGGTATTGCGATGGTGGGCGGACTTATCTTCAGCCAGATTTTGACACTCTACACGACCCCTGTAATTTATATTTTCTTCGATCGGCTCGCGATGCGGCTTAAAGGATCGCGTGCCAGCGCGGCGAGCGGAGGACCGGTTCCGGCCGAACAGCTATGAGCCTGTCGTCTCCATTCATTCGCCGGCCTGTCGCGACTACTTTGTTGACGATAGCCGTTGCGCTCGCAGGCGCGGTCGCTTTCAATTTCCTGCCGGTATCACCTCTCCCGCAGGTTGATTTTCCGACCATTTCTGTCGCTGCTTCATTGCCGGGTGCGAGCCCTGAGATCATGGCGTCCTCGGTAGCGACGCCACTTGAGCGCCAGTTCGGCCGTATTGCCGGCATCACGGAGATGACTTCGTCGAGCTTTCTCGGTACGACGAGCATCACGCTTCAGTTCGACCTAAATCGCGACATTAATGGCGCGGCCAGGGACGTCCAGGCTGCCATCAACGCGGCTCGTAGCTACCTCCCGACCAATCTCCCCAGCAATCCGACTTATCGAAAAGTGAATCCAGCCGATGCCCCCATCATGATCATAGCCCTCACATCGGATGTTTACGATCGCGGTCCCATGTATGACGCGGCTTCCACGATCATGTCGCAAAAGCTTTCCCAGATTCAGGGCGTTGGGCAAGTAACCGTAGGTGGAAGCTCGTTGCCCTCCGTTCGAGTGGAACTGAACCCTGTGCAATTGAATGCTTATGGCCTCGGTGTGCAAGACGTTCAGAAAATGCTGAGCGTTCAGAATGCGAATTTGCCCAAGGGCCAGATCTCGAACGGCGAGACAACGGCGGACATCATCACAAACGACCAATTGCTCAAAGCCGATTACTACAAGCCGCTCATCGTCGGCTACCACAAAGGCGCCGCCATCAAGCTTTCCGATGTGGCGGATGTACAAGATTCCGTCGAAAATGTCCGCGCTGCGGGTTTCGTAAACGGAAAGCCCAGCGTGTTGGTGATTATTTTTCGTCAGCCGGGCGCGAATATCATCGACACTGTTGACCGCATCTATTCTGAACTTCCCTCCCTAAAAGCTTCCATACCTTCCGCAATTGACTTGACGACAGTTCTTGATCGCACAACCACGATTCGAGCATCCGTGAAAGATGTTGAACGCACTCTGGCTCTCTCAGTCGCGCTTGTGATTCTTGTGGTGTTCTTCTTTCTTCGCAATGTTCGCGCCACCATTATCCCCAGCGTTGCTGTACCGGTATCACTGATCGGAACTTTCGGCGTGATGTATTTATGCCATTACAGCATCGACAACCTCTCACTCATGGCCCTTACGATCTCGACCGGATTCGTCGTGGACGACGCGATTGTTGTGATCGAAAACATCTCCCGCTACCTCGAAATGGGCATGGGCGCAGAAGAGGCGGCGCTGGAAGGCGCCAAAGAAATCGGGTTCACGGTTATGTCGATCAGTATTTCGCTCGTGGCTGTGTTCATTCCGATCCTCTTGATGGGTGGAATTGTCGGGCGGCTTTTTCGGGAATTTGCAGTTACGCTCTCCGTGGCAATCTTGGTTTCCCTTGGGATTTCGCTGACGACAACCCCGATGATGTGTGCCAAGCTTTTGAGGCCCGAATCCGAAAATCGTGGCCGTTTCTATCGAGCGAGCGAGAAATTCTTTACCTGGATGGTGCGCACGTATGAACGTACTTTGACGGTTGTTCTACGCCATCCGGCGTTTACCGCCCTCGTTCTTTTCCTCACGATCGGTGTCAACATTTATCTCCTGGTTATTGTCCCGAAGGGTTTTTTCCCGCTACAGGATAACGGCACCGTCTTCGGTGGCCTGCAAGGAGCGCAGGATATCTCGTATCAGGCGATGCAGCAGGATATCAAAACGTTCGTCGACATGATCAAGCAAGACCCGGCTGTGGCGAACGTGATGGCGTTTACAGGCGGTGCGGGCGCCACCAACGGAGGATTCGTCTATATTGGGCTGAAGCCGCTGGAACAACGAAAGGTAAGTTCAAGCGATGTCATCAACCGCCTGCGGCCGAAGCTGACATCCGTTCCCGGCGCCACCGTTTTTCTACAGGCTGGCCAGGACCTACGGATCGGCGGGCGCCAGAGCAATGCTCAATTTCAATACACGATTCAAAGTGACAATCTGGACGATCTGGTGAAATGGGGACCGCAACTCCTTCAACAGATGCGAAAGTTGCCCGGCTTCACAGACGTAAATACTGACCAGCAGAATAGCGGGCTTCAGGCGTCGCTGGTTTACGATCGCGACACAGCATCGCGTCTTGGAATTACACCCCAGCTCATCGACACCACGCTTTACCAGTCTTTTGGTCAAGCGCAGGTTTCGACGATGTACACCGCGCTCAACCAATATCACGTTGTGATGGAAGCAGCTCCGCAATTCTGGCAGAGCCCGGTAGGCTTGAACAATGTATATGTTCATCCGACGACCGGTGGTGAAGTGCCCCTTAGTGCCATCGCACATTTCGAGCCTAAAACTGCGCCGCTCGCCGTCAATCACCAGAGCCAGTTTCCGTCGGTAACTGTCTCTTTCAATCTCGCGCCGGGAGTTTCTCTTAGCGACGCGGCCGCGAGAATCAATCAGATGGAGCAGCAAATTGGGATGCCGCAATCGATTCGGGGAATGTATTCGGGAACGCTGCAAGCTTTTCAAGCGTCGCTCTCAACTGAGCCTATGCTGATTATTACAGCGCTTCTTGCGGTTTACATTGTGCTGGGGATCCTTTACGAGAGTTTCATTCATCCGATCACGATTATTTCCACAATTCCATCCGCCGGGGTGGGTGCTGTTCTGGCTCTGATGCTTTTTCGATTGGACCTCAGCGTTATCGCGCTGATTGGGATCATCTTGTTGATTGGAATCGTGAAGAAAAACGCGATTCTGATGATTGATTTCGCGCTCGCTGCCGAACGAAATGAGGGAAAGAGTTCGAAGGATGCAATCTTCCAAGCCTGCCTGCTCCGTTTTCGTCCGATTCTGATGACGACCATGGCCGCTCTTCTTGGCGCATTGCCGTTAGCGTTGGGACGCGGTGTCGGTTCCGAACTTAGGCGCCCGCTGGGCATTGCAATCGTCGGTGGTTTGATTTTTAGCCAGATGCTCACGCTCTACACCACTCCGGTCGTGTACCTCTACATGGACCGAATGCGCCTCTGGTGGGAACGACGTCATGAAAAGGGTCACGCGGGAGCGATTCCTCAGGAGATTGCCGGATGAGTTGTTGGCCAACACGCTCAATGCCACAGAAAATCAAACAACAAAAACGACGAAATCCAAGGGGCGCCTGTGGATTTCTGCGAGTGATTTGCGTTGTCAGCGGAGCTACAGCTCTGCTCGGTGGTTGCACCGTGGGCCCGAAATATCACAAGCCTTCCGCCCCCACGCCCACTGCTTACAAGGAGTTGACGCCGGCCAATTTCCCAACGACTGACGGCTGGAAGGTCGCTCAGCCTAAGGATGATGAACTTCGAGGGAAGTGGTGGGAGATTTACAACGACGCCCAACTCAATGCTCTCGAGGAACAAATCGATATTTCAAACCAGAGCATCGCCGCGGCCGCTGCAAGTTTTTTTTCCGCTCGCGCGATGGTTAAGGAAGCGCGCTCTCAGTATTTCCCAACTTTGTCCACGAATCCCTCGATCTCACAAATCCGGCAATCGGCGTCCCTAAGAACGTTTTCGACGGGATCGGGGGGCGGCGGAACTGGCTCTACGGCCAACCTCTCATTCACGGAATATAACCTTCCTTTTGACGCTAGTTGGCAACCGGACCTATTCGGAAAGATCCGCAACTCGGTGCGCTCGCAGGTGTATGGCGCGCAAGCAAGCGCTGCAGACCTGGAAAATACTCGCCTGACCGTCCAATCGGAACTGGCTATCGATTATTTTTCTCTCCGCACTCAGGATGCGCTGCAGGAATTGCTGGACTCTACGGTTATCTACTATCAGGAGTCGCTGAAGCTCACCCAAGCTCTCTATGAGACGGGAATCGATTCAGACGAAGCCGTGGCCCAGGCGGAAACACAGCTTGAGACGACCCAAGCGCAAGCTACCGGCGTAGGTCTTACGAGGGCTCAATTCGAGCACGCGATCGCAGTTCTCGTAGGCAAACCGGCGTCCGATTTCTCGGTTCCTGTAGAGCCGTTGAAAGCGAAACCTCCGGCAATCCCTTTCGGTCTTCCATCGCAACTTCTGGAGCGGCGTCCCGACATCGCCGCCAGCGAACGGTTGATGGCTCAAGCCAACGCGCAAATTGGTATCGCTACAGCCGCCTACTATCCCACCGTCACACTCAGTGCCATGCTCGGACTCGAGTCCACTTCGGCAGCGAGTTGGTTTACCTGGCCCAGCCGATTCTGGTCCGTAGGACCAGCGCTTGCCGAGACTCTCTTTGACGCGGGACTGCGGCATGCGACGGTCCAACAATTTCGAGGCGCCTACGACCAGACTGTCGCAAACTACCGTTTAGCGGTACTGACGGGCTTTCAGCAAGTGGAAGACGGTCTGTCGGCACTCCGAATCTTATCTCTCGAGATTCAACAACAGGATACGGCGGTAAGATCTGCGGAGCGGAACCTAAAGGTCGCAACCGACCGCTACAAGCTGGGAATCGACCCTTACTTGAACGTGATTACGGCGCAGACGCTTTTATTGTCCGCCAAAGAGACTGCGGTTAGCCTCCGAAACCAGCAGATTACGGCCAGCGTCCAGCTTATCGAGGCGCTGGGCGGTGGCTGGGGAAAATCCCAGCTACCTTCGGGCCAGCAGTTAATGGCCAAATTGCCTTAATTCCTTGAGTTTTTCGTCCCGCCTTCGGCGTCGGCCGCGACTTAGCGCGGAATGGTGTGTTTCACTGTTGATGGGCAATGCAACCTCTTAACGAAAAGTTTCGTCCCAATAATCGAAAGTTTTATAATGTCTTTAATGGGAGCCATTCTAATGAAGAAAGTCATACTTCTATTTTCAATGTTGTTGTTTTTGGCAGCCGCTGGGACCGCGAGTGCGGACCCCAGGCCTGTGAAGTTGTTTTTGTCTCCGGCGTCTACAATTTCGAACGCCGATCTGATGAAGCACATCGTAGAGAAGTGCCCCAACGTTGCTATGACGCTCGATTCGAAAAAGTCTGATTTCATGCTCGAAGCGGGCGGTTGGTCTGGCAACTATAAATTCACCGTGTATCAGCATGGTGGAGTGGCCGTCTACAGCACCACCACTCGCATGCTGGGCAATGCGGTGAAAGACGTCTGCAAGTACGTGAATCTGCCGACCAGCAGTGCCAGCGTGAAATAAAATCCAGGCGGGTTCTTTCATCGTCATTCCTTCCGGAGCGGGGGAGCGTGTGTCTCCTGTGGTATCGTTTTGCGACCACAGGAGACTTGGATGGCATCGAGCGGTTTCGACGCGACTCGCTTGGAAGCGACAAGAGACTTCGCGCAAAAATTGGACAGCGCGGATCCGCTCGCGTCTTACCGCGAACGCTTTCACATTCCTCGCGGAACGAGTGGTCGTGAGTGGGTGTATCTCACAGGCCATTCGCTGGGCTTGCAGCCGAAATCCGTCCGTGAATATGTTGAGCGCGATCTGCAGTTGTGGCAGGACCTCGCCGTCGAGGGCCATTTCCACGGTCCGCAGCCTTGGGTGCCCTACATCGAGCTGCTTTCCGGACCTACAGCGCGACTTGTAGGCGCGCTCCCTTCGGAAGTGGTGGTGATGAATACGCTCACCGTAAATCTGCATTGCATGATGGTTTCGTTTTACCGCCCCACCCGCGAACGCCATAAAGTGGTGATTGAATCAAACGCGTTTCCTTCCGATCAGTACGCTGTTAAATCCCAGCTTCAATTTCACGGCTACGATCCAAAGAGTTCTCTCATTGAGCTCAGGCCCCGCCCGGGAGAGAACACGATCCGCACCGAGGACATAGAAAGCCTTATCGAACGCGAAGGGGACGCGATTGCGCTGTTCATGCTCGCGGGAGTGAACTATTACAGCGGCCAGTTTTTTGACTACTTGCGCATCACCAAGGCCGCGCGAGCAAAAGGTTGCGTCGTCGGCTGGGACATGGCGCACGGCGCGGGGAACGTACCGCTCGCATTGCACGATTCAGGTTGCGATTTCGCCGTCTGGTGCACCTACAAATATATGAACGGCGGTCCCGGCTGCGTTGGCGGATGCTTCGTCCACGAACGCCACGCGCGCGAATTTAATCTGCCGCGCTTCGCCGGCTGGTGGGGACACGACAAACCAACCCGCTTCGAAATGGGGCCGGATTTTCATCCGATTCCGGGGGCCGAGGGCTGGCAGCTCGGGAATCCGCCCGTTCTGGCGATGGCGGCACTGCGCGCATCGCTTGAAATTTTCGACGAGGTCGGAATTGCCACGCTACGCAAGAAGAGTATGGCTCTGACCGCCTATCTCGAATTTCTGCTCGAACAACACCGTTCGCGCTCTTTCTCGATCATCACACCTCGCAATCCGGAGCAGCGCGGCGCGCAGCTGTCCTTGCGACTTCACAATAAGGGTCGTGCCGTTTGCGACGCGCTCAAAGAGCGAGGCGTGATTTGCGACTGGCGGGAGCCGGACATTCTGCGCGTTGGCCCTGTGCCGCTCTACAATTCGTTCTCGGATGCATACAATTTCGTACAAGAATTCGTCCCTATTGTCGATGCCTAATTCCCCCGCCCAACATCTGATAGATGGTGCGGCAAACTCACATGCTATATTGCTGTTTCGGACTAAATGCCGATGATTTGACGGCCCTCCGTCATCTTTGTGGTGCATCTTTGTAGTTTCGCTCGTGTCTATTCTGGCTTGGAGGTAAGGATGAAAATTGTGGTGTTAGGCGGAGATGGGTATTGCGGCTGGGCTACGGCCCTGCATCTCTCGCAAAAGGGCCACGAAGTGGCCATTATCGATAATTTCCTGCGCCGCCAGTGGGACGACGAGCTCGGCGTACAGACGCTTACTCCGATTCGTCCGCTCTCCGAGAGACTTCGCGTCTGGCAAATGCGCTCAGGAAAGACAATCGATCTTTTCGTTGGCGACGTTGCCGATTTCGATTTCCTCTCGTCGATGGTAAAGCAGTTCAAGCCCGAAGCAATCGTGCATTTCGCGGAACAGCGCTCTGCTCCTTACTCGATGATTGATCGCAAGCATGCCGTCTTCACCCAAGTGAATAATGTACTGGGCACTCTGAACGTGCTTTTTGCCATTCGCGAATTTCAACCGGATTGCCACCTCATCAAGCTCGGCACGATGGGCGAATACGGCACGCCGAATATCGATATCGAAGAAGGCTACATCACGATCGAGCACAACGGCCGCAAGGACGTACTGCCGTATCCCAAGCAGCCTGGCTCGTTCTATCACCTGTCAAAGGTTCATGACAGCCACAACATCATGTTTGCCTGCAAGATTTGGGGAATTCGCGCCACCGATTTGAATCAGGGCGTGGTGTACGGCACGATGACCGACGAGATTGCCCTCGACGAAGCGCTTATCAATCGCTTCGACTACGATGACGTGTTTGGCACCGTGCTCAACCGCTTTTGCGTACAGGCCGCCATCGGCCAACCGCTTACGGTGTACGGTAAAGGCGGGCAGATGCGCGGCTTCCTCGACATACGCGACACGGTTCGCTGTATCGAGATCGCTTGCCAGAATCCAGCCTCTCGCGGCGAGTGCCGGGTATACAACCAGTTCACAGAGCAATTCTCAGTTCTCGAATTGGCGCAGATGGTGGAAACGGTCGGCAAAAAGCTGGGAATGAACGTCGAAATCGACCATCTGCCTGACCCGCGCGTCGAGGCCGAAGAGCACTACTACAATGCCAAGCATTCAAAGCTGATTGATCTTGGTCTCGAGCCCCACCTCCTTTCCGACGCTCTGCTGGACTCGCTGGTGACAATCGCGGTGCGATACCGTGACAGGGTGGACGCGTCGCTCATGTTGCCGCAGGTGAATTGGCGCGAGCCGCGCAATGACCGCAGGTTGCAGCAGAATTTGACGGCGAGGGCTTCTCTTGGAGGGCGCTCCTTGAAGCGGCCTGCACGTGCAGCATCGAAAGGGAAGAAGCGCTAGCGCTACTGTAACTCATCGCGCGCAGAGAGAGCTTTGAGGTTGCGAGAGTGAGTGGCGCAGGGTACGATTAAGATGCGAGTTTGTGAGTAATGTATTTCTGAGGAGTCAGTGAAAGTGGCGTCTGGTTTCTATCTTCCGCGAGTATGGCTGGGGAGCAAATTATCACCCAAGTTGCTGCCCTCCAGGATTCGTCCGCTCGCTGCGCACGTCAAATTAACGGAAAATTGCCAGGCGAAATGCATCAGCTGCAACTACTGGCAGACTCGTTGGCAGGACGGAATTAATACCGACCGGGCAATCGCCCTCGTCAATGAACTCAGTGCTTTGGGCGTCCGCTCGCTGCGGTTTACCGGTGGAGAGCCGCTGCTCCGCACAGATTTTTTCCAAATTTTGAACAAATCCAATACCTCGTCGTTCCAGAGCATCATCATCCAAACCAACGGTCTGCTGCTCAAGAAGCTCCACAAGGAAATGAACGATTCGCCGATCACGAGCGTGGCAGTCTCGATTGACGGCTTGAAGGAAACAAACGACCTGATTCGCGGCATCCGCGGATATTTCGATCTCGCGATGGAAGGCATCAAGTTGCTGCGGAACAAGAAGGTGAAGATTTCGGTGACGCTGAATCGGATTTCCGCGAAGGAACTCAGCGAATTGGCCGATATCGCTAGCGCGGCGGGTGCTCAGTTGGAGTCCAATATCCTCACGCGCAGCTTGTATTTCACCAAGGATGCGGATCTCGACGCGATGTGGCCGCAGCGCAGCGATGTGCAGGAAATCGAAACGGTCTTGCGCGGCAAACTGAAGCGTCCTAATTATGAAGTGGACTACATCACCCGCTATTATAACAACGACGAGACTCTAGAAGAGCCTCCGTGTGTCCTT
The DNA here is from genome assembly GCA_963736465.1 of uncultured Acidobacteriota bacterium. Lineage (GTDB taxonomy): Bacteria > Acidobacteriota > Terriglobia > Acidiferrales > UBA7541 > Palsa-295. Next base: position 505,325 of record CAVTOS010000010.1, on the reverse strand, counting down.
GGATATCTTCAGGTTTTCGTCATATCCAATGGCGACGTTCTCACCGGATGCTATCCGCTCAAGCCGGTCGGAAACATTCTGAAGGACAGTCTGGAAAACATCCTGGCCTCCGACGAGTACGCTCAACAGGCGCAAGCGATGATTCGACGGGAATGTCCCGGTTGCACGTGCGGAGTCGAGAGCTCGCTGGCGATGAAACACGCCGTTTCATCCGCTTTCTTTCACCTAGGCCGCCTTACCCAAGGACGGAATGGCAGCGACAAGAGATTCCCAATCGGCGTGGCAGAAGCAAACGACACTTCAAACGCTTAGTCACCGCGTCATTTCGGAAGAATCGCTAGCTCATTCCGCCGCCTGCAGTTCCTGGTTCTTATCTTCTGCTGAAAAACACGCAAGTCACGCCAATGCAAACAAGAAAAACGCCAGCCCACCGCCGTCCCATCACACGTTCCCCGAGGAAGGATTTTCCTCCCAGGGCGCCCGCGACATAGTTTAGGGCCGTAACCGGCACAACGAAGCTCACGCTTTCTAGCGAAAGCATCCCGAGTAGCGAGAAAAAAGCGAGCGCCATCAAAGCGACGCCTAGCCACATCCATCCGACGCCCAACACCCGAAATATCGTTTGGACCAAAGATGCTGGACGAAAATCTTTCACCTCGCCAATCTTTTTCATTGCTCGCGTCACGCACAATTCGCCACCAGTCCCAGCGAACACGATTAGAAAAAGAAGCAGCAGCTCTTTTAGCATTAGCTGTGCTCCGTTGTACGTGGTGGCGTGTGGCCGACTACGAGCACACCTAGAAAGATCAAAGAGATCCCGATCCAGCGCAACGGAGTGACCGTTTCATGTAAGACGAAATGTCCGAGCAGGGCTACGATCACGTAGCCCATCGCTGTCGCCGGCTGCACATAGCTGTAGTCGGCCCAGGACAAGACCAGCATGTACGAAATGAAATACACGAAAAGTGATGCGATTCCGAGCCAAATGGCGCCTGATGTGAAAACTTGGGCAAAAACACCAAAGAATTGTGAGGCGGAATGGAACGTCATCGGCCCTACTTGCTTCATTCCGGTACTCAGCAGCACATTGCCGAGCGGGCTGAAAATGATAACCAGCAGGATCAAAAAATACGTCTTGAAATGGCCGCCGGAATGAGCATTGCTATGGTGCGGGGCGCTCATGGGCGCCACATCATCGCGCTCTTCCACCGTAAGTTTGCTTGAACTCATAAGTCCTCGGTTCTTGATGCAATCGGTAGGTATGATCGCTTGATTGTCAGGCTACTATCTTAACTTGCTGTCGCGATCATGCGAAATGAACCACTGCCAGGTCTTTCTCAAGCCGTCATCCAGCTGCGTCTTGGGATCAAAGCCCAGAATGCGGCGCGCTTTGTCGATGCTGGCATAATTGCGCAGAATTTCTCCCGCTCGTGCGGGTTCAAATTGAATATCAAACCTGCGTTCCGGTAGCATCGCTTTCATTGCGTCCAGAAGACTTCGAACCGAGGTTTCTCGTCCGGAAGCGATTTGAAACACCTCACCAGCCGGTTCAGTTTTGTCAGCCAACAGAATAGCTTCCACAAGGTCTGTCACGTACAAGAAATCTCGCGTCTGTTCTCCATCGCCGTAGACGACGATCGGCTCGCCCCGCAGAATGTTCCTTAAAAACTGCGCCACCACGCTGCCCTTGTGATAAGAGTACGGCCCGTAAACATTCGAGAATCTCAACGCTGCCGTTTTCAAGCCATACGCTCCGGTATAGGCCGAGCAGTACGCTTCACCGGCGAGTTTGCTTGCGCCGTAAGGCGAAATCGGCCGCGGAACCATTCCCTCATGAACCGGCGGGTCTTGCTCCCCAAGAATCGCGCCGCCCGTCGAAGCGAAAATCATTTTTGGAATTCCGGCGTTGCGGCATGCCTGCAAGACGTTCAATATTCCGGCAGCATTGACCTCGAAATTCAATTGCGGATCAGAAAGGGATTCCACCACCCGCGTGTGAGCGGCGAGATGCACAACAGCATCGATTCCTTTGCACGCTTTCGCCACAGCGGCCGGATCGCGGATATCGCCCACGTGGAGGTCCACGCCGAGCGGATCGACATCTTCGCGTCTTCCGAGACTGAGATTATCGAGCACGCGCACTCGCACACCTTGCTCAATCAGGCGCGGTATCAAGTTGACGCCGATAAAGCCGCAGCCCCCGGTCACCAGATAAGTTTTCATTTAGATTTGTCCAATTTGCATCATCGCGCAGCGCTTTGCGCGGGATCTTGGCTAACAGCCACGAGCCGTCCTTCTCGAAGGAAATAATCAATACCGCGCCATCGAATCGTTTTGCGCCCGAAGCTGACCAGCCAGATGAAAAATGCGAAAGCGTCCCACAGTGGGATCAGCGGCATCTTCTTCCATAAGCCAGCCTGCTTCATAGCGCCGACGCCGATGAGCCACGTCATCGCGATCCGCAGCGCGAGATATGTTCCGAGGTATGCCACTGCGATGCCCAATGTCGGATGAACCGCAATCGCCACCAGGGCCCAGGGCAGTCCCCACGTGAAGAGCAGACCCATATGACCCCACGGCCGCATCAACCTCATCACTGTCATCCACCGGACCCGTTTGTATAGAAACTCGCGGAGTGTTTGAAAATCCGCCACCGATTGCACAACGTACGGAAGCAGCCGTACTTCGAAGCCCTGTTCAGCGGCGAGGCGCCCGATATAAAGATCATCGGCCGGGCGATCCTCAATCCGTTGATAACCACCGAATCCCTCGATATTTTTTCGCGTTGTAAGAATGGACTGCGACAGCGTGAATTTCACTCCGTCCACTTGCCACGCCACGATGATCCCGGCAAAGAAATCCGAGATCATCGAAATCGATTGCAGCTCCTCCAGAAAACTCTTCTCCTGCGTTGAAACATACAGGCAGGTAGCAGCTCCAACCTTCGGGTCGCGAAACGGCGCTGCCACATTGCGCAAGTAGTCCGGCCGCACCCGCACATCGCCGTCGGTAATGACGAAAAGATCGTACTTCGCCTCGTTCGTCAGACGCACTAGCCGTGCAACTTTGTCATTGATCGCGTCACGGCCAGAACCGAAGAGCAAGCGAATGTCCCGCTCGGGAAAATCACGCACCAATTTTTCCAGCACCGGAAGCGCGGGGTCGCCCGGGTCTACGCAGAACACAATTTCGTACTCAGGGTAGTCCTGGCGGCAGAAGCTCGCATAATTTTCATACGCGTCTATATCCAGCCCTTTGATCGGCTTCAAGCAACTCAAGGGAGGCGTGAAATCGCCGCTGTTTTCTCCTCGGCGTTTCGCGTCGGCTAAGAAGTGAGCAGTGCTATAGAGAGCCAGAAAGTAGTAGATAAACGGTATGGCCGCTAGGCCGAGGATGATGTATTCGATTGCTGTCAACTTGCTGGGTACCCTCGAGGGCGCGTCACAAACCGCGAAACTCTATCACAAAATGAACCCATTTGAAGTCACGGTGCGACTCGGTGATTCCAATCTTTTCGACCAATCACTTGGAACTCGGCTTGGGAACTTGACTTGCCGCTTTGAGAAAGCGCAGCATCAATGATGAGTCGGTTCCACAAGAGTTTGAGATTTCGCTTCTAATCCCGGCGCCGAACGGCTGACCTGCGGAGATGGAGTTAATGCAAAGGAAGTTTGTCGACCGTCTGCTGCTTCCCACAATATTCGGTCTGACCACGGTTATAGCCGCTCTTATTCTCTGGCAATTACTGCTCGGCCATCGACGCGTGGAAATTCAAGCCGCGACCAAGGAACAGGCTCTCTTCGTCAAAACGAAGACGGAGTCGGAACTAAGGGCCAGCATCCTGATTTTGGAGCAATTGGCTGCGCGCTGGCAGGCTCGCGGCCAGAGCAATGATGCAGATATGGAATCGGACGTTCAACTCGCGATGAGCGGCTACCCGGCTTATCAAGCCATCGAGTGGGTTGATCCGTCCTACCACGTGCTTTGGGTTACGCCCCAGAATCGCAACCCACGCGAGCAAGGTGCGGACCTGAACAAAGATGAACCCAGCCAAGCCGTCCTGCGGTCGGCCCAGGAAAGCCGTGAAGCGGTCGTCTCACACCCCATCACCCTGCGCCAAGGCGGGAAAGGACTGCTGATCTGTGTGCCTGTCTATTCCCACGACCGGCTCACAGGTTTTCTGTTGGGCGCGTTCCGGTACCAGGCCCTTCTCTCGCCGATTCTACAGGATGTGGCTCCCGATTATTGGATCGAAGTCTACGATGGCGGCGAGCAAATATATGATCGATCCTCCGGTAGTCAACCGGATAAGAAATGGGTGCAAACCGCCGATATTCAGTTTCAGCAAGTCACGCTGACCGCTTACGCTTGGCCCAAGCCGGAGACGCTTCTTTACACGCGATCTCCTTTGCCGCAAGTCGCATTCATCGCCGGGATATTGCTTGCAGGAATGCTGGGATTCGCTGTGTATATGGCAGAAACAGCCCAGCTTCGCGCGCAGGCGCTGGTGAAAGCCAATACCAATCTAGAAAAAGAAATCGCTGGTCGCCAGCAAGCCGAAGACGCGCTGCGCCAGGCGCAAAAGATGGAAGCTGTAGGACGCCTTGCCGGTGGTGTGGCTCATGATTTTAACAATCTGCTCATGGTGATACGCGGTCACGCGGCTCTTTCGTTGCGCAACGTAGGCGTGAACGGTTCGCTTCGCCGAGAATTAGATGAAATCTTGCAAGCGACCGATCGTGCTTCCTCGTTTACTCGGCAACTGTTGGCTTTCAGCCGGAAACAAGTTCTGCAACCGCGCGTGCTGGACCTCAACGCCTTGACCACTCAGGTCGCCAACATGCTGCCGCCCGTGCTCGGGGACGATATCAGGCTCTCGATTGACCTAGAGCCGCAGTTAGGCCATGTCAAGGCCGATCCCGCACTCCTCGAACAAGTGATTATGAATCTGGTCTTCAACGCGAGAGATGCCATGCAGGAAGGCGGAGAGCTTGCGATTCACACCTTCAACGCTGATCTGGATTCAGCCTCCTTAGCCGCACATCCCGGAGCGCACCCGGGTCCTTACGCCGTCCTTGCCATCCGCGATACCGGCCACGGCATGAGCGAAGAAACTCAATCGCATATTTTCGAACCATTCTTCACCACGAAAGACCGTGGGAAGGGAACTGGTCTCGGGCTCGCTACGGTTTACGGCACGGTCAGCCAAAGCGGAGGCTTCATCGCAGTTTCCAGCAAGATTGGAACCGGCACAGAAATTAAAATATTCTTGCCGCGTGTCGAGGAGCCGGTGGAAGTCATCACAGCGCCAGAAATTCCTGTGCAAGTTCGCAAAGGCGAAGGCACGATTCTAGTCGTGGAAGACGACGACGCCGTTCGCCGGATGACCCGCGAATTTCTGAAAATCAGCGGCTACACGGTGCTGGAGGCTCGAAGCGGTGCAGACGCCATTCAGTTCATGGAGCGCCGGGAACAACCGATCGACTTGGTGCTAACCGATGTGCTTATGCCCGGCATGAAAGGCCGGGAATTGGTGGAGCGCCTCTCGAAACTTCGCGCAGGCATCAAAGTGCTCTACATGTCGGCCTACACCGAGGACGCAGCGATCAACATCGGGGTGCTAAGTCCCGGCACTGCTTTCATCGAAAAGCCATTCAGTCCCGATGACCTAGCCAACAAAGTGCGCGAAGTGATGAACGCCACTGGCGACGGCATGGGCGAGAAACAACTCCGCCATAGCTAGCTTCGAATCCAAATAGCTGTCGCTTTACGACTTTCGTTTCGCCAGTGTACCCACAAAGCCCGGTCCGGTGAGTGAACCATCGTCGTGGATACCCCACACCGTCTTATTCCCGCCGCATGTGAGAGTTAGATTTTTTCCATCAGCGTCGTAGGTGCACTGCTCGTTCTCGCCCATCATAGTGAGCGAAGCCTTTCCGCCCGATCTAAGGTCAAGCGTGACTAAGCCGGTGGGGTTTGAGTAGGTGCCGGATAGCCCAGCGCCGCAGGCTTCGAGAAAAAAGGCGGCGCAGGTGATCACAAACCTCACAACGATCCTGCTTGAGGTTCCACTATGCATGGGAACTCTCCTGATGAGATGAAATCCCTGTTCGGCTTGCTAGTCGCACAATTTCAGTTGATCGCTGTTTCCCCAATTGGTTGCCGAGGGCGAATCCCGGTGCTAGGATTTCCGCTCTCTCCACCCTAATATCGTTATATCCGCTACAGGCTGGGCGTTGGTAGCGGCATTCATAACGCATTGCGCGAGGGCGCAGGAAAAACCGTCATGGTTCTCCGAGAATCTCGACCGCCCCTTAAGGGTGCCGAACTTCTAAGCACCCCCGGTTCGTCCGATAGCCCGGAACAGAGACGCGCACTCGACCAGCTTTTCAGCATTACCTACGAAGAGCTTCGTCGTCTTGCGTCTGCAGTGAAACGCGGTGACCCGAGCGTAACGCTTAGCCCCACCGCCCTCGTCAATGAGGCATGGCTGAAGCTTTCGAAGTCGCCGGGTTTTACCACTGCGTCCCGCCTGCATTTCAAGAGAATTGCAGCTCGTGCAATGCGCCAGCTTCTCATCGAAGCGGCCCGCCGGCGAAACGCCAATAAGCGCGGCGGAGGAGCCGATGTCACCGTCGCATTCGACGACTCCTTCGACGAAAAGCCGGCTTCCGGAAGGGAACTTATTGCGCTCGACGCAGCTCTCGAGCAACTCGCGCAAATGAATCCGCGTCAAGCCATGATGGTGGAAAGCCGTTTTTTCGGGGGCTTGGACGTCTCCGAAACCGCTGAGCTTCTGGAAGTTTCTGAGGCAACGGTTTTGCGGGATTGGCGAGCAGCCAAGGCTTCATCAATTTTCCCGAAGTGCCTGCTGCAAACCTATATGCCTAGCGGCCTCGGCGAAGTTCGTGGACAGCAATCGATGGAATCGCATTCAGTCCGTTTTTCACGGCGCCGCGGATTTGCCGAAATCGCAACAGCGCGCTTTCCTCGTATCCGCCTGCGCGGACGATGAGTCATTAATCGCGGATATTCAAGCCCTGCTCGACGAGGATGCGAAGGACTCTTCACTCCTTAACCGCAATATGGCGGACATCGCTTCTGAAGTGCTAGACGACCCCGCTTCGCGCAGTTTCCCTTTCAAAGAGTTTGGCCCATATCGCATCGTGCGCGTGCTCGGCGAGGGCGGAATGGGAGTGGTTTTTCTTGCCGAGCGCCGCGACCTGCACAGCCAGGTGGCAATCAAGATTTTGCGCGACGCTTGGGTATCTCCCGCGCGTCGCGAACGCTTCTCAAGCGAGCAGCGGACGCTCGCGCAGCTAAACCATCCGTCCATCGCGCGCCTCTACGATGCCGACACCCTTCCCGATGGCACGCCACTGTTCGTCATGGAATATGTGGAAGGATGCTCGATCGTTGAATACTGCAAGAAGCTCAATTGTTCGATTGACGATTGCCTGAAGTTGTTCCGCTCAGTCTGCGAAGCGGTGGAATATGCCCACAGCCAAGCTGTAATTCATCGCGACCTGAAGCCGTCGAACATTCTAGTAAAGAGCGCCGGCACTGTCCGGCTTCTCGATTTTGGCATCGCCAAACAACTTGAAGACGTCAATGTGGCCGCCGACGCAACCCGCACGAGTTTCCGGTTCCTCACACCCGCCTATGCCTCGCCCGAGCAGATCCGCGGCGATCGAGTGGGAATTCAATCGGACGTGTATTCGCTCGGCGTCATTCTCTACGAACTGCTGTGCGATCAACTTCCATTCGACCTTTCGAGTAAGACTCCGACGGAAGCCCAAGCGACAATTCTCGAAAGCGAGCCTGTAAAGCCGTCTCTCATCGGTCAGAGACCTGCCAGCGAAAAGGCCGCAAATTCTCCTGGTGGGGCGGGCTCGACAACCAAAGCCGCATGGACTGACCTTGACGTCCTTTGCCTTACGGCGATGCACAAAGATCCACAACGCCGCTACCGTTCAGTTGAAGCGTTGATTCGCGACATCGATCATTACCTTCGCGGCGAACCGCTGGAGGCCCGCCCGGATTCCGTCCTCTACCGGATGCACAAATTCGTTGGTCGCAACCGGCGGGCAGTGACCGCTTCAGCGATCGTTAGCGCTCTCATTGTTGGGTTGGTGATTTTCTATACGCTGCGACTTGCGAAGGCCCGCAACGCAGCGCTCGCAGAGACCGCCCGCACCCAGCATGTCGAGCAGTTCATGCAGGATCTGTTTCAGGGCGATGCCGAATCCACTGGTCCGGCTGACGATCTTCGCGTCGTCACCGTTTTAGAACGCGGCGAAAAGCAGGCTCGCGCCCTCGACGAAGACCCGCAGATTCAAGCCGACCTTTACCAGACCCTGGGCACTATGTACGATCAGCTCGGCAAGTACGATCGAGCGGATTCGCTGCTGAACGCTTCGCTCGCTCAGCGCAAGGCCACCAGCGGAGCCGATAGCGCCAAAGTGGCCGAAAGTCTCGTCGCTCTTGCGAACCTGCGGAACGACCAAGCCCAGCTCGCAGAAGCGGAAACCTTTGCGCGCCAGGGTCTTCAGATGAGCGAGCGCCATCTTCCTGCCGATCATCCTGTAGTCGCGCGAGCCACACTCACTCTTGGCCGCATTCTCGATAATCGCGGAAAGTATGACGAAGCCATCCCTACTCTCGAAGAAGCCATGCGCCTTGAATCGGGATCGAAGGGCGTGCCTGCCGATCTTTCTGCCACGCTCAGCGAGCTCGCAAACACCCACTACTACCTCGGCCACTACGATGTTTCGAAGGATCTAAACGAACGCGCGCTCCGAATGGACGAACAAATCTACGGCGATCGCAATCCGAACGTCGCTCAGGATCTCACCAATCTCGCGGACATTCAGTACCAGTGGAGCAACTACGCGGACGCCGAGCGTCTCCAGCGAACGGCGGTTGGCATCATGCAGTCCTGGTATGGGAAGGATCATCCCGAGACGGCCGACGACATGACCATCCTCGGAAAATACCTGATCGCAGAAGGGCGGGCGGACGAGGCCGTCCCAATTCTGCGCGAGTCGCTCGTCGCGCTCGAGAATCACTACGGAAAAGTTCATCCCCGCGTTGCATTGGCAGTCGGCGAGCTCGGACTCGCTCTCCAGCATCAGGGGAATCTCGACGAAGCCGAGAAGGATTTCCGTCGCCAGGCAGATATTTACAGGTCGGTGTATGGCGAGAAAAACCAGCAACTGGGAGCGGCGGTCGCGAATTTAGCGGGCGTTTATTCTGATCGAAAGGACTACGCAAAATCAGAGGAACTCTTCAGGGACGCGCTCAAACTTTACGCCGATTCGCTTCCGGCAGGTCATCTCAATATGGCTATCGCGCACGTGAGACTGGGAGGAGCACTGCTTCACGACAAGCGTTATTCTGACGCGGAAGGAGAAAGCCGCGCCGGTTACGAGCTTCTGATGAAGCAATCCACTCCCCCCGCCCGCTGGGTAGAAACCGCCCGAAATGATCTCCTGGCTGAATATAACGCCATGGATCAATCGGAGAAAGCGGCTAAAATCCGCGCCGAGTTGGGAGGCCCATCCCCGGTATCCAACCCCGCAAAGAACTGAATCCGTCGCGTCGACAAGAGCTCTCCGATTATTGTCCTGCTTGCTTGTCCTCCCCGCGAGACTTTGGCAGCTTATCGAAATCCTTCATGGACACGCGCAGGCCGAAATTCCCAGTGATCTTCGTATAACCGGCCTCAAGTTGTTGGAGGTAATGGTCCAGGTAAAAATCAAACGGATCGCGAGGATCCATATCCATAAGCGTCAGGTCCGCGCCGTTCATCGTCAGTTTGCCGAATCGGAGTTGATTTCCGTGGTACGCCATGTAGTTCCCGGTCATGCTTCGCGAGGTTTTGGTTTTCGCGCCTGCTCCAAAAGTCAGGATCAAATTCTGGCCTTCGATCCGAACCGCTGTCACCACTCCTTCGATGTGAGGCGGCGGCAAGGTCTCTTTCAGATCGAAAATCAAGCCGTTGCCGTCTGCTGATAATCCTGGCACTTTCTCCGTTTTGATAAAGTCCGCGATGTCCGCACCGATCAAATCCATCAGCCCCTTGACCGGTAGATGCAGAGCCCGAATTTTATCCGCCTGCATGCGCAGCTTCCCGTCGGGCGTGGGGCTCAGTACGCCATCGGTTTCAAACGGAATGTCCCCCTTATCGTGCAGTCGCCCCTTTACCTTCAATTTCCCTTGCGCGATTGTCATCGTCACGTCTTTCAACGGTGACTTCGGGCTCGCAAAAACATAAGAATTAAAAGCGTTCGTGAGCGATGCGGTGTTCATCGCGATTTCAGCGTTGGTAATTCGCAGATTAAACGAATTCTTGTCGTCGAACACCGGCATGTCTTTCCCGCCGATCGGTTCAAGCTCACCAGACAATGTGCGAATATGTGCCACAATTTTGTCGCTGAAGTGATACATCACGTTGCGCATTTCCGCATGAACCGTCTTCGCCGTCGCGGCATCACTCTTTGCCGGTTTCTCCTGCGCAGCGGTAGCCGCGACCACCGAAGCCTTGCTATGAATTCCGATCACCAAGCATGCGACTGCAAAACCCAACAAAATTGCAGAAGTTTTCAGCACTTTATCTCCCGAGTCCGCGCAGGCAGCCCTCATTCCGGGCACAAGCGCTGTCACATTGTCGTGGGACCTCTTGAGCGAGGCCATCCCCGAAATCCCCGATACTTGTGAAGGAAGATTCACATTCCTTCCAAGTTTGTGCCTCTTACCAGGATATGAAATGCGGAGTGCTGGCCGTGCTATCGCGATCGCATGGGTATAAGTGGTTCTATTTAAGACGTTTACGAGTCTTCAAGAATGAATGCGGGAATGGGGACTGTGGCGGCCAGATTGCAACACACCGCCCTGCGGACTATCCGGGCCACGAAATAGATTCAGGCCCCTTCAAAAAATTTGCCCGGGTAGCCCGCGCCAATACCTGGGACCCCAACACGTGTGCTTCGAAGCGGAGTCGTCTGTGTTCGACGATAAAACCAGCCACATCAGCGAACGTGGCGCTGCGATCTTGCTCGGCCTTTCGCTCTCGGATCTCCGCTGGTTCTCTCGAAGCGCCGGTCTAGGACAAATTCAATCCGAACCAAACGGTTCGCAGCTCGTTTTCACGTATGACGAACTCGCGAAGCTCTCCGCTATCTCAACACCCTCGACCGACTAACTCTTCTATTTATCAGGACTGAATCGAGCAGGAAAATTCATAGGCTGGGTAGCCACGACGACGCATTTTTCGTCGTGGGGTTTGCGTATTACCGCGCAAGCACTAAGCCGTTTTCCAATCCGCAGGCGGCGAAGCGATGGCCCAAAACTCCGGCGCCGGTTGGCTGAACTGAATTCCCACCGTCGCCAATCCCGCGTAGGGCGGCCCCAAGAACGCCACCGTAGCTTCGTGCTGATCCTGATTCTTCAAATTCGTAAGCCGAACCGTCTGGCCCAGCGCTACTTTCGCCGCCAGCACAATCAGCGCTCCGTGCGCGCTCACTGTCAGCGTAAACGTCTCCTCTTTGAAATCCTGCGCTCCCTCCGCCTTCCCTTCAATGAAGAGCGGTACATCCAAAAGCACGCGTTCACTACGTCTCTTCCCAAAAGTCGGCATCGCGGCCCCCGCCTCTCTCAGATTGCCCAATATTCACTCTAATCCGCAATACGCATCCTATGCAGCCATTCTCCCGCTGCGACTCCTTCTAGTAAACCGAATGAGCTTGCGAGTGGATTAGTCAGAATAGTATTCAACTGAGGAGAATTCCAAGTGGGGATAGAAGATGCCTAGCGGGAGACCTCTACAATTCGCGCAACGCCAGCACCACCGGACGCCTCGCAGCCCGAATCGCCGGCGGCACTCCCCCCGCCAGCCCCATTAAAAGCGCGAACCCAACGCCAATCCCCAGCAGCAGCGGCGTCACTCGAAACGCAAAAGCCAGGTGCGAAAATGTTTGCCAGTTCATCGCGCTGGTCGTGAATCCATTCAACGGCAAAATCGCCGCGCAACCCACCACTCCGCCAATCAAAGAAATGAAAAGCGCTTCGAAAATAAACGAAACAATGATCGCTGCCGCACCAAAGCCAATGGCTCGCATCGTCGCGATTTCGCGCGATCTTTCGGACACGGCCGAGTACATGGTATTCAGCGCACCAAAAATAGCGCCGATTCCCATTACTCCCGCCACGAGCGTTCCGAGTACGGTGATCAGGGTCGTCAATCCACGCGATTGCTTCTCGTAGTAATCGATTTCCCGATCCACCTGCACCTGCATCCTCGGATCGGACGTAAGAGAATCTTTCAACTGAGTCAATGCCGCAGGCGAAGTCAGCCGCACCGTGATCGATGAAAAGATATTATCCGGGCGTTTGTAAACCTGCGATAGCACATGCGCGTCACACCACACCTCGGAATCGAACGCGCTGCCGCCCGCGTCAAACACTCCCACCACCGACCAATTGCCGCCGCCGAATCTCACATTGTCACCCAGATTCAGTCCCGCGTAGGTTGATGGTACATTGCGGCCCACAATCAATTCGTTCAATCCCGGCTGGAAGAACCTTCCCTCTTTCATATGCACATTTCGGCGAACCTTCAGGGCGTCCGCCGAAACCCCTCGCACTTGCACATTCGCGTCCGTTCCTGTCGCCTTTAATGGGAACGCCGCGATCACAACAACCTCGGGGCTTACCAACGGCCTTTCGCCATCCCGTGCGATTCCCGGCGAATCCTGAATCACCTTCACTTGTTCGAGTGGGACGGTCCCATCGATTTCACCGGTCGAACCGGCGCGCCGAATCAACGCGTTGTCCGGCGAGCCTGAGGCCACTAGCGTCGCCTTGAATCCACGCGCTAATGAGAGCATCGCGATGAAAACGCCCACCGTCCCGGCAATCCCCAGCACGGCCACAACCGCGGAGAGCCAGCGAGCCCGCACGCTTCTAAGGTTGTAAATGATCGGGATGGCCATCGCTCAAACCCTCCGCAACGCGTCTACTACCCGCAGTCGCATCGCCGACGTTGCCGGAAGAATTCCGGCAAGCACACCCACCGCGAGCGCAACTCCAAATCCAAGCAAAATCATAGGTCCGGGCAGGTAAAAGAACGGTAGGAAGCCGTGCGTCGGGTCTCCGCCCAGGGTCATCAATTTACAGAGCGCGAGCCCGATCGCCCCGCCGATCGCTGCAATCAGCAACGACTCGCCCAGAACCAGAAACAAAACGAAGCGATCATTGAATCCCACTGCCTTCAATACCGCCAGTTCGCCAATTCGCTCTCGAACCGCAATCGCCATCGTGTTTCCGGTCACGAGCAACAGCGTAAAGAACACCACGCTCCCTACCGCCGAGATCAGGAACCCGATATTGCCGAATTGCTTCGCGAAATCCGTGGCCAGCGCCTTCTCGGTTTCCGTTTTGGTCTCGTACGGTGAGTTAGCGAACATCGTATCGATGGTTTTGGTTACTCTTGTGCCGTCATCGGGAGTGTCCAGCTTCACCGTGTACCAGCCCACCAGCCCTTTGCCGTATTGCCGGCGTTCGTCCAGATATTTGTAGTGAAACCAGAACTGCGTCAAGTCGTCGTTGTCGCGCGACCCTGTGTAGATACCTCGGAGGTTGAACTCCCAATCGCCCGGATAAATAGCTCCCTTGATCGGAATCCGGTCGCCCACTTTCCAGCCGAATCGCTTTGCAATTCCGGAGCCCGCGATCGCGCCTTCTCTGTCTTCCAGGAACGCCTTCCACTGATCGTCAGGAATAACAAATTCGGGAAATACGACGCGCTGACTTTCAGGGTCAATTGCGAACTGCGGGAAAAAATTCTTTTCGTCCTGATACACCCCGCCAAACCAGTTGTCGTAGGTGATCGCCGTCACGCCAGGTAAGCGCAAAATCTGGTCGCGATACGAATACGGCAGTGGCTGAATGATCGAAGTTTTGTTGATCACGTCGAGCCGGTCTGCGCCCGCCACGTCCACTCCCTGGTTGAATGCTCCATGCACCACCACAAGCAGCCCGAATAGAAAAAGCGCCACAACAAACGAGCCGATCGTCAAGGTCGTCCGCAGCTTCTTGCGAAACAGATTCGCCATAATCAGTTGCTTATATTTCATGCCAGGCTCCCAGCCGTTGTCGCCGCGCCCTCCACAAGCACGCCTTTGTTAAGTTGAAGCGTCGCCTGCGCGCGTTCTGCCGCCATCGGGTCGTGCGTCACCATTAGAATCGTTTTGGAGTGTTCTTTCGACAGTTGTGTGAGAATCCCCAGAATTTCATCCGCGCTCTTGCGATCCAAATCGCCTGTCGGCTCGTCGCAGAGCAAGAACGTCGGATCGGCCACGATCGCGCGCGCGATCGCCACGCGTTGTTCCTGTCCTCCTGACAATTGCCTCGGATAATGATTCATCCGGTCACTAAGGCCGACCACCGACAGGGCCGTTTCCACATGCTTTTTTCTTTCTGCTTTCGAAAGCTTCGTCAATAGCAGCGGAAGTTCCACATTTTGAAACGCCGTCAACACCGGAATCAGGTTGTACATCTGGAAAATGAATCCCACGTGCCGTGCGCGCCACTCCGTCAATCTGCTGCCGGACATACTCGTGATTTCGTCGCCGGCCACAGTGATGCTCCCGTGCGACGGCACATCCAGCCCACCCAGGAGATTCAGCAGTGTCGTCTTGCCCGACCCGCTCGGCCCCATAAACGCGACGAATTCCCCCTGATCCACATCGAGGTTCAATCCGCGCAGCACATCAATCTCTTCGCCGCCGCGTCGGTACTTCTTATCGAGCCCGCGAATTTGAATCAGACTATTTCCGTTTCCTCTACCGTCCACTCGAACCATCTCGTCGCTCCTATTTCTTGATTTCCACCGCTTGCCCATCGCGCAAATTGGCCGGTCCCTTCACGACCACCGAATCGCCCGCGTTCAATCCCGCCAGTATTTCCAGGTCCGTGCCCCGGGTCCCGCCAGTCGTGACGGCTCTTCGTTCCAGATGACCATCCTTCACAATAAAAACAATCTTCTTGCCGCCATCGTCACGCACCGCATCTGGCGGTATCAATGCAGCCGGAGCCACCTCGCCTTTCTTCTCCACCGGCGCTTCGCCCAGAAACGTCACCTTCACTCCCATATCCGGAAGAATCCGAGGATCGAGTTTCAGGAAAGAAATCCTCACCTTTACGGTCGCCTTCTGCCGGTCCGCCGTTGGAATCACCGTTCGCACCTTCGACGGTATCTGCCAATCCGGATACGCATCGAGCACAGCGGTCACTGGCTGACCGGGCTCCACTCGCGCGATATACGCCTCGTTCACGTCCACTTCGATCTCGTTCGAATTCATGTCCACGATCGTCGCGATACCAGTGCGCGTGAAGCCGCCGCCCGCCGAAATCGGCGACACCATCTCTCCCACCTGTGCATCCTTCGAAACGATGATTCCATCAAACGGCGCGCGTATCACGCAGTTGTCCACCGCCTGCTGCGCCTCCTGAATTCGAGCGTCAGAAGCCGCCACTTGCTGCTTCGTCAGCGCGATCTTCGCCCGCAGGCTGTCAGCTGTCGTTCGCGCGTTATCAAGGGTCTCCTGGCTTTGCACTCCGGCCGCCTGCAATTCCTGCGCGCGATGCAACTCGATTTCCGCATTCTTCAGCTGTACTTGAAAATCCGCGTTCTGCGCTTCCGTTGCATTTCGATCCGCCACTGCCGAATCCAGTGCTCGGCGCACGTCGGAATCGTCAAGCTTCGCCAGCACGAATCCCTGCGGCACGTGCATTCCTTCGTCAAAAAATACTCCGGTCACCCGCCCGGTGATTTTCGCTGCCACAGTTGCCCGCCGCCGAGGAGTCACGTAGCCGCTCGCATTTAACAGTGTGGGCCGGCCTGCTCCAGCCTTCTGCGCCGTTGCCACTTCCACCACCGGCGTCTGGTTACGAAACGCAAACACCGCCCCTGTCACAATCACCGCCAATCCCAGGATCGCGGCAAACGCCCCCAGCGCTTTCCCAGTCTTCCGCCCACGCCGCTTTCCGTCATCAATCCGTAGCGATCCCAGGTCCGGTTTTATCGAGTTCGAATTCGTAGACACCTATCCCTATCGTTCCTCACAGAATTCTATAACTATATATTACGCGCGCGTTCCGGGGAAATTACGCGGAGGGGAAAGAAACCGGCCTGCAGATGTGAATCGAGCCAAACTGGCAGTTATTGGAATGGCAATAAAAGGATCTTAGGGAATCCGCCGCCGAGTCAGGAATCCGCCAAGTTTCAAGCGCGACTCGGATTACCTTAACATCCAGGCGATAAGCCTGAGCGAAATTCCTCGCCCGCCAAATTGCTCACTGTATAGTTCTCTTCGAATAACGCCTCAACCTGGCCACGCGTCATTGGCGCCCGCAGACTTCTCTGCAAAATCATCAACGAGCGCCCTTCGACAGTTGCCGATATCGCCGCCACTCCATCGGACAGCTCCTTGTACCCGTACTTGATGACCCTCCCTTCAGGTGAGGTCGCGTACCAATATTCAAAGCTCATCTTCCACCTATCCTTTGCAACCCTGTAGGATAGTGACGGGCCAGCCCGAATCGTTTCACTGAAGTGCGCAATTTTCTCTCTATCGGAACGTTCTTGGTCAGGTGGGTTCACCATTCGACGTCAATGGCGCTGGCGCGGGAAGAGTAGGGGGAGTCGAATGAAATACCCGATAGTTGCGCTACTGTTGGCGTTCAGTTCTGTCGCATCCTTCGCTCAAGATTCCACCGAGTATCGCGCCTGCGGCGACAAAGCAAACACCCAGGCAGAAATGACGGCCTGCGCCGGCGCGGAAGCAAAACGAGTCGATGCGAAGCTCAACTCTACCTACCGCGCTTTGCTCGCGAAAGTCGAGAGCCAACCCGAAGCCGTCGCAAAAATTAAAGCTGCCGAAAGGGCTTGGGTCGCCTATCGCGATGCCTACATCGAAGCTACCTACCCAGCAAAAGACAAAGCCACCGAATACGGCTCCATGTATCCCCTTGACGTCGCCCTTCTTCGCGCCAAGCTCACGCAGCGCCAAGTCACCGCCCTCGAGGACATGCAGCAACGTTACACTCCCAAATGAAATCTTTGGAGTGCGGCTTGTCCTGAGCGAGCCTAAGGGCGCCTTCCACATGCGTTTCCGCGCGGAATTCCAAGTCACACGTCGAGAGGTTGACGCTGCCGGGGTTGAAGTCAAGCCACTAACAGAAGAAAAGACTTATTGAAGTTCGCTGCTCCTTCAGGATCACTACTTACCTTTAGGATCAACCGGATTTGTCGGAATCGATCCGCCGCTGCCACCGCTTCCCCCGTTACCACCCGAACCGCCGCTACCACCGGCCCCGCCACTTCCGCCCGACCCGCCGCTACCGCTCTGCCCGCTCCCACCGCTTCCAGCAGTACCCCCGCCAGAACCACCGCCCGCATCGCCGCCGCTGCCCGAGCCACCCGCGCCGCCTGCGGACGCAGAGCCGGACGCGACGCTACCTGCAGACGAGTTCATGCTGTTCGCATTCGCTTTGCCGAAAGAATAAACCGCCGCAAGAACGACCAAGGCGATCATCGCCGCGAGCAGCGCATACTCGGTCGTATCCTGTCCCGATTCTTGTCGCCAGACTCGTTTGAGGAATGTCTTCATCACAGCGTCTTTGAGTTGAAGAAACCCGCTCAGCGGGTACCAACAAACTGCCTTCACTCTTTTATAGCCTTTTTCCAGGGAAACTGCAACGGTTGCAATGCGAGGTCCAGAAGCGCTCGAGCCGCCTCAAGAGTGCTTGCGGGTTTTTTGCGTCGTCACGCGATGGGTCGGCTTCGGATGATGCGCAACCTTTTTTCGGTTCGGATTTTTCTTCTCGTGATGAAACCATTTCGAAGGTCCGCTCTCAGCAAGCGGCTGGGCAATCGCAGACGAGCAAAGCGCAAGACCCAGAAACAGCGTTGCGACCATTCGACTGAGCTTCATTTTTGTCCCCCTTCGCATAAATTCAATGACAAACTACAATGGCCCCGAACCACCCGGAGCCGTTGCATCCGGCTCCCAGGAGAGAAGCGATGGAAGCAGCAAGCCTCACAGCGCCCCAGTCGATCAACGACACGGGCCTTCGCAAAGGCTTGCTCGAGGATTTGGCCGTAAAAAGCCTGTTCCTCGGCGGCGAGATGACCCTCGTCGATCTCGCCGATCGCATGTGCCTCGGTCTTGCTCCCGTCGAAGAGATTTTTCAGTTCCTCCGCAAAGAGCAGTTCTGCGAGGTGAAGGGAATCACCCGCGGAACGCATCGCATCGCCATCACCGCCATCGGCAAAGCTCGAGCCGCCGAGCTGCTCGCTCTAAATCAGTACGCCGGCTCCGCTCCCGTCACTCTCATGGACTACACCCTGCGCGTTCACTCGCAAAGCGTGCAGCAAACCGAAATCAAGGACGCTGACCTCGATCGCGCCTTTCACGAGCTCGTTCTGCCCGACGATCTGATCGCGCGTTTGGGCATCGCCATCGTTTCCGGCAGCTCGATTTTCTTGTACGGCCCTTCCGGCACCGGCAAGACGAGCATCGCCGTTAATATTCCCAAAATCTTCAGCGACTCCGTGCTGATCCCGCATGCCGTCGAAGTAGACAACCAGATCATCGCCGTTTTCGACCCCGGCGTTCATCGTCCGATCGATCGGCGCAAAGTCGAAGATGCCGATAAGCGCTGGGTTCTTTGCCAAAGACCGCGCGTTGTTGCCGGCGGCGAACTTTCCGCCGAAATGCTCGATCTGCAGTTCAATCCCCTGAGCCGCTTCTACACCGCTCCGCTGCAGATGAAAGCCAACAACGGCGTTCTCCTGCTCGATGATTTTGGCCGTCAGCGTATGCGCCCCGACGAATTGCTCAACCGCTGGATGACGCCGCTCGACCGGCGCATGGATTATCTCTCGCTCGCCGGCGGCAAGAAATTTGCGATTCCATTCGATGTCTGCCTCGTCTTCGCCACCAATCTCGATCCGCGGCAACTCGCCGACGAAGCTTTCCTCCGCAGGATCCCGAACAAGATCAGAATTGACCACGCGACGTCCGAACAGTTCAAAGAAATCTTCGCGCAGGTCTGCGCCACCCGTTTGCTTTCTTACGACGTCGGCTTGCCGGAGTATGTCGTCCAACAAATCACCCGCGAGATGAAACAACCGCTATGCCAGTGCTATCCGCGCGATTTAATTGACCAGGTGATCTGGGCCGCCGCGTATCAGGGCGTAGAGCCTCGGCTCTCTCGAAGCGCCATCAATCAAGCCTGCCGAAACTATTTCCTCTCGCTCGACGCGCGTTAACGTCCTGCCATTTCACGAGGCACTTCGAGGTAACCCAGAATTCCTTCCTTCGTCACTCTGGTTGCGATCACTTCGAGCGGCGGCGAATTTCTCGACACGATGAATTCCACCACTTCGAAGCGGTTGCGGTCCTTCAGTTCCAAACACGTCGGCTCAACGTACACGCACAGCGTGTAGCGGTAATTCTTCTGGTTGCTCGATTTCAATCCCAGGCGCACAGGCCCCACCACCTGCGGCTCGGCGCCCCGCAAGAGTTCAAAGGGAATCGAAATCTTCTCGCTATGCGCGAGCAGTTGATTCACCTCGTCCTGATTGCGAAGGATCTGCACGCTCTGGCTGTTCACTTGTCCTGCGACGTCCGCCAGCCGGTTTGAGGTCGCTTGCAAGGCGTCGCGGTTAGCGGCCGTATCATTTTGCACAGCTCCCAATCCCTGCTGAAGTCCGGTAATTTTGTTTTGCGTTGCCGCATCAGCGGCGGCGGCCGCGCGGGTCTTCTGCGTCGGGATCACTTGATATCTCGGTGGAGACACGACAGCAGGGGCGCTGGCAGCAGTTGGGGCATCAGCCTTCGGGCTCGGCGCGGGAAACGCATAGGTGCGCCTGTGGTTCTCCTGCTCGAGCTGCTCGAGGCGCTGCTCGATTCCAGAAAGCCGCTGATCAAGCTGGCCGAGCACCCGTGAATCTGATGGCGAGCCGCCGCCCACATCGCTCTGCGCGACGATCTTGTAACCCAGGAAGGCGAGTGCGATGATTGCCGCAATCGACGCTACAAGCACCAAAACTCCCCGCAGACTGGGGTTGCTATCGGACAAGCGGTCGGCCGCGGGGATAAAAGCCTCGCGATCGTATTCGATGCCGGCGTTCTTTCGATCCATCATTCAGCTCTCAGTCTGGAAGACTCATCCAGCAAACCCTTGGTGAACCCTGGTTCACGGCCCGGACGCGACCAAATCAAGTTGAGATTCATTGCAGGAGGCATACCAAAAGCAAAGCCAGAATCATGTCTAAGCAGTGGAGAACTCCCCTAAACGGCGGGAGTTGCGGGAAGTTGTGACACTCGCATGGGCCAATCTGCGGCTTTTGTGACCAAAACCTATCAATGGCCTCCCATGCCAGTTCACAAAAGGTGACGCGCCTCGCCCAATCCCGTTCCGCATCACCGGAAGGCCGAGGCGGGTGCCGATGGTATGGCACGTGCTTTCCTGATATCGGACTAGCTAGCGGGATGGGTGTGTAGCTATCATCGTGAGTGGCGCAAGCGCTGAAACGCGCCAGGGAAACCGATGTTAGGTTTGGCAACAAAAATGGCGGCCGAAGCAAGGCCAAGGGAAAAGTCGCCCGAGTTGCTGGTTGCCTGGAACAGTAACTCAGGGTGGTGGAGCTCTTTGAAGGCTGTATGCTCCCATCCAAGGTTGCCAGTGCTTCGCACCTCCACCTATTTTCACAGTCCTGATGTATCGAACGCGCCGGCTGCCAGCGGCTCGTTTACCGCTTCCTTCCTGATGCACTGTGCGCTGGTCCTGCTTATTTTCTACCTGCCTCAGGCGCTTCCGGCCAACGTCCAGGCTTTCGACTCAGCGCCCGCTCCCACGGAGAAAATTTACTATCGCGTTCCTCTTTTGGACTCACTTCAAACTCTTCCGCGCATCGCTCCGGCAGGGCCAGGAGCGCGTCCGGGAACGGGCTCAAAACCTCAGCAAATTCCGGCGCTCGGAAGCACCGCATCCCATAGCAACCTAACGATTGTTTCAAAGCCCGCTGCTCCAGACAATAACCGCCAGACCATCTATCAGCGCAGTTCGCCGCCGGACCTTCGCATTCCAATCGAGGTGAAGCTTCCCAACATGGTCTTAGGTGACCCGTCTCCCGCTCTGAAGTCACCCGTCAAAGTTGACCCCAATACGGCGCGGCCTGCACAAATGGATCGTCGGCTCGCGCCCGAAGCGGCCCCTAATGTGGCGCCGGAAGCCCCCAAGCCGCCTTTGGTGAGTTACCTCGACCCGTCCGCATCGCAGCCCAAACTGGCAATTCCTGTTGCCGGTGCCGCCAAGCCGACGATGAAAAGCGGCAACGGCGGCGCTACGGGCGCCGCAAACGGCGGAGTGGCCGCCCCGGGCGATGGAAACGATCTTCTCGTCGTTGGAGTTGATCCAGCCCCGGCTGGATCGGTGATAGCGCTCGGACCGGGGAATCGCTGGGGTGAGTTCTCGATCTCGCCAGCCGGCGGCCAGCCCGGTTCGCCGGGAGGCAGCCCCGGTGGTGTCGTCGGTGGGGGGGCAGGAGGTAGCGGCGCGGGAGGCGACGGTAGCACAGGAGTGGGACCGGGCGGCGGAGGTGGCGGGGGCGGAAGCTCAGGGACAGGCGGAGTCGTCAGTATCAGCGGTAATGGCGGCAGCGAAGCACATGGGGCGATGCCATCAGCTCTGATCGCGGCAATGATTTATCCCGTGCCGTCAGTCGTTCTCTCAAAGCTGCGCAAGAATTCGTTGGTTGTATCTGCAGGGCCAATCGGAGGCGGTGGCCTCGGCGTCTATCGCGCGCTGAACTGCGGCAAGATATATACCGTGTTCCTGCCTATGCCGGGGAAAAACTGGACGATGCAATACTGCCCGAAAGCAGACCCGACTCAAAAGCCTGCTTCCCAGCAGCCCTCGACGGTGATCCACATGGAGGCGCCTATCGTGCCGCCGGAGCCGGATGTGGAATCAAGGTACGATTTTCAAAGGATGCCGGTTCCGATCGAAAAGGGTTCCAAGCTCATCGTTCTTCGCGGGACGCTGCTCGCGGACGGGAGCGTCTCAGGCCTTGAGGTATTCCAGGGGGTGGCGCCGGCGATGGATGAGGCCGCCCGCTTGGCATTCGGGAAATGGAAGTTCAAGCCTCCCATGAGAAGCGGGAGACCGGTTACTGTGGACATTCTCGTCGGAATTCCACCAATCCTGCCAAGCACCCCTGAGAAGTGACACGTGTAACCTTGCGGTGCCACGCGACCCAGAATCTCGTGTTTGCTGCGCCAAGGGCTTCGTCTAGCCACTGTATCCTAAAAAGGACGCCCGCAAAGTCGTCCAACTCAATCGGCTGATACACGTTTTCCCAATTGCGGCAGATATTTTCCACTATGAAAGTTCGGCGAGTCTCCTTTTGGCGACCTGTCCATTTTTGGGGACAGCCATAGTCCTGAGACCAGACATATTAGGGTTTTCGTCCTAGTTCTCTGTAGTACTGCCATTTTTTGGCCTTCGTTTTGCGTTATGCTTTGCCTCGCTCGTTTCCCTGCAGCGCCGGGGCATCACGTAGCAGTTCTGGGGGTTTCTCCGGCCGCCGGGCGATGGGCAAAACCCGCGACACGATTAAACGCGCGCTGAGGGGCTCGGGGGGAGCGTGACGCTGATGGACCAGTCCATACACCTCTGTTTTTTCAGTCAAGATTCAGCTTTAGCGGAAATCATCGGACGCGCTTTGGGCAGTGGTTTTACTTCGCGCGCCTGCGATGAATTCGAGTTGAGCCGCCTCAACGAGCATCGCGATTGGTGCGATGTCGTGCTGCTCGATCTTCGGCATTCCGGCACTCAAGGCGACTACGAGGCCGGCCTGCGCCTGATGGATGAAATCTCCAAAATTGCTATCCATCCTCCAGTAATCGCGCTTTGCGACGCTGAGAATCGTTCGCTGCTCGTGGGTGTGATGGAGCACGGCGCCTACGACAGTGTAATGAACCCGCCCAATATGATTGAGCTCCGGTTGATTCTGAAACGCGCTTATAAATTCCACACCGCAGAGAAAGAGCTGGAGCGCCTGCGTTCGACTTCTCGCAATGGAGGAAAGCTCCACGAGCTGATTGGAACGTCATCTTCCATGCAGGAGCTTTTCGGGCTCGCGCAGAAGATTGCGCCGTGCGACGTGAACGTTCTCATCACTGGCGAGACTGGCACCGGGAAAGAACTTCTGGCTCGTGCGATTCACCAGATGAGCGGCCGTGCGACGCGTCCACTGGTTGCATTTTCATGCGCGAATTTGCCGGAAACGTTGATTGAAGACGAACTCTTCGGGCACGAAAAAGGCGCTTTTACCGGAGCGATGGCATGCCGCCGCGGGCGCGTGGAGTCCGCCGATCAGGGCACGCTTTTTCTCGACGAAATAGGCGACCTCGGCCTCGGCCTGCAGCCGAAGCTGCTGCGCGTGCTGCAGGAGCGAAGTTTCGAGCGGCTGGGCAGCAACTCGACGATCAACGTAAATATCCGCCTGATCTGCGCGACCAACCGGAACCTTTCCGAGATGGTGCAGCAGGGAAAATTCCGCGAAGATCTTTTCTACCGCTTGAACGTGGTCCAGATGCATCTGCCTCCGCTTCGCGAACGCCGCGACGATATTTCGCTGCTCGCGCAACATTTTCTGCAGGCTTCGTCGGATCAGTTCAACAAAAAGGTGCGCAGATTTTCGCAACCTGCCCTGCACGCCCTCGAAGAATATGCGTGGCCAGGTAACGTGCGCGAGCTTGAAAACGCCGTGCAGCGCGCCGTGGTCTTGTCCGAAGGCCAGACGGTGGACATCTGGCATCTTCCCGGCGGAATCCGCTCGAATCCCACGGAGCCGGTGATGATCCGGTCCTACGAGGAAGAAGTGCGGCAATTCAAGCGGCGTCTTCTGCTGAGGACTCTCCAGGAATGCGGCTGGCGCAAGGCGGAGAGCGCGCGCACGTTAGGGGTCGCGCGCGGTTATCTGCACAGGCTGATCAATCAGCTCGATCTAAGGCAGACGGACGACGATGGAATTGCTGCGAGTAGCCGTGAGAAATTGCCGCCGTCGAAGCTCGTCATGTAGCAGGCGGTCAGCTTCGTCAGGATACCGCAGAGTTTTTCAACCCATGATTTCCACTGGCCAGCACGATCCTTCTCCAACGCGCCCGGTGATGTGCGGATGAGCGAGTCACAAATGCCGATCCACTCGGCGAGCGCCGCGGCGCACGTCGGCCCTGGCGAAATTGTCCTGCCAACCCAGGAACGAATTCGCGCGGCGTTCATCTCCGCTCTGCAGAAGGTGTTTTCGTTTCCCATGATGCTGGCAACGCTCCTTGTGGGCGGCGTCGCCGCCTCCGTACGGCTCTTCGATGTGGACCCGGATTTGTGGTGGCACCTTAAGGTGGGCGAAAGCATCCTTGCGACGCATCACTTCCCGACAAGCGACCCGTACTCGTTCACGGTGCACGGGCAACTCTGGCTTGCCTATGAATGGCTGGGAGAAATCGTGCTCGCCACCGCACAGCGGATCGGGGGATTGCGTGGTCTCGATGCGCTGCTGATAGGGCTGGGCTGCGCCGTGATGCTGGCGATCTACGCGTTCGCCACGATTCGCACCGGCAATTCGAAGGCGGGATTTGCAGCCGCCGCGATCCTGCTGATTCTCGCAAGGCCGTCGTTTTCACTGCGCCCGCAAATGTTCGGCTATCTCTTCCTGGTGCTCACGCTCATTGCCCTCGAATTATTCCGGCAAGGGAAGCGCGGCGCGCTTTGGTGTTTGCCGCTGCTCATGCTGGCCTGGGTAAATATCCACGGCTCCTGGGCAATCGGCATGGGCACGATTTTTGTCTACTGGATGGGCGGCCTCATGGAATTTCAAGTCGGTGGAATTGAAACCCAGCGCTGGTCCGCCGATGATCGCAAGCGCATTTCGTTTGTGTTTCTGCTGTGCCTCTGCGCATTGCCTCTCACGCCCTACGGAACCCGAATCGCGATGTCGCCGTTTGAATACGCTTCGTCTCTCCCGCTCAATGTGTCGAAAATCATGGAATGGCAGCCGATGGCGTTCAACCTGGCAGGCGGAAAGATATTTCTCGCGCTGCTTCTGGGTTTCGTACTGGCGCAGATCGCTTTCCGCTACATGTGGAATCTCGCGGAGCTCGCTCTTTTTCTTTTCGGCACCGTGATGGCGTGTCTGCACATCCGGTTCCTGCTCGTGTTCGTGCCGTTCTTCGCGCCCATCCTTGCGGTGATCATCGCGCGCTGGATGCGAGGATATGACGCGCGGAAGGACCGCTTCGTTTTGAACGGGGCGCTTATGGCCATTGTGGTGGCTGGCATTGTGCGTTATTTCCCGTCGCGAACAGAACTCCAGAAAATCGTTTCCGACCACTGGCCGGTGAACGCGGTGGAATATCTAAACACGCACGAAGTTCCCGGCCCTATGTACAACGCCTATGGATTCGGTGGCTATTTGATTTGGATGCGCGGCCCGGAGCACAGAGTGTTCATTGATGGAAGGGGCGATGTGTACGAGCGAGGCGGTGTGTTTGCCGATTACCTTCACATCTCCCAGCTGCGCCCAGGGGCGCTGGCGGTATTGCGGAATTACGGGATCCAGTCTTGCCTGATCGAGCGGGGCGATGCGCTTGGAACGCTGCTTTCGGCATCGCCCGGTTGGAAGCGGGTCTATACCGACAATGTGGCCGTACTTTACGTGCGCGATGGTGGATCTTGGCGGTAACGAACGAGATTCCGCTGGTCCCGCTTGAGAGCGGCACTAATCGCAGGCGTTCGCCTTTCGTTCTCACTGCCCTTGCTCTGTTATCTATCGCAGTAGTCTACGTGGTCACAATTGTGCAGCTCCGCCCAAGCAATCTATTTGGCCTTACCGGAGACGACGGAATTTATATGAGTTCGGCAAAAGCCCTTGCCGAAGGTAAGGGATATGTGATGCCGAACCTGCCCGGGAGTCCGCCTGCAACGAAATACCCGGTTCTCTATCCTTGGATTTTGTCGTTCGTGTGGCGAGTGAACCCCTTATTCCCTGCAAACTTATCATTGGCAATCGCAATCAGTGTTGCATTCGGAGTCGGATTCCTGATGGCGGCCTTCGCAATGTTTTCGAACCTTGGGGGATTCAGCAGACGAGAGGCGCTGATACTAACAGCTTATTTAGGCCTGCATCCGCTGGTGATGTTTTTCGGTGCCAGCGTACTTTCCGAAATGCCATTTGCTTTTCTCGCGTTAGCTTCGATGACCGTTGCCGAGCGATTTATGAGACCGAATGAAGGACGACTGGGAAGTGTTTGCTCGGGCGCACTGGCCGGCCTCTCAGTACTTACGCGAATTCTGGGTTTCCCCATATTATTGGGAATTCTTGTGACCGCTGTTGTGCGCCGCTCATGGCGCCAGCTTGCCACGTTCGTCTTGACCGCTGCCCCGTTTGTCGCAGCCGCCGCGTGGAATGCGATTTTCTCCAAGAAACCGACGTCGCCAATCACCGGACCGGCCGGTACAAGCCTAGGATGGACGCACGCCTGGACCTTCTACACGGACTACGCAGGAATTTGGAAGGTAGGTGTTCCCAATCTGCACATATTTTGGGCGATGTTGCAAAACAACGCCGGAATGATTCTGCGGCAGCCCGCTGACTTGCTGCTCGGACCAACATTTGTGCGCGATACGATGCTGGGACGGGCTCTGATCCTGATAGCTGCGATTGCGGCGCTGGCCGGGATTGTGAGACAGGGAAGACAACACGGTTGGAAGCCAATTCATTTCGGCCTCGCATTTTACGCTCCCATCGTGCTGCTCTGGAATTATCCCGCCGTAAATCGCTTCTTTCTGCCGTTCTGGCCGTTGCTTATTGCCGGTGTGTGGTTCGAAGGAAGGCGTGTGGCACATCAAATTAAATCGGCGATGTCAAACTCACAGCGCTCGAGTGACCGGTGTATCGGCGTAGCGGTTGGGTTTGTCGTGGCAGCTCTCGCCTGTGGGGCGGTCGAGAACGTGCTAGGCGGAATGAGAACGGTCGTAAAACGAACGAGCGATGAGCGGCGGGTCCTGCTTCGAGATAAAGAGGAATGCTACGCTTGGATTCGTAACAACACGAAGCCGGATTCCAGGCTGGTGGCATATGAGGATGCGCCGACCTACTTGTACACGGGACGTCAGGCGGTCCGTCCAATGATATTTACTACCGACGAATTCTATGAGTCTGAGCGCTTGAATAGGGAAACATCTCATTTGACCGATATTGCGCAAGCAATCGGAGCCAGCTACTGGCTTTTTGCTTCCGATGACTACTACCGCGACTGGCCGGCTGCCGCGGCTCTTGAGGGAAGTTACATGAGCGAACTGAAAAAAGGTCTTCCGGTCGCGTTTCGAGGTGGTGGAGGAGCCGCAACCGTTCGTTTGGCAGCCTGCCTAGTCAGCGATTGCGTGTCTGGGTGTAGCTCGTGCGAGAAACTCTCCGCCGAGGCCAAATGAGAGGAAGTGACTGCTGCCACGCTGCCAGCTGTGGAAAGTGCCGGAAATGGGCGAAGAGAATGAGTCACCTAAGGATTCGCGACATAATCACGGAGTGTCTACAAGCGGTTACAGTTTGGAAGCCGCCGCGCTTCCAGAAGCTCTAGACTCTTCCAACAGGCACTAAACCAAGGCTGCATTGGGAGTTAGCTTTCCCGGACGACTGGGTGGATTGGCGTTCTACATGCTTATTACCAACCGAAGTGGTCTTTGCCGTTCAGTTCAGCTCACAAATGAGAGGAAGATCAGGACATGAATAACCTTTTGAAGAGGCTTTGGACAGAAGAAGAAGGGCAGGATTTAACAGAGTATGCGCTCCTTCTGGCGTTGATCGCTCTTGGCGCCATCGGTGCGATGAAAACGATCGCCAGCACGATCAATGGCGTATTCCAGAACGCGGCAAGCAATCTGACCGGAGCCACAAGCGGCGGCAGTTAAGCTGGGTTCTCAAGCGTTGTGGGCTTGATCGATCTTCGCGCCCCTTCGGGAACGGCCCGGTTATGGGACCTCGGTAGTCGCTCTCTGAAGCAGGCGCGAGTTCCTTGGATTGCTCCATGCTGACGACCGTTCCGCAAGCAATTTGGGCGCTCACGCTGGCACTCACTCTATACGCCGGCTGGATGGACCTGCGTACGCGGCGAATCCCAAACTGGCTCACGGTGCCGGGGCTAGTCGTTGGTATCGCAGCCAACACCGCGGTCAACGGGTGGCACGGAACCGTGCTCGCTCTCGAAGGTGCCGGGCTGGCGCTCGTAGTTTTGCTTCCGTTCGTTTTGCTACGGGCACTAGGGGCAGGCGACTGGAAGCTGATGGGAGCAGTCGGCGGGCTTCTCGGACCGAAAGCTCTCCTTTACGTTTTGATCGTCAGCATTCTCGCCGCGGGCGCCATCGGTATGGTGCAGGTGATTCGCGCGCACCGCTTGGTACACACGTTCAAGAACATGTGGGTGCTGGTGCAGGGATTTCTGATCTTCGGGCTGCGGGCCAATCCGGAAATTTCGCTCGATAATCCGGGGCTGATGAAAGTTCCGTTCGGAGTGGCTGTCGCGATCGCCGCGGTAATTTCCTTCGCGGCCGCTCGCCTCGGTTACTGAGTTCGAGAACTTAAGAGTTTCCAACCAGGGAGATTTGCTGATGAATTCGAACCGACTGCTTGGGTTGGCCGTCGCGATCATTCTCGGAATTGTCGCGAGCGTGTTCGTCTACCGGCAATTCCAGGCGGCTTCAGCGCCGAAGCCTGTCGTGAGGATGCAGGAAATCGTGGTAGCGGCTGAACCCCTGAAGCTCGGAACGCGCGTGAATGCCTCGAACCTCAAAACGATTCCGTGGCCGCAAGGCCAGCCGGTGGTGGGAATGTTCACGAAGATTGACGACGTTGCGAATCGCGCTCTCATCACCTCCGTCGCAGAAAACGAGCCCATCCTCGAAAGCAAACTCGCTTCGCTTCAATCCGGCGCAGGTCTCGCCGCCACAATTCCCGAAGGCATGCGCGCAATGTCGGTCGCGGTAAATGACGTGGTGGGCGTGGCGGGATTCGTCACACCCGGAACGATGGTGGACGTGCTCGTCACCGGCGCGGCCACGGGCGGAGGCAATATCACGCGTACGATTTTGGAAAACGTCCGCGTACTCGCCGCGGGTCAAAAGGTCGAACAGGATAAGGAAGGCAAGCCGCAAACGGTTCCCGTCATCACGCTCCTGGTAACCCCCGACGACGCTGCGAAACTCGCAATGGCGAGCACCGAAGGCAAAATTCAGCTCGCGCTCCGCAACACGATTGACACGAAAAACATGAGCCCGCCCGCCGTGATGCAAACTTCGCTCTTCGCTTCCGGCGCGCCGACACCGGCTCCGAAGCATGTTGCGGCGAAAACGCCTCCCGCAGTCGCCGCTCCGTTCACTGTGGAAGTCATCGTCGGAACCAAACGCGAAACAAAGAGCTTTCAAAATCCGTGAGCAACCGTCGGGGGTTTCGAATGCCAGAGCCATCATCTCTACAGCTTTCAACGCGAAATCCGCTGTCCGTGTTGCTGCGCGCCGGCGCGTCGGCAATCCTTGTTGCCCTTCTTATTTGCGAAGCGCCCGGCTTGGCGGGCCAATCCCGGGTTCCCGGGGAAGCGCAATCGGGCCAGCAATCAGGCCAGCAATCAGGCGAAGTCCCGCAGGCGCTGCATCTCCTCGTGGGACGCTCATTGGTCATCACCTCCCCGTCGCGCATCAAGCGCGTTTCGCTCGCTGATCCCGCCATCGCCGAAGCAATCGTCGTAAGCCCCACGCAGGTTCTCGTCAACGGAAAAGCTCCCGGCGGAGTTTCGCTCATCATCTGGGATGAAAACGAGCAGAGCCAGGCTTTTGAAGTGTCCGTGGATATTGACGTTCTGAGCTTGACCGAAAAGATTCACGAAGTGTTTCCGAACGAGCCGGTCGTAGTCGAAACCTCCAAAGACGTTGTGATGCTGTCCGGCAAAATTTCCTCGCAAGCCGTGGCGGACAAGATTCTCGAAGTCGTGAAAGGCACCACGCCAAAAGTCACCAGCCTGATGGAAGTACCCGCGTCGCCTCCGGGCGAAATTCTCCTGGAAGTGAAATTCGCGGAAGTGGACAAGACGGCGTTGCAAGAGCTCGGCATCAACATCCTCAGCCTTCCGGGCGCAAAAAACGTCGGAATAGTTTCCACACAGCAGTTTTCGCCGCCCCAACTTGTCGCGCCGTCACAAGGTGTGAATTCGGGACTCGGTGTCAGCAATTTGCTGAACATTTTCCTTTTCCGGCCGGACATCAATTTAGCTGCGACGATTCAAGCACTGCAGCAGAACAACGTCCTCGAAATCCTCGCCGAGCCTAACTTGCTTACCGCATCCGGAAAAGACGCCAGCTTTCTCGCTGGCGGCGAATTTCCGTTTCCCATCGTGCAAGGCACCACGGGCGGCGGCTTTGCCGGAATCACCATTCAGTTCAAGGAATTCGGCGTGCGCCTGAATTTCACGCCCACGCTGCTCCCGAGCGGCCTGATTCACCTGCACGTGAAGCCGGAGGTCAGTGCTCTCGATTTCACCAATGCCCTCAACGTTTCCGGCTTCTTGATCCCGGCTCTGTCCACGCGCCGCGTAGAATCGGAGATGGACCTAAGGGATGGACAGAGTTTCGCGATCGCCGGCCTGGTAGATAACCGTGACACGGAGCAGCTCTCGAAGATACCGTTCATCGGCGATGTACCCGTTCTTGGCAAGCTGTTCACCAGCCGCAGCATCAATAAGACCAGAGACGAACTGCTGGTCATGGTGACCCCGCGAGTGGTGCAGCCCATACAGCCGCAGCAAAAAAAGCCTGAGCTGTTTTTCCCGAAGCCGTTCCTGACGCCAACGCCCAGTGCGACAGAACAACCGAAAACGCCGGGCCAGAAGTAAAGGGGACCCAGAGCAAGATGAAGAGCGACCTGAGGCCAATTAGAAGGGCGGCAGAATCATGGTGACCACCGCAATCGCGAGCGCCGATCGAGACGGCTCTGCGCAGCTTCTCGCCTGCCTGCAGCAGACGGGCCTGGTCAGCTCCGTCAAGCAGTGGACGATTCCGATGGAAAAGTTGCCGGATGCGAGCGAAGGAATTCCCGACGTCGTATTTCTCGATCTGAGCAGGGATTCGGAGCCGTTTTTTGTTTTCGGTGCGCACCTTCGAAGATTGCGTCCCGCTGTTCGCTTGATCGCCTGTTCCACCACAGCTCCCAACCAACAAACCCTTCTCGAAGCCATGCGCTGCGGCGTGCAGGACTTCGTCAACAAACCTGTGACGCCGGAAGCCCTGAAAGATGTCCTCACGCGCTTTCGCGCTGAAGGGCAAGCCACTGAACGCAAGGCGGCCGAGAAGACGATTATCGTGATGGGCTCGAAAGGCGGCGTCGGCACCACCACCGTCGCTGTGAATTTGGGCGTTCAGCTGTCCACGTACGCGCGAAAGCACGTAGTGCTGCTTGATTTTGCGCGGCCTTTGGGCAATGTGCATCTCCTTCTCGATCTGCATCCGCGCTTCGTGGTCCGCGACGCGGTGGAAAATTTGGATCGGCTGGACAGCCACTTCTTCAGCGGCCTCCTGACGGCGCATAAAACAAAGCTCGAAATCCTGGGTGGCGCAACCCAACTCGAAGAGTGGCAAAACATCAAGCTCGGCCCCCTCGAGCGGGTCATGAACGTAGCGCAGGCCAGCAGCGACGTCGTGCTCGTCGATGTCGGCTCGCAGTTTTCATCGGAATGGAATCCGATGTTTCAAAGCGCGCGGATGATTTTGGTAGTCGCGGAAGCGAACGTGCCGGCGCTTTGGACTCTCGAACGGCGTCTGCTGGCCATGGCGGGAATTGGAATTGAGCCTGAACGCGTTCGCGTGGTGATCAATCGCTGGCACAAGGGCGACGAAGAAGCGCTGAAGAGCATCGAGAAAAGCATCAAGCGGCCGATCTTCGCCTGTCTTCCCAATGACTACCGAAAGGCCAGCATGGCCGTGAATTTGGGAATGCCGCTCATGGAAAATCACAACAATGTTTTGACGAACCGCTACCGGCAGCTCGCGGCGCAGTTGGCTGGAATGGAACAGGCTACCGCTAAGAAAGCTGGCCTGGGCGGATTTCTGTTTCCGACAAAGAGGTAAGAACGAATGTCGTCTGGCACGCTTCCAACGAGAAAGACCGATTACTCAGCCGTCAAAGCGGCGATTCACCGCAAGCTGATCCAGAAATTGAATCTGGACCGCCTCGGCGAAATCAAACGCGAAGACGTTCGCCGGGAAGTGGCGCAGATTTTGGAAGGGCTCGTCGTCGGCGAATCCACGCCGATGAACCTCCAGGAGCGCGAGCGGCTTTCGCTGGAAATTCTCGACGAAGTATTTGGACTCGGTCCTTTGGAGCCGCTTCTCGCCGACCCGACCATTTCCGACATTCTCGTGAACACCTACAAACGAGTCTACGTCGAGCGCAAAGGCATTCTCGAACTGACCAGCGTGCAGTTCCGGGACGACGCTCACTTGATGGGCATTATCGACCGAATCGTTTCTGCAATCGGCCGCCGCGTGGATGAATCATCGCCGATGGTGGATGCGCGCCTGGCAGACGGCTCGCGCGTCAACGCCATTATCCCTCCCCTTGCCGTGGACGGCCCCTGCATGTCCATCCGCCGATTCGGCCGCGATCGGCTGAACTCACAAGATTTGCTGGCCAACAAAACACTCACGCCCGCAATGCTGGAATTGCTTCAAGGTTGCGTAAAAGCACGATTGAACATCGTGATATCCGGCGGCACCGGCGCCGGCAAGACGACGTTTCTCAATGTGTTGTCGTCGTACATCTCCAATCGTGAACGAATTGTAACGATTGAAGACGCGGCCGAATTGCAGCTCCATCAAGAACACGTCGTTCGGTTGGAGACCAGGCCCCCCAATATTGAAGGCAAGGGTTCGGTGCAGCAGCGCCAACTCGTTATCAACTCGCTGCGCATGCGCCCGGACCGCATCATCGTTGGTGAGGTGCGCGGCGAAGAAGCGCTCGACATGTTGCAGGCCATGAATACCGGTCACGACGGTTCGCTCGCTACGATTCACGCAAATTCTCCTCGTGACGCGCTGAGCCGCCTTGAAACCATGGTCGCTATGGGCAGTTTGAATATTCCCGACAACGCGATCCGCAGGCAGATTGCGTCCGCCGTTGATGTCGTGGTGCAAGTGAGTCGCTTGAGCGATGGCACTCGAAAAGTTGTGAGCCTTGCCGAAATCACCGGCATGGAGGGCGAAGTAGTGACCATGCAGGACATCTTCGTATACCGCAAGCGCGGTATACGCGATTCCGGCGAAGTGCTCGGCGAATTTATTCCCACTGGCATACGCCCGAAGTTTGCGGAGCGCCTGGCCGTCACAGGCATTCAGCTCCCGGTATCCATGTTTGAAGTTCCCAGGAGCTATTGAGGACTCGCGATGGCCCCTTTACTCGCACTCCTGACATTTGCCGTTGTATGCGGGATCGTCCTTTCGCTCTGGATGCTGGCGAGCGGTGAGGATCGGCCGAGCCTCATTCGCCGCCGCATGAGTGCCGTGCGTAAGGCAGATAATCGCACCGCCGAAGCTTCGCCCGATTTGTTTCTCATTCGCGACGAGATGCTGAGCAGCGTTCCTCTGTTGCATCGCATCATGACGCAGTTTTCATGGTCCGTCCGTCTGCAGCAGACGATCGAGCAGGCTGGCATGACGATCAAGCCCGCCAAAGTGCTGCTAATCAGTGGCGTGTTGGGTTTTGCCACCTTTCTGATTGTGGAGAACTTTTTCCAGGCTCTCTTGCTCGCCGCACTTGCGGGAGTGCTGCTGGCCCTCGTCCCGTACTCGGTGATTGCCTTTAGGCGCGCCCGGCGCATGCGCCAATTCGAAGAAAAATTCCCCGAAGCGCTCGATCTTCTCGGACGCGCTGTTCGCGCCGGCCACGCATTCACCACCGGCCTCGAAATGATCTCAATGGAATCTTCCGAGCCGGTCGCATCCGAATTTCGCAAGACATTCGAAGAGCAAAATTTCGGATTGCCGCTGCGCGACGTCCTCATAAATCTCACCGAGCGCGTCCCGCTGATGGACGTGCGCTTTTTCGTCACCGCGCTGCTGGTGCAGAAAGAAACGGGCGGCAACCTGGCGGAAATTCTCGACGAGCTCTCGCGCGTGATTCGCGAGCGGTTTCGAATTTATCGCGAAGTGCGCGTGCGCACCGCTCAGGGACGGTTGACCGCAATGGTTCTCATCGCCATGCCGCCTTCGATGATGGCTCTACTGGCGCTGATGAATCCGAGCTACATGAGGATCTTGTTCACCGATCCAGTCGGTCCCACTTTGCTGACGGTCGCCGCGGCCATGCAGATTCTCGGCTCAATAATTATCTGGAGAATTATTCATATCGACGTCTGATTCAAATTCTGGAGACTTCGATGGTTTGGGTCATCACTAGCGCAACTTTCTTGGCCACGGTTGGAATCCTCGTGGCGCTCGTTTTTGCTTTCTCGCCTTCCGACCAGAAAGTGGCGGGAAGGCTCGAGCGCCTCCTCGATGCCTCGGCAATCGCCGAACGCAGTAAGCCGCCGGACAAGAAAACGGAATGGTTCAAAGACGGTCTCGCCTCCATCGGCAAACTTGTGCCGTCCGGCTCGAGTCAGGTCTCGCGAACTCAGCTTTTGATGATTCGCGCCGGTTACCGCAGCGCCGATGCGATGCTCGCCATGCGCGGCATGAAAATACTTCTTCCCGTTGCGCTGCTTGCCGCTGTACTGCTCACCGGCGTCTACCGTTACAACCCGACCTTCATCGTCGGAGCCGCCGCCGTTCTCGGGTTTCTGCTTCCGGACATGTGGCTCACCTCGCGAGTGCGTGCGCGTCAGCATCGCCTGCGCATGGGTCTGCCGGATGCCCTCGATCTCCTGGTGATCTGCGTAGAGGTGGGACTCGGTCTCGATCAAGCCCTGCTTCGCGTCGCGCAGGAAATGCAGGTGGCGCATCCTGAATTGAGCGAGGAGTTGCAGCTGGTAAATCTCGAAATGCGTGTGGGCAAAAGCCGCATCGAAGCTCTGCGCTCGCTTTCCAAGCGCACCGGCCTCGACGATGTGAAGGCGCTCGTCGCCATGCTCGTGCAGACCGAACGCTTTGGCACCAGCGTTGCTCAATCGCTTCGCGTGCACTCCGACGATTTGCGCACACGCCGCCGTCAACGTGCTGAAGAAATGAGCGCTAAGACAACAGTGAAAATGGTCCCGGCGCTGGTGCTGTTTATTTTTCCGGCGCTGCTCGTAGTGGTCCTGGGCCCCGCGGTTCTCACTTTCATGCGCCAGTTCGCGCACTAAAGACGGAATCGCAACGCGGCGTGCTAGGCGCGCGTCGTGAAAATCAAACCTGACTGGGAGGGGTAGCTGAAATGGACAACGTAACTCTGATACGAATCGTGGCAGGGGCGCTGGCAGTGGTCGTCCTCTTCATCATCATCTGGCGCCGCCGTAGAAATATCGAGGAGTAGCAGCACGTCAGTTCAAGAGCTCAAATTCGGGAAGATCGGATCCGCGATGGCCAATCATAAAAACGGCCGTGCCGTAGCCGTGTATAACAAGACGCGCGAAACATTTGTCGCCACTGAAGCCTCCGTGGCCGATAGCTATTTCCGCCGCTTGATCGGATTGCTCGGCAAGACGCAACGCTGGGCGCGGCTCGGTTGCGGCCTGTGGATCGTTCCGTCTCGCGGTGTGCACACGATCGGCATGATGTTTCCCATCGACCTGATTTTCCTGAGCAAAGAAAAAGAAGTCGTGCACATCGAGGAGTACGTGCGCCCCTTCCGCATTTCGCGCGTCTCGCTCAAAGCCAGCAGCGTGCTGGAGCTCCCCCCCCACACGATTTATCGCACCGGCACCAAAGTGGGAGACCGCTTCGAGATTTCAACCCTGCGCGCCGCCAGTTAACTCCTGAAGGCGGCAAGAGTTTTATCAGCGCGTGGATATGATTGAGGCTATGACAGCAAAAAAGCGAAAGTCGCAACGCGGCTCGGTGATGGTCGAGATGGCGCTCGTATTGCCGGTGCTCCTGTTGCTGGTCATTGGGGGCATCGATCTCGACCTCATGGTCTCTGCAAAGTCGGCGTTGAATTATGTGGCAAGCGAAACCGCTCGTTGCATGACGCAGAATGCCGCCTGCCCTTCAAACACCGCGCAAACTCAGGCCGGGAATCTTGGTCTCAATGCCGCCAAGATTACGGCAAGTTCTGTTCCGTCCACGCCTTGCCCAGCTCTAACCGCTTTTCCTCCACCCAACCCCCCGTGCACTGTGACGGTGACCGTAAATTACGCGTGGTCCCCTATCTCTCCCTTCCTCCGCGCCGCAACCCTAACCAGTGTTGCCACTTCTGTCCAATAGCCACCGTGATTTGTCGAATTCGATAATTTGTTGCGTATAATGCAGTCCGCTCGAAGCGACAAGCAAAGCGGGAGAAGTCCGCATGAACGACAATATATTGACCGCCTTTACTAAAGCGCTGGCCTCCGGCGCGATCCGGGTGGTTGACCTAAGCCAGCCCCTCGACGCCGCCACCGCCACCATCCAGCTCCCCCCGGAATTCGCCAAGACCTGGCCCTTCCGCCTCGAAGAAATCTCCAAATACGACAGCCGCGGCCCCGCCTGGTACTGGAATAATTTCTCCTGCGGCGAACACACCGGCACGCATTTCGACGCCCCAATCCACTGGGTCACAGGAAAAGACTACCCCAACAACACCACCGACAATATTCCCGTAGCAAAATTCTTCGCCCCCGCCAACGTCATCGACGTTTCACGCGAAGTCGCCAAAGACCCCGATTTCCTGCTCACGCCGCAGCACGTGGAAATGTGGGAAACCACACACGGCCGCATCGAAGCTGGCTCCTGGGTCCTGATGCGCACCGATTGGTCGAAGCGCAAAGACGCCGCCTCATTCCTCAATATTAAAGAGGACGGCGCGCACGTCCCCGGCCCTCACCCGGATCTCGTTCCGTTTCTCGCCAAAGAACGCGACGTAATCGGCTGGGGCTCAGAAGGAGTCGGCACCGACGCGGGCCAGGCCTTCAAATTCAACCCGCCGTTTCCATGCCACACCATCATGCACGGCAGCAATAAATTCGGCCTCGCAAGCCTGATGAATCTCGATCAACTCCCCCCAAAAGGCGCAATCCTAATCACGCCCCCTCTCAAAATCGTCCGAGGCTCAGGCAGCCCCTGTCGCGTCCTCGCCCTGGTCGCCACTTAGATTTGTCCTTGCAGTGAGCCTTCAGCGGTGCAAATAGCAAGTGCGACCAAGACCTCGCACCTAGTTGATGGCGAAGCTGCCATTCCGTAACGCCGGCGTCTCGCCGGCTCTTTTTCGATTCTGCATCTGCTCCCGCGACACAAAAGGAAAATGTTGTCATCCTGAGCGGAGAGTCGGCCGCTTCTGCTTCTCGTCCCGCTCTTGCGGGACGGCCGACTCGCAGTCGAAGGATCTCAACTTACCGCAGAAGGCATGGCCAATCCTACGAGACATCGATCAGCCTCGCATCAGCGTTCATCCACCCTGCCCGCATCCGCGCGCTACCACTATTTAGGTGTAAAATTCCAAGAGTGCCTTATCATCGCCCTCTTTAGGCGGCGGCAAACAGGACACCACTCATGGCGGAGCGGTTCTTCAAAAAAGAAGTCCAGAAACTCTACCTCGGCCAAGGCCAGGAATTTCGCGGCGAAGGCATCCTCGCCGTCACCAAAGCCCTCCTGCAATCCGGCGTCTCCTATGTCGCCGGCTACCAGGGCGCTCCAATCTCGCACCTGATGGACGTGCTCACCGACGCGAACGACATCCTCGAAGAACTCGGCGTCCACTTCGAGCACAGCGCTTCCGAAGCCACGGCCGCCGCCACTCTCGCCGCTTCCGTCAACTATCCTCTGCGCGGCGCCGTCACCTTCAAGTCCACCGTCGGCACCAACGTCGCTTCCGACGCTCTCGCCAATCTGGCTTCCGGCGGCGTCACCGGCGGCGCGCTAATCATCGTCGGCGAAGATTATGGCGACGGCTCCAGCATCATGCAGGAGCGCTCGCACGCCTTCGCCATGAAGTCGCAGATGTGGCTCCTCGATCCGCGGCCGAATCTGCCGTCCATTGTTCGCGCAGTCGAGCAGGGATTCGAACTATCCGAAGCCACCCACACCCCCGTCATGCTCGAACTGCGAATCCGCGCCTGCCACGTCCACGGCCGTTTCATCGCCAAGGACAATGTCCGCCCAAAATTCACTTTGAAAGACGCCATGGAGAATCCGGTTCGTGACGTGAGCCGGATCGTCCTCCCCCCGGCAAGCTTCCAGCACGAGCAGGAGAAAATCCACCAGCGCTGGCCGGCCGCGCAGAAATATATCCACGAAAAGGGACTGAACGAAATCTTCGCCGAGGGCGCGCAGGATTTTGGAATCATCCTCCAGGGCGGCATGTACAACACTACAATCCGCTGCCTCGAATTACTGGGCCTCTCGAATGCATTCGGCGACAGCAAAATCCCGCACTACGTCCTGAATGTCACTTACCCGCTCATCGAAGAAGAAATCAAAAACTTCTGTTTGGGAAAGCGCGCCGTGCTTGTCATCGAAGAAGGCCAGCCCGATTTCATCGAGCAAAATATCAATTCGATCCTGCGTAAGGCCGATATCCAGACGAAAGTTCACGGCAAAGATGTTCTGCCCATGGCAGGCGAATACACCGCGGCCGCCGTCACCAAGGGTGTCCTGAAATTTGTCGAAATGTACGCGCCGAATTTAATCGACCGCCAGAATCTTCCTACCGTTGCGCGCCCGGCCATCGAAAAGCCGCAAGCCATAAAAATCGTCGACAGCGAAATTCACCCGCGCCCGCCCTCATTTTGCACGGGCTGCCCCGAGCGCCCGATTTTTTCCGCCCTGAAATTAGCCGAACGCAAACTCGGCCCCCATCACGTCAGCGCCGATATCGGCTGCCACCTGTTTTCGATCCTGCCGCCGTTCAATATCGGCGCCACCACGATGGGTTACGGACTCGGCTGGGCAGGCGCCGCCGCATTCAACACCAAAGAAACCAACAAGCGCACCATTAGCTTTATGGGCGACGGTGGTTTCTGGCACAACGGGCTCACCAGCGGCGTCGGCAACGCAGTCTTCAATCAAAGCGATAGTTTGCTCGTCGTTGTCGACAACAGCTACACAGCCGCGACCGGCGGCCAGGATATTTTGTCGTCTGCCGCAAGCAATCCGATTCGAAAGACGAAACTCTCGATCGCAGACGCTGTTCGCGGCGTAGGCGTGAAATGGGTGCGCACGATCACCCGCACCTACGACGTCGCGAAAATGCGCGACACCTTCATCGAAGCCCTCACCACCAAAGAACGCGGGCCTAAAGTGATCGTGGCGCAAAGCGAATGCACCCTCAACAAACAGCGTCGCGTAAAGCCTCTGATGGCAAAAATGGCCAGGGAAGGGAAGCGCGTGGTTCGCGAAAGGTTCGGCGTTGACGAGGACACTTGCACCGGCGATCATTCCTGCATTCGCTTGTCCGGCTGCCCTTCGCTTACCATCAAACCAAATCAGGATCCTTTGCGGAAAGATCCGGTGGCGACGGTTCTGGATAGCTGCTCGGGCTGCGGATTGTGCGGTGAGGTCGCGCACGCAGCGGTTCTGTGCCCGTCATTTTTCCGCGCGGAAGTGATCACCAATCCGAATGCGTGGGATCGCACAAAATCAAAATTTCGCAGCGCCGTGATCGGATTTTTGCAGAATCGCATCGAACGCCGTCTCGCGGGTATCCATGCCTGACGTGGACGCGAGGCTTTGATGGCGAAAGGCGCGGCCGCTCCGCCTGCATCGCTCCATAAACGAACTCCCAAAGCGATTACGATCGCAATCCTCGCGATGGGAGGAGAAGGCGGCGGTGTACTCGCGGATTGGATCGTCGATCTCGCCGAACATTCCGGTTATCGCGCGCAAACTACATCGGTTCCCGGAGTCGCGCAGCGCACAGGCTCAACGATCTACTATCTGGAAATTTTTCCGGAAGAAGAGGTCCAGGCGGCCTGCAAAGAACCCATCCTGGCGCTGATGCCCGTCCCCGGAGAAGTTGATATCGTGCTCGCGTCGGAATTAATGGAAGCCGGCCGCGCAATCCAGCGTGGGCTCGTTACGCCCGATCGAACCACTTTGATCACCTCGACGAATCGCGTCTATTCCATGACCGAAAAAACCGCCATCACCGATGGCCGCGTGGATTCAGCGAAAGTAATCGAAGCAAGTAACGCAGCTGCGAAAACATTCGTCCACCGTGATTTCGCTCGGATGGCGGAAGACACACGCAGCGTCATTAGCGCTTCTCTTTTCGGTGCGCTCGCCGCAACCGGCGCATTGCCGTTTCGCCGCGAACAATTCGAAGGCGCAATTCGCAAGGGTGGAGTTGGGGTCGAAAGCAGCCTGGCAGCTTTCGATGCCGGATTTCGCGCAGCGACGGAGCCGTCCGCAACGCAGATTGGCAGAACGGAACCTGTGAAGGGTAAGGTCGGGCCGCGTCTTCAGCCGCTCGCGGCAAAAATCGAAAACGAGTTTCCGGCGCCAAGCCGCGAAATTCTGTTGGCCGGGGTCGAGCGTCTCGCGGATTATCAGGACGTTGCATACGCCACCCACTATCTCAATCAACTCGAAGCGATTCGAGACATGGACGCGAAATACGGTCGCGCCGATTCTGCGTTACTCAGCGAAACCGCACGCTACTTGGCTCTCTGGATGTCATATGAGGATGCTCCGCGCGTGGCGGATTTGAAAATCCGGCGCACGCGCTTCGATCGCGTCCACCAGGATGCGCGCGTCGAGCCGGCACAGATGCTGCAAATCAAAGAATTCCTGCATCCCCGCGTCCAGGAAATTGCGGATATGGTCCCCGCGCCGCTGGGTCGCTTGCTGCTCCGCTCGAATTTGATGCGG
Source organism: uncultured Acidobacteriota bacterium (assembly GCA_963736465.1). Taxonomy (GTDB): domain Bacteria; phylum Acidobacteriota; class Terriglobia; order Acidiferrales; family UBA7541; genus Palsa-295. The sequence goes on along the minus strand of CAVTOS010000010.1, from coordinate 464,234 downwards.
CGGCTAACCGAAGCGATAACAGGCGACGGGAAAATCGTCGAGACCACCTCGCTCGGTGGATACTTGCAACTCTACATGGTCGCAAGCATGCGCCGGTGCCGACGAATGTCGCTGCGCTTCAAGAAAGAAGAGAAAGCCATCGCGGGCTGGCTCGCGCTAATCACGCGCGTCGCTCCGGAGGATTACGATCTGGCGCTCGAAGTTGCCGAATGCCCGCGCATGGTGAAGGGTTATGGCGACACCCACGCGCAAGGCGAAAAAAATTACGAAGCCATCATGGCCGCATTGCCGGCGTTGCGCGGCAAAGCCGATGCCGCGCCGAGGCTGAAACAGCTTCGCGAAGCCGCGCTGGCCGACGACACCGGCGAAAAATTAACTCGCGCGCTCGCCGATGAGGCAGCGAGTCAACCGGCCGGCACACGGGTCAATGGCCGGGTATGACAGGCCAATTGTCCCGATTAGAATTTCGAGTTCTAATCGGAACAATCGGAATATTAGGATTCGGCTTATGTGCTTTAAAAGCAGCCAGATGCAAATTTATAATAGGTACAAATACGGCTTTTGGGTGCACAGGACTCTTCGTGAGAAAAGAAGAATTGGCGCCCTGAGCGTTCGTGATTTTCTCGCTTTTGGAAGACAAGTAATCGCATCGGGAGACCAGTAATGAGGATCGTTTGCCTCGGAGGCGGCCCCGCCGGCCTCTACTTTTCAATTCTTGCCAAGAAGGCCAACCCTTCCTGGGACATCACCGTCGTTGAACGCAATCGCCCCGACGATACTTTCGGCTGGGGCGTCGTCTTCTCCGACAAGACCATGGACGGATTCAAAGACGTCGACCCGGAAACGCACTCAGAGATCACTCGCGCCTTCCGCCACTGGGATGACATCGACGTTTTCTTCAAAGGGCAGAAAGTAACTTCCGGCGGCCACGGTTTTTGCGGAATCGGCCGAATCAAGTTGCTGCAAATTCTTCAGAAGCGCGCAGTAGGCCTCGGCGCGAAGTTAATTTTCCAGACCGAGATTACCGAGCCCGACTCGTACGCCGCCGATTACGATCTCGTGATTGCCTCCGACGGTGGTTCCTCCATCACCAGGCGCAAGTACGAAAGTATTTTCAAGCCAAATATTCAGCCGCGCCAGAATCGGTTCATTTGGCTCGGGAGCAAAAAGAAACTGGACGCGTTTACTTTCGATTTTGCGAATACGGAATGGGGCTGGTTCAATTTGCATGCGTACCGCTTCGATGCGGATTGGTCCACGTTCATCGTCGAGACGCCGGAGAAAAATTGGCTGAAAGCCGGCATCGACAAAATGGAACAGGAAGAATCGATCGCGCTCTGCGAAAAACTATTTGCCGACCGGCTCGACGGCAACGCGTTGATCTCGAATGCCAAGCACTTGAAGGGCTCAGCCGTGTGGCTGAAGTTCAATCGCGTGCTGTGCGAGAAATGGTTTCACAAAAATATCGTGTTGATTGGCGACGCGGCGCACACGGCGCATTTCAGTATCGGCTCGGGAACAAAACTCGCGATGGAAGATGCCATTGCGCTCACCCGAGTGCTTTCACATCACGATGGTGACGTCACGAGCGCGCTGCAGAAATATCAGGAGGAGCGAGAAATCGAAGCGCTGAAATTGCAAAGTGCGGCGCGCAATCGGATGGAATGGTTCGAGCAGATGGAACGCTACGTTCATCTCGATCCGGAGCAGTTCACCTATAGCCTGCTGACGGGCAGCCAGCGCATCGGCCACGAAAATCTTAAGCTGCGCGATTCCGGCTACGTTGAAAAAGTCGAGAACTGGTTCGCCGCGCGCAGCGGCGTGGATCACGCAGTGCCGCCGATGTTCACTCCGTTCAAAGTCCGCGGATTGTCTCTGAAAAATCGCGTGATCGTTTCGCCGATGGCGGTGTACATGGCCGAGGATGGCGTGCCGAACGATTTTCACCTTGTCCACATGGGCTCGCGGGCGATGGGCGGTGCGGCGATGGTTTTCACGGAGATGACGTGCGTTTCGCCGGATGCGCGAATCACACCGGCGTGCCTGGGAATGTGGAACGATGCGCAACGTGACGCCTGGAAGCGCATCGTGGATTACGTTCATACGTATTCGGATGCGAAGGTCGCTTTGCAGCTTGGACATTCGGGGCGCAAAGGCTCGACGCGCCGCGGCTGGGAGGGAATCGATCAGCCGCTTCCATCGGATAATTGGCCGCTCGTTTCGGCGTCAGCGCTGCAATACATTGCCGGCGTGTCGCAATTTCCGCGTGAGGCCACTCGCGCGGATATGGATCGTATCAAAACCGATTTCGTCTCGGCCACGGAGCGCGGCGTCGCTGCAGGATTCGATTGGCTCGAGTTTCACTGCGCGCACGGCTATCTGATGTCGAGCTTCATTTCGCCGCTCACGAATCAGCGCAAGGACGAATATGGCGGATCGCTCGAGAATCGCTGCCGGTACCCGCTTGAAGTTTTCAAGGCGATGCGCGCGGTGTGGCCGCAGGACAGGCCGATGAGCGTGCGCATCTCGGCGCACGATTGGGTTCCCGGCGGGATTACACCGGAGGATTCGGCGATCGTCGCGCGGCTTTTCAAGTGCGCGGGCGCGGATATGATTGACTGTTCGTCGGGGCAAGTGAGCAAAGACGAGCGGCCCGTGTACGGCCGGATGTTCCAGGTTCCGTTTTCAGATCGCATCCGCAACGAAGTGGGAATCCCGACGATCGCGGTGGGGAATATTTTCGAAGGCGATCACGTGAACACGATTATTGCTGCAGGTCGCGCCGATCTCTGCGCGGTGGCGCGTCCGCATCTGGCCGATCCTGCATGGACTTTGCATGAAGCGGCGAAGCAGGGCTACACAGATATGTGGTGGCCTGATCCCTACTTGAACGGCAAAGAGCAACTCGAAAGAAATCTCGCTCGCGCGGCGCTTTTGAGGCTACAGGTGTGAACGACGCTTCGCGCGGCTTGAATTCGCAACCTCTCTCCGGAAAACATGCGCTCGTTACTGGCGGCTCGCGTGGTATCGGCGCGGCGATCGTGGAAATCTTGCTCGCGCACGGCGCGCTCGTCACGAGCGTGAGCCGCACGGGCGCGCCGTCGAAAGAATCTGTCGCCTCGGGTTCACGCGATTCGCTTCAGCATGTGAGAGCCGACGTCACCGATCCGGAATCCGTGAAGAAGGCATTTGATTCGGCGCGTGGACGTTTTGGGGAAATCGCGATTCTGGTGAACAATGCGGGGCAAGCCGCATCAGCTCCGTTTTTGAAAACGGATCCCGCACTCTGGCGCAAAATGATGGCCGTCAATCTGGACGGAACATTTCATTGCACACAAGCCGCTCTCGCAGGCATGCTTGCCGCTGGCTGGGGGCGGATCATCAATATCGCGAGCACCGCGGGCTTGACCGGCTACGGATACGTGACGGCATACTGCGCGGCGAAGCACGGCGTGGTCGGCTTGACGCGGGCGCTTGCGGTCGAGGTTGCGACGAAAGGCGTGACGGTGAATGCGGTATGTCCCGGGTTCACGGATACTGACATTGTGAAAGAGGCCGTCGCGAATATTGTCGCGAAGACGGGGCGCACGGCGGAGCAAGCGCAAGCAGAACTGGCGGCGCGAAATCCGCAGAAAAGATTGGTGCGGCCTGAGGAAATTGCAAATACGGTGGAATGGCTCTGCCTGCCGGGAAGCGAAGCGATCACGGGGCAGGCGATTGCTGTGGCCGGCGGCGAGTTGATGTAGCCGTGGTAACGAACGAGAGTTGGAGAGGGTGATGCGACATCTGCCGGGCGAGACACATAAGCTGCCGGGAAGCCGAACGAATCTTGCGAAATATGCAGCGCGGAATTTTAAATTTGAAGTTTCGCGCGCCGTGGCCACCATCACGCTGAACCGGCCCGAGCGAAAAAATCCGCTGACATTCGAGTCGTACGCAGAATTACGCGATCTTTTTCGCACGATGACGCACGCGGATGACGTGAAAGTGGTGGTGCTGAACGGCGCGGGGGAAAACTTCTGCTCGGGCGGCGACGTGCATGAAATTATCGGTCCGCTCACCAAGCTGGATATGCCGGGCCTTCTGGCATTCACGCAGATGACGGGCGATCTGGTGAAGGCGATGCGGGCATGTCCGCAGCCGATCGTAGCGGCTATCGACGGAATCTGCGTGGGGGCCGGAGCGATTCTGGCGCTGGCATCGGATATTCGCTTCGGCACTGCGCGAAGCAAAACCGCTTTTCTTTTTACGCGTGTTGGATTGGCCGGATGCGACATGGGGGCGTGCGCCATGCTTCCGCGAGTAATAGGGCAGGGGCGCGCGTCCGAACTTCTTTATACGGGGCGCAACCTGCCTGGCGACGAAGCCGAGCGCTGGGGATTTTTCAATCGTTTATGCGCGCCGGAAAGTCTGTTGAAGGACGCACAGGCGCTGGCGGCCGAGTTGGCGGCTGGTCCCACGTTTGCGCACGGCATGACGAAAAAAATGCTGCATCAGGAATGGAATATGGGCGTGGATGAGGCGATCGATGCGGAGGCGCAGGCGCAAGCGATCTGCATGGCGACGAATGATTTTCATCGCGCCTATCACGCGTTTGTCGCGAAGCAGAAGCCCGAGTTCAAGGGAGATTGAGAATGGCGGACACTAGCTTTCTCGATTGGCCCTTTTTCGAGGAGGGCCACCGAAAGCTGGCGCGGGATTTGGAAGTGTGGGCTTCGGCGCACCTGGCTACGAGCCATGATGCAAATATCGACGAAGCTTGCCGGAAACTGGTGCGCGAACTGGGCAGCGGCGGCTGGCTGAAGTATGCGATTGGCGGCGCCGGGTATGGAGCGGCAGCGGACAACATCGATACGCGCGCGCTTTGCATTATTCGCGAGACGCTTGCGCGCCATTCCGGCCTCGCGGACTTTGCATTCGCGATGCAGGGTTTAGGTTCGGGCGCGATCACACTTTTCGGGAATGAAGCTCAGAAGCAAAAATATCTGCCGCGTGTAGCCAGCGGAGCTTCTATTGCGGCGTTTGCTTTGTCGGAACCTGAAGCAGGCTCGGACGCGGCAGCGATGCAGTGCGAAGCAACGCTGCACGGCGATTCATATCAGCTGAACGGTGAAAAGACGTTTATCTCGAACGGTGGAATTGCCGATTTCTATATTGTGTTCGCGCGGACGACTGAATTGGGCGGATCGCGTGGAATTACTTCATTTATTGTTGATGCGAAAACGCCTGGGTTGGAAATTGCGGAAAGAATTCAGGTGATGGCGCCGCATCCGTTGGCGCGTTTGAAGTTCACGAATTGCAAGGTTGCGGTTTCTCAGCGGCTCGGCGAGCCAGATCAAGGTTTCAAGGTGGCGATGGCCACGCTGGACGTGTTTCGGACTTCGGTGGCTGCCGCGGCTACTGGATTCGCGCGCCGGGCGCTCGACGAAGGCTTGCGGCGCGCGACTTCGCGGAAAATGTTCGGGCAAATGCTGGCGGACTTTCAGTTGACGCAGGCAAAGCTCGCTGAGATGGCAACCGGAATTGACGCCGCTGCGCTGCTTACTTACCGCGCCGCTTGGCTGCGTGACCAAGGGCAGAACGTGACGGTGGCGGCGGCGATGGCGAAAATGACCGCGACGGAGACTGCGCAGAAGGTGATTGACGCTGCGGTGCAGATGTTCGGCGGCCAGGGTGTGGTAAGCGAGGAGCCCGTGGAGCGCTTGTATCGCGAAATCCGGCCACTCAGAATTTATGAGGGAGCTACGGAAGTGCAGCAGTTGATCATCGCGCGCGGCATCATCAAGCGGTTTCAGGACAGCGAACTTTCGTATGGGCGAGTGAAAGGCAGCGAAGTCACCCATCTTGCCGGAGGCCGCAAAGCATGAAGATTCTGCAGCCGCCGTCGTGGGCTCGCCCGAGAGGTTTTTCGAACGGAGTGGCCGCGAAAGGCGAGATGATTTTTGTGAGCGGGATGGTTGGCTGGGACGCGGAAGGGAAGTTCGTTTCGAACGAGTTTGTGGGGCAGGCGCGGCAGGCGCTGAAGAATATTGTCGAGGTTCTGGCCGAGGCGAAAGCGAAACCCGAACACATCGCTCGCATGACCTGGTACGTGGTTGACAAGAAGGAATATCTCGGAGCGTCGAAAGAATTGGGCGCCGTGTATCGCGAAATTATCGGCCCACACTACCCTGCAATGACGGCTGTGCAGGTGACGGCGTTGATTGAAGATCAGGCGAGGGTTGAGATCGAAGTAACCGCAGTGGTTCCGGATTGAACTTTACGGCTCAAAGGCGCCGGCCGGAGGCCAGCGGTACAAAAGGCAACTGCGAAAAGAACGTAACCCGCGAATCCCGGGTTACAAGTCGTGTAAGTCCCTCTCGCAAGGCAGTTTGCGCTCGCGCTCTGAATGTCGTATGGTAGCGCCACGATTTGGGGCGGCCCTGCTATTGGGTGCGGCAGGTCTACTTTGGGGGTGGGTATGAATTTGTTCCGGTTGTCTCTCTGCTTCGGCGTACTGGTGTGCCTGTTTTCGAGCGCGTCGCCCGCACGTGGGCAAACTGTGACGGCAAACTTGCAGGGGCAAGTGCTCGATGCCAGCGGCGGAGGCGTACCGAATGCGAAGGTTTCGGCCGTCAACACGGAGACCGCATTCTCGCGTTCCACGCTAAGCGATTCCGGCGGCCAATATAGCCTTCCCGCCATGCCACCCGGGCGTTACACCGTATCCGCGCAACTGGCCGGCTTCAAGACGGACACCGGAGAAATCACTCTACAGGTGGGGCAGGTAGCCACTCTCAATTTCACGCTGGCGGTGGGGGCGGTAAGCGAAAAGGTGGAAGTGCAAGCGCAGTCGGAAGTGACGGAACCTACGCGAACGCAAATCAGCGACGTGATCACGCAGAGCCAGATTCGCGATTTGCCGGTGAATGGCCGCGAATTTATCGATTTTGCTTTGCTAGCTCCCGGCGTACAGATCGGCGACACGACTTCGGGAAGCACAGACGTGATCGTGGAACCGGTGACAAAGATCTCTTTCGCCGGACAGAACATTCACTTCAACTTCATCGCGGTGGATGGAGCGGATGATATTTCAACAGCGTCGGGAATTCAGCGCGGAACGCCGCCGCAGGATTCGGTGCAAGAATTTCGCGTGATCAATACGGACTACAGCACCGAATACGGGCGCGCGACTGCCGGCATCGTGAACATCATCACGAAAAGCGGAACGAACGACTGGCACGGCACGCTCTATGAATATTTCCGCAACAACAATCTTGACGCGAAGAGCATTCTCTCGGTTCCCGATTTCAACGTGCTGCGGCAAAACCAGTTTGGCGCCGCGATTGGCGGCCCGGTGCAGAAGGACAAGACGTTTATATTCGCGAACTACGAAGGGCAGCGGCGGGCCGAATCACCGACGTACAATTCAGTGGTGCTGGCCAATATTGATGCGATCAACCAGGTGAAGACGCAGGTGTTTGGTCTACCGGCTGAAAATCTCATCGTACTGCGCCACTCCAATACCGATAACGGCTTTGCCCGAATCGATCACAATTTCAACAGCAAGAACTATCTGTTTGCGCGGTATTTCATCAACGACGACCGGCTGACGAACCAATCGCCGCTGAACAACGGTTTCGATTTGCCGTCGGCGTTCAAGAATAATTACATTCGCGATCAATCGATTGCGGGGGGCTTGACGTTGACGCTGACTCCTTCGTGGATCAACGAATTGCGGATGCAATACGCGCACCGGAATTTTGATTTTCCGGTGGTCTCGACGCAGCCACACCTCGAAGTTTCGAACACTTTCGCAGTGGGCGTGAATCGCGGCAACCCGGACATTTACACGGAGAGCCGCTTCGAGATTGTCGACAACGTGACTCATAACTTCGGGAATCACACGGTGAGCTTCGGCGGAAATTACGATCATGTGAACACTTACGAATCGTTTCCGCTTTTCTATCCCTTTGAAGCAGACTTCGCAAACCTTCCCGCTTTTCTCGGGACGGACGGTGCAGCAACTGGTTCTCCGGGTTGCGTGGGAGCGCAATGCCCGGATCCGTTCGTCGTCTTTTTCGAGCGCTTTAACGCTACGACTACACCGCCCTTCAACGATACGACTGTGACGGGAGGGACGGCGGTTTATCAAGGCGGCGCCATCTCGCAAGCGGTGCGAAAACAAGCTTCGGCGACTCTGGTGCACACATACGAAGGACTTTTCGTTCAGGATAAGTGGCGGGCGACGTCGCGCTTAACGCTGAATGGGGGACTGCGGTGGGAGTTTGAGACCTGGCCTTCGGGCGTGCTGAACACGCAGTGGAACAATTTCGATCCGCGGGTTGGGCTAGCGTACAACGTTGGCACGAAGCGCAATGTGGTGTTCCGGGCGGGGTTTGGTTTGTTTCACGGAATACAGCCTTCACCGCTGCTGATGTGCCAGGCGCCGTCGTGCGGCGGTCAATCGACATTTCCGGGGCGCCCATTCGAGAACAGCCTGAACGCGAATACGGGTTTGTTCAGTTTTGCGAGCTCGCCGTTTATTAACAATGCGGCGCTGGGTGCGCTATTGACGAGAGGGGAATTTCCGAACGGGGACACGACGGATGGCGTGAATCTTGATTGCCCTGGCGGGACGCTAGCCGGGTGCGGTTTCCTGCAGGATGCGACGATCGTGCGTTTCAATCAGGACAGCAAAAACCCTTATGGAATACAGGCGACCGCGTCGGTGGAATTTCAGCCGTTTAGGGATTCGGTGCTGAGCATTTCGGGGATTCATTTGCGAGGCGTGCATCTGGGGAGCTTTTACAACGTGAATCAGCCTGATCCCAGCGGGACGGTTCAAGTGTTCAACTCTAACGGGACACCTGGCTGCAAGAATGTCTACTTCGACTTTGCCTCGTCGATGACGCCGCCAACGGCGTGTCCTGACCGGTATCCTGCAGGATTTGTGATTCCGGGAACGCCTCACATTAACGCGATTCCTGGGTTCCGCGATCCGCAGTACAGCGTGTTCTTTGAGGCGACGTCGAAATGGGATTCGGTGTACGACGGGCTGCTGGTGAATTTTAATAAGCGGCTGTCGCACCATTTTTCGGTGGAAGCGAGCTACACGTACGCGCACTCGATTGATGACGGGCCGAATCCGAGCTTCGTGCTGATTCCGCAGGACAGCAATGGCGGAAACTTCCGCGCGGAGCGCGCCAATTCTGCGGACGACATCCGGCACCGCTTTGTGTCGAATGCGATCTTTACGAGCCCGGCAGAAAATAAATATTTGCGGGATTTCACGTTCAGCACGATTCTCACGTTCCAATCGCCGGATTGGTTTACGAAGTACGCGGGGTTTGACGCGAATGGCGACGTGTTCGGGAACAACGACCGGGTGGGTTCGGAGTCGCGCAATACTTTCCGGGGCGACAGCTTGCAGACGGTTGATATCCGACTCGAGCGTACTTTTCCGATCCGGGAGCGCTTCAAGCTACAGCTGATGTTCGAAGCTTTCAATTTGATGAATACGGTGAACGTGCGCTACTACAACACGAATTACGGCGCGGCAGATTTTTGCCCGTTCGATCCGGGAGCGCCGGGATGCGCTGGCGTGACGCAATTCTTCAAGGAAGGATCGCCGAATCCGTCGTACGGGACGCCGAGCGCGGTGTTCAACCCGCGGCAATTGCAGCTGGCGGCGCGGCTTAATTTCTAGCGAGCAGGTCTTCAGTTATCGGCTCGACCAAGAAGTCTGACCAAGCAGCTTGAAATAGAGGCTTGAGCAAAACTTCAATCGGAGTTCGAGCGTGCGATTCGGCATCTATGCGGAAATGCAGACGCCTCCCGGTAAATCGCATTCGGCGATGACGTGGGAGATTCTGCGGCAGATCGAGCATGCGGATCAGGTGGGTTTCGATGTGTACTCGGTGATTGACCATCACTTTTTTCAGAAGTTTTCGATTTCCGCGAATCCTTTGGCGCTCTTTGCGGCTGCTGCGCAACACACGGAACGGATTCGATTTCGGGTAGCGCTGTTTACGCTGCCGCTTGAAAATCCGATGCGGCTTGCCGGACAGATCGCTGAGGCGGATATATTGACTCGGGGCCGGCTGGAATGCGGGCTGGGGCGCGGTCATGCGTGGTTGTTTGCGCCGTCGGCGATGCCGCTGGAGGAGAGCCGTCCGCGGTATGAAGAGGCGATTGAGATTCTGGAGCGGGCGTGGACCACGGATCGGTTTTCGTACGATGGGAAGTTTTACAACGTGAAGGACGTAAGCGTGGTGCCGAAGCCGGTGCAAAAGCCCTATCCGCCGCTTTATACGGGTGGAACGAGCGACATCACCTACCAGATGGCCGGGGAACGAGGGTGGGGAATTTTCGTGCCGCCGCTTTTGCCGTGGGCAGTGCTGGAGAAGCCGCTGGGGATTTATAAGAAGGCGTGCGCGGAACATGGGCACAAGCCGAACATCGTTTACATCCGGCCGGTTTATTTGGACGACGACGAGAAGCAGATTAGGAAAGAAGTGGAAGGTGCGCTGCATAATTTTCTGGCGTTCAACGCCTCGCCGGTAGATTCCTTGCAGGATGAGGCGAAGAAAGCCGAGCTTCGCGCGAAGGGCTATGGATTTTATGCGAGCGGGGCCCTGGAATCGCTGACGAAGTTGACGTACGAGGAGATTGTCGAGAAGGAAATCGGATTTATCGGCACGCCGGAAAAAGTGGTGCGTCAAGTGCAGAGCCTTCAGGACAAGGGCGGTATTGAGGAACTGGCGATCGTTTCCAATTTTGGCGGGATTGAGCACTGGAAGTCGATCAAGACGCAGCAGCTTTTCGCCGAGCGCGTGATGCCTGCATTTCGGCCGAGTTCCGTTGGCGCTCACGCTTCCGCGTGAAGCCCGCGATGCTAGCCGCCGCAATCGCTAATCCAAAACCGCGATGAGCACTGGTGAGAGAGCAATCGGCTCAGGGGCCTCTGTAGCGCAAACCTCAGAGCGATTTGCACCGTTCAGCGCCCGGCGAATTTTTGTGATCGGTGGAATCGGTCTTATCCTCTGTGGAATGATCCTCGGCGATATTTTTGCCGCGTTTATCCTTCATCCCAATGCGAATCGAATCGGAGAGAACCTGCTGACTGCGACGCGTGCTGTTGCGTCTCACAATCCTCAGGCGGCGGGCGCCGCGTTTCAGAATATCGGCGGCTTGCTCGAGAATCGCGGAACCAAGGTGGACGCGCATTCGCACATGATTGGTTTTGGATACATTGCGCTGCTGGTGGCGCTTCTTCAGCCGTATGTGGCGTTTTCCGAATCGGTGAAGAAATTTCTGGCGAAGATATTTCTTTTGGGCGCGATATTGCTGCCAGTGGGAGTTTTTCTGATTCATTACGTGGGAATGGTGGGTAGCCCGTTTGCGGCGATTGGATGGGCCAGCGTATTTGGTGATTTCGGGGGCTTTTTGGTCTGGGTGGTGTGCCTCTGCGAGTTAGCCGGCCTTGCGAAATACTTTGGTGCGCAATCAGTGGTCCGGGCTTCGGATGAACTTCTTAGCGATCGCAGTTGGGCGGCTCGTACATTGCTGAGCGGCGGCACGCTGCTAGTCCTTATCGGTTTTCTTCACGGAAGCTATTATGCAGGCGCGCATCTTTTCCGTTACGAAGCAAGAGATAGCGAATTGCTTTCGATGATGACGACGCAGGCTGCGGCGGGCGACCCTGGGGCAGCTCTTCGGGCCGTTGCTGAGTACGGCGAATTGCAGGGCGCGAAGGCGGTGAACGTTGCAGCGCACGCGCATGTTATCGAGTTCGGCGTTTTGGCGATTCTGCTGGCATTTTTTCAGCCGTATGTTTTTCTTAGCGAGAAGTGGCGGCGAATTTGGGTGGTGGTGTTGCTGATTGGTTCGCTGGCGCTGCCTGTCTTCGTTTTACTGGAGCTGCAGTGGGAGCTGCTGGCCGGCGGATTGGCGGACGTTGGCGGCTTGCTTGTGATTATTGCGCTTTTTGCAATGCTTGTGGGGATCTGGCGCTATACGGGGAAACTTGATTCGTCGGCGGGTGTGGCATGACGTTTTCGCGCAAGCTCCTGATTTTTGGCGGACTCGCGCTGGCGATTTGGGGCATGGGTTACGGCATCTGGTATGCCGTGTTCATCGAGCACCAAACGCTCGATGGGCTGGGCTCAGCGCTCGCCACAGGTTTTATGCGCGCGGCAGAAAATCGAATGGCGGAATCGCAGGTGGCTTTAGCAGACGCGGGGTCTCGAAGCTTTGTTTACGTCCGGCAGGTGGACGCGCATGGGCACTGGATCGGATTGGGACTACTACTTGTGATTCTGGGAATCGCGTTCGAGCGAGTTGGATTTGGCGAGCGCATGCGCACGTATCTTGCGATGGCACTTCTGAGCGGCTCGGTGGTCTTTCCGCTGGGAGTGTTGCTTGAAACTTCGAATCGAGGCGTGGGACCGCAGGCCATTGCAATCACCGGATCCGCGCTGGTGATACTGGGCCTGTCTGGAACCGCGCTGGGATTCGCTCGCAGCAATTCTTAGCGCGCGGCTCAGTGCCCGCCGATTGAATCGCGGACTTTGCCGTATTGCGCGCCCCACGAATCCGTCATCTGGTGGCGGATGTCCCAAAGCTCGGGGAAGAATCGTACGCGCAGACCTTCATTCAGCAATTCCACCGAACGGCCCTTCAGGGACTTCGAGCCCATGCCGATGGTTCGCTGGATCAATTGCAGGTGAACGAATCGGAAGCGCTGGAACAGCTCGTCGAATTCCGCGAGGGCTTCGGCCACCACATACGCATCGGAATGAGTGTAATTTGAGTTGTAGATCTGCTCGACGGTGAGATTGTGCTTATCGAGATAGTGCTCTTTGAACGACTGCCAGATGTGCGGATGCATTTTCAGCAGAGTGCGAAAGCCGGGCGATTCCTGGCCGCTGCCGTTGCCAAGTTGCAGGCGGATTTCCTGGTATTCCTTCGGCGACATGGTTTCGAGCAGGGCGAGCTGCTCAATCAATAGGCGCATGGCGATGTGAACGCGCTTGAAAAGCGTGATTACGCGATTCGTATTCTCCTGCTGCAAGTAATCGTCGATATCGAGAAGCGAATAGCCGATCAGCTTCATCCAGAGCTCTTCCACCTGATGGACGAGCTGGAACTGCAATTCATCCGCATTGCAAAAAGCTTTGAAATCTTTCTGGCAGGAAAGGAGCGCTTTGGTATTCAAGTAAATTTCGTAATCGAGCGTGCCTTCGCCATTCATGATGGAATAAAAATGCTCGCGATCCATCGCACTCCTCTCTTTCAGTTAAGCTCCACAACCGCGGCGGTTTGGAATCGCCGGTCCTATTGCGTCGAAATTTCCTGACGGCGGGAGCGATGATACTCATGAAGCTTTGCATTCGCGGAGACGATTGTCTCGAGCTCATCCGCGACGCGCTCCAAATCTTTTCCCGGCACTATCGAGTACAGTTCGCCATCAGCGAGGTCCGTATAGACCCGATTGCCGATGCATCCGGAACTGGTGATGGCACCCTTCGCCATCGCCGCTGGAATTGCCATGCAAGTGGGACGTCCCAGCATCGGAAATTGCGCCGTGCGTCCGGCGCGGTGGGCTGCTTCCTGCAGCAACATGATCTGCGCAGCCGTTCCCGCGAAGATCACAACGTCGGGATCGACCGGGGCGTCGCCAAGCGGCGAGTAAACCACCGCGCCGGGCATCCTGGCGAGTTGCGGGATGCCGGAAACTTCTTCCATTTTGATGTAGCCGATATCCGTCATGAAAGACAGCGTTTGTTCGAGCTCCTTCGCACGCTCCGGGGGCAGAGGAATATTGTGCGTATGGCTTCCGACTGCGCAGTTGTAGTGGTCTGAAGGCACGGTGTAAAAAGTCTTTCCGGAGGCTGCAATTCTCCAGAAACTGCATCCGGAAGGCTGCGCTCCTTCCAATTTCGAAACGCCTCTTGGCGGAGTTTCCACAAACTTCACCGCGACCGGGCGTTTCTTCAAGCCCAATGCTTTCGAAATCTGCGACTCGACACTACCGTGCTGATTCATTGCTGCTCCTCGTCATAAGCTTGCAGGCATTCATCCTAACCTGAATTCCAAAAAGGTGAGACCGAATACGGGGAAAATCTTTCGCGCGGGATTTAGCGAGGCAGGTGAAATTCGACACTGATGTCTGCATCTGTTTCGATCGGTTCTCCATTGCGGAGCGCCGGTATATACCGCCAGTACTGAGCCGCGTCGATTGCGGCGGAGGTGAGCAAAGCCGGGCCACTGACCACTTTCAAATTTTTCACCGACCCGTCGCGTCCGACCGTGGCGTGGATTTTCACCGTGCCTTCGACGCCTGCCTGAAGTGCCGGCCGGGGATAGATCGGCTCGACGCGGTAAATCAAATAAGCGGCCACCAATCGATCTGAAGGAGGCTGCGATCGCGGCGCGGCGACGGATGCTGCCGGCTGTGCGGGAGCCGGCGCGGTTGACGGACCTGCCGGGCTCGCGGCTACTGCAGACGGCGGACTGATAGTGCTCTTTGTAGATTGCTGATCAATTCCTGCAACGCCTGCAACCGCTGCGTTCTCAGCGGGGGCATCGGTTTCGCCCGCTAGTGAAGCGGAAGAGGTGTCATCCGGCTGGGAGGTAGAAGCTCTTCGATGGCTTGTTTCATGCGATCGCTGGGCTGAAGTCCGACTGGGAAGTTGATTGTGCCCTTGCGACAAAGCCGGAGGAGTAATCCCTCGATTTGAGATTGAGCTGTCTTGTCCTTGCGCAGCGGGCGACTGCGAGGATCGTGCCGGCATGTCGTTGCGGTAGGCCGTCGCATTCTGTGAACGTGTAGCCACGCCTCTGCCGACGACGATCCCAAACGCGAGGCACACTACCGACAACAAGACACACAGCGCCAAGATGCTGAGAAAACTGCGCAGATCCAGTCCACGCGAGGGCGGCAAAGGTGCGGATCGGTGCTTCGCTTCTGTTCCGGGCGATGCGCTCGGATCGAGCGGAATGGACACGACAGGCCGCAGGGTACTCGGGGTGAACGATTCGCTCGCCGGGATGGAAGTAGCAATCAAATCCGACATCGGAGCGGGCGCGTGATCCTCGGCGCCAGCTTCGGCAAGCAATGCCGCCGGTGCTGGTTCCACTGATTCGAGAGCTGAAGCCGAATCGACTAACTCTGGGATTTCTTGCTGAGTAGCATCCGAGTGCTTGGGACCGAACAGTGCGCGAGCCTTTCTGAGGAAGGTGTCGCTATCGTCAGCGCCGGCGCCGCGCAGGTCTCTAGAGGGTTTCGCGTTGTTGAGCTTGTTGCCACGGCTGGGGACAATGGCGATGGGATGAAGCGAGGTGTTCAGGAGCTTGTCGCTGGGCAAGCTCAATTCCAGATCACCCTTGCGGTATTGCGGATCGGCAATAGGATCTGGATCCGGAGAAAGGCAGCGATCCGTCAGTTCTGGCGTGGCAATCGAATTAGATTCCGAATTGGAATCTTCATTCTGCTGGTCACCTCTGAACGATTGGGGCATGAGCGGTTCGGCCGTAAGTGTTTCCGCGAGCCCAAAATCGCGCACTGGTGTGGGGGCAATGGGTTCCGGGTTCGCCGTGATGGCATTCAGATCGGGACACGGGGGTGCAGCGACCTTTTCAGTCGAGAACGATTCCGCAACCGTTGCAGGGCGCGCAGAAGCCATTCGCTCGTCCGTAACGCGATCGATTCCCGCCGGAATTGAACTCAACTCCGAGACCAGATTGGTCCATTTATCGCGACGAGCGGACGGCCGCGCCGAGGACTCGACATTCGGCGCGTTCTCGATGTACACGGGCTCCAGGTTTTCCGATGCGAGCCATTCCCGGATTTCCAGGCGAACTTCTTCGGGCAAATCGATGAACTCGACGCCAGCTTCTTTCTTCGTGCTGCTTGTCCAGGCAACTTTTCCTTTGGTTTCGAGCCTCTTCGAGGATCTGGGAAGCTGAAGGCGAAGGTCGACGAGGGGCTCGGCTGGCAGGACGCTTACAGCGTGAACAGCGACGCCGGTTTCGCTGATGTTGAGAACGATTCCACCGTTGTCGGCGCCAATATCCAGGTAGGCGAGGGATTTGACTTGTTGACGAGCGCAGATGCGCCTGTCCCGGCCGTCGAGCGAGCTGCCAGTCTGTGTCGACATTGGTGCCATGGTCAAAATGCCTTGCGGCTGGGGCTTCCGCAATCTTGACTACTTAAGAGATGCCTGATTCTACGTCTTTACCGTGCGAACGTCACGAACCGCTTTCCCCGCCGACGCCGTGCCGGATTTCCATAATGGTTCCGAACGGAAACCACAGGCTTACCACGTGTGCAGCGCGCTGGGGCGCGAGGTTCGTATGTTTATCATTTATTGGAGGTTACTGCAACTCATGCGTTTCGTGGAGATTTCTCCGCGTGCCCCCCGCGTCTCAATATGCAAATTGGATTCCATGCCGGACGATTCTTGTCGTCAATGGTAACGGATTGCAGAAAGGGAAGTTAACAGTGCGGCGAGGCGCGAAGCTCACGCGATCCTAATGTTCGGAGTCTCTAAACGGAGACATAAGCAAAGTGAGGTAGCTTCCCGCGAAGATACACTTTAGCGGAGCGGCGGGTTCAATCAGATCGCAGGGCACATAGGCAAAACGACGCAGGAAAAGGTGGCGCGCCCGGCCCGATTCGAACGGGCGACCCTCTGCTTAGAAGGCAGATGCTCTATCCAACTGAGCTACGGGCGCGCTGGTCAGAACTAGCTCAGTCTACGGCGTTTGGAGCATTGTCCGCAACGAGCAACTTCGGAAGTGCTATTCGAAATCCCACTACCAAGGATGGGAGGAAGTTTGCTTAAGTGCGATCCATGGATCCGGTCCGGTCATCGACAATTTCATTCACTCGGAATAGCCTCCGGTGTATAAGTGCGCGCATCATGACGAACTCAGGACATCTATGACGAACTTCGGAAAGAACTTTGGCGCATATCAGGACGAAATCTACTTTGCGGGATTAACCGGCACGCTTCCCAAACTTCCTGTGGATTTCGCGACTCTCGAGAAGAGGGCTCACGCGGCAATGCCACCCTCGCTTGTGTCTTACGTGGCGGGCGGCTGCGGAGATGAACAGACGCAAAGAGCCAACGTTTCGGCTTTTGAACACTGGGGGCTGATTCCGCGGATGTTGGCTGCGCGGCCGGTTCGCGATCTCTCGATAAAACTATTTGGAATGGAGCTGGCGGCGCCGATCTTCATGGCTCCCATCGGAGTGCTTGGGCTCTGCGCGCAAGACGGGCACGGTGATTTGGCCGCTGCTCGAGCTGCGGCGCGCAGCGGGGTGCCGATGATTGCTTCGACGCTCACCGTTGATCCGCTCGAAGTCGTCGCGAAGGAATTCGGAGGAACTCCCGGCTTTTTTCAGCTCTATACGCCGAACGATCGGGCGCTCGCTGAAAGTTTTGTGCAGAGGGCCGAAGCGGCCGGCTTCAAGGGCATCGTCGTTACCGTGGACACATGGATCACCGGCTGGCGTCCGCGGGATCTGAATCAATCGAATTTCCCGCAACTGCGCGGTCATTGTCTGGCGAATTACTTTTCCGACGCTCGATTTCGAGCCCAACTGGAAAAATCTCCCCAGGACGATCCTCGTGCGGCGATTCTTCAGTGGACGAAGGTGTTTGCGAATCCCATGACGTGGGAGGATCTTCCCTGGTTGCGTTCGCTCACGAAGTTGCCGCTGCTGCTGAAAGGTATTTGCCATCCCGATGACGTCCGCAAAGCGATCGATGGCGGCGTCGATGGGATCTACTGCTCGAACCACGGAGGACGCCAGGCAAATGGTGGCATCGCAACGATCGATATGCTTCCCGCTGTGGTGAAGGCGGCGGGCAGTACTCCGGTGTTGTTTGACTCCGGGGTTCGCTCCGGCTCAGACGTGGTAAAGGCGCTTGCCGTGGGAGCGACGGCGGTAGGCATCGGGCGTCCCTATTGCTACGGCTTAGCGCTCGATGGAGTAGATGGAATTATTCACGTGCTTCGCTCCATACTCGCCGAGGCCGATTTGCTCATGGCTATCGACGGCTATCCCACGATCGCAGATTTGCGCAATGTGGCTGTTCGCCTGCCACTGTAGGAGCGCGAACGACCAGCTGGTCCAACCCCTACCTGGCTTCCGCAGCATTTCGAGCCGACGCAGGAATGATCGTAATTACCGCTCCATCTATCCTGTTTTCCAGTGTACGGCAAGGGAGGATGCGCACCAAATAACGGTTCTTGTCGCGGTCCATCAGTTCTTTATTGATGGGTCTCATGGTGGACAACACTTCTTTCACAAGCGCCTCAAAATCGGGAATTTCCACCGAGGGATGGATATTTAGGAGCGGGCGTCCGACGTCCGTCGATATCAGTCCCAGGAATTTCTGGGCTTCCGGCGTAAAGCGGCGGATCATCAAGTCGCTGCCGATCATCACCACCGCAATCTCGATGCTGCCGAATAAATTGGTGAGGTCGGTATTGACCTGTGTAATCTCCAGATTCCGGCCGCGCAATTCGTCATTCACGGTTGTCAACTCTTCATTCGCCGACTGCAATTCTTCCTTCGCTGTCTCCAGTTCTTCGTTGGTGCTCTGAAGTTCCTCGTTACTCGAGAGAATTTCTTCGTTTGCGGACTGTAATTCCTCGTTCGTGGCTTCCTGCGTTTCGATCACCGACTGCAAATATTCCTTCGCGGCCGCAAGCTCCTGCTGGAGCTTCGCGATTTGGGCGGCAGACACTTTCGAATCGGCGGCCCGCCGGTCCTTAGTTGCCCGCAACGTTTGCTTCTCGCTGGTCTTGTCGTGAAAAACAATCATGTAATACCGTTCTTTCAGATTGGGTATGCTGACGGGCGTAACCTCGAAGGCTGCCGATCGAAGAGTTGACCGTTGCGACGACGAAGGGGCGTTTTCGCGGCTATTTTCCTCCTTGATTTGAACATTCTCTTTCCGTATCACGACGTTGTTTTTCTTCGCCCGGGTGATAGCGTTGCGCAATTCGAGCAAGAGTCCCTCTTGCGCCATTTTTAATATGCTCAGGCTCGCTCGACCGGGCATCAGCTTCAGGAATTTATTCAGGTCGCCGCGCGTATAAATGATTTCGAGATCTTCATTGACGAATACCGCGGCGGGAGAATATTGGCTTAGTATCCGGCGATCGAACTCCTTCTGCGCTTCGAGAAAGTTCCAAGCCGAGTCCGTCGGTTTCAAGGAGGTGCGGATTGCCGCAGGTCCGGTGCGTCCGGACGGATGTTCCAGGGAGAAGCTCACCACCTGGCGCACAGCTGTTGTCTTCCTGGAAAAAATCTTTTGCACCCGATCCACCACAGTGAAAAGGTTGCTAGCCGATCCGATCCCCTCGGAAGCGCCAAGCGCCAAAAATCCTTCGGGCCGAATGGCATAGTGAAACAGCGAGATCACCTTGGCCTGTAGAATCGGTTCCAGGTAAATCAATAAGTTGCGGCAGCAAATCAAATCCATTTGAGAAAACGGCGGGTCGCTCAAAATATTGTGCTGCGCGAAGATACACATGTCCCGGATAACTTTGCTGATGCGGTAGCCGCCATCAATCTTGGTGAAGAACCGGCGCAGGCGATCGGGAGATACATCCCCTTGAATATTGTCGGGATATACGCCTCCTCGCGCGCGCGCGACATTGTTTTCGCTCACATCTGTGCCGAAGAATTGAATCGAATTTACCGCGGCGTTGTCTCCCAAGTATTCCAGCAAGGTGATTGCGATAGAGTAGGTTTCCTCACCCGACGAACATGCTGGAGTCCAAATTCGAATTGTGCGGTCGGCAGCGGATCCTTTTAGAATCTCGGGAAAAACCTCGGCTCGGATAGCCTCAAACAATCCAGGGTTCCGGAAGAAGCTCGTGACATTGATCAGCATGTCCTGATAAAGCGACTTGATTTCTGCCGGGTTCACCTGCAGGAACCGCACGTACTGATCCACGTTATCGATCTTGTGGACGACCATTCGCCTTTGGACCCGGCGCAAAATCGTGGACTGCCGGTAATGAGTGAAATCGAGGCCGGTGGCGCGGCGCAACATCTGAAATATCGTGCCGAGGCCATTGCCTTGAACCGGGACGTCTCCAGCCTCATGTTTCGGGTGGTGTGCCGTGTATGGATGAGCAGCGATCCGCACCAGTTCGCGCGCAATATTTTTGGGAGCAAGGACGTAATCGGCGCACCCTGCTTCAATAACACTCCGCGGCATGCTGTCGTATTTCGCAGAACCTTCATCCTGAGCGAACGTCACTCCGCCGTGTGCCTGAATTTCCGACATGCCCAAGGTACCGTCGCTACCCAACCCCGAGAGAATGATGCCGACCGCGCGATTCCCTTGCTGCTCGGCGAGCGATCGCATGAAGAGATCTACAGGCATGGGCGTTCCGCCCGTCTCAATTCGTTTCTCGAGTTGCAACGAATGGTCTGAGACGGTCATGGTCGCGTTGGGAGGGATCACATACACGTGGTTCGGTTCGAGGCGCATGCCCTTGGTTACTTCTAGAACAGGCATCGTGGACTTCTTAGCGAGCAAGGCGCTCAGAAGGCTTTCATGCTTCGGATCCAAATGCTGAATGAGCACGAAAGCCATTCCTGTATCGGCGGGAAGATTCGTCAGTAGTTCGGTGAACGCTTCGACGCCGCCAGCAGAGGCGCCCACGCCAGCAATCAAAAAGTCTGTTGATCGGGGCGGCGGGATGGAATCCTTTTTGCGATTGTTAGACGACTTCGACTTGGGCCGCTTGGTTGCCATTTGTCGACCCCCTCTCGCGCAATCTCGTAGGCGGGGGCGAACGCGCGATTCTAGTCCTTACGGTACGGGATAACAACTACAACGCCCTTTTAGAGGTTGAGTCTGAGCGCCGAGCTAAAGGGAATTGCGTATTGCCATTGGCTGGCCTAGCTGTAGGATACTCTCATTTCCCGAGCCTCCTGTGCGAGAGAACTCCATGCGCGGATCCGGTATAAACGGAGCCCGTGCAAAGAAAATCGGCGGCGAAAGACTCCCCGGAGATTGGGACGGAGGTTTGGGGAGCCCTTTCTCTTTACTCATGGACTCCCTCGCGTTCGGAGTGGCCATAGCAACCTGTAACGGTAGCATACTATACACGAATAGTTATTTCATGGAATTATTAGGTCAACCGTCCCGCAAAGTTTCCTCCGGCTCGAACCTCAAATCCTTCGTAGCGGCAGCTTCTTGGCCTCCTCTTCAGGAGGCGATGCTTCGAGGTGCGCTCGAAACGACGGATGGTGAGATTAAAGTTCCGAGCTCTGACAACAGCCTTCGGACGATACGCATTTCCTTTTCGCCTCTTCAGGACGCACCTGAGGCGATAAAAATCACGGCCACCGACGTTACCGATCTCACCAATGCGCAGACCGCTTTGAAGCTGTCCAAAGATTCCATGAATTCTTTGAGTACGCGAGTTCTCGAATTGCAGGACGAAGAACGGCGCCGGTTGGCGCGCGACCTGCATGACACAGTGGGTCAGGAGATTGTTGTCGTCCTGATGACCCTGGATACGATTGCTCGCATGTGGGACAAGCCGGACCCAAATGCTCGCAAGAATCTGCTGGAAGCGGTCGCATGGCTGCGCAAAGTGGAGTCTGAGATTCGCACATTTTCCTATCTCCTCCATCCGCCGCTTTTGGACGACATGGGCCTCGCGTCCGCGCTGAGTTGGTATATGGAAGGCTTTTCGAAACGCTCGGGAATTTCCGTGCAATTGTCGCTTCCGGATAATCTGCCTCGCCTTTCCCTCCAAGCGGAGACCGCGCTGTTTCGTGTTACGCAGGAGAGCCTTTCAAATGTCATCCGGCATTCTCAGAGCAAGCAGGCGTGGGTAGGAATAGCGCTCGACCCGCACAGCTTGAGACTATCCATTCGGGATGAGGGGCGGGGTTTCGAGCAGACGGCTCACACTGGCGCAATGCCATTGGGGGTGGGCATCGAGGGGATGAGGGGACGCCTCAGATCGCTGGGTGGGACCTTGGATCTCCGGTCCGGGCCTCATGGCACCGAGGTTCTCGCTACTGTCCCATTGCACCGTAGCGACGCCGCGCAATCGGATAGCGTTCGCGCGCGGCGTCAACACGAGGGCGAAACCGCTCAGGCTGCCACAAGCCGAGCGAAACGTATTCTCATAGTAGATGACCACGAAGTGGCTCGGAAAGGCATACGCTTCCTTCTGAGTGAAGAAGACGACTTGGAGATTTGCGGCGAAGCGCAGAATGGGTTGGAAGCTTTTGAGAAGGTTCAGCGCCTCAGCCCGGATTTAGTGATTCTGGACCTCAATATGCCGGGGAGCGGTGGTTTTTCCGCCGCGAACCGAATTCGCAATGCAGGCCTAACGCCTAAAATTCTGATCTATACCACCCACACGTTTCCAGGATTGGAGCGTATCGCGCGGGCGGCGGATTGTGACGGGTTCGTCGTGAAGGCGAATGCAACACAGGATTTGATTCGCGGCATTCGCGCGGTGCTGCGGGGAGAAGAGTTCTACAGCTCGCTCAATTCCAAAGCCCAAACTGCATGAAGTTCTCGACATGGGCCAGCGCTTAATCCTGGTGCGCACTTACGTTCTAGCTTGGACCAAGATGGAAGCGCGATGATTTGAATTTATCCTGTATCCTGCGGCGAGAGAATCTTGTACCCGGCGTAGCAAGGTTTCGCACGTCGCCAGCCAGAAAAGAAACAATTCCGGTGGACACACCGGGCTGTTCTCATGTCAAATTATGGATGTAGGACGAGGCAGTGTTATCTGGGGGTTTGGGCGATGCGACATGTTCTATTTCTCTTGGGACTCGTGTTGTTTGTCACTTGCTCTTCGTACGCGCAAAGCAGCCCGGCGAATCCTCTGCTGCTAGCTGCTCCGTTTACAATATCTTCCACGGGAGACGTTTCCGCAGTTTCCGCGTCACCCTCTTTGACAGCCCTCTCACTTTCACCGGTATCGGCCGCCTCCAACTCCGGCGATTCCTTTGCAGCTAATCCTTTTTCGAGTGCTGCCACGCCTGCTCCCGCGCCTGACCCACAATATGTGCAGGGCGTATTCGTGAACTACAACTGGCAGGCATATCTCGGCTACACGTTCACTCACTTCAGCGCCCAAGGCGGTATCAGCCGCAATCAAAACGGCTTCAATTGGGGGATCGTACGCTACTTCAACTCTTGGTTTGGAATTGAGGGTGAGATGTTTGCGACGCACGATTCGCCCAACAACCAGAGCTCGTGGTTCCTGTTTGGCGGAGGCGGCCCTCGATTTCGATGGGAAGCTCGACGGGGAATCGAAGTTTTCGCTCACGCTCTGGTGGGTTATTCGCACTTGACTCCACAGACCGCGTTCGGTGATCAGGAAGCGTTCGGATACGAGCTAGGTGGTGGAGCAGACTTTCCCACTCCATTGCGCCGGATAGACCTTCGCGTCGGAGCGGACATGATTGGGACGCGATATTTCGGTAACAATCAATTCAACCCGAAAGTTTACGGCGGAGTCGTCTTCAAGTTCTAAGTTCTGCGAACAGCGGGAAAGAACCCATGGTTCCCCCAACGCGCCGTTCCCAAAAATCTGCGGGGAAGAAGCCCCGTGCGCCGCAACCAGTGGCGGCTGCGGAGCCGCCGAGCCTCGATGAAGAAGTTGACGAGGCGTCTCGAGAATCCTTTCCTGCGAGCGATCCGCCGGCATGGACCGCGGGCCACGATGAGCCGGCGCCAGGAAAAAAGAAGCGCAAATAATTTTCGCCACTTTTCCGCTTTCTTTCATAGTTGCGAGCAATTCACCACAGCAGCCGCTCAACCCAGCGAGGAGATCCCGCATGACTTCCAATTCCAACGAAACCAAGATTTCGCTGCAAGTCGGCTCCGAACTTCGAATCAAGAATAACGGCGATATCGTGATCGATAATCCGGAGCTCGAACTTGCTGTTGATGACCGTGCTGCAGACGCAGTGCTGGTTTACCGCTTCGACGCGAAGGCCGGCGAGCACGTGCTTCGTCTGCTCGAACCGGTGGCCGATCATCGCCACATGAAAGTTCATCGCCGCGATGACTGATTTCGCCCTCGCGAGCCTGATGAGAGTTCTGTATATCGCTGAGCTTCACGCCCGGAGTTCCCCTTGCTATTCTTGCTTCGGCGCGAAAACCAAGAGCGTTTGCTCCAGGGAGCTGACCAGTGCTCTTCGATAACCTGCAGATTCGCGATGTCCTGCTTCGCAACCGCATAATCGTCTCGCCGATGTGCCAGTACTCGAGCACGGATGGATTTGCTACGGATTGGCACCTCGTACATCTCGGTAGTCGAGCCGTCGGCGGTGCGGCGCTCGTTTTTACAGAAGCAACGGCAGTATTGCCCGAAGCGCGCATCAGCCCCCAGGATCTGGGAATTTGGAAAGATGAGCACATCGAAATGCTCGCGCGGATCACGCGATTCATCCACAGCCAGGGCGCGGTAGCTGGAATTCAACTGGCGCACGCAGGGAGAAAAGGCAGCACCGCTCGGCCGTGGGAGGGCGGCAAGGAAGTTCCCGTGTCACGAGGAGGATGGATTCCCGTAGCGCCGAGCGAAGTGCGATTCGCGGACGATTATCCGAATCCGATCGCACTCGATGATCGGCAGATTCGCGTCACCGTGGAGGCATTTGCCGAAGCGGCTCGGCGCGCTTGCGATGCGGGGTTCGACGTGATCGAAATCCACGCGGCGCATGGCTATTTGCTGCACGAATTTCTTTCGCCGCTTTCGAATTTCCGTTTCGATTCCTACGGAGGCTCGCTCGAAAATCGCACGCGCATTGTTCGCGAGGTGGTATCTGCGATTCGTGGTGTGATTCCAAAAGGCATGCCTCTTTTCATTCGGATTTCCGCGAGTGATTGGATCGAAGGCGGTTGGGACATCGAGCAATCGATCGCCCTCGCCGCTCAAGTCGGCCCGCTAGGAGTCGATCTCGTGGATTGCTCATCCGGCGGAATTTCTCCTGCTGCCAATGCCCAAATTCCGGTTGCGCCCAACTACCAGGTCCCGTTTGCCGGAGCGATTCGGCGCGAGACTGGAATTCTCACCGGCGCGATCGGAATGATCACGTCAATGAATCAGGCAGACGCGATTCTGCGCGAAGGCCGAGCGGATGTGATCCTGATGGCGCGCGAGTTCTTGCGCGAACCGTACTGGCCGCTGCATGCCGCGCACGCCGAAGGTTTCCAGACCTCATGGCCGGCTCAATATCTGCGGGCGGCGCCGCAGGGAACGCCCGCGCGCGAGGCTCTGCCGGAAGCTACACACCGCGCTTCAGCACGAACCACCGCTGCCGAATAACTGCTGATTTAGATCTATTTCGACGGAAACACCCGCGGCCAAGCCTCTAGTCCCGCAGCAACAAACCATCTACCATGTCCGTCGTGACGACCGGTACTCTTCATCGCCGCATCTTTGCGGCCACGGGAATC
Source organism: uncultured Acidobacteriota bacterium (assembly GCA_963736465.1). GTDB lineage: Bacteria > Acidobacteriota > Terriglobia > Acidiferrales > UBA7541 > Palsa-295. The sequence continues at coordinate 438,777 of CAVTOS010000010.1, read as the reverse complement.
GTAATGGCGAGCGTTCTGCTCAGCCGCATTCTCGGATTTTTTCGCGACTGGACCGTTGCGCACCAGATGGGCTCAAATGCGGTCACCGATGCCTACTATGCCGCGTTCACTCTGCCGGATTTTCTGAATTATCTCATCGCAGGCGGTTCGCTGAGTGTTACGTTCATCCCGGTATTCGCCAAGTACGTTGCTGAGAAGTCTGAGGACGAAGGCTGGCACGTTTTTTCGACGGTGATTAGCGTGATGGGCTTCGCGCTCATCGCGCTCATAGTTCTTGGCGAAATCTTTGCGCACAAACTCGTGCTCGTCATCGCTCCCGGTTTCAGTCCTGCCGAGCGCGAGCGCGTGGTTTTTCTCACCCGGCTGATGCTCCCCGCGCAATTTTGCTTTTATCAGGGCAGCATTCTGAGCGCTGTGCAATATGCCAAAGGCCAGTTCGTGATTCCGTCGCTCGCTCCGCTGATTTACAACATTGGAATCATCATCGGTGGCGTCGCGCTTTCCTCGCGTATCGGCATGACGGGATTCGCTGTTGGCGTTCTGGGCGGCGCTATCGCCGGCAATTTTCTGCTGCAAATCTATGGTGCGTATCGAGCCGGTGCGAAGTTCACTCCCAATTTCAATGTGCGTCATCCCGGCTTCTGGCTCTTTCTGAAGCTTTCGGTGCCGATCATGCTGGCGGTTTCGCTTTCCTTCACGGACGACTGGATCATCCGCTGGTTCGCCTCGTACCTTCAGCCTGCCTCCATCACGTGGCTCAGTTACGGTAAGACCTTGATGCGGGTGCCGCTAGGTATCGTGGGGCAGGGAGTTGGGGTCGCATCGTTCCCGATTCTGGCGCAGCTTTATTCGGAGAAAAAGTTCGACGAGCTGAACCGCATTCTGAATTCCATTTTCAAGGGCATCGTCTTCGTGCTCGTTCCGATTTCCGCGCTGACCATCGCTCAGAGTCTGCCGCTCGTGCATCTTGTGTTTTCGCACACGCGGCTGCGCGCTCCGGATATGCAGGCCACCGCCGTCACCCTCGCATTTTTCTCGATTGGGATGTTTGCCTGGGGTGCGCAATACAACTTGGCGCGGGGCTTCTATGCGACTCGTGACACGATCACACCGGCCGTCGTAGGCACGGTGATGACCGCGCTGAATCTGCCGCTCTATTGGTGGCTCGTACGACGGTCGCAGCATCTCGGCTTAGCGCTGGCAAGCTCGCTAGGCATCATCGCCTACACGGTGGTGCTGTTTGTTCTGCTCAACCGCCGCACCAAGAACCACGAGAAGGCTCGTCTTGCTGTCTTTTTTTGCAAGGTGACGGCTGCGTCCGTCGCAGCAGGTTTCGTTTGTTACAAAGTGGTGGAGTGGCTTGAAATGCGCATGTCCTGGCAAAAGCCCGTCGGCGCATTATTGCTTCTTGCGATCGCGACCACGATTGGAATCGTGGTGCTAGGAGTGTCACTCAAAATTCTTCGCGTGCCGGAGCTTGAGGCTTATCTCGAAAAGGCGCTCACACTCGCCGGTCGAGGAAGAGTGCGCACGCAGGTTGATATCACAAGTCCCGATTAGGCCATCAGGGCTGCGATGAGGAGGCCTGAAGCTCAAGCACAGGGCGCAGCGCCACCTGGCTGTCTTTTAACACGTCCAACTCGCGCTGCCAGTCTTTTCTTCCGCTCGCTTTAATCAGCACTTGATGCACGCCAGTCGATAGCGAAAATACTGACGGCGACTGCCCAACGAACTTCCCATCCACAAATATCTCAAGTGTGACGCCGTCAGAAGAAATCGTGACCGTTCCTGTTCCGCTTGACTGCGCAGGGCGCGATCCCGAATCCGACGATGTCGCCGGGTAAAAGCGACGAAGTATTTCAAGCAGATCTTCCGAACTGAGCGCAAAGCCAATGCCCTGCAGTGGGCGATCGTCTGAATTCGCTGAACCGTGCTCCGTAAATTCCTTGCGGGTGTTGATTCCCACCACGCTCCCACGAGTATTCAGCAGCGGGCCGCCGCTGTTGCCAGGGTTGATGGCTGCGTCAGTCTGTATCCACGTGCCATTGCCCTCCGCTCGGTTTCGTCCCACAGCGCTGACGATGCCTTGCGTTACGGTATTTGTGAATCCGTTGGCTGGATTACCGATCGCGACGACCGTTTGTCCCGCATGCACATCCGCGATATCCGCCAACGGCAGATAAGGGAAGCCTTCGCCGTCGATTTTTACGAGTGCCAGATCTAACTTCGGATCGGAGTAAACCACCTTTCCCAGCCGCTCTGGGCCCTGAGCAAAAACGACCATGACTGTAACGACGCCTCGCGTAACGTGATGGTTTGTGGCGATCACCCCCGTGTCGGTTATCAGGAAGCCCGTTCCCCAGCCTTCCGGAGTGCGGAGTTTCACCACGGCAGGACTTGCGATTTCCACCACTTTCTCAATCGGAATCTCGGGAGTCATGGTCACCACAGCGCCCGAAACCGACGTGGCTTTTACCTTGCCGTTGAAAACCGCCGAAGCGGGCTTCAAAGTAACCTCCGCCAAATCAACTTTGATCAGCCAATAGTGGCCGTGATCTTTTCCATTGAGCGAAACCCATTCGTGCGGACCTTCGGTAAGCGTGAACTCCTGCGAGGTGTAGCCGTCTTTATAGATTCGGGCGACAAGAGGATGGTCTAGCCGGGCGCCGAATACGGTGCGTGGCTTGTGGAAGTAGCCGCTCGGAAAATTCGCCTCGTACGGAGTCGTTCCCACGACGACGCCGTCAATCTCCACCGTAGCGCCAGAGGGCGTGCTGGTAATCTTCAGACTTCCAGCCTGCGTCCGCGGAGCACAAATCGTCAGCGCAGCCAGCGCAATCCATGTACAGAGACAGAGTCTCCAGGGCGCCTGCATCGTCGGCCTCCCGGACAATTGAAACGGGCTGCCAATCTCACAGCATGCAGGCGCAATGTCAATTACGGGAACTACGCAGAAATGCGGATCGGATGTGGAAACAGCTTATGATGTTGTTGGCATTGCCAGCGCAGCCGAATACACAAAGAGCCGGCAAGATGCCGGCGTTACGGAAGTGCAGCGTTCTCTTTGGAAATCCGCGGGGTCTGCGTCGATCACGCCGCCTCTACTGCAAATACTTTGCGAGCCAACCGAGGAAAGTCTTGTACCACAGCTCGCTATTCTGCGGCTTCAGCACCCAGTGACCCTCGTCGGGGAAGAGGAGCAGCTTTGAAGGCACGCCCTGGCGTTGCAGCGCGGTGAAAAACTCGAGATCCTGCGTGTAGGGAATCCGGAAATCCATCTCGCCGCCGACCACGAGCGTCGGCGTCTTGTATTTACCCAGCGCGGCCGCATACTCGCTGGGCGAATATTTTTTGTAAAGCTCGGGATGCGACCACGGCGGCCCGCCGAACTCCCAGTCCATGAACCAAAGCTCCTCGGTCGCTCCATACATGCCTACCATGTCGTACGAACCTGCGTGGCTGATGAGGCATTTGAACCGGTCCGAATGCGTGGCAATCCAGTCCACCATGTAGCCGCCGAACGAGCCGCCCGCCGCCGCAAGCCGCGTGGGGTCAATGAACGGATACTTTGCGATCGCGGCATCCGCGTCTTTCATGACGTCCTCATAAACTTTTCCGCCCCAGTCGCGGCTGACATCCGCTTCGAATTTCTCGCCGTATCCGGGCGAACCGCGCGGGTTGATCATCACCACCACATATCCCGGTGAAGCCATCATTTGCTGGTTCCAGCGGTAGCCCCAGGCATCGGTCCAGGCCTGCTGCGGGCCGCCGTGAATCAGAAGCAGCATTGGATATTTCTTTGACGCGTCGAAATTCGGCGGCTTCACCATCAGGCCTTCCACCTGCGTCTTGCCGGCGCCGGCAAACCAAAACGGCTCCATCGGCGAAAGATCAAGTTGCGCGAGAATTGCTTCGTTCTGATGCGTGATCTGCCTAACGTTCTTTCCATCGGCGCCAGCAGTGAAAATTTCCATGGGCGTCGTCAGGCTCGTGCGGGAAAATACCAATACGCGACCATCCTTGCTGACTTCAACTTCATTGTTGAAACTGTCGCCCAGAACCAGTTTCGGTGCGCTGCCAGCGGCCGCGGCAATCGAAAAAACCGGCATTTCGGATTTTTCTTCTGTCGCGAAATAGATCGACTTGCTGTCGGCACTCCACGCAAACGACTCGATGCTGCGATCAATATTCTCGGTCAAATTGATCGCTTCGGCCTTCGCGCGCTCGTACAGCATCAATCGCCACCGATCGCTTTCCCAACCGGGATGCGTCTGCGCGCGATACGCGATCCATTTCCCATCGGGTGAATATGCGGGGCCCCAGTCATTCGCTGGATTTGTCGTGATCCGCTTCGGCGCGGCTCCGCCAGCCACCGGCACCGTGAAGAGATCGCCGTTTGTGCTCAGCGCCGCATCCGGATCGGTGTTTGCCGTGAAACAAAGCTCGCTACTATCAGGAGAAAACGCAATCGCATCGGGATCGCCGAGATTGAATGGCGGCACATCATAATCAGCGCCAAGCGTAAGATCGCGCGCTGCGCCACCGCCGGAAGGCATTACGAACAGGTGGCTCCGAGTGCCATCCCACCAGCCGTTCCAATGGCGATAGAGCAAGTGCTCATAAATTCTCGCCTTCACCTTGCTTTTTTCGCGTTGCGCCTTGCGTTCCGCATTGCAGGCCTCATCCTTGCAATCGGGATAAACACTCGAAACAAACGCAATCCATTTTCCGTCGGGCGACCACAACTCAGTGTCCGCGCCACCGGAAAGCGAAGTCAGCCGATTCGCATCACCGCCATCCAGCGTAATCCAGTACACCTGCTGCTCGCCCTCGCGCGATGAGAGAAACGCGATCCGCTTGCCGTCGGGCGACCATCGAGGGCGCGTGTCGCTGCCGCCGCGCGTAATTTGCCGCGCTTCGCCGCCTTCCGCGGAAACCAACCAGATATCGCGCACCACACGATTCGTTTCGAGATTCGGCGTGCCGACTTCGTAAGCGATCCACTGGCCGTCGGGAGAAATCTGCGGGCCGCTCAAGCGGTGCATCGCGGCAAGATCCTGAAAAGTCATGGGACGCTTCTGTTGAGCCGTTACCGGAATCGCTCTCGCGCCAATCAACAGAAACATGACAAACCCGACTGCAGCCGTTCGCGAACTCATCCGTCCTCCTGAAGTTTTCTGATGGGAAGCCGATTACAAATCTGTGTGATGATTGCACTTCCACCTTTGCTTTCCAAGCACTAGTGTGCCGGCTGAGCTTTGTAATTAGCTAGCACGGCAGCCGCAATTAACGATAGGATTACGTCGCCCGCACCTCTCCTGAGATAGTTATGGAAGACGCGTTAACGATTCACCGCCTGCACTTCGCCTTCACCGTCACATTCCACTACATTTTCCCTCAGCTGACGATGGGCCTCGCTCTGCTGATCTTCATCCTTAAGACAGCAGCGCTGCGTACAGGCACTGAAACCTGGAATCACGCGGCGCGGTTTTGGGCCAAGATTTTTGGAATCAGCTTCGCTCTCGGCGTTGTCACCGGCATTCCCATGGAATTTCAGTTTGGCACCAACTGGGCGCAATTCTCAAAATCTGCAGGCGGCGTGATCGGCCAGACGCTGGCGATGGAAGGCGTTTTCTCGTTTTTCCTCGAATCCTCGTTCCTTGGACTCTTCCTGTTCGGCGAAAGGCGTCTGGGCCCGCGCGCACACTGGTTCAGCTCTCTCATGATGCTCATCGGTTCGTGGCTTTCCGGATATCTCATCGTTGCCACCGACGCATGGATGCAGCATCCTGTCGGATACTCGCTGGGTGCAAACGGATCATACGACCTGCAGAGTTTTTGGGCGCTCCTGCTCAACCCTTGGGCGCTCTGGCAATACGCCCACACCATGATCGGCGCAGTACAAACGGGATGCTTCGTGATGGCGGCGGTGGGCGCGTATTACATTCTGCAAAATCTTCACATCGAATTTGGCAAAATGTTTCTGCGCGTCGGCGTAACAGTCGGCGTGATCGCGGCGCTCCTGCAGCTCTATCCCACCGGCGACGGCCAGGGCGTAATGATCGCGAAGCACCAGAAGATAACTCTAGCAGCGATGGAAGGCCTGTTCCATTCCCAGGAAAATGCGCCATTGGCAATCTTGGGTCAGCCCGATGTGCCAAATCAACGTCTTGATAACCCTCTTGTTGTACCCAGCATGCTAAGTTTTCTGACTTACAAAACGTGGTCCGCTCAAGTAGACGGGCTCGACCGCTTCCCGCAGTCCGAATGGCCCGACAATATCCCCCTTCTCTATTTCAGCTATCACATCATGGTTGGCCTGGGAACGCTTTTCATTGCCATCCTGGTTATCTCGGCATGGCTTCTGGCGCGAGGAAAACTCTACGGATCCAGAATCATGCTCTGGAGTCTCATGCTCGCCCTTCCGTTTCCATTCATTGCCAATACAGCAGGATGGATCACCGCTGAAGTGGGCCGCCAGCCCTGGATCATCTACGGGCTGATGCGAACCAGCGCCGGAGTTTCATCGAAAGTTTCGGCGGGGAGCGCGTGGTTTACTCTCATTGGATTTCTCGGGATGTACACGATTCTCGGAATCCTTTTCCTTTTTCTCGTCTATCGCGAAATCGAAGCCGGCCCAGAACTGCGGGATCATTCGCGCGAAGATGAAGGGCTGCTGTTGCCTACACGTTAAAACAGGAGTTCGATGGGTACGATCTGGTTCTGTCTTGTCGCAGTCATGCTCGCCGGTTACGTCGTACTCGACGGCTTCGATATCGGCGTAGGCATACTCCATCTCTGGATCGCACGGACGGAAGCCGAACGCCGCGCCATGCTCCGCTCGATTGGCTCGGTATGGGACGGAAATGAAGTGTGGCTTCTCGCCGGTGGTGGCACTCTTTACTTCGCCTTTCCCGCTTTATACGCCGCGAGCTTCAGCGGATTTTATCTGCCGTTGATGATGGTTCTGTGGCTTCTGATCCTACGCGGAATCTCACTCGAGTTTCGCAGCCATGTCGGCGGACGAATATGGTCCGTCTTCTGGGACGCCACTTTTGCCTTCGCTAGTATCTTGCTCGCGGTTTTTTTTGGCGCTGCGCTGGGCAATGTGGTCCGCGGTGTTCCTTTCGACGCCAGCGGCAATTTCTTCGAGCCTCTCTGGACAAACTTCGTGCCAAACGGCAACACGGGAATTCTCGACTGGTACACAATCCTCATCGGCGTCACCGCACTGGGAGTTTTAGCGTTGCACGGCGCCACGTGGATCGCCTACAAGACGGAAGGTGCGCTCAATGAACGCTCAGTACAATGGGCATCGCTGTTATGGTGGTTAGTAGCAGCGCTGACCGTGATCGTCACGCTTACTAGCTTCAGTCTCTTGCCCCAACACATGCAGAGCTTTCGCATTCATCCCTGGGGCCTCGTATTTCCCGTTATAGCGATCGCGGGTCTTCTCGGAATTAAATGGTTCACGCGCAGCAGGCAGGAGGGAACTGCATTCTTGTCTTCGTGCGCTTACATTGTAGGAATGCTTACGAGCGTTGCCTTCAGCCTCTATCCCAACGTGCTCCCGGCGAGCACGAATCCCACATTCGGTCTTACCATTGCCAACTCGAAAGCTGCCGACTACGGCCTGAAGATCGGCCTGATCTGGTGGATGATCGGCATGGCGCTCGCGACGGGCTATACCATCCACGTCTATCGCAACGTGTCAGGAAAGGTCAGCATTTCCGAGGGAGAAGGGAACCAGCATTACTGAGGTAAGCAAGTGGCCGTCGCAATCACCTGCGACGGAGATTTGGATTCACCTGGCTCAGAAATAAAGCAACGCCGCCCGCAACCACCAGAAGAACTCCAAGAATTTTCGGGATTTCGACAACCCGGCGCGTTTCCATGATCACCTTGTTGCCGGCAATCTCGAGTTCCTGTTTCTTCGCAGGCATCACCACGTTCGGATGCACCAGGCCAGCAATTCCAAGCGCGACGAACAGAACGCCGAAGATCACCAGCGAGTTAAATTTCAACTCCGCACTCCTTCGGCTTCTACCACCCTGCGCTTCACACTGAAAGATCGAATCCGCCCGCTACCTTCGAGCTTCCTTTGCCTGCGCAAGAGGCTGAATAATCTCGTTCAAATAGTCCGGACGCGATTTGTCCCGCTCGATATGCGGATACTGAAGACCGCCGTGATAATCGATGGACACAGTCTGATACTGCGCGCCGTTCGCCACGAGCAACCGGATCGGCTCAGACGAACCTTTCGCCGACTCGATCGCGTCGCGCATACCCTCCGGCGAGAACTGCCGTCCATTGACCGCCGCGATTTTCATCCCCGGCCCTATCCCCGCGCCGTACGCGGGCCCGTCATGAATCACGTCGCCGACCGAGCCATCCTCAGCCACAGTCAGGCCAATTGAAAACGCAAGATCAAGCCGCCCGGAAACCAGATCGGTGTTCGACTCCATCTCATTCGGCTCTTCGTTGTAGACCAGCTTCCAGCCATTATTCTCAATAGCCTCGATGGGAGTTTTTGTCGCAACTCCATCGAGACGCGCGCGTAAAAAACCCTTCCAGTCATAAGGAGCCAGCCCATTCAACGTCGCAACCACGTCCTCGAACGTATATGTCTTCAGCTCAGGCAGCCCGCTCGACCCGCCGTGAAAAATGCGGCAGAAATCATTGATCGACTTTTCATCTTTTGTCAGCTTGCGCAGTGTTCCGTCTACATCCATCCACAGCAGCTCGCCTTCCTCATAAAAATCCGTGCCCCGGCGCCAGTTTGCCCAGTCAGGCGTGGCGTCGTATAAAAATGGCGCCGCGTCGGCAGTGTCCTGCAACGGCCGCCAGTCACGCCCAGGACGATGCTCGTAGGTCGCCACCTGCAATGCCATCGACTCACGCCACTGTTCGGGTGTCAGGAGTCCGCTGCGCGCTGTGAGCACGTCGCCCAAATATTCCGTCAGGCCTTCGTACACCCAGAGCAGATCGTCCTTCATCGGCTCCTGGTAGTCGGGCGTCGCAAGACCCGCCGGCCGCCGAAATTTTCCATTCCACGAATGAACGAACTCATGTGGAAGCAACCCGGCAAAAGCAATCCGCAGCGGTTCGTCGATCAAGCTCCGCTCGTTCACGCGATCGTCGCTCGACTCATGATGCTCGAGCCCGAAATGAGCCACGTCGTCACTCAAAGTGACTAGAAAATGATAGTCGCGATAATGCCTCGCCCCGAATAGTGCTCCAGTTTCCAGCACGAGTTGGTGGAAATGCATTTCCTGATCCGGAGGCATCGCCAGCGCGGCCGGACTGTCTGCCGCAATGTCCATCTCGTGCGGCGGCTGCTGGCCGGGCGTGAGCTGAATCTTGCGAAAATACTTACCCGAAATTACCGGCGAATCTACCAGCGTGTTCAGCGGAACCGGATCGAAATCAATCGTGTCGCCATTCTCTTTGGCGCCCGGCAGAGCTGTGCCGTATTTCCATCCGGCTGGCAGCTTTAGGCTGGGCGCAAAAGTAATATCCTTCGCGGCGTAGCCCTTCGGATAGAGCAGCACTTGATTCCAACTCAGAAGATCGAGCGACGCCGTCGCCGACGCTCCCGCCGAAAATCCAGTCGCAGGTGCGGCTAGCAAAAAATCAAGGTCTGCGTCGAGTGACGTCACGCCCTGCGGAATATCCAGATGAATCGAAAACATTTCCACCAGATCCCGCCGCCACGGAATCGCTCTCCCGCCGGCGCTGAACTTCATCCCCGCCACTTCGATGATCGGTCCATCCGGCATATGTTCGCCGGGAATCCACTTCGGGTAGTACAAAGTAAACGGGCCGGCCTGAACCGGAATCTGCATATGCGCGTGCAAAATTTTCTGCGGCGCCTGGCGCGCATCCACGGCCAGCCGGATCGTCCCCGGCATGGTTTCCGCCCCCACGACGGCCGGCGCCACTAAAGCTGCCAGCGCTAACACAATCACTGCTGCAATTCTTCTGTACGCACAATCGTGCATCCCATTCCTCTCAGTCATCTTGAGTATGATTTGCTTGATTCTCCGCGGCCCACGCCCGGGACCGCGTACATCGGCATGCAAAACAAAAGAACCTACGTCACCGGCGTCGCCGTTTTTCGCGCCGGATTGAAAAAAGGCAGTTCGCGCGTTGTCGCCCGCACTTTGTGACGCACCGCCTCCACAGTCAGTTCCATCTGCAGCTCGATTCCCGCCTCCGCATGCTCGCGTTTGATGCTCGCCAGCGCGATCATTTTCTTCAACGTGGGTGACCATGTTGTCGACGTCGCTTTCCCCACTTGCAATCCGCCGCGATATACCGGCACCGGCACACGCGACGTCGTCCCCGGCACTTGTGGCGCAAGCCCGATAGCATCGTAGAGCCGCTCCACATCGTCCCAATTGATATCGAGTCCCACAAGGAGCCGCTTCGGTTTTAGACGGTTCTCCTCTTCCAACGCCGCCCGGCCGATGAAATATTCCTTCTTCAGATCCACCAGCCGCCCGAGTCCGATTTCGTAGGGCGAATATTTCTGCGACTCGATCAGCGCCTTCTTGCTGCTGAAGTAATCCACTTCGATCAATATCAACCCAGCTTCCACGCGCGCCACGTCAAGCGCCAACATCCCCGCCGCATGCAAATCGAACTCGCGCCCCGCATCCACCAGCGCGTCCCACACCTTCGGCGCATCGTTCCACGGAATCCAGATTTCATATCCCAGATCGCCCGTGTAGCCGGTTCGCGAGATATCCACTTCCACGCCCGCGATTTTTCCGTGCGTCAGGCGAAAATATTTCAGATTCGTGATGTCGGCGTCGGCGATCTGCTTCAGAAGACGCCCGGACGTCGGTCCTTGCAAGGCCAGCGCGGCCACTTGGTCCGAAATGTCTTCGATCTGCACGTCGAGTCCCAGAGCGTTCTGATGAAACCACCTCATGCTTGGGTCAGCGGCCGTCCAGCGATATACATTTTCTTCTAGCCGCGAGATCGTTCCGTCGTCGATCACTTTCCCCTGTTCGTCGCACCAGCAGCAGTAAATCACCTGGCCGACAGCCACTTTGCTGATGTCGCGCGTAATCACGCGGTTCACGAATTTCGTAGCGTCTTTGCCGGTAATCCGGTATTTGAAGAGGGGAGTCACATCGATGAGCGCGGCGGCATTGCGAATCGCGTTGTACTCGTGCTCGTGATGCATTTCGTACACGCTGGCCGCGTAATATCCCGACCACTCGCGAAAGTTCAGGCTTTCGCAAAGCTTGATCACTCTCTCGTGTACCGCTGTTCCGATTGGCAAGGCCTCTCCTGCACAAGTAAAATGCTCGAAAATATCGGCTCGCGATTATAGTGTGCGCCGCGCTTCACCCGCAAGGCGAACTCCGCCACGCGGTTTCTTTCGGTCGCGATTCTTGCCCCCTTTTGCCGAGCTTCCTGACTTCAGGTCACCGCGCAGCTTCGCTTCTTCCTTGTGACGCTTCACCCGCGCCTGTAAAATGCTTCGACTCTTTCCGCATTGGTTTTTCCCGCGGGGGACTCGCACAAATCCTCATGGCGAAGCGTTACGATGTAATTGTCATCGGCGGAGGCCACAACGGCCTCGTGAACGCGGCCTATCTCGCGAAGGCAGGCAAGAAAGTCGTTGTTCTCGAACGCCGCTATGTTCTCGGCGGCGCGGCCGTCACAGAAGAAATCGTCCCTGGCTTCAAGTTCTCCGTTTTTTCGTATGTCGTCTCGCTTCTTCGCCCGGAAATTATTCGCGACCTCGATCTCCCGCGCCACGGCCTCGAAATCCTTCCGCTCGACGGCACCCTGACGCCCATGCCCGACGGCAATCACCTCTGGCGCACAAACGACCACTCCAAATCCCGCCGCGAAATCGAGCGCCACTCAAAGCTCGACGCCGAAGCTTACGAAGAATTCGGCAAGTCGATGGTCGCAATGTGCCGCTTCGTAAAACCAATTCTGGGCATGATTCCGCCGGATCCCACGTCGCTCGATCCGCGTGATCTGAAAAAGCTCGCATTCCTTGGCAAGCGCTTCCAAGAGCTCCCCGCTGAGGACAAATACAACCTCGTGCAGCTCATGACCATGAGCGCCGCCGATTTTCTCGATCAGTGGTTTGAAACCGATGTCCTAAAAGCGACGATGTCCGCCTCCGGAATCATTGGCACGTTTCTCGGCATCCGCTCGCCCGGCACCGCCTATGTTCTTCTGCATCATTACATGGGGGAAATTGACGGCGCTTTCCGCTCCTGGGGCTTCAGCCGAGGCGGCACTGGCGGAATTTCGAATGCCATCGGCAGCGCCGCCCGCGAAGCCGGCGTCGAAATCCGCACGGAAGCACCCGTCTCGAAAATTCTGCTTAAAAACGGAACGGCGCACGGCGTGGTTCTCGAAAGCGGCGAAGAAATTCACGCAAGTATCGTTTCTTCCAGTCTCGATCCAAATCTCACCTTCCTGAAATTTATCGATTCCCGCGACCTTCCCGGCGATTTCGTCGAAGAAGTCCGCCGCTACAAATATCGTGGCTCATCCGGCAAAGTGAACCTGGCTCTCGACGCGCTTCCAGATTTCACCTGCATGCCGGGTCCCGGCCGCCATCTGCGCGGCGCAATGTCCATTTCGCCTTCAATGGACTATATGGAGCGCGCCTATGACCAGGCCAAGTACGGCGAATACTCGCGCCGCCCGTACATTGACATGGTGATCCCCACGCTCACCGACCCATCGGTCGCGCCGCCCGGAAAACACATCCTCTCCTGTTTCGTTCAATACGCGCCGTACAAATTGAGCCACGGCACATGGGACGAGCAGCGCGAAGCCTTTGGCAACACGGTGATCGACACGATCGCCGAATACGCGCCGAACATAAAAAACATCATCATCGGCAAGCAGTTCATCACCCCGCTCGATATCGAACGCCAGACCGGCCTCACCGAAGGCAACATTTTCCAGGGTGAACTTTCGCTCGAGCAGCTTTTCTTTCTGCGACCCGTCGCCGGCTGGGCTCGCTATCGCACGCCCATTCGCAAGCTCTACATGTGCGGCTCCGCCACTCATCCTGGCGGCGGAATCATGGGCGCTCCCGGGCGCCTCGCCGCGCTAGAAATCTTGAAAGACGCAGGGCATAAATAGTGGCCGTCCAGCGCGATATCGTGATTCTCGGCGCCGGGCATAACGCCCTCGTCACCGCGTTCTATCTCGCCAAGAAGGGTTTCAGGCCCCTCGTCCTCGAACGCCGCTCGATTGTTGGCGGCGCAGCCATCACCGAGGAATTTCATCCGGGATTCCGCTGTTCCACGCTCGCGCATGCCGGCGGCCCGCTGCTCTCCTCAATCGTCCAGGATATGCAGCTCGCCAAATTTGGCCTCGAGTTCATCCAACCACCGGCTCGTCTCTTCGCGCCATTGCCCGAGGGTCGGGCTCTCACGCTTTTTTCTGATCCTGTCACGTCCGCGAAAGAAATCGAAAGATTTTCAAAGAAAGACGCCGCCAGTTACATTGAACTTCACAATTCGCTAACTCGCCTCGGAGAAATTCTCAGCCAGCTCTTAACACTCACGCCCCCCGTTATCGAAGATCCTTCGAACGAAGATCTCTGGAAGCTTCTGAAGTTGGGGAAGAAAGTCCGCGGCCTCGGCAAGAAAGAAATGATGCGACTGATCCGCTGGGGCCCGATGGCCGTCGCCGATTTCGTGGCCGAGTTTTTCGAAACGGACCTTCTCCGCGCAGCCGTCGCCGCCCGCGGAATTTTCGGAGCGGCACTCGGCCCCTGGTCCGCGGGTTCCACCACTCTCTTGCTCTTGCGTGCCGCCGCCGATCCTTACCCGGTCGGCAATTCCGCGATGCCTCGTGGAGGAATGGGCGCGCTCACGGCGGCGATGGCTGCCGCGGCGAAGCAAGCCGGCGCTGAAATTCGCACCAACGCCGACGTACAGAAAATCCTGGTAAAAAATGGGGCCGTAATCGGTATCGCGCTCGCAAGTGGCGAAGAGATCGCCGCGAAATGCGTCGTCTCCGGCGCCGATCCGCGACGCACTCTGCTCGGCCTTCTCGATCCGATTCACCTGCCGCCTAGCTTCGTCGTCAAGATGCAGCATTTTCGTGCCCAGGGAACGGCCGCCAAACTGAATCTCGCACTCGACGGCCTGCCTACCTTCACCGCACTTGAGCAGTACGCTGATCGCCCTGCGCTAAGCGGCCGCATCCACATCGGCCCGGGCATTGACTATCTCGAGCGCGCCTTCGACGCTTCCAAATACGGCGAATTTTCGCCCGCGCCCTATCTTGATATTTCGATTCCCACAACATTCGATCAATCGCTCGCGCCGGAAAAGAAGCACGTCATGTCCATCTACATGCAATTCGCCCCCTTCCAACTGAAAGCAGGCGATTGGGCCCAACACAGTGACGCGCTGGCCGACACAATCGTAAAGACGGTCGCCGAATACGCCCCCGATCTCCAATCCAAAATTCTCGGCGGCCACATCATCACCCCCAAAGATTTGGAAGAAACATACGGCATAACCGGCGGCCACCCCTTCCACGGCGAACTCTCCCTCGACCAAATTTTCACCATGCGCCCCATTCTCGGGTGGGCCCGTTACGCCACCCCAGTCAAGGGCCTCTACCTCTGCAGCAACGGCACCCACCCAGGCAATGGCGTCACAGGAGCCTCCGGCGCCAACGCAGCCCGCGAAATCCTCCGCGATCTAAAGAAATAAGCAGCAATAAGAAGTCAGTTACGACGCGCAGCCCGCGCAGTCGCCGAATTGACAGCATGCCGAAGGCAGATTGAGCACATGCTTAAGGCGACGCTGCCATTCTGTAAACGCCGGCGTCCCGCCGGCTCTTCTGACTTCTCCTTTACGGGCTTGGAAACGGTCTAGGGAAGTGCTAGACTACCCCTAGGAGGACCCTATGGCCACCCTATACGTCGAAAACATCCCAGAAGAACGCTATGAAGCTCTTCGCCGCACCGCCAAGGAGCGTGGTCACTCCATCGCGGCCGAAATTCTCTCTCTGTTGAAAACGAACTACCCTACTGAGCGCGAATTGCGAAAACGGCGAGAATTTCTCGAGTACGCCCGAAGTATGAATGCGCGAAAGTCTCCCCCAGGCCACTTTCCTTCTACAGAAGAAATGATTCGTGAGGATCGAGAGCGTTGAAAAGCGCCGTGGTGGACGCGAGCGTCGCTTGCAAGTGGATCCTGCCTTCTGCCGATGAGCCATACTCGAAGCACGCGCTCGAGTTGCTCGATCGCTACGCTTTGAAAGAGATTCAGATCCTCGTACCAGATCTCTTCTGGGCAGAAATCGGAAATGTGCTTTGGAAGGCTGTCCGCACTCATCGAATCACAATGGAGGACGCCAGGATTGGGCTAATGAAAGTCACCGACTGTAACTTTCCGACGGTCCCGACCTTTTCCTTGTTGACTCGTGCATTCGATATCGCGAGCACGTTCGGGCGTAGTTTCTATGATTGCCTCTACGTCGCTTTGGCTGAATCCTCAGAGACGGAGCTGATTACCGCCGATGAAAAACTCGTGAACGCTCTCGCCTTGCGATGTCCGGTAAAATGGCTAGGCGCAATATAAGTACGTGCTCTGACTCGAATTGCACCTCCCCAGCCATCACGCTTCCTTCCCAGCCACCACCTGCGCGTGCCCCAGAAACGCCACCAACGAAACCCCGCCAATAATATTGCCGATCAATGTGGGCACAAGAAAACGCCCCAAATAAAATCCCCAGGTCTCCGCCCCAGAGGCCACAAGAAAAAACATCTTGGTTGATCCAGCGATCACGTGATTGAAACCCCCGAGCCCGATCAAGTAAGTAAGAATGATAATGATGCTCACGCGCGCCGATTCCGCTCCCGGCAGCAGCCACACCATCAACGCAATCAGCCACCCCGCAAAAATCGCCCGCATCACCACCACCCAGAATCCCGAGCCGAGGCCGTCCTGGCTCACCGCTGTCAACGTTTGCTGAATCTCCGGCGAAAAAATATGCACCCGCGCCACGCACAACGCAAACAAGTAAGTTCCCACCAGATTCGCTGCTAGCACCACTCCCCACAGACGGATCATCCGTATCGCCATTTGCCAACTCCGTCCCGTCAGCACAGGCAACACCGCCGTCAAGGTCGTCTCCGTAAACAGCTGCTGCCGCCCCAGCACCACGATCAGAAATCCCACGCTGTACCCAAGCTTCGTCAGCAGGCGCGTCCAATCGCCTCTCGGCAGATAGCCTGCGATCAGCGCCTCCGCCACAAGCGAAAATCCCATCGACAGTCCCGCTGCCAAGCCTGACCACGCCAGCGCCGAAGCCGTCCGCTTCAGCTCATCCTCGCCCTCTCGACGGATTGTCTCGTGCACCACGTGCGCGCCAATCGCCACGCGCTCCTGCACTTGCTTCTCTTCGATCTTCTTCGTTATCGCGGGCGAAATCTCCGGCACCGCGGCCACTTCCTGCTTCTTTGCTTTTGGCATTAATTATCCCGGTAGGAAAACTATCTTCGACGAGTCTCTCATTAAACCCGGCCGCAATCCCATTGGGGAGAAGCTGTATGCCGCATGCCTTCCGCGAAAATGAAAATGGCCCGGAGGTTTCAAAGCCTCCGGGCCACCTGCAGCGCTGTCCTGGCCGAATAGCGCAAGCTCAACCTTTGCTGCTACGCTCCAACTTGTTTCACCACTGGCAGCGTCTTCACTTCAATCTTTCGTGGAAGCGCTGTCAGCGCCAATGGTGCTGTGATTTCCAGCACGCCGTTCTTGTACTCCGCCGTGAGCTTTTCCGTCACGACGCCCTCGGGCAATTCGATCATCCGCTCGAACTTACCGTACACGATCTCCTCATTCATCCACTCGACCCCGTTCGTCGCCCGAAAAGTCTTCCTCTCACCCTTGATCGTCAGCAGGTGCTCCACCAGCTGGATCTCCACATCCTTCGCTTCGATTCCGGGAAGCGAAACGCGGCAGATGTAAGTCTTTCCATCTTTGTCGATATACGCCTCGACGGCCGGCAGAAATACCGCCTTCTTCGCCGGAATGAACTCTGGTGACAGCGGATTGCCCACCAGAATATGGTTGAACAGCTGATCGAAATCCCGCCTGAATTCAAATAGATTCGTGAATAGATTCTCGCGTGGAACTAGATTTGTCATCGCCTTTCTCCTTCATATCACCGCTATGAGTCCCATTGCCCCTTGGTTCGTCACTATTACATCCAGCAGCCGTGCGCGGCCTGTATCCGGTCCAAAAGGACCGACGCGTCGCATTGCTGGGCGCTTTCGTTAGGCGTCGCTCCCGGCTGCTGGCACACTCTGAAGTTTTGGATTTTCCGCACTGGTCAAACCCCTGATCGCTGGGTGTAGCGCAACGCCTCACCTCTTCGTTTCGGGTTTCTTGGCCTTTGCGTCTCTCTTCCATCTGCGGTCTCCATCTCTTCTCTGCCGCTATTTGTAACTCTGCATTCGTTCAAATTCAGTGACCCGCATCGCCTGTCGCAGTGACCGCTGTCACGCAATCAAAGACCGCTCAATCGTGCCAGGGAAGGAAGTGCTGCATATTTGCACGCCTGTTTGTTACACTGGCGCCGTTCGCAAAACTGAGGAGAACGAATGAAACAGACTAGATTCCTTCTAGCTCTTATGCTGACCACCGCGCTCGCCGCCTCCGCCCACGCGCAATCGAAAGAAAACGATCGCCTCGAAAACTCCGGCAGAGTCATGAAAGAAATTATGGACATCCCCGACAACATTCCGCAGAGCGTCATCGACAAAGCCGACTGCGTCGTCGTCCTCCCATCCGTTCTCAAGGCTGCCTTTGTTATCGGTGCCAGCTACGGTCGCGGCGTCATGACTTGCCGCACCGGCGACAGCATGCGCGGCCCCTGGGGCGCTCCCTCCATGATGGCTCTCGAAGGCGGCAGCTTCGGTCTTCAGGCTGGCGGCCAGGCCACTGACTTCGTGCTCCTTCTCATGAGCGAGCGTTCCGCCAGCAGCATCCTCACCAGCAAAGTGAAAATCGGTGGCGACGCTTCCGCCGCTGCCGGCCCAGTCGGCCGGAACGCTTCCGCTGAGACCGACGTCACTTTCCGCGCTGAAATCCTTACCTATTCGCGCGCGCGCGGATTGTTCGCGGGCATTTCTCTCGCTGGCTCCACGCTCCGCCCGGACAACGGTGGCAATCAGGCGCTCTATGGAAGGAAGATCCCATCGAAAGACATTGTGCTGAAAGCTGCGGTGCCGCCGCCTTCGTCAGCGCAGCTCTTGTTGCAAACTCTGAACGCCCATTCGCCGAAGCACTCCTAGAATCGGCGAAGACCAGCGGATCGCCTGAAATCGGCGAGCAACCACTCGCCCCCAAAAACAAAAAGCCCCACTCTCCGTCCCCGGAGAATGGGGCTTACTTTTGTGACCCGATGAGATAGCGAGCTAACTCACGCTGCCGCGAGATACTCCCACTTCCCATCCTTGGACTTCAATTGGTGCACGCGGCCTTCATCCGCATGGAGGAAATACGTTCCATCCGGAATCTGCCGTGCGTGCTGCGATTTCACTTGGCACTTCGCCCAGCGCGACTTGGCTACCGCAGGCGGCACTCCGTGCTGCCGAACTTCCGGAACCAACTCGATTCCGTATACCACTCGGTACTCCACTCCCGTAGGCCGGGTCGGTACCAATCGCCCCTCACCCTTTAGTTTCTCGGCCATTCTTTCCTCCTCTCAATTAGCGCTATGATCGCCCCCTGTGTCGGCACCGGCGAAGGCACCCAACGGGCACTTAGCCTAACGATCTGTATTTTTAAGCACTTTCCCGGAAGGTCTGGCACTGGGCCAAGAATCCCCCGGTATAAATTGCCCAACCGCCCCTGCTACACCTCTTAGATGCTCGCAGGGCATCAAATCGTTTCTCTTATTTACGATCTGACGCCCGAATCTGTTACGAACGAGCCGCTCCTCCGCACCCCAACTGGATGGCCCTTGAATATTGCCCTAAGTCCCTTGCTTGCTTAAGTTACGGATGAAGACGTCGGAGAGAACAGCTGGAGATGTTCTCAAATCGCTACTTCATCTGCCACAGCGCAACCACAGCACCATCAACGTGATAGGCAGTATATCACATTCCGAGCCTTAAATCGCGCCCATAAGGTATCTTCACCGAATATTTACATACTTTACTGGACGGTCTAAACCGGCATAGCCGGGCACCGAACGGCTATGACTCGGGAGTCATCGCCGTCACTTGCAACGGCTCCTTGCCCACGAATTCGAGCCCCGTCACAAACTGCCCGTGACCCATCGCGTCGCAATACGTCACCCGCGCCGCCGATGTGAAATGTCCAGCCGGCAACGACACCAGAATCGTGTCATCCGTATACCATTCGCTCGTCGAAATCACGCGCACCCCGCGCGAACTCACGTTTTCCGTGATCGCGCGCTCCACTCCCAGCCTCCCATGCCGCCCAATCAAAAGCGCGGTCGTCTTCATCGCCAACCGATTCTCCACTCGCTGGGCCACAAAACTCTGCATTTGAGCGCTCCTCGCACCTTGAGTTAAAACCATCATGTAGAGCGACAACCGAATTCGACCACCGCGGCGCCGACGGCTCAGCCCGCTTCTAGGACACACCCCGGGCAAGCCAAAGAACACCGCTAACTACGTACATCGTAATCACTCCTCCCCACGCCACAACTCAAATCTGCACCCTCGCTGTCGTAAACGTAACGCCCCACGCG
This sequence comes from uncultured Acidobacteriota bacterium, assembly GCA_963736465.1. Classification (GTDB taxonomy): domain Bacteria; phylum Acidobacteriota; class Terriglobia; order Acidiferrales; family UBA7541; genus Palsa-295. The sequence goes on along the minus strand of CAVTOS010000010.1, from coordinate 419,040 downwards.
CCATCTTCGCCTTTCTTTCAGGACTTTCTTTGAACCGTAAAGCGAAACGCAAAAGAGCCGGCAGGATGCCGGCGCTACAAGGAAGGAACCCAACGTCAAAGGCGCCGGCCGGAGGCCAGCGGTACAAGTAGCGTAGGCTTCAGCCTGCGCCGCAATTAACCATCGGCTCGTCACGCGATGCTTGACTCCAGCATGCGCTGGTTCTTTTGCCGTTCGCTTTCTCCCTTGTAGCGCTGGCATCCTGCCGGCATCTTTTGAATTTGCAGTTCGTACCGCTGGCCTCCGGCCGGCGCCTTTTCCGTAGCTTTCTCCCAGAGATGCGAAGCGCGAAAAACGCGTTTTGTAACAATTAGAACTTGAAGATGGCGTTTGTTTTGTTTTGATTGCACGAAATTCTAATCCCTGTGTCCCGATTAGAAATTTGCGCACAAGCGGTCCTTCAGCGCCGGGTCGCCCCAGCGCGAGCGGGCGACTAGCCACTGCAGACGAAACCGCAGATCGCGAAATCGCGACACGCCACAGCGGACGAAAAAGCTGCGAATATTTGCGATTAGAAAATCTTAGTTTGGTGATTCTTATGGGGTTTACGTGGAATTCTAATTCCAGATTTGCGATTAGAATTGCGCCACCGCGAAGAGGCCTCGAAGCACAGCGATCTGTTGACGACACGGGCGGCAGATTCGCAGAACTAGAAGCTAGCGGGGACGGAAAGTGAATGCGAGCGAACGATCGATCCCACAGGGCTCTGAGGCCTTCCAGGAGTCGCCATCTGCGGCCAGTCTTTGCTCTCATCGTCACGTTCATCGTCGCAACTCATCGATGACGGTAGCAGTTGGCGAAGAAAAATCTAACTGGTCGTTAGTACAGAAAAGGATTGCTGGGACTAGAACTGTACTTTTCTTGTATGCAGCGGCGTGCTTAGTCCACATCTCCAGCCCAGGTCTTCGGATCTGCGGCATGTCGCAGTGGCCTTTGCTGTTCGCATATATCGCCGGCGTGACTGAAACACTTCGACGCGTGCCCTCCCTCTCCGGACTTCCGTGCCTCCGTGTCTTGCTGCCACTCGCCTCACACGTTACAATTCGGGTTCACAGATCGAGGTGAACCAACCATGACAGCTTCTGCCACTACCAACACGGCCACCAAATCGGCTGCAGAACTCATCCATTCGCGCGGCGAATTTGTGAATGAGGCATTCACTGATTTCTCGAAGCCCGAGAATCGCAAAGCGATGGAAGACGCGCTGCGTCACGTGAAGTCCATGTTCGGGCGCGAATATCCGCTGGTGATCGCGGGGCAAAATCTCGTCACCACCGACAAAATCAAATCCACGAACCCTTCAAATCCGAAGGAAATAATCGGCGTTTTCCAGAAGGCCACCGTCGAGATGGCGAACCAGGCTGTGGAAGGCGCTGCGAAAGCGTTCGAGCACTGGAAAAAAGTGCCGGCCGAGGAACGCGTCGCATGCGCGTATCGCGCGGCGGATATTTTGCGCAAGCGGCGCTTCGAGCTTGACGCGTGGCTCTGCTACGAAATCGGCAAGACGTGGCCGGAAGCCGACGCGGACATCGCCGAGCTGATCGACTTCTGCGAATACTACGGGCGCGAAGAGCTGCGCCTGGCCGCGCCTCAGAAATTGACGCCACAGCGCGGCGAGAAAAATTACATGAAGTACATCCCGCTTGGCGTGGGCGTAATTATTCCGCCATGGAATTTCGCGGCGGCCATCATGGGCGGCATGACGCTCGCGGCCATCGTCACCGGAAACACCGCGGTAGTGAAGCCGTCGAGCGATTCGCCGACTATCGCGGCGATCTTCGTCGAAATTTTGTACGAATCGGGCGTGCCGCGCGACGTGGTCAGTTTTTTCACCGGCCCGGGCGGAACGGCCGGCGAAGCGCTCGTGACGAATGCGAAGACGCGCTTCATCGCGTTCACTGGCTCGAAAGAAGCGGGCCTGCGCATCAGCGAACAGGCGGCGCGCAAGCAGCCGGGACAAGTTTGGATCAAGCGCACGGTGCTCGAGATGGGCGGCAAGGACGCGATCGTCGTTGACGAGGAAGCCGATCTCGACGCAGCGGTGGAAGGCGTCGCGGTTTCGGCGTTTGGATACCAGGGCCAGAAATGCTCGGCGTGCTCGCGCGCAATCGTCTCGGAAAAAATCTACGACAAGTTCCTCGAGAAGCTGGTCGAGCGCGTGCGGAAAATTAAGGTAGGCTCGATCGAGGATCCGCAGAATTACATGGGCCCGGTGATCAACGAAGCGTCGATGAAAACAATTCTCGGCTATATCGACGCCGGAAAAAAAGAAGGCCGCCTCGTCGCGGGAGGGAAGCGCGCGGACGGTGACGGCTATTTCATCGAGCCGACAGTGATCGCCGACGTCGATCGCAAAGCGCGAATTTTCCAGGAAGAGATTTTCGGCCCGGTGCTGGCCGTCTCGAAGGCAAAAGATTTCGATGACGCGCTGGCGATGGCCAACGACACGGAATTTGGTCTGACGGGCGCCGTGTACTCGCAGAATCCGGCGAAAATCGAACGCGCCGCCGAAGAATTTCACGTTGGCAACTTGTACATGAACCGCAAATGCACCGGCGCCATGGTCGGCGCGCATCCCTTCGGCGGCTTCAATATGTCCGGCACGGATTCAAAATCCGGCGGCCAGGATTACCTGCTGCTGTTCCTGCAAGCAAAAACCATCGCCGAAAAAGAAGGCGCGACAAAATAACGCGGCGTTTCTTTCTTTTGTACCCCCGGCGTCTCGCCGGCGTTTTTGAATTTGCTTTTGTAGCGCTGGTCTTCAGACCAGCAGGGGTTCGATTTTGGCGGCGCGAGGCACCCCTGCCATCCTGAAGGGTGGCGCTACATAAGGCACGCGAATCGCTCTGCTGCGCAAATCACGGCGCAGTCGCTGAATAATTTGATTCCGCGACTGGCTTCATCTTGAAGACGCCGCGCAGAATCAAATACGCCGCCGGCCCGGACGCCAGCAGCCACGGCGCGTACTTCCAGACGTAATCTTCACTTTGCGCGATTTTCAGCGCGCACAAAATCACAGGAAAAATCAGAACGTAGGCGAGACCGAGCGAGCCGCCGGGAATGCGGAAGCTGCGCGGCGCGTCGGGCAATTTCGCGCGCATGCGCCACGCCGCGAACAGCGTGAGAATCGTGGTGGCGATGCGCGTCCAGATGTAGATGTTCACCAAATCTTCCACCTGATATTTCGCGAGGATGCAGTAGACCAGCGCGGAGACGGCGATGGCGCGCACGGGCGTGCGATAGCGCGGATGAATTTTGCCGAGCCATGCGGGAAGGTAGCCGTCTTCGGCCATCGTGGCGGGGATGCGCGTGGTGTAGAGGATGGTGCTGTTCGAGAGCGACGCGGTGCCGATCATCGCGGCGATGAGCATTGCGGCGCCGAGCCATGGGCCGCCGATGAGGCGTGAGGCGGTGACGATGTAGTCCGTCTTCCATTCCTGCCAGTTGCCGAGCGCGGCGAGAGCGAGCGTGGTGGGGAGAATGTAGGTGAGGACGTTGAGCGGCGTCATCCAGGCGAGCAGTCGGACGAAGGTGCGCTGCGAATCTTTCATCTCGCCGGTCATGCTGGAGAGCTGTTCGTAACCGGCATAATTCCACATCGCGAGCGCGAGGCCTTTTCCGAAGACGCTGCCGAATGGCTGGCCGGGCGGAGTGAAGGGAACGACGGGATTGTAGTGCAGCTTGAAGAGCGAGACGAGGCACAGCCACGCGACAGGAATCAGCACGGCGACGAGCAGCGCGACGGAAAGCCAGCCGGCAATTTGGATGCCGCGCGCGTTGAGGTACGAGAGAACGCAGAGCGCGAGACATGCGCCAAGCCACTTCGCGTTACCTGTGATCCACGGAAAGTACGAACTGAGGTAATCCATCAGCAGCACTCCGTAGAGGCTGTTGAGCAGAAACGTGCCGGTCCAGTTCCACCAACCGCATTGAAATCCCCAGAAATCGCCGAACGCGGCGCGACTCCAGCGATAGAAGCCGCCTTGAACGGGAAGAAGGCTGTTGAGTTCGGCGGCGGCGAGCGAAATCGGAATGCTCCAGAACAGCGGAACGAAGGTGAGGAAGACGAGCGCCATGCCGGGGCCGGAGCTGTGAAAGATTTCTTCGTAGCCGAAGGGGCCGCCGGCGGTGTAGCCGTAAAAAAGGGCGAGCAGCGGAAGAAAACCGATCTGGCGGAGGCGAGCACTGGTTTCAGCGGGGGGCGCGGGAATGTTTTCGGGCGGAGATTTTGGCATCGAGCCGAGGTGGAACGGGCGGCATGATATGGGACTGCCGGGGGCTTTTCAATTCAAAGTTTTGCTTGACGCGCAGAGGCGGGGCGCAAGAGAATGCAGGCCGCTCCCGCAGCAGACAACGACAATTTAAATAGGGGTCCCAGTCATGCGCATGGTGCGCGTCTTTATATTCTTTTTCTTAGCAGCTGCCCTTGCAGTAATAGGAACTACGCCCAGCCGGATGTTTGCAGGTCGTAAAACGCGGGCGATGTCTGCGCACCATCGCGCGCAGCGCGCCGCGCAGACGCAGGCGGCGCGGCCGCGAAAGGTCCGAGTTAAGGCGGTCCAGCAGCAACAAGGATTAACTCCTCCCCTTCTGGTGGTTCCGACATTTGCGGCTGATAAGCAAGGGCTCGATGGCGGAGGCCCTGCGTATCTCATCCCGGTGCTGAATTCCTCGACGACGACGAGCGTGCAGATAACGAGCGTTACAGCGGACCCGTCGCTCACTGTGACATCGAATTGCAGCACGCTTGCTCCAGGGGCCAGTTGTACGATTTCGATGACTTTTGTGACGCAGAGTCTTCTTTGCAGCGCCTCGGTGACCGGAAACATCACTATTGCGAACAGCGATACGAGCAACCCTTCTCAGGTTATCTCGGTGACAGGCTTCGGCGGGGACGAGAATTTTCAGATCAAAAATCTCACCGACACCACACTCAATCCGGCGCTTCTAGCCGCGCAGTTAGTCGGTACGGGCGTCACCATCAGCAACGTAAAGTATACGGGGAGTCCCGTCGCAGCTGGAACGTTTCACACCGAGAGCAGCATTATCGGGTTTACCGACGGAATCATTTTGAGTACTGGGTCTGTGCGCAGCGTGATAGGTCCGAACTGCTCCAGCGAGATCACTACCGCCAGCGGATATCCTGGCGATACCGATTTGAGTAATCTGATCGGTCAAAACCCCACGTTCGATGCATCGATATTAGAATTCGATTTTGTTCCAACCAATCCGACTATCCGGTTTCAGTATGTGTTTGCTTCGGACGAATATGAAGAATTTGTGTTTCAGTACAACGACGTATTCGGGTTTTTCGTGAACGGCCAAAACGTGGCCCTGATTCCACAGACTTCAACCCCGGTCTCGATCAACAACGTTAACAATGGATCAACTCAAGTGTTTGGAATCCCGCCGGTGAATCCTCAGTTTTATGTCAACAACGACATTCAGATCTTTGCAACTCCGCCCGTTGATACTGAGATGGACGGACTGACGGTCGTACTGGCCGCGACATCGAAAGTCAATCCCGGCGCGACAAATCACATAAAACTCGCGATTGCTGACGCGCTCGACGATGTGGTTGATTCTAACGTCTTCGTTAAAGCTGGAAGCTTGTCGAGTTCCGTCGTGTCGCTTTCGCCCACGGGCCTGGCCTTTGGAAACTTGAACGTAGGGAGCACGAGCTCGACGCAAACGATCAGCTTGACCGATGTGGGAACGGCGGCGCTGACGGAAGTGACCATTGCTCCCGATTCGAGCAATTTCACCGTTTCCAATAATACCTGCGGAGCGAACATCGGGGTGGGTGCGACCTGTACGTTCGCGGTGGCCTTCACGCCGCAAGCGCAATCATTGGGTTTGATTCAGGGCCAGATAAACATAACTGACAATGCCGGCGACAGTCCGCAACCGGTAACGCTCTCCGGCACGGCGGTTAACGGCCCATTTGCCAGCATCTCGCCATTGAATTTGATCTTCGCTCCCGAAGCGGCTGGGGCAACCAGTCCTCCACAGACCGTGACGATCACGAACACGGGGACTGCGCCTTTGACGTTTGGCTCGGTGTCGAATACAAACACTGATTTCAAGCTCACGACCACCTGTATTTCGGCGAGTATTCCCGTGAACGGCGCCTGCACGATTACAGTGACATGGACGTTCGCGGAGGGTGTGACGCCTCCCGAGACTGATGCGATCGCACTTCAAAACAACGGACAGAATGGAGGCACGCAGCTCGTTGGTCTTGTGGGAGGAGCAACATCCACCATTAGTGTGGCGCCAATGGCGCTTACATTTGGAAACCAAACTGTGAATACCACGAGTGCGGCGCAGACGGTGACGATTACCAACACCGGAAACGTGGTCGTAACGATTCCCAGCATCATCGCACCAGCCGGGTTCGGCGAAACGGATAATTGTGTTTCGTCCGGAGGGCTGATCGCCGGAGCAAGTTGCATGATTATGGTGACGTTCGCCCCGACAAGCGTAGGCCCATTCAGCGGGTCACTGATGATTACGGATTCGGCGCAAGGAAGCCCGCACACTGTGATGTTGTCCGGTACGGGCACGAGCGCGGCACCGACACTGGTGTCGATTGCGGTGACGCCGGGGAGTGCCACGATTGGAGTGAATGCGACGCAGCAGTTCACGGCGACGGGGACGTTCTCGGACAATTCGACGAAGGATGTCACGACGCAATCGGCGTGGACATCCTCGAACACCGCGACGGCCACCGTGGGAGCTGCAACCGGTCTCGCCACGGGCGTGGCTGGTGGGACGGTGACGATCATGGCCACGGACGGAACGATCAAGGGCACCGCGCAACTTACGGTAAGCAGCGGGCCGACGTTGAAGTCGATTGCGGTGACGCCGAGCACGGCGAATATTGCTGTGAACGGGACGCAGCAGTTCACCGCTACGGGAACATTTTCGGATAATTCGACGAAGGACGTGACGACGCAATCGACATGGAAATCGTCGAACACGGAAGTTGCGACGGTCGGCGCGGGGACGGGGCTGGCGACAGGCGTGGGAGTGGGCGGTCCCGTGACGATTACAGCTACGGACGCGGGAATTTCCGGGACCGCGCAGCTGACGGTCTCGAATGTTCCATTCACGCTGACGATTAATCCGCCGCCCGGTGGAGTGTTTGGTCCAGTCGCACCAGGAGGGACGCTTCCTGTGGGAGTGATACTGACCGCGCTTCCGGGCACGACGGGAACAGTGACGTTTGGCTGCACAACGTCGTCGCCGACGATCACTTGTTCACCTCGACCGTCATCCGTGGCGCTTTCGCCCAACGGCCCCCTGCAGGTGGCGGTCGTAGTGAATACGTTCTGCAAGGGGCCCACAACCGGAGGAAATGCCGTACCGGGCGGATTTGGCGGTGGCATCGGCCTGCTGCTGCTGTCGACAATGCTTGCGGGAACGGTGTGGATGTACCGGCGGAATCCACGCTGGGCGGTGTCGTTTGCGTTGTTCGTGCTGATTGCGCTGGGAGGCGTAGCCTGCAACTCGCTGCCGCGAAACCCGAACGGCGTGACGCTTCCGGGCAGTTATAAGCTCTTTATCACGGCAACGTTCAACGGACAGACGGTGTCCGCGCCTGCGGTCAACTTCGTCGTTAACTAGTCGTGATTGCAGGTGTTTTCGCTGGGGGGGCGACGAATGACCGGCGCGGTGGGTTCCGGCTTGCAAGAGTAAGCCTGAGCGCATAGCTCAAAACCTTACGGCAATCGATCGTAAACGACCCAAGTCTCATAGGATCAGTGTGATAGGGGTTGGATAGCGGTCATTCTGCGTTGTCGCGGAATGAAACAATGTACTAATCATGTGCAAAGCTTTTCTTAACCACAGCAGCATTCGTACCGCTTACGCAGGTAGTAATCCAATGGTTCCCACCTTGCGCTCTGTCGGTTTTCCCAAGTGACAGCCGGCGAATTCAATTCATGAGAGGTCTCAAAATGCGAAGGCCCGCCCTCGTACTGCTTGGATTTTTGATGTTGTTTGCAGCGACAACCGCGAAGGCGCAAACGCCGGGTGCGGCAAGCAAGCCGGCGACGGGCACGCCGAACGCAAGCGTGGCGCCGAAGCCCATTCACCTCCCACTCTTCTTTGAGGCGAATCGGGGGCAGGCGGACTCGCAGGTTCGATTCATAGCCCGAGGCAAAGGCTACACGCTGCTGTTGACGCCCACGGAAACGATTCTTGCCGAATCGAAGACGCAGGTGTCGACCCAAGGCAAGGCGTTTGCTCCTTTTCAAAGTCCACTCGTCACAACGAAGTCTTCTCGCGGAAACGCGATTCGAATGCAACTGGTGGGGGCGAATTCCGCGCCGGCGATGACGGGACTCGAAGCGCTCCCCGGCAAAGTGAACTACCTCATCGGGAACGACCGGTCGAAGTGGCAGACGCAAGTTCCGCTCTATTCGCAGGCGCGCACGGAGCAGGTGTATCCGGGCGTGGACTTGCTCTTTCATGGCGATCAAAAACAACTGGAATACGATTTTGTGGTAGCGCCGGGAGCCGATCCATCGAAGATCGCTTTTCGAATTCGCGGAGCCGCGCGAATGGAAATTGATGCACACGGCGATCTCGTGTTGCACGGTGCGGATTCCGAATTCCGCATGCACAAGCCCGTTATCTACCAGACGATCGCGTCTGAGCGGCGCCCGATTGAAGGCAGCTTCGTGAAAAGAGGAAAGAACGAAGTTGCGTTCCGTCTTGGCGCGTACGACCACAGCCAAGAACTGGTGATCGACCCAGCGATCGGCTTCTCGTCATTTCTGGGCGGGGGCTCAGAGGACGTGTCTAGTGGTTTTGCCATCGATGACAGCACTCCGGGCAGCCCCAAGCTGTATCTCAGCGGATTCACGACCGATTCCACGACATTTACAGAGAAGAACACTGTAATCGGCTCGGGCACGACCGTGACATCTCCCGGTGTCATAGAAGTAGGATTTATCGCGGAGGTTGACCCCACGGCCTCTGGAGCCGCGTCGCTGATCTACCTGACCTTCATTGGCGGCAAAACGCCGACGATAAGTGCGAAGGGAGAATGCGAAAGCGGGTTCATTTGGCTGGCACTGGACAAATCGCAGGCGGGCAACATTGAGCCCGTGTTGGGAGGAATAACGAGCTGCAGCGACTTTCCTGGTCCAACGGCGGGGAGCACCGCGACCGTACTTCACGCTGTCTCCGGTACCGGCACCGGCAACGGCAACGTCCCGATTGGCGCTGCCTCCGTGGTGGCACGGATAAAGCCAGGTGGCGCAGCCATCGATCAGTCCGCCACGTTGGGAGGGAACAACGATCAAGGAGGAGGTTTCGTTGCGGTAGGCACCAGCGGAGACGTAATCCTTTCCGGCGAAACGCAGGCCACGGATCTGCCGCCGATGAATGCATATGTCAGCAGTTTCAACAACGGCGCATTGCCTCCTGCTGTGTATGAAGATTGCTATGCGGCCATCTTGAACCGCGCTGATTTAAGCATCAAGTATTTGACATATTTGAACGTCGGAGGAGGCAGCACATCGATGAGTAACGTGGGATGCGGCGCCTTCGAAGATTCTTCTGGAAACATCCTGGCTGGAGGAAACACAGTTTCCCCAACTGCGTTCAATCTGGGACCGGGTGGCGCGAGTCTGGCGAATGGATTCCAAACGACTTTCCAGGGTACGCAAGACACGTTCGCGATGGATCTCAACCCGAGCTTGGCCGGCGTCAACCAGTTGCTTTACGCGACCTACTACGGCGGCGGCGGAGCGACACGTGCTGGGAACGGGTCTCTTGATCTTGGGAATGGAGTGGTGGCGATCGTAGGCGGAACGACATCTTGTTCCGCAACGTTGCCGGCCTGCGCTAACCCACCGGACGTGATGCTGGCGAACGCCTATCAAGGCTCCAACATGGAAGCCGGTGGGCCGAGCGGCGAGACGGGATATCTGCTGCTCCTTGATACGACAAAGACTGGACCGGGCAGCCTGCTTTGCTCGACCTACATTGGCGGTAGCGGCGGCAATGACATTCTCACTGCGGTGACTTATGACGCGGGAGATCCTACGAATTTCAGGATAGTCCTGGGCGGACGTACGAGCTCGACCAGCTTTCCAACACTGAATCCGATCCAGCCGTATGTGGGAGCAGTGGTGGGGAACACGCAGAGCCCGGACGGGGTTCTTTCCGTACTGAGCGTGCCGACCCCCAATCAGACAGCTTTTAATGCCAAGCTGGTGTTTTCAACCTATATCGGTGGAAGCAATCCGCCTGCACAGATCACTGTCACTTCACCTACTCTCCTGGAGGATGATCGTATCGACGCCGTCGCGGTTGACGCGACCCACACGATTTACGCGGTGGGAATATCGAACGCACCCGGCGGATTCTTCGCGAACACGAATCCGACCACGACGGTGAACGGTTTCCAGACGACCTGCGCGAGTTGCAACCCTGCGAGCCCCGGGATTCCTGAGGACGACGTTGTGGTGTTTTCGATAGGAACAGGTGCAAGCGCCACATTGCAGTCCATCGCAGTGACGCCCACGACGGCGTCGATCGCCGTGGGGCAGACGCAACAATTTAGTGCTGTGGGGAATTACAATGACGGAACCGAGAAGGACATCACGAGTTTGGTGACTTGGACGACGGTGCCCACGGGCTTTGCGACGATGAGCACGACGAGTCCGGGACTTGCCACGGGAACTGCTGCCGGTTCGACGGCGGTGACGCCGGCTTTAGGAGCCGCGACCGTGTTGAACACGGGGGCATTGACGGTAACGGCTGCGGCGGGAGCGGACCTTGCGATCACGATCTCGGCGCCGAGCAATGTGGCGGTGGGGCTGGGCTTCCAGTACGTGATCACGGTGACGAACAATGGCCCGGGGGCCGCTACGGGCGTGGTGATGACCGATCCGGTGCCGGGAAACCTCTCACCGACCATGGTTATCGCATCCGAAACGTGCACCCGCATCATTCAGCTCGAAGGCCCCACCACGCTCTCGTGCGCGATAGGCGCGATGGCGAGCGGAGCGAGTACGCAGATCACTTATACCGTGACGCCCACGGCAGCCGGGGGCCTGACGAACACCGCAACTGTCGCGGGAAGCTCGACGGATCCGAATATGAGTAATAATTCGGCGAGCGTGACGACGACTGTGGGAGGGGCGGCAGCGACGCATTTCTCGGTGACGGCCCCCGGGACTGCAACGTCGGGAACTGCGTTCAGCGTTACGGTGACTGCGCTGGATGCGTCGAATGCGGTGGTGACGGGCTATACGGGGACTGTTCATTTCACGAGCAGCGACGGTGCGGCGCTATTGCCGGCGAATTCGACGCTGACGAACGGCGTCGGGACATTTTCGGTGACGCTGAAGACGGCCGGCGGGCAGACGATTACGGCGACGGATACGGTGACGGCAACGATTACCGGAGCTACGGGGACGATTACGGTGACGGCGGCGGCGCCCATTACGCTGCAGGTGAAAACGGCGGGAACGGCGTTTGGCACCGTGACCGACAATCTGGGACAAATCAATTGCACGCAAGAGGGAGGAGCGAATCCGGCGGGGAATTGTTCGACGCAATATCCGAGCGGGACGCAGGTGACGCTTACGGCGACGACGCCGGGAACTTTTGGCGGTTTTGTTGGCGCGCCCACGGCGTGCACGGGGACGGGGAGTACGTGCCAATTTACGATTACCGCTACGGAAATTGTGACGGGGACGTTTACGCCGGGACCGGGGACATTCCCGCTGACCGTGGTGGCTGGAACTCCGCATACGGGCGGCGGAACGATCACGAGCGCGCCGGCCGGAATCAATTGCACGTTGACGGGAACGACGACGACTGGGACCTGCATGCAGAATTTCCCGGCCGGGGCACTGGTGACGTTGACGTCTTCGCCCGGGCCAGGGTCGGGTTTCTTCGGTTGGTCGGGGACGACGCCGACGTGCTTGGGGAGTAGCAGCGTAAGTTGCCTGCTGAATTTGTCGGCGGCGACGACGGCGACGGTGGAGTTCACGTCGGGCGGCGGGACGGTGAACGTCACGGTGACTGGCGCTGGAAATGTGACGGACACGGCGAACGCTGGGGACATCAACTGCACGAATACCGCTGGAGGAACGCAGACGGGAACCTGCAGCGGGGGCTATACGCTGGGAGCGGGAGTCACCTTGACCGCAACGCCGGCTGCTGGCGCGACTTTCGCTGGCTGGACGGGCGCGTCATGCACGAATCCGACGGCGGCGACGTGCAACTTTCAGGTGATAAACACGACGCCGATCGCCGTGGGGGCTACGTTTGCGGCTAGTGGCGGCGCGGCGACACATTTCTCAGTTACCGCACCAACGACGGCAACGGCGGGAACTATGTTTAATCTCACCGTGACGGCGCTGACTGCGGCGAATACGACGGCGACGGGATATACGGGAACAGTGCACTTTACGAGCAGCGATACGAAGGCGGTGTTGCCGTCGAATTCCGCGCTAGCGAATGGAACTGGGATGCTACAGGCGGTGTTGAACACGGCAGGGGCGCAGACGATCATGGCGACGGATACGGTGACGGCGTCAATCACCGGTGTGTCAGGGACTATCACGGTGGCGGCTGTCGGTCCGAGTCCGATGCTGACCATCTCAAAAACTCACACGGGCGACTTCACGCAAGGCCAACAAGGCGCGCAATACAGCCTGACGGTAGCGAATTCCGGTGCCGGACCCACGAGCGGCAACGCAGTTTCGACCACTGTCCAATCGACAGGATCGATCTACGCTACCGGCGGCGGCAGCACGCCTCCGACGATAATCACTTTGCCTTCAGGCGCGACTTCAGTTGTGTTCAATAGCGTTACAGGTTCCATCACGACGGGATGCGCGTCGACCGAGGGTTGCATTACCCTGAACAATGGCACCGGAAACAACAACAACGATCCGGATGGCGTCGGGGCCGCCCCTGCCACTTCCTCGAATACCGGGACCAGCAGCATTTCGGGGATGATAGCGCCCGGCGCAGGCTATCTGGTTGGCCTTTTTGTTCCTGCTGGTGGGCCAACAGGTACTGCGCCCACTGCACTAGACTTCACGAGTGCGGGACTCGGTACCTCCTTTACCTCGCTTTCCCCACAACTTGACCAGGTGTTCTTCATTGGAGATGGACTGACTGGAGACGGCACGGGAACCCAGCAGACCTTCAACATTCCAACGGGAGCTGGGCAGCTTTGGCTTGGTATCAGCGACGCAGGGGGTTACGTCGGGGCGCCCGGTGCGTATGGCGACAACCTGGGCTCTTACACCGTGGGTTTGAGTGTGAACGCTCCCGGTTCGAGCGCAGTTACCGTTACTGAGACAGCTCCGAGTGGTCTTACCCTCGTGTCGATGGCGGGCACGGGCTGGACTTGCGCTGGCGCGAATCCAGCCAATGTTTGCACACGGTCCGACATTCTCGCCGGCGGTGCAAGCTACCCTGTGATAACAGTGAACGTGAATGTCGCGGCGGATGCGACATCGCCTCAAGTGAACATGGCAGGCGTGACCGGCGGAGGCTCAGCACCCGCGAACGCCTCGGACTCTACCGTCATCGAGAGCGGTGGTGTCACGCAACCACTGACGGTCGCTACAGCCGGAACGGGAACAGGGATGGTGACGGGCAACGGAATCAACTGCGTGAGTGGCTCCGCGAACGCATGCATGGCGAGTCTGCCGGCTGGGACTCAAGTCGTGTTGACGCAGGCGGGGACGAACGGTTCGACATTCGCGGGATGGAATGGCGCACCGACCATGTGCACGGTTGCCGGTGCTACTTGTACGTTTACGATGCCAGCGTCGGCGGAGACCGTTACTGCGACGTTTACGGCAGCAACCGCGACGTTGAAGTCGATTGCCGTGACGCCGGCGAATCCGACTGAGCCGATCAATTCGTCGGTGCAGTTCACGGCGACTGGGACTTATTCGGACAACAGCACGAAGGAAATTACCGCGACCGTTACCTGGGCGTCGTCGAACACCGAAGCAGCGACGATCAACGCTGCGGGACTGGTGACGGTGGGAGGCACAGCCGGCTTAACTACAACCATCTCAGCGACGCTGAACGACGTGACGGGTTCAACTTTGTTGACAGTTTCGAGCTCGCCGATTTCGATTGCTGTGACGCCGCCTGCGGGCGGAACTTTCCCGCCCGTGCCGCCGGGAGGGAGATTGGCGATCGGGATCGTGCTCACGTCTACGCCAGGCTTCAGCGGAAAGGTGACGTTCGGGTGTACGACGTCTTCTCCGACGATCACCTGTGCGCCGGATCCAGCGACGGTGACTTTGACGCCGACTGGACCGACGGATGTGGCGATCGTGCTGAATACGTTCTGCAAAGGAACGACAACGACGCTAGTCGCGCCGCCTGGCGGATTCGGCGGGGGCATCACGCTGCTATTGCTCAGCCTGACGCTGGGAGGCGTGTTGTGGATGTGGAGGCGGAGCCCGCGTTGGGCGGTGTCGTTCGCGGTTCTCGTGTTGATGGCAATTGGCGGGGCGTCTTGCGCGAGTCCGCCGAAGGGACCGAACGGGGCTACGCAGCCGGGTAATTACACGGTGGCGTTCAGCGCTACGGTGAACGGCGTGACTACAAGTACGGCGCCGATTCCGTTCACGGTGGAATAAAACGAGAGGGCACGCGGCAGAATTGCTGCGGGCTCAAACGGGCGTAATGTCGAACAGGTGCGCGTCAAACGCCTCGCGGCGAACGAAGAGGCCGATGGCGCGTAGCTCCTCGCCGGCTCTCGAGTAATGAACGTCGTGCAGTTCGTCGTAAAAGTCGTACTGAATTGACGGCGAGATGCTTTCGTCCATTCGAACACGGCCTTGCGAGGCCGCGCCGACGATATTTACCGCGATGATTTTCCACGCTGTCGCAGATCTCCATTCATAAACCGCCAGATTTCCGGCAGTATCGTCTCCTTCTGCGGCGACCGGGAGAAGCGACCAACGGCCCGTGTGAAATACTTCCTCATTCGTGATTCTCAGGACGTTTTCGAAGAACGCGTGTATTGCTGGATTGACCGGCTCGTCCATGGCTCGCTGCAGCATAACCGGCAGACGAATTTTTCGGCCATCGAGCTCGCCCTGATGATAGAAGCGCAAGCCGGGAAGAGTCCCCATCAAAGTTCCGGCTGCAATCAACCGCTCATTGGGGAAGACGAGGGCGCAACGCTGCTCGTCGTGATTCTCGAGGAAACGCGCGAGGTGATTTTGATAGTCCACGGGAGCCGCGAGAATGCCGTGGACCGCTGACGGATTTGCATCGCGCATCGCATCGTACAAGGCTTTGTCGTAGACGAACGAAAATCCCAATTCAAGTAAGCGCGCTTCTGTGCCCCAGTATGCTTCGGCTAGAAGAACGAGATCGGGAACGACTGCGTGCGCTTCCGCCCAGAATTCTTGCTCCGGCTGAGCGAGGCCGCCGATGGAAGCTCCCCAGACCTTCGCGAAGATATCGTTGAGTAAGAGCATCGCCATGTCGCAGCGAATTCCGTCGCAGTGGGAGGCGATGCTGCGCAGGACGTCAAGTTGTGCGGCGCGCAGGGCGGGCTGGAAATGATTTAACTGCGCAACGTCGTCCCAGGGCGGGAAGTAAGGGTCCTTTCCGAAGGCCAGATATTTCGCGCCGGCGGATGCCTCGACTTGATAGAAAGCCGACGGATTCTGATCGTATTGCTCCTTTGTGCCCTGAATATAGAATTCCGGATGGTCGCGCGTCCAGGGACAATCGAGCGCGGTGTGATTGCCAACGAAATCGAGAAAGAGCCCCATCCCGCGCGCGTGAAGTTTCTCGCGGACAGCGTCGAGAGAATCCCAGGTGCCGATGCGCGGATCGGGAATGTATTGCACGATGGAGTAGGGAGAAGCGATCGCGTCGCTTGGTTTCCAACCGGGCAGGGCCGCTTCGAATTCAGGATGGTTTTGGGGATTTTCGACCTTGATCCGCCGCGATTCAGTGCTCCGTTGCCAGACGCCCATCAGCCACACGATATTGAATCCCAGCTTTGCGAGCGAGTCCCACTCCTCATCCGGCACTTCGGCAAGCGTGATTCGGTGGCCGAGGCGCACGGAGAGTTCCTCGAGCCACGCCCAGGTATTAATTTCGTAGAGGTGCGGTTGAGGGCGGATTGCGAAGCGAGAACGAGTGACGAAGCGCGCGGCCATGGGCGAGAAGCAGCGTAGATTGCGAGCTTTGCTATGTCAATAAAGCGGCGTGTCAGCGCCGTGACTTCAGAGGCATAGTTCAGGACGGTTGGTCTGATATACTGCGCGGCCGAATGTTGGAAGGGAACGACGAATTCTAAATTTAAAAATTATGCAATCTAGGACAATTCGATTCTCGTTTGGGATTTTGTCCTTATTAGGGCTGCTGACGGTTGGTTCGTTCGCGCAAGAAGTGTCGCCGACGCAAAAGCCTCCTTCAAAAAGCGCGCGCGGGCGAAATCTGACAGTGGACGATTATTTTCGCATTAAAGATGTGGAGGACGCGCAGATTAGTCCGGATGGGAAGTGGGTCGCATACATGGTAACGACTCACGACGTGAAAGAAGACAAGGACAAGAAACGAATCTGGATGAACAGCGCGTCAGGCGGCGAAGCGATTGCGCTGACAAACGAGGATGCGAATTCCACCCATCCGCGCTGGAGTCCCGACGGGAAATATCTCGGATTCTTGTGCGAGCGCGGCAATGCTAAAAAGCAGGTGTGGCTCTTGCCGCGTGCGGGCGGGGAAGCGGAGCAACTGACGAACACAGTTCAGGATGTGAATGTGTTCGAGTGGTCGCCGGCTGGCAACCGGGTGATATTGGTTCTGCAGGACGCTTCGCCTGAGGATCTGGAGGCGGCGAAGAAGAAAGAGGAGGGCAAAGCGGACGAGGAGCAGAAGGAAAAAACGCGAACGCGACCGTGGGTGATCGACCGCTTGCACTTCAAGGAGGACGAGATCGGTTATCTCGATCGCCTGCGTACGCACCTGTATGTGTTCAATTTGGCGGACGGCAAGATGAAGCAGATCACTTTCGGCGATTACGACGATTCCGATCCGGCCTGGTCGCCCGACGGGAAATCGATCGCCTTTACGAGCAATCGGAGCGCTGAGCCGGACAGCAACTTCAATTCGGACATCTGGGTGGCGGCTGTCGATAGTGACGACCCCTCGAAATCGCTCGTACAAGTGACGACGAGTCCGGCTGAGGATTTGGCGCCGGCGTGGTCTCCTGACGGAAAAAAAATTGCCTTTGTCACGCAGATCGACCCGAAACTATTCTGGTATGCAACGTATCACCTGGCGGTGGTGCCTGCGAGCGGCGGCGAGCCTCGCATCTTGACGAAGAGCCTGGATCGCGAGGTTTCTGCACCGCGTTTCTCCCCTGACGGCCGGTGGATCTACTTTATTGCGGAAGATGAAGGGACACAGAATCTCTTGCGGGTAGCGCCGCGCGGAGGAGAAATAACGCGGCCGATTGCCGGGCGCCGAAAAGTGGAGTTTTATTCCATCAGCCAAGATGGAACGGTGGCAGCCACGCTGTCGAGTTCGAACTTGCCCGACGAAGCGTATCTGCTCCCGGCGAATGGCGATCTGCATCGGCTGAGCAAAGTGAACGACGATGCGATTGCGGGCATCGACCTCGCTGCCGTGGATTACGTTCACTTCAAGAGCAAGGATGGCACGGCGCTGACGGCATTCGTGGTCAAGCCGCCCGGTTACGCGGCGGAAGTAAAGTATCCGACGATTCTGTGGCTGCATGGCGGCCCGACACTCAGCCATCAGGCTGAATTTGATTTTCGCGCGCAGATTTTGGCCGCCAACGGCTATGTGGTGGTTCAGCCGAACCCGCGTGGATCGTCCGGGTATGGCGAGGACTTTAGCAAAGCGATTTTTGCGGATTGGGGTCACAAGGATTATGAGGACGACATGGCGGCGGTGGATTATGCGTTGGCACAGGGAATCGCTGATCCGGAACGGCTGGCGGTGGGCGGGCATTCTTACGGTGCGATTTCGACGAATTTCATCATCACGCAGACTCATCGGTTCAAGGCAGCCATTTCGAATGCGGGTGAATTTCTGTACATCGTAAATTACGGCACCGATCTCTATTCGCGTCACTGGGAGTATGAACTCGGGTTGCCCTGGGAAAATCGCGCGCTGTGGGAGAGGCTGTCGCCGTTCAATCGCGTGAAAGAGATTACGACGCCGACGCTGTTATTGGGCGGCGACGCGGATTCCAACGTTCCCATTATTAATAGCGAGCAGATGTATCAGAGCCTGAAACGGCTGGGCGTACCGACGATGCTCGTGGTGTATCCGGGTGAGTATCATGATTTCGTGCGGCCTTCGTTCATCAAGGACCTATACGAGCGATATCTTTTTTGGTACGCACATTATGTGAAAGGGGAAGGGCCCGCCAGTCCTCCCGAAGCGAAAAGACCTGACTAAGAATTCACTGGGTGCTGGAACTCTGAGTGGAAGGCTGGGCTGGAGCCGCCGGACATCCTGGAGCCGCGAGCGTGAGGGTGATTTCCTTCGTGTCGACGTCGGAACCATCGACTGAGACGGCAGCGGAATCCATGCGAGAAGGATCTTCGCAGGCGTCATCTTTTCCGTGATGGATGTTGCGACGCGACGGGCCGAGATCTTCCCAGGCCGAAATTGAGTACTTCGCTGATTCGAGAAGAGTGAATTCGTAGACGTCTTCGCCAACCTTCCGCGCGGCCGGATTTTCACCATCAGCCGCTTTCGCCGTAACGTACACCTCGCCAGGCGGGCGCCCATTCTTCCACTTCAGCTTCACGCGAAGCTCGCGCGTCGGATAGCCGTCTTCTTCTTTCAAGCGAATATCAGCCTTGAGGAGTTGCTGGCCGTCCTTCAGTGCGATGGGCGTGGCGCTGGGAAGATCAGGAGCGCCGGGATAGAAGGCGCGAGGAAACGGCGAATTCGGGTCTTTACGGTTGCCTCGATTGAAAACGAGAATGTACTCACCCGGTCCGACGTGATCGAACTCGAAATCGCCCTTGGGTCCTTGGAAACCCCAGAGACCGGGACGTGAATCGTCATACGCGCCGGCACGGTAGAGTTCCACCGATGCGTTCGCCAGCGGCTTCCCGTCGGGACCGCGAACGCTGCCGTGAATCCGGCCGGTAGGCAGCGCGTCCACGTTGTACTCGTAACAGGCGCCATTGGGAATCTTGAAAGTGGGCAGCGGGCCATTGAGCGTCTTTTGCGTGAGCTCCATGCGCACGGGAAGATTGGCTGTGAATTGATACTGCCCCGCATGAACGTCGTAGAAGGTGTATATGCCGTTGCCGTCAGTGCTGGTGGCGAAGCGATCGTCCTTCGAGCGCAACTTTAATTTGATATTGGGGAGAGGGTCGTCGGGATCGTCCGGCGGCGCGAGCATCGGGGGATTGGAGCGACGCAACACGCCGAACACGGAGGCTACCTGGTTGCCGTTACGCATGGCGCGCACTTGCGGGATGATCGCGCGTCCTTCAATCGCCGGGCGAGTGCCGCTGCAAATTGTGGCGAAAAAGCGGCCGTCCTCCGCTCGATTGGGGAACACGAGATATTGCTCGCCTTGCTTGAAGTAGAAGGCACAGTCGCCATCGTCGCCGCCGGCAAAGATATCGATTTCGGGCGTGTTTTCTCCCGCGAAGCGCTCGTTGATTCGAAAATGGAAGCGAACGACGGCCGGGGCGGTTGGTGTGTTCGGATCGGGCGGAACATTTTCGGCTGCGATGACCGTACCGACGAATGCGACGTCGTCCTTCTGAAGCCCCGGACACATTCCGGGCGGCGCTTTCGAGCAGGCGCAAGCTCGTGCCAGAGTGGGGGCGGCGAGAAAAAGCATCAACAACGCAACAAATCGGCCTTGAATCATCCGAGGTATCCTACATCGTGGTGCTCGGTGAAATCGAGAGGCGATTAGAAGTTTTCGGCATGGCGTGCCACATTTTTAACGCGCACAATTGCGATAAGTGGCGCCGCTCCAAAGACCCCAAGCTTCCGCTCGGCCCGCACCCAGGGGTTGCCTACACTTGCGAGCAGTCTTATACTCCTCGCCATGTTAAAAACTTGGAATGTTCGATTCGCGAGAATCTCCGCCTCAATTATGTGCTTGGGATTCTATCTGATCGTTCTCCCGGTCAGGGCGGCGCAACATGGATCGGGGAATCCCGATCAACGCGAAATACTCGAGCAGATTTTGACACAAACCTATCAACCATCGCAGGTCGGCAAAGGATTGATGGGCATTGGATCCGCGACGGCGGTTCGCCGTGCCGGGACAATCGTCGTGGTGCAGCGCCCGGGTCTATATGGGTCTTTCGATCGGAATGAGATTGCGTCCAGTGAGATTCATGGGCTGGATTCAACTGTATACCGCGGAAACAAAGACTATGTGGTTCCTCCCGGCGAACGATTTTATGTATTTAATGTTTCTGTTGTTCAAGACAACGTCACGATCGCGCTTCTTTCGGCGCGTTTGATCAATAATGCCAAGGGTTCGGGCAGGGTGTGGACGGCATTGACTTTCTATTTTCCGGCGCAGACACTCGCGAATGCGGATAAGGACGATGTGTTACGCGGGATTGTGCCCTGGCTCGTTCCTGAAGGGCTCGCGACGATTGGCGCACAATCCAATTCTGCCGGTATCCTGGCGCCCGCGACGGCTGCGCCACAAGCGGTGACGACACAACAGGCTCCCACGTCAGGGGTGGTGCGTTCTGAGCTGGCGCCTGCTCCGCCCGAACGCCTCGCCATGGGAATGACCCGCGACGAAATCATCGCCGCAATGGGAACACCGCAGCGCGAAACGAGTTTTGAAGGACGTGCGTGGCTCACTTATCCGAACCTGGTCATCGTGCTGGAAGACGGGAAATTGAAGTCGATTGATCAAGCGGTGGCCGCGCCCGCCAAAGTAGCCATTCATTCCACTCCTGACGGAGCCGAAATCTATCTGGATGGACAGCTCATTGGATCGACCCCTTCGACTCTTGAGTTGCCTTCGGGAACCCACGAGCTGAGCGTTCGACTTTCTGGCTATCAGGACTGGACTCGGAGCATGCGAGTTCTTTCGGGCAGCGAAATTAATCTGGATGCGAAACTGGAAAAGAAGTAAGTCGCCGATTTCGGGCAACGGCTCGTCTCGCCTGCTAGGGCTCGCGACGCCGCTAAAGCAAGTCCAGGGCTGATTTATTTTCGCGCTGGACCTGCTTCATTGTGCAGCTTGTGGGCGCTTTATCTGGCCGCCACCGCAGTAACTTCGTGCCATGCCTGAATCTCCCGCCCGTGAAATGGTCGAATTGAACTTCGACGACGAGACGCGGATCGAGCGGCTCCCATTCGAGCGAATGTTTCGTGCTCCAGCGACTCAATCCTCCGGGAGCTTTACCTGTAAAGCCGGGCGGCTCGATCATTCCTTTTAGCTTTTTTGTGAGTGGGGCTCGATCTTCGTTTGCGATCGATGATGTGAAGCCGACGTGATTTAGCTTTCCGCCTTTATCGTAGAGTCCCAAGAGCAGTGATCCGACGAGAGGTTTTTTCTCCAGGTAGCGGAAGCCGCCTACGACGCAATCGGCCGTGCGTTGCGTCTTGATTTTCTGCATTCCGGTGCGTTCACCGGTTTGATAGGGCATATCGTCACGCTTTGCAACGATGCCGTCTAGTCCAATACCCATGTGGAACCATTTACCGGCGAGCGCGCTGTCCTTCGTCATCGGCGAAAGCTGGACGGTCTCATTCTTTGCGGCGAATTTCTTCATAAGCGCTTCCAGTGCTCGCCGCCGGTCGCGCAGCGGCAAATCAACGAGCTTCTCTCCAGAGACATCGGCGAGCAGATCAAAAACGATGAATTGGCAGGGGCTTTCCTTGCTCAGTTTTGCGATACGGCTGGCCGCTGGATGGATACGCATCAGCAGGGCGTCGAAAGAAAGATCGCCATCTACAGGGATTACGATCTCTCCGTCCAGAACAAACTGTTTGGCACGGAAAGATCGGAGCGAGTCGAACAAGTTCAGGGAAATAGCGGGTTAGTGGCTTGCCGGATTTCGATTCCAGGTCGACTCGGTCGCCATCGCGAAACGCCAGGCAGCGAAAGCCATCCCACTTCGGCTCGTAATGCCATTCCGCTCCCTTTGGCAAATCTTCGGCGGGCTGCGCCTCCATCGGCGCGTAGGTTTTGGAGAGCGGAAGAGTCATACGAATCTCGCGAGATTTGTGCGGCCCTTCTGTTCGAGAAGTGGTTTCCACAAGTCGCCAATCTTGGCCAGGCGCGGCGGCACAGTTTTCATGGTGAAATCGTTCATTTCCACGCCTCGTTCCACTTCCTGCCAGGTAATTGGAGCGGACACGGTAGCCTCCGGTTTTGGTCGGACGGAATAGACAGAAGCCAGCGTGCGATTCCAGGCGTTCTGATTGTAGTCGACGAGTACGTGGTTGCGCGGGCGCTTTGCAACGCGGTACTCCGCGGTGATCAGTTTCGGATTACGGCGTGCGAGTTCGACGGAGAGCGCCTTGGCAAACGACCAGACTTCCTTTTGAGTGGGCCCCCGAACGATCGGAACGTATACGTGAATTCCGCGAGAGCCGGCGGTTTTGGCGTAACTCGTGATGTCAATTTCGGCTAACGCATCTCGGACGACCAGGGACGTCTCCCGCACGTGAGCGAAAGAAGCGCCAGGGGTCGGATCGAGATCGAAATGCAAATAGTCGGGCCGGTCGGGGTCATCGCAGCGTGCGTACCAGGGATTCAGGTCGATGCATCCCAGGTTCACAATCCATAGCAGCGTCGCAAGGTTCTGCACCACGGGGAAATCGATCACGTTTCCCGAGTGATGCTCAATCGAGCAGACTGGAATCGAGCGGGGCCGCGATTCCGGCGCTCGCTTCATGAAGAAAAATTCTCCCGAAATTCCGTTGGGGTAGCGTTTCATCACCATGGCCCGGTCCTGCACATGAGGCAATAGCCACGGTGACACGTCCGCGTAGTACTGGAGCAAATCTCGTTTCGTTAATTTGAGTTTCGGCCAGAATATTTTTTGAAGATTGGTGAGCCTTACTTCGACGCCGTCGATTCCAATCGTCGCGTCATTTGCGTGCGCCGGAATTACTACTCCCGAGCCCTTCGTGGGCGTTCCGCGGGCGCGCGAAGAACCTTTTTCCTTGATCTCACGTTTTTGAGTTGTGGAGGACGCCGAGCGGGCCACAAAACCTCACGAAGGAGTGAATCAGATAAACATGATTTACTAACGGCCGCCCCAGCAAAATACAGCAATACATCTATAAGCCGAACTATTCGGATATCTCCGTCCCAAAGCAGAAAGCCGTCCTACTTCTTTTTCGACTTGCCTTCATCGCTGCCAACGAGCACAAATTTCTGGACGCGTTTCGCGTTGTCAACCTCGCCCGTGTACAGATTCCCGTCCGAATCGGAGGCGATTTGGTGCACCCAGTGGAATTGGCCGGCATTGCGGCCGCTATGGCCCGTCTCGCCCAGCACATTTCCGTTGTCGCGTTCGAGCATCCACAAAACGTTATCCTCGCCATCAGCTAAAATCATGAATTTTTGTTGAGCATCGCTTGAAAATGCGAAGTCCCAGGCATCCCCCTGGCCCAAGGTTTCTTTGCGCACGAAAAATTCCTTCAGGAACTTACCTTGCTTCGTGAACACTTGAATTCGATCGTTGGTGCGATCGCACACATAGACCAGCCCGTCATTCGAGATATGAACGCAGTGAACGGGATTCCGAAATTGCTGATCGGGCGTTGCCGTCGGGTTATACGGCCCGGGATCAGCGTCATTGGGCGGGTTTCCGTACGCTCCCCATAGACGCTTGAACGCGCCGGTTTCAGAGTCAAAAACAATCACGCGCTTGTTCATATACCCGTCGGAGATGTACACCTCGTGTGCTTCATCGTCCACGGCAATTCCTGAAGGCCGCCCCAACAAATCATGGCTCGAGCTATCGGCCGGCTGCGTGGCGGGAGCAGGATGGCCAATTTGCATCAGGAATTTTCCGTCCGGGCTGAATTTGATAACCTGACGATCCACCGGTGCATTTCCGGCGATCCAGATGTTGCCTTTCTTGTCGATGTGAATGCCGTGCTCGCTGGCGGGCCAGTCGTAGCCTTGCCCCGGCCCTCCGAGCGAGCGCAGCAGATTCCCCTGCGCGTCAAATTCAAGGATGGGCGGTGCGGCGACGCAGCACTCCGAGCGCGGCGGCGTCTGCTCCGCGCCTAACTCGTCCGGCGTATCCGACTTGGGCCGCTGCAAAACCCAAATGTGATTTTCGCGATCCACTGTCAAGCCGCCCACCTGCCCCATAATCCAGTTGTTCGGCAACTGCTTCGGCCACGAAGGATCCACTTTGTATTGCGGAGCTGCGGTCTGTGCGCGAACTGGCAGGCAGACGCCAAGCGTGAGAAAGCCGGGAATCGCAATGAGCAGAATTACCCTAATCTGATTATCCAGAACGCGCATGGAAACTTCGCCTCCCGTCAGTTCGTCGCTTTAACGAATCCTGCGGAGCCCACAGCGAGAGCGGTTGGTTGAAAGTTGGGGTGAGCGACGGGGTTTGAACCCGCGACCCTCGGTGCCACAGACCGATGCTCTACCAGCTGAGCTACGCTCACCGCAGATGCCGCTAGAATACCATGTGTCGCGCGAGGGTTGAACCCTGGATTAGCTTAAACGCATGTGTCGATCAGGCGGTTGCCCTGACCGATTCTGATATTTAGGACGTGGCCTTCTGAATTTTTTGAGCGCGTTTCGCCGCACGGCGCTGTCTGGCGGTCAGGCGAATTTCGCCTGGCACGTCCTGCGAGTTTGCAGCACCGGGCAATTCCGACTCTTCAGTTGTTCGATCGGAAGCCTCGCTCACTTTTCCATCAGAGATCGTAGATTCCTGGATTGCCCGTTGCACCTCCGGCGCCGATGCTATCCGTTCACTCAGCCGATCGAAGGCCTTATCAATCGCGCCTCGCAGTTCCGCATCGATAAACTCCCGAATTCGAGCGATTTCTCCGGCCACCGCTTCCGCCGTGAACATTCTCGCCATTTCCATGATCGAAGCCGAACTATCCGCTTGGCTGGCCATGGAATCCTCTCCAGCAGCGACGACGGCCCGCTCTTCCGGCAGCAACAGCGTCCCGCTGGTGCGCGCTGAGAGAATTGATGCGTACGCCGACGCCTCCGAGGCGCGCCCTGGGTGCTCAACATCAGCCACGGATGCGCTCAGCACAAACTGATTCGGATGCGCGATATTTTCTTCGCTCGCAACCGGTATCACCAGTTCCTCATCTTCCGGGCAGGCAAACCAATCCGCGGGCGGCAAATCGATGTCCCACACATTCCCAGCGACTTCGAACTCGATCCCGACATGATAGAGCGCGCGATAAGCCTGAGGACGCCGCACCCAAATCACTCGCGCTGGAACCACTCGCGGCGGTCGCCGGGGATTCCGATGGCGCACCTCGAGCATGATGGAAGAACTCGGAGCAGGATAGCGGATGCCCTGATACTGGCAACCGTTGCAATTCACCATCACGGTTTTGGTGGATTCACGGAATGGCTGGCCGAGCGTGTCAGTTCCTTTGACGGTGATCGAGGCGGAATGCATCACTCGCGTGCTGCGACGCTTCTCCGCGCCACCCCCGTTCGAGTCGAGATTCTCCGTCACGTCCGCCTTCCGCCTCCGGCCGGAACCTATTTCGACGGTACGCGGCCCAATAGGCGAGGTCAATGGAACGGAGATACAAGTAGTAAGCAGGTACCCTTTTATGCCTGGAGTCTAGCCGGCTTAAGGAGATTAGCGAGGACGGCGGAACGGAATGGGAGGGGAGTGCCTGGGGCGAACACCGTACTGCTTGAGTCGAGCGCGCGCCTGATCCGCCCAAGGGCCGGAAGGAGCATAGCGAAGATAGAGCAGCCACTGTTCTCGAGCGAATCGGCGCTCCCCGCGCTTTTCATATGCCAGCGCCAGGTTGAAGTGCACGTCGGCATGCGCCGGCATCGCTCTTGCTGCGCGACGAAGATGTTCGACGGCTTCGTCAACCTCGCCTAACTCTTCGAGTGTGCAACCGAGATTGTAGCGCGCGATTCCGTTCAATGGATCAAGCTCTACCGCGGCGCGAAAGGCACCGCAAGCATCCGAGATTTGGCCGGTCTGGTAGTAAGCGACGCCAAGGTTGATGTGAGCTTCGATCCAATCGGGCGCCAGGTTTACCACGCGCTCGTAAATCTCAATCGCTTCCGGGATTGTTTCCGCATCCGCCTCGCAATCCAGCGCCATTTCGAAAAGTTGCTCAGGAGTTCGCCCCACCATGGATCGTACTTTCGCCGGCACTTCGGACGATTCGAAGGGAAATGCCCACTGGCGCCGAATCGGGTTGAAGGGCATGGGAGTGCCCGGCGGAACAACGAGGATTTCCCGGCCGTATTGCTGGATGCAATGCTCCTGAAGGGGACGGGGCTTTGTGCCGAATTGTTGCTCGGTGAGCGAAACTGCGAGACGAACGCGTCGAGCAGGAATTTTACATTCAGTGAGGCGCTTCACGGTGCGGAGAGCGACCAGATCGCCGAAGCTGTAAAACCGTTCACCCCAGCGAGCGCGCGGGCGAACAAGCTGCAACCGCTCCCAGTAGCGAAGACGGCTCGGCTCAACTCCCAAAATGCGCCCTGCTTCTCTGCGCGTGTAGCGTTGAGTCAAGCCCGGCGTTCCCCTGCGTTCGAAAGACCTGCGTTCGAAAGAATTGTGTCGAATAATTATGCACCCTCTGTCAATCCGATACGATGCGCTTTGCTGTGGAAATGTGTGGAAAAGCAACCGGACCCGTGTGGATCGATGTCCCGGACAATAACCAGATGACGACATGGAGTTGCGCGCACCCAGTGGCTTGCTAGACTTTTAGAGGTACCCGCCCGCCACGATGCCTCTCGACAGCGCAGAACGTCTGTATATCGAACGCCAAGTCACCCTGGCGCGGGCCATTCTGGTCGCGCTGGCACTGGTGGCTTTGCTCGAAACCTCACCTGCTCCGGTAAAGCGTTCGGCGGTTATCTTTCTGTCATTTTATTTGGTCGTCTCGCTGGGAATGGCGCTGGCGGAGCAGTTTTTCAGCGATTGGCACCTGCGGATCCCCCTCACGGCCGATGCTGTGGCACTGGCGGTATTTCTATTTCTCACGCCTTCGGTGTCCGCTTTCTGGTTCCTGCTGCTGTTTTCGGTTTTCGCCCTTAGTTCGCTCGGGAATTCGCGGACAATGCTCGTCCTCGTAGCCGCCGCCACGGTCGGAGTAATTGTGCGCGTTGCGAATTCGGCCCCCGAACCGCTCGAGTGGCACAGCCTTCTTCATTGGCTGATGCTTGGGACGGGCACACTGATCTCCGGCCTGGGAATGGGGTATCTCGGCGCACGAGAACGCGAGCACCTCGCGCGACAGCAGTTTCTGGAGAAAGTTACCCGCTTGCTCCAATTTGACCGCGGCCTCGCGGAATCGATCCGTCAGGCCCTCGGAGAAATCGCCGTGGCGTTCCGGTGTGAGCAGGCCTGCCTTGCCATCCGCGAAGAAGACCTCGAACGATTGTTCGTGTGGAAAGTTCGCCCAAGTGAGCGCGAACCCAACTCTCCAGAAATGCTGCCGCTTTCAAGGTCCGACACTTTTTTAGCCGACAGCCTTGAGGTCAGCATGTGCTGGGAATTCCGCAATGGTAATGGCGAAGGCTTTGGCTGGGACCGTCGCACCGCCCAGTTGTTTCGGGAGGTGCCCATGCCCCCGAACGCCACGCGTGACGAGTTTGGTGCCAAGTCGTTGTTGGCGGTTACCATTGAAGCGGGAGGACGGCCGGCCGGGCGAGTTCTATTGATTAATCCGACCGCGCCAAACGGGGCCCCCAGGCGTTTCTCAAAGGCTGATCTTCGATGGCTCGAGCAAATCGTGCGACACTTGGGGCCGCCACTTGAGAACGTCTTCCTCCTCCGTCACCTCAGGGCGCGAGCTGTGGAAGCCGAGCGAAGCCGCATCTCGCGCGATCTGCACGATGGCATCTTGCAGACTCTTCTGAGCCTCAATATCCAGCTCGGGGTGCTGCGCCAGAAGACGACCCAGACCCCTGAACAAGCCTGCGCTGAGCTTGGGAGCCTGCAGAAGACGGTCCAGCAGGAAAGTGAGGAGTTGCGCCGGTTTGTCACCGACTTGCGGCCCTTGCGCGTGGAAAGCGCCGATATGAGAGAACTGATGCTGGGATTTGCCGAGCGTTTTCGCAACGAACAGGGGATGGGAGTGGACCTCTTCATCGAAGATCGCAATTTGACGCTGCCTGACCGCATTTGCCGGGAGTTGTTCCAGATTTACAGAGAGTCACTACACAACGTAAAAAAGCATGCGAACGCGAGTCACGTCGTGGTAAAACTAGGTCAAGACGAGGCGAAGGTCTTTCTCGTCATAGACGACAACGGTCGAGGCTTTAGCTTTTCTGGGCGATACACAAGCGAAGAACTCGATCGGCTGCGTCTCGGCCCGATTTCGATCAAAGAACGAACAAGAGGCGTCGGGGGAACGCTTACGGTGGAGTCGAATCCCGGGCACGGAGCACGCCTAACCGTTGAAATCCCATTGAGTTGAGATGACGAAAGCAAAACAGGTGATTCGGATCCTGGTGGCGGACGACCATGCCATCTTCCGCGAAGGTCTTCGCAAGCTGCTCGATGCGGCCGAGGAAATTCAGATTGTCGGCGAAGCGTCGAATGGCGTGGAGTGCATCAAGATGCTGGCGAAGTACAAGCCTGACATTTTGCTGCTCGATCTGCGCATGCCCGAGAAGGACGGTCTTGGTGTGCTCGAGGAGATCAATTTCGACTCGATGCCCACGCGCGTGATCGTTCTGACTGCTGCGGAAGATGATCGCGACGTGGTCCGCGCGATGCGGCTGGGTGCGCGCGGCGTGGTGTTGAAGCAATCAGCAAGCGATCTGCTCGTGAAGAGTATCCGCAAAGTGTCCGACGGTGAAATCTGGCTCGATAACCGGATGACGGCGGAAGTGATTGACGCTTTCAAGAAATCCGCGGAGTCCGGACAGCGTCGCGAAAAGCCGCTGTTGAGCGATCGCGAGAAGGAAATCGTGCAGCTCGTCGCTCAGGGATTTCGCAACCGCGAAATCGGCGAAAAGTTGTTCATCAGCGAGCAGACCGTAAAAAATCACTTGCATAACATTTTTGACAAGCTCGGTGTTTCTGACCGGCTGGAACTCGCGCTCTACGCGATTCATCACCGTTTGATCGATCAATCCTGACGGTCACGCGATTCTGAAACTTTTCACCAACTTACCCTTCGCTCGTTTCGATGCGGTATTCTATTCCACGGAACAAAAAACGTAATGGCCTCCCCGACGAGCATCGCGTCCAGCGCGACCGGCCCCAAAAACTATTCGCGAGAAATTGTTCTCCTCACCACTCTGCTCTTGCTGCTTCTTTCCGTCGTGTTCACTGCGTTTGCCGCGCGGATGTATCACAAGAAATACCATATGCTTGGAGATGAGTGGTTCGCGCGGGGCGATCAGGATTTTCATTCTGGAAATGCCGCGGCGGCGCTGAGTGACTATCGCAACGCCCTCCTTTACTCGCCGGGCAACACGAGTTTTCAATTTCATCTCGCCAAGGCGCTGGCGGCTACAGGACGGAACGACGAAGCCCGGGCCTACCTGGTCACCCTGCTTTCCGACTCTCCTGGAAGCGGTGAGATTAATCTCGAATTGGCCCGAATTGCCGCGCATGGCGGCCCGAAGATGGTGCCGGACGCACTCCGCTATTACCATGCTGCGATTTACGGAGTATGGGATACGGATCCGATCGCCGTCCGCTGGCAGGTTCGCAAAGAGTTTTGCGAGTATCTGCTCGACAACAATGCGATGAATCAGGCCGAAGCCGAAATCATTGCCCTCGCTGACAATACAAGCCCAGAGGATTTCCCGGGACAGAAGACCGCCGGGAATCTGTTACTTCGCGCTCGAATGTGGAGCCGCGCCCTGCAAGAATTTCAGACTTTGTTGTCGCATGATCCGCACGATGAAGATGCTCTGGCGGGTGCAGCGACTGCCGCATTTCAGCTCGACCAGTATGCCCAGGCAGAGGAGTACTTCGAACGCTTGCCCCGTGAAAAGCTGGCTGCGCCTGATTTAGCGGATATGCATCAGATCTCCAAGGATGTCGTGACCCTGAATCCCTTCGCCCCCAGACTTTCCACAGAAGAAAAAGTGAAACGAACAGCAGAGGCACTTGCGCTGGCCCAGGCGCGGGCTACCGCGTGCAAAAACGAACAAGGGAAACAGCCGTCCGTCAGCCCCTCCACCCCGGCCCTCGATGCCGCGCTAGCGACAAGCAGCCAAAACGCGGCCGATTGGACGGCTCGAAATCTTCGCAAGTATCCTGAACGCATCGATTCCGCCATGTCGTCGGTCTTTGAGATGGAGGACGCGGCCGCTGGTCAATGCGGAGAGCCGCAAGGCGCTGATTATGCGCTGTGGGTAATCGGCCGCGGCCGAGGTGCTAACCCGCGATGAGTTTGACCACCTCTCCTCCTGCCTCGCCGGATACGGCGCCAGAGCCAGTTCCCCAGAGTTCCAGTTCCTCGATTCGAAGGCTGTGGTCCACATGGCGGTCGTGGACTAACCGCATTTTCTCGTTGCGCGAGGATCAGCTGTTTTTGTTCCTCGCTGTTTTGATTGGAATTTTTTCCGGTGTGGCCGTGGTCTGCTTTCGAATGGCCATTGAATGGGTGCACCTGCTTTCTTTCGGTTCATCCATGTTTCCGCCACTGCTCCGCGTTCTGATTGTTCCAACCGCCGGCGGCCTTGTTATTGCGCTCCTTGTGATTTACGCGTTTCCCGGCGCACGCGGCAGCGGCGTGAACCAGACGAAGGCGGCGGTTTACGTCTCGAATGGATACATTCCATTCAACACTGTCGTCGGCAAATTCCTGATGTGCGCCCTCGCCATCGGCACTGGCCAATCGCTTGGTCCCGAAGACCCCTCGCTGCAAATGGGCGCCGGAATCGCTTCACTTCTCGGCCGGCGGCTTAATTTGTCGCAGGAAAAAGTGCGATTAATCGCTCCCATTGGCGCTGCGGCCGGCCTTGCGGCCGCTTTCAATGCGCCGATCTCCTCGGTGATTTTCGTAATCGAGGAAGTAATCGGCACGTGGAGCGCCGGCGTTCTTGGAGCGATCGTGCTTGCCGCGGTGTCCGCCGTCGTCACGATGCGCTCGTTCATGGGATCGGAGTCGCTCTTTCGGGTCCCGCCGTTTCGCGTAGCGAGTGCCGGCGAACTTCTCGCGTATGTTGTCCTCGGTATTATCGGTGGCTGTGCATCGCTGGCCTTCCTGAAATGGCTCGCGTATGCCCGCCCCCGAATCCAACAATGGCCCAGCTGGACCCGCTATTTTCAGCCAGCCGCTGCCGGACTCATCATTGGTTTCATCGCCATCCGCCTGCCCCAGGTGATGGGCGCCGGATACACCGTGATCGATCAGGCGCTGCACGGGCAGTTCAGCTGGAAGCTTTTGCTGGTACTTGCAGCTCTCAAGATCTTCGCCACTGGGTTGTCTTTTCTCAGCGGGACTCCCGGTGGGATGTTCGCTCCTTCACTCTTTATCGGGGCGATGCTCGGCGGAGCTGTGGGTAGCATCGAACACCATTTTTTCCCCAGCTTGACGGGAACCGTCGGCACGTACGCGCTCGTCGGAATGGGCGTCTTTTTTGCAGGTTTTCTTCGCACGCCGATCACTTCAGTTTTCATGGTGATCGAGGTCTCGGGCAGCTATACCGCTATCCTGCCGATCATGATTGCGAACATGGTCGCTTACCTCATTTCGCGTACCTACCAGAAAGTGCCTCTATTCGATTTGCTCGCGCGCCAGGACGGCTTGTACCTCCCCTCGATCGAAGAGCAGCGGGAGCAGGTGGCGCTCACCGTCGAAGTGGCGATGAAAAGAGAGGGTGCTCTCGTCGCGCTTCCTGATGAGTTGGCCGGCGATCTCGCGATCCGGGCTGAGGCGCAAAAGGAAGCTCCAATCCTAGTGCGCATAAATCCAGGTCAATGGCTGTTACTCGATCGCGAGGAGATCAACCGGCTCGCGGCAGATGGCTCGATGAACACTAAAGCCGTCGAAGCAAAGCCAAAGGGTCCCCTGCCGATCCTCTTTCGCGATCAGTCGCTGGAGGACGCGCTGCACGCAGTGGGCGATTGGCCCGCGGTGCCGGTCGTGAGCCGCGCAGACCTCAGCAAGCTCGAAGGCATCGTGACCCTCGCTGATATTCTCCGCGCGTTCCGAAACGCTTCGCTCGAATAGGCCCTTTTCTCGATTCCCTTTAAAAACCGGGGCAGTTTTTCGGGTTGTGAATCCTCGCTCATAGTACTTACGTACCGAGTTTGGCCTATCGAATTGAGGCCTTAGAACTATTGGCCCGGATGCTCCTAACCCGCACTCTAGACAGGAACTTAAGAGGCAGGTGTCCTGTGTCATCGAAAGAACGACGTGCAACGCGCCGTTTCCTGATGCGTTTGCCCCTGGTGGTCCGCTGGACCGACGAAAGCGTGGTCGGCGAGGCCTCTACGGAATCTCGCGAAGTGAGCTCCAGGGGACTCTATTTCCACTTACCAAAGGGTTTGAAGAGCGGCGCACCGGTCGAAATCGTTATGACCCTGCCGCACGAGTTGACTCAGGCGGGCCCCGTGAGGGTGCGTTGCCTGGGACGCGTGCTGCGCAGCAGCCCGGAGCATTCCGGCGAAGTGGGAGTGGCTGCCGCGATCGAACGTTACGAATTCATGCGCAACGGCGAATCAGCCGCTTAGCCGCATAACAAGTTCTTACCCAGACCCTGCGGAGATGGGTGAGAAAATGCCGGGCGGTTCGGGTCCCTCAGCCGGTGCCGCCCGGCTATTATTTTGGATATCGGCGTCCTGCCACGTGAACCTGGGCCATACCAGGGCGAACCTGCTTTTTGGTGCAACCTGCTTGCTGCAGTTGCAGCGACAATTTTTGTCACCAATGCCCGCTGAGGCCCCGGCCAAACTTCAAAACTCTCGCTTCGGCGGCGTCTGCTCCGCGCCCACGCGCCCCGTTGTGATTTCAGCCTTGAAATAATTCTCCCCGCGAATAGATGCGCCTGCAATTCCGCGAAGCATCGCAATCTGGCCCACGTGCGTCAGCGCATCGGCCACAGGACCTTGAAATAGTTTGTCCGCGGAAGCATCGAGCGGCGCATCCGACGCGAGGTAATCGTCAAACGATTGCAATGCCGCAAAGAAACGCTTTCCTCCCTCGTCCCACGATTTCGGTGGCGAGTCGTGCCACTCCTGCTTTCCCTTCGCCATCGACAAAGCCCAATCGATTAGATCGCTCAGGTGAGCAAGAATCTGCCCGGGCGTGCGTGTTTTTTCTGACGCCTTGAAATCGGCGAATCCCTCCGGCGCTCCGCGAATCGCTTTCCCGCCTCGATAGGCGAGGGTAGCAATCGAATGACGCAGAAGATCCCGGTCAGTGCTTTCTTTCTTCTCTTCAGGCTTTGGGCTCATGCATGCCTCCACGGAAAATGTGGTCATGTGTTGGAGAATTTCGTTTCGGTCGGTTAATCCGACGCGATTATAACAAGCGTACGCAAAAAGATAACGGTCGCCGATTTCGGGATTGAACTGAGCCCCGCCCCTCGCATTTCTATGGTGATCTAGCCGTGGAACTCCGTAGAAATACGGTCGTCCCCGCCAATAAAATTATTCATCGTGGCTCCATAAGCATAGACCGGAGCGCATGCTAAAACTATACTTCGCACATGGTTTCGCAAACTGAACTGCGTGGCGCGCTCCGGCGTTTCTGGGGCTACGACTCGTTCCGCCCCCTACAGGAGAAAGTGGTACGTAGTCTGATCGGTGGCCACGACACATGCGCGGTGATGCCGACCGGTTTCGGAAAGTCGCTCTGCTACCAACTGCCTGCCGCAATGCTCTCGAACGAGACTGTGGTCGTAGTTTCACCGCTGATTGCGTTGATGCAGGATCAGGTGGCGCAGCTCACGCAAATGGGAATCCCATCCGCGCTGCTCAACAGCTCGCTCACCAAGCCCAAGCAGGCCCAGGTGATCGCTGACGCCACTGAGGGAAAGTTTCGCCTGCTGTATCTTTCTCCTGAACGGCTTGCCGCCGCGGATACATCTCAATGGCTGCGGCGCGTGCCCGTCTCATTTTTCGCGATTGACGAAGCTCACTGCATCTCGGAATGGGGCCACGAATTCCGGCCAGAATACCGTCAACTGAGCCGCCTGCGCGTGGATTTCCCCGATCAGCGCATCGCCGCCTTTACGGCCAGCGCCACCCGCCACGTCCGTCACGACATCATCGAGCAGCTCGGCCTGCGCGATCCCCACAAATATATCGCCAGCTTCTACCGTCCGAATTTGCGGTACTTCACCATCGAATGCGACGAAGAGCTGCAGCAGAAAATGCTGCTGTCCGCTCTCCGCTACTATTCCGGCGAGAACGTAATCGTCTACGCTCCGACCATTTCCAAGGTCGGCGCGACGGTTGAACTTCTCGAAAAGAACAACATCCCGGCCCTTCCGTATCACGGCAAGATGGAATCTGACGCCCGTCGCCAAAATCAGGAGCGCTGGATGTCGGACGAAGTTCGCGTCCTCGTCGGCACGATTGCCTTCGGTCTCGGCATCAACAAGGCTGCCGTGCGCGCCGTGATCCATCTCGCGTTGCCGAAATCGATTGAGCAGTATTACCAGGAAGCTGGCCGCGCAGGCCGCGACGGCCTCCCCGCCGATTGCGTTCTACTATGGCGCAGGCGCGATGCGGGCCTTCTCGCGTATTTCATTGGCCTGCTCACCGACCAGGCGGAAAAGGAACGAGGCTGGCAGCGTTATCATGAAATTCTCGGTTACGCGGAGTCAAAAACCTGCAAGCATCTTCAGATCTGCAGGCATTTCGGCGAAATTCCGAAGTGGAAATCCTGCGATGCGTGCGATGCCTGCGGTTCTGAACTCGCGTGGTCACCATCGAGTCCGAAGGTCGGTAAAAAGCACAGCCCTGAACCCGCACCGCTTTCCGTGGTGGAGCCTTCTCGCTCTGACCCGCCAGTGAAGCAGCCCGCGGCGGAAGTTGATCCTGCTTTGCGCGAATACATGCGCCAGTGGCGGCAAGGAACAGCCAAGCAAAGCGGCATGGCTGCCTTCATCATCATGCACGACACGTCGCTCGACGAACTTTGCCGCCTCCAGCCCCGCACGCTCGTCGAACTGCGCAAAGTGTCGGGATTTGGCGAACGCAAAACCGAGCTGTACGGCCAGCAAATCCTCGACGCCTTGAAACGCTTCCAAGACGGAGCTCGAGCTTCCGCGCTTCCGCCCAAAATTAGAATTCGAAAAAAGAGGCCATGGGGCGAAATCCGGCGAGCCGCTACTTAATCGCACCCACAGTGAATCCGGCGATGAAACGATCGAGGAACAGATTATAGAGCAGCGCGATTGGAAGGCTCGTAATCAGGCACGCGGCCATCAGCGATCCCCAGAAGTAGACGTCGCCTCGCACCAGGAATATCGGAATGCCAACGCCTACCATCTGCTGCGATTCTGGCGAAATGAACGTCAACGCATAGACGAATTCCTGCGTCACCAGCGTGAACGTAAAAATCACGACGGTCAATATTCCAGAAATCGAAATTGGCACCACGAGACGGAAGAACGCCCCGAAACGCGTCAACCCATCCACCATCGCCGCGTCTTCCAGTTCTCTCGGGATCGATTTGAAGAAGCCCATTAGCAGCCAAACAGAAAAGGGAATCGTAAAGCTCGGATAAACCAGCACGAGCGACCAAATCGTGTCCTGCAATCCCAGTATCGCCACAATGCGCGAAAGGGGAATAAAAAGGAGCGTGGGAGGAATCAGGTAGGTGAGAAAAATCGCGATGCCGATCCTCTGTCCCCAGCGGCCGGTGAGCCGCGCCAGCGCATATGCTGCCGGCAAAGAAAGAATCAGCGTGATAAAAACAACAATCACTCCCACCAGCGCTGTGTTGCCGAGCCACCTCACGTAACGCGTCTCGTTGAAGAGCAGCTTCAAATGATCGAGTGTCGGCGGCAGGTTAAATTTGAACGGATTATTGTCAACGTTGTAGAGGTCAATGTTCTGTTTGAAGGTGGCGACAAACATCCAGTAGAAGGGAAATGCCAGTAGTACGACGAACACTGCGAGCACCGCGTATCGCAGCGCTTCGGTCCAGAATTTCCGTCCGTCGCCGCTTGGCATCAGACCACCTCCGCGCGATGAGCTGCCCGGAGCATGAAGTAAGCAATCAGAATCAGAACGGGAACGAGAAACAGTGAAATCGCTGCGCCTGCAGCCAAATCGCTGCCCTGAATTCCGGTGGCGAACGCGAGCGAGGGCAGCACTTGCGTGGAATCAAACGGGCCGCCAGCCGTCAAAATATAAACCACGGTCATATCCGTAAACGTGAAGATCGTTCCAAACAGAACCGCGACGCTGATGATCGGCATCATCATCGGAATATTGATCAGAAATTCGGTACGCCAGAACCCCGCCCCGTCAATCGCCGCCGCTTCAGGAATTTCCTTTGGGATCGAAGTCCGTCCTGCCAGCATAATCACCGTCGAAAAGGGAATCAGCCGCCAGGAGTGCACCAGCACCACGGAAGCCATCGCCAGCGTAGGTTCACCGAGCCACATAGGCGCCCCATAGGGCTTGAAAATGTGCGCCCACACCAGCACCCAGGTGATGACGCTGTAGATCGAATCCAGAATCCACTTCCATCCGATCGCCCCAAGCGAAATCGGCGCCACCCACGGCAGCAAAATCAGGAAACGAACAAACCAGCGGCCGCGAAACGGCGCTTCCAGCGCAATGGAAAGAATGCCCGAAGCCACAATCACGATAATCTGCACCGATATGGTGAACACTACCGAATTGCGCAACGCGGCGCGAAAACTGGGGCTTTGCAAAATGCTCCGAAAATTCTCGAGCCCCACGAAATGGAACCCCGTCGTTCCGATTCGTGCGTCGCTGAACGCATACAGAACCGCCAGAAGCAGCGGTACGCCGATTAACAGAGCGATGTAAGCGACCGCCGGCAGAAACATGAACACGCCGACTTTGCGATCGTCTACCGCCACGGAAAGGGCCTCGGAGGGATCCGCTTACCAGTTTTCGCATCGAAGAATCTGAGTTCGTGCTCAGGCACGGCGAAATCGTATGTGGTGTTCGGCGTGTAGGTCTCAAGAACGCTGGAAGACACCCGCGCACAGACAGGCTTGTCGCGAAATCGCGTCTCCGGAAGTTTTCCATACAGCACGCGCTCGGAACCGAGATATTCAGAATGCTCCACAAGCAGCCGCAACGGAATTCGTTGTCCAGGGCCCAGTAAATCCGCAGGGAGAAGGTTTTCGTGCTTGAGGGTTTTCGCCACCTCGTCCATGGGTGCCCAGGGCGCGATGAGCCCGGCTGGAAGAAACCGCTCGGGGCGGAATCCCACAATCGCATCCTCGGTTTCGAGCAGGTTCATGGGCGGCGAGCCTAGAAACGTAGCCACAAAAGTGTCGGCGGGATCGTCATAAACTTCCTGCGGCGTTCCGATCTGGCGGACCTCGCCTTGATGCAGCACGACAATGCGATCGCCCAGCGCCATGGCTTCCACTTGATCGTGCGTAACGTAGATTGTGGTCGTCTTGATGCGTTGGTGGAATTCGTCGAGCTCTTCGCGCGCGGAAGTTCGCAGCTTGGCATCGAGATTCGACAGCGGCTCGTCGAGCAGAAAGACTCGCGGTTCGCGCACGATTGCGCGCGCCAGCGCCACCCGCTGCCGTTCGCCCCCGGAAAGCTGTCGCGGCTTGCGATCCAGAAGCTTTTCGATTCCAAGCAGTCCTGCCGCCCATTCCACCTTCTGCTTGTGCTGCTCTTTTGGGAGCTTCTGCGCCTTGAGAGGGAAGGAGATGTTCTCGCGAACACTCAGGTGGGGATAGAGCGCATAGCTTTGAAATACCATCGCGATTCCGCGCTCGCGTGGCGTCAGGTTATTAACGACATTACCGCCGATAAGAATCTCGCCGGAGGTGGGTGCTTCGAGCCCTGCAATCATCCGTAGCAGGGTGGTTTTCCCGGAGCCGGACGGGCCGAGGAGGACGAGGAACTCGCCCTCCCTTGTTTCCAGATTTATGTTGTTTACTGCTCCCGGTGTTCCTGCCTTAAATACCTTGGTCAGATTCGTGATCTGAACGACGGCCATCGAGCCCCCAAACAGCTGTCATCATTGCCTCATTTATTCCATCGCGCAAAGATGCGTTTATATTCCGCTTCGGCCGCCTTCACCGCATCCTCGGGCGATTCATCGCCGCGCGCCACCTTGGCAAACATTGTGGGTATCACCCACGTTTTGAAAGCCTCGTCAATCGCAGCAGTAGCATAACCTGGATACCCCACGTTGGTGGCCCAGTCGAGCACATTTCCGAGCACTTTGTATTTGTCGGCGGGATTGGCTCGCGGATCGTTCGAAATTTCTTTCTTCAAATCAGGCACCAGGCTCGGGAAACAAGGGAAATTATAGAATTGACCGGCCTCGAAGCCCTCGTGGAAATGGTCCATATAATCAACCAGGAATTGTTGGGCACCTTCCTTATTCTCTGCGAAATCCCAAATGACGTAGCAGTCCATTACGTGCTCCGCGGCGATGCGGCGCACAGGACCCTTGAGAGCCGGGCTGATCATGATCTTCGAGTCGATCGGAAGGTGTTCGCGCTCAGCTTGGCGCGTGATGGAGATGGCGTTCATCACGAACGAAACGCGGCCCGCGAGCATCGCCTGGTTATTCGAGGGTGGAGTCCACGTGAACACCTCGGGGGTCTCCGTCTCCTGGTACAGGGCCTTCATATACTTGAGCGCTTCGATGGTTTCCTTGGAATTGATCGTAACGTTGCCAGCCTCATCCTGCTCGGCGCCGCCGAAGGACCAGAGGATTGCCCGCATGGCCATGCTCGTGTCGAGTTCCTGAGCCAGCCCAACGCCGCAAGGATGGCCACTCTTGTCGCGAATCTTTTTCCCACCTACGCGCAGGTCCTCATACGTGTCGGGACCATTGGGATAACCCGCTTCGGTCCACCAATCCTTGTGCCAGTTTCCGGGATCGGGGGTATATGCATCGGAAAAGGCAAAATATCTCTTGGTCTTCGGGTTGTAAGTGGACCTGTGCGCGAGTTCAATTTTCTTTCCGTGCTTCTTCTCCACTTCCTGGTATACGTGTGACATATCGATGGTCACGTTCTCGTAGGCCGCGGGCGGCGAAAGAAACATAAAAAGGTCGTGACCCCTCTTCGCCGATACTTCTGATGCAGCACGGGTCCCCAGGTCCACGAGATTGATGTTGTCCACCACCACGTTGGTGTTGTTCTTCTGTCCCCATTCCTTCGTGAACGTGCCATTGAACCAGGTGTCATACGCCGGCACGAAGTGGCTCCACTGCAAAATCTTCAGGGTCTTCTGCTGGGCCTGCGCGCGCTCTGGAAAAAGAAATGCGGGTCCCGCGCCGGCAGCCAGCGCACCAGTGCCCGCCAGTTTGACGAATTCTCGCCGGGAAATTCCACGACCTCGCTTCTTTGACATCTCAGTCCTCCCTATTAAGTGCGGAATGCGGTCGCACCCCAAATTACATGGCTAAAAATAGCGACTTTCCGTACCCACCAGTCAACCTTTCCCCGAATCGAGTTCGCTGACGGCAACGAATCGTCGGTTTATGGAGAAACAGATTCAATCCGCGGGCGATCGTGCCGGTTGCCCTCCCGCCACTTCGTCCCAAATCTTTACGCCGTACGTCTCCTTCAGCAGCAGGCTCCCCACGATAAACGTGATCCCCGCCACAATCATCGGGTAGTACAGCCCGGCGTAAATATTTCCCGTCGCCGCGCATAAAGAGAGTCCAATGAGCGGCAACATTCCTCCGAATACTCCGTTGCCGATGTGATACGGCAACGAAAGAGACGTGTAGCGCACCTTCGCAGGGAACGACTCCACGAGAAACGCCGCGATCGGACCGTACACCATGCACACAAAGATCACCTGAATGAACACGAGAAACACCAGCATCGGCTGATTGGGACTCACCGCTTCTTTTGCCGGTACTTGCGCACCGGTTGTGGGATCTACGGTCATCGGCGTGAGGCTGATCGCGCCCGTCACTTTGTTGCGCGCCGATTTCAGAGCCACCACATTGTTTCCCGAAGCGCTCTGCATCGCATGGTAAATCGGAATATACGTCAAAACGCCAAGCAGGCAGCCCGCCATCATGATCTTCTTTCGCCCGATTTTGTCTGAGAGCGCTCCAAAAACGGTGAAGAACGGCATGCTCAGCAGCAGCGCAATCGAGATAATGATGTTCACGGTATGCGTGTTAATTTTCAAGATCGACTGCATGTAGAACAGGGCATAGAACTGGCCGGTGTACCACACCACGCCTTGGCCCGCGGTTGCTCCGAACAAAGTGATCAGCACCTGCTTCAAGTTCGGCCATTTTGTGAACGCATCCTTCAACGGCTGCATCGAAGTTTTTCCTGCGGTCTTAATGGACGAAAAGATCGGCGATTCCTTGAGCTTCAGCCGGATGTAGAGAGATATCGCCACCAAAATAATCGAGATTAGGAAAGGAACACGCCAGCCCCAAGCGGAGAACTCTTCCGTGCTCATCGCCCCGCGCGTCGCCATGATCACCAGAATTGATACGAACAACCCCAGCGTCGCCGTGATCTGGATGAAACTGGTATAGAAACCGCGCTTTCCATCCGGGGAGTGCTCGCCCACATACACTGCTGCTCCGCCATACTCGCCGCCCAGCGCCAAGCCTTGCAGCACGCGAATTCCGATCAACGCAATCGGCGCAAACCATCCAGCGGTCTTGTACGTTGGCAATAGACCGATCACCGCGGTGGACAGGCCCATCACTGACAGCGTAACCAGAAAAGCATACTTCCGCCCAATCAGATCGCCGATCCGCCCGAAGAAAATAGCGCCGAAAGGCCGCACCAGAAATCCAACCGCAAACGTCGCCAGATAGGCGAAGTAGGCGAACGTGTCGTTTCCCGGCGGATAGAACTTCGGAGACAGAATGGCCGCCAAGCTTCCAAAGATGTAAAAGTCGTACCATTCGATCATCGTTCCGACGGACGACGCCGTTATGACGAGCGGCAAGCTGTATTCCGCCTGCCGTTCCATTCTCAACTCGTCCCCTCGCGTGGCCATGGTGTGCCTCCTTTTGAACGGTACAGCGCGCCTCTTCCCAGGTTGATTCGAGAGATTCAGGGCCGACAGACACCGCTACAAGGGAACCGCGGAGCCGCCGGATGGCGGCTCCGCAGTCCGCAGGTTTGAATTAGGTTCAGAAGGTAACGATCGTTCCGAACTCGTTGCGCCAATCGTGAGCCGTACGTGCGTCCACGCCGCGGTATAGTTTTTTAACTTGGTTGACCGTCGTCGTGTCGTACCACGTCGTTTCGTTCACGATCGATGCCCACTTGTTGATCTTGTAACGGATCGTCGAAGCAACGTAATCGGTCCGTTGGATGCCGTTGGCGCCTGTTCGCGCTACGTCCTCCGCCTTGGTACGATCCAAGCCGCCCGTAAGCGAGTAGGTCCAGCCCGCATTGTGGCCTTCCGGATCCGCATGGAAGATACGCGAAAGCGGGAAGCTTAGCTGTAGGAAGCCGCCCTGGTCGCGAACCGGTCGGAGCTGAGCGAACACTGCACTTCCGTCGACGTTCACGAACGGAATGGTGTCGCCCGAATCCGCGATCCCGTTGGCGATAACCGCGTGACCCATCGTGTCTGCAAACGTCGAATTCAGGTTACCGAACATGAAGCGCGTATCCCCGCCGTGGAAGTACTTACCCACAACGGTGACAATCGGTGTCGGCAACTGGAACTCTGCCGTCCAGATGTTCTGCGGAATGTTGAACCGGAAGCCTTCTGGGAAGAACTGTGCAACTGTGCAGCCGCCTACGGCGCCGCAACCGGTGAGGATGGGGTTTCCGAGAGCATCCAATAGTACAACATCGGTTTGCGATCCAGCGGTTGCCAACGTCCCGTGCAGCACGATTTCCGATCCTGTCGCGTGGTGTCCGCTGAAAATCAGCTGCGCGGGCGCAACGCCTGGGGAGTGGAAGATCGGGTATTGAAACACCACCCGTCCCTCGACGGCGGGCTGCCCACTATCTGAGCCTATCCGTTCGCCGAATCGGCTGTTCAGTTGCTCCGCCACGCTACTCGCCGGTACGGGTATGCCAGGCGGCGTGGCTGCCAGGTTCGCATCTCCGAAAGCCGACAGCAAAACGGCCGCTTCCGCTTGAACCTTAAAGTCTCCCTTATGGAACTGAACGCCTCCCTTGATTTGCGGAAGCCGTTCATAGATGTTCCCGAAGAACGCCATCAGTTGGGTTGTTTCGATGATGTCGGGCATCGTGGACGATCCTAGCAACGTCCAGTCCTGCCCGAACTCTGCGAAAACCGGAAGTCCGCCGATGTGCGTATCCATTCGAACCCACGCCTGCCGAAGGCTCACTTGAGACGAACGAACCGAACTGACATTCCGATTGTTGACCGT
This sequence comes from uncultured Acidobacteriota bacterium, assembly GCA_963736465.1. Taxonomy (GTDB): domain Bacteria; phylum Acidobacteriota; class Terriglobia; order Acidiferrales; family UBA7541; genus Palsa-295. Next base: position 376,341 of record CAVTOS010000010.1, on the reverse strand, counting down.
GGTGTAGTCGCCTTCAAAGTCCATTTCGATTCTGCCGGTCAGAACCAAGTCCCGGTTGGGGTCCGGCCAGTAGAAATTCGTGCCGAACCGCGTACTTCGGGCCTTGATATGAAACTGCGAACCGCCATCCGGCCCCGTATCGCCTAGCAGCAGCGGAAGGGGAAAATCGTTGTTGCCGAAGGTCGTGCCGCCGCTGTTTGTGGAATCGTAGATCGCCGTGGCTTTGATGAACCCGTAAGGGGTCAACGTGGCTCCGCTTCCGAGCTTCAGGTCGCCGATCCCGGTCGGTTTTGGAGTATCAATCGGCAGAAGGCGAACGGGTGCCACAGCCGGAATGATTCCCCCCTCCGCCGGCGCCCCGAATGTGAAGGGGTCCGAAGTGGCTGGCGGTGGCGTGGAATCCTTCGCAACATGAAGCAACGCGTTGATATAGTGGCCCCCTGACGCCTGATCGCTTACCGGCTCAGGGGATCCCACTGTGTGATCGTAATCGTCTCGACTGATCAGACCCTTTGCCACCAGCAAATTTGCCAGCCGCGCGTTCGCTTCTTCGGCGCTCCCAGCTTGACTCAGCTGAGCCGCTTCGTCTGAGGAAAGAATCCCCTTCGACTGAAGTAGCTGAACGAGCGGCGGTGTCGCTTGTTTATCCTGCCCTTGAGCGGCGGCAGGTAAGGCCATCCCCATGGCTACGACAGCCACGAGGAGATACACCCGTATTAAATTCATGTATCCACCCTCCAACGAGATTTGCGATGCGGAGCCCGACGTGTCACTTCTGGACCTCCGGACAACCCCCGAGAAAACGAACGAAATTGCAGCAGAGATACGCGCTTAGTCGTTGAATGTCAAGCAATTCCACACATGCGCCACCCAGCAGTTGAGGCTACCGATAATCGCCAGCGCCACCCGTCCAGGTGCTTGGCCATTTTCACGGCTTTCGGCAGGCGTGAGCCGAACAGCCGGTAACGATAAGGGGATTCGACGATCAGTCGAAAAAGTACTATTTACCAAATTGAGGCGCGGCGCGGCCTGTTCGATTGACTACGTTTCACCCTCTGCCAAACTGGCTCAAAGGACCTCACTCAATCGAAACAAGGAGTTCTCGCATGAGTTTGTACAAGCGCTCTATAGCGATGGTGCTCTGCTCTCTGCTGACCGGTCTGCCTGCAATGGCACAACCGGCTGGCAACAATCAGGTCGCGGGTCAGATTAACGCTTTGATCCCGGCGGCGACCCGCAATTCCCAGACGGCCAAATTGAAAGAAGAGCTGAACTGGAACGATTTGCTGAAGACCGAGAAGACGGGCCGCGTCCGCGCCGGTCTGAAAGACGGTTCGATCCTGAGCGTCGGCTCCGAGAGCGAACTCCGAATCGTGCAGCACGATACCGTCTCGCAACAAACCGAACTGGAGATGGATTTCGGCAAAGTTCGCAGCCAGGTGACAAAAGTCACGAAGGCCGGCGGAAAATTCGAGATGAAAACGCCGAACGCCGTCATTGGCGTGATTGGCACCGATTTCTACACATCCTTTGAAGCAAACAAGACAACCGTCATCTGCTACAAGGGCCAGGTCACGGTTACGCCCATCGGCAACGCAGTGGCCGCCGGCGTTTCCGGTTCCGCCTCGAGCGCCATCACCGTTTCGGCCGGACAGATGGTGGTTGTCACATCCGATGTGCCTCCTGCGAGTCCTTCGCAAACGCCCTCGGATGTTTTGGAGGCAAGCCTGGCGGCGACCGCCGTGGTAGTTGAAGCCGCTCCGCATCATCACGGCCACCTCGTGCGCAACGTGCTGATCGGGTCAGGACTCGCCGTCGGATTGGGGCTCGGCTTATATTACGGCACTCGCGGCGGCGGCAATGGCACCTGCAAGCCCGGCAGTCCCAACTGCGGCTGAGTTGACTTGCAGACGAAGCAAAAGCCACGCTGGGCGCAATGGGCTGGAAAATTCGCGCTTCGTCACCTTGACCTCGGGCTCGCCATCGCCATCACGCTGGCGGGCCTCACTCTCTTTGCGTTCTCCGGATTGCAGGGCAATTCCCACGCCGCCCTCGCCTTCCTTCAAAACGTCGAGCGCCGCTCTCTCGATCTGCGTTTTGAAATGCGCGGCCAGCGTCCTCATGACGATCGCATCGTCATCGTAGCCATCGACGAAAATACCCTTCAGCAGATCGGCTCGTTCCCGCTTCCCAGAAGCAACTACGCGAAACTCGTCAATCAATTGAGCTCCGCCGGAGCCCGCGTAATCGCCTTTGACGCCACCTTCCCCGACCCCGAAAGCAATTCCGCCCAGCAAGCACTCGAAAAATTGAAAAAAGATATCGGGCCCAACGCCACCTCCTCGATGCTGCAGCAGATAGACGCTCTTGAGTCAGCCACCGACCAGGATGCAAGCTTTGCTTCGGCACTGAAGAATGCCGGTAACGTTCTGCTGGCCCACATCTTTCTCGATTCGCAACCCAATCCAAAGCTGGCCGAAGAATATTTCAACATCGTATGGGCGCACGCCTTTCCGCAGGTGCTCAAAGTGAACAAGCGCGGCGGACCGGATTTCGACATGGGCCGCGCGTGGATTGAAAACGGCGGAACGGTGATGGCTGGCGCGGAAGCCAACATCGTCAAACTCGCCGAATCAGCCGCCTCTTTCGGGTTCATCAACATCAAGCCCGATCCCGACGGCACTTTGCGCCACGCTCTCCTGATGATGCGTTATCAGGACCAGGATTTTTTCCCCTCGCTGGACCTCGAGGTGGTGCGCGAATACGAAAAGATTCCCGACCAGGACATCGCCGCCTATATCGCCCCAGACGGCCTCGAACGCATACACTTTGGCCGCCACACGCTACTTCACGCGCGCGATGGCAGCGCCCTGATCAATTACACCGGGCCTTACCGCACCTATCCGCAATATTCCATGGCGGACGTAATTTCCGGCGCCGTGCCTCCCGAAACCTTTCGCGACAAAATCGTGCTCATCGGCCCCACCGCACTCGGTCTCGGCGATATGCGCAATACGCCTTTCGCGAATCAGGACCCCGTGTACATGGGAGTGGAAGTTCACGCGAACATCATTGATAACCTGCTTCACAGTGAAGAAAAAGGACGAGGCTTTCTCAAGCGCACCGGCTATCAGGAAATGGCCGACGTGGCGTTCATTCTCCTGTTCGGCCTCGGTTTCGGCTTCCTGTTCAGCCGTGTCACTCCGCTCTATTCCACCATCCTCGTAATCCTGGCGCTCGCTGGTTATGCCTGGTTCGTATATTTCGGCTTCTCCCAGAAAGGCCTCTGGTTCAGTTTCGTGATACCCGCCGGCACTCTCGCGGCTGACTATGTGGCGATCACAAGCGCGCGCATGATCCGCGAGGAGCGCGAAAAGCGAAAAATCCGCAAGACCTTCTCGCAATACCTCTCGCCCGGGGTGATTGAGCTCATCGAAAAAGATCCGGAGAAATACATCCGCCCCGGCGGTGAAGAAAAAGAACTCACCGTGCTCTTCAGCGACATCCGCGGATTCACCACCATCTCCGAAAGCCTCACCCCCGACGAACTCGTCCTGCTCCTCAATGAATACTTCGGGAAAATGACGGACATTGTGTTCGCCACCGACGGAACGCTCGACAAATACATCGGCGACGCTATCATGGCTTTCTGGGGCTCGCCCTATCCGCAGGCTGACCACGCGTCCCGTAGCTGCTCGTGCGCTTTGCAAATGGTGCGCGGCCTCGCGGAATTGAACGCGAAGTGGAAGGCTTCGGGGCACCCGCCGATCTCGATTGGCATCGGCCTCAATACGGGCCTGGTGAATGTCGGAAACATGGGTTCCGCCCGCAGGCTCTCCTGGACCGTGATGGGCGACAACGTGAATCTCGCCTCGCGCCTCGAGGGAATCACGAAGGAATATCACGTGCAGTTGGTGATCAGCGAAGCCACGTATCGTCACGTAGCCACCGAGTTCGTTTGCCGCGAGCTCGACAAGATACGAGTGAAGGGCAAGAATCTGCCCGTCACTATTTACGAATTGATTGACCTCGCGGCGGAAAAAACAAAATACGAGCCGCTGCTCGAACGCTTCGAGCAAGCGATGGCGGCCTATCGTTCTCAGAATTGGAGCGAAGCGGCTGCGAAGTTCGCCGATATCCTCGCGGAGTTTCCAGAGGACGGCCCGTCGCAGGTGTTCCTCTCGCGAGCAATGGAATTTTCAGAGAACGCGCCCAAGGGCGCCTGGGACGGCGTTTACGTGATGAAAACGAAGTAGCGGCGCCAACGAGCTCCTGCGAGGTTGGCAACACTAAGAAGAAATCAAGGAAGTGGTCGGGGCGTGGAGATTTGAACTCCAGACCTCCTGCGCCCAAGGAAGGAGGTTAAAGCTAGCTAAGGACCCGTATTTTGAATGCCGCAGATCATTTTACTCAGTTCACTGTAGTGGGATCTGTAGTGAGCGATCTGCTTTTTTCTATCGCTTGCACAATGCCAGCAATCCGAAAAGGCTCAAAGCTTGCCGGTCGCGATTTTCTTCTGCTCCTCGGCCGGATGAACGTACCGCATCGATTCCTCCGATAACGTCTAGAATTGTGTCTCGTCGCATTCTGAGATAGGTAGTGATAATCCCTGTTCTCGACACTTATCTGAAAACAGGCGTAAGATTCACGCAAAGTGACGAATTCATTGTCCATCCTAGGCCGCACGATTTCGCACTACCGCATGCTCGAAAAACTCGGTGGTGGCGGGATGGGTGTGGTCTATAAAGCCGAGGACACTCGCCTACACCGATTTGTCGCGCTGAAATTCCTTCCTGATGATGTCGCCAAAGACCCCCAGGCACTTGCTCGTTTTCAGCGTGAGGCACAGGCCGCATCTGCACTGAACCATCCCAACATCTGCACCATTCACGACATTGACGAGGAAAACGGCAGGGCGTTCATTGCTATGGAATATCTGGAAGGCAAGACCCTCAAACATTTGATTGCGGGTCGGCCCATGGAGTTGGAGAGGATGCTAGAGGTTGGGATAGACGTGGCCGGCGCACTCGATGCGGCTCATGGCAAGGGCATCGTCCATCGAGATATCAAACCGCCGAACATCTTCGTTACCGACGGTGGCCACGCGAAGATTTTAGACTTTGGCCTTGCCAAGGTCAGTTCGGCAAAAACCTCCGTTGACGGTGCCACGACAATCGCTTCGGACGAAGTGGACCCAGACCACCTGACCAGTCCCGGTAGCACATTGGGAACCGTCGCGTACATGTCACCCGAACAAGCGCGTGCCAAGGAACTGGACGCACGCACGGATTTATTTTCGTTCGGGACAGTGCTCTACGAGATGGCGACAGGTACACTGCCGTTTCGCGGCGAGAGTTCAGGTGTGACCTTCAAAGCGATTCTGGATGGGACACCCACCCCAGCCGTGCGTCTCAATCCTGACCTTCCACCCAAGCTGGAGGAAATCATCAATAAGTGCCTAGAAAAAGACCGCGATCTGCGCTACCAACACGCCTCCGACATTCGGACCGACCTGAAACGCCTTCAACGCGACACCGACTCAGCCCACCACTTAATGTCCACAGCAGCCACTCAGCCACTTACCGGAGCCACGCCTACAAAGTCCCGCTTCGCCGAACTCACGGCCCACTGGCCATGGCTGGCCTTCGCTGCGCTTGTCGGGCTCTCCGCCATTGCTCTCATCAGGTTTCACTTCCGCGGCTCCACAACATCTCCGCTCTCTGCGGTCGAGGTAGTCCCCTTAGTCTCGATGGAAGGCAAACAGGCCACGCCGGCATTCTCGCCCGATGGGAATCAGGTTGCATTTAGGGCGTATCACGGACCGCGTCCCGGAATCTACACAATGCTCGTGGGAGGCGAGAAGCCGCTGCAATTAACTGACAACATATCGGACTGCTGTCCAACCTGGTCGCCGGATGGCAAGCAGGTCGCCTTCGTACGATGGTCTGACTCCGAGGACAAATGGAGCTTCTATGCCGTTCCAGCCCTTGGGGGCAGAGAGCGCCTGCTGTACACAGGTGCTTCGGCTACTTTTTTCTACTGCGACAAGCTGGACTGGTCGCCCGACGGAAGATACTTGATGTTTTCGGAATTTGTGGATAACAGTATCCGTGCTCCTCTCGCATTGCTGGCGTTGTCGGACTTGACCGTGCGACATATCACTTCACCGGCAAACCAACAGTTCGACTGTGCTGCAAGCTTTTCACCGGATGGTTCGAACGTAGCTTTCGTGCGTGGCGGTATGAGTGCTGACCGGGGTGACTTATTTGCGCTGAAACTCGGAGATAGCGACCCGATACGGCTAACCTCTGGGAACTCCGGCGGACCCCTCGCGTGGACAGCGGATGGACAGGAGATCATCTTTTCCTCTGCCATGGGTGGCTTGCAAAACTTGTGGCGCATGCCCGCGACAGGAGGAGTGCCCCGACCGGTTGAGGGAGTGAGCGGAGAGGCATACAGGCCCTCCGTCGCGCGTCGCGGTGACCAGCTCGTTTACGAGCAGGTGAACAGGCTCGACACGATCTGGCAACTTCACTTGAAGGACGAACGACATCCTCTCGGCTCTCCGACGCGTCTGCTTGCTGGAAGAGGAGTTGTATGGAAACCTGATTTCTCTCCTGACGGGAAGAAAATCGCTTTCGAATCCAACCGTATGGGATATGGGGATATTTGGGTTTGTGATAGCAACGGATCTAATTGCTCACAGTTGACATCGCTCCATGGATCTGCAGCCACCGCACGCTGGTCCCCTGACGGGCGGCACATCGCTTTTGAGGCGATCACGAAAGACTTCTGGGAGGTTTACCTCCTTGAATATCCCGGAGGCACACCTCGTGAGTTGCCCACTTTCCCTGGAGCAAACAACGGTGTACCCCGTTGGTCGCGGGATGGCCAATGGATTTATTTCTATTCCACCCATGAAAAGGGTACCTATCAACTCTGGAAGATTCCTTTTAGGGGTGGGACTCCAATTCGAGTGAGGACAGGCGAAGGTGGGATTTACGTAACTGAGTCACCGGACAGGCGTTTCCTGTATTACATCAAATGGGGAGAGGCGGGCCTGTGGAGGATGCCGTTGGAGGGCGGGCAGGAAACCAAAGTATTGGAGCTGGAGCATACTGGGACTTGGGATTGGACGTTGGCGCCGAACGGAATTTACTTTTTGGATTATAGTTTCAACCCAAATGGAAAAATCGAGTTTTTCGATTTTACGACCCGCTCCACTACCCCAATTTTCGCTGTCGAAAAACCAGTTCCGCAGTTCGGCGGTCTGGCGCTCTCTCCGGACGGCAAATCCCTGCTTTTCGGTCAGAACGGAATCGACGAGTCCTACATTATGTTCGTCAAGAACTTCCGCTAGATTCAGTTGATTATTCTCGTTGCCGGTTTTAGCGAAGGGTGCCGTATCGTATTATGAGTTACTTTCTCAGGCTAGTGAGCCAAGCGTCTAGGATTGATACGCAGCTTGGTTCAATCGAAGTGAACGCGATCCCCATCCCGTCGTTGTTTCGTGAATAGGCGACGGTGCCTTGAGCGAGGAGATTCGCGCCAGAGTGTGAAATTCGCAGTCTGACCTTTGTCCCGGCGGGAAACGGAGCAAGGGTCTCGACAAAGCATCCGAACAAACTCAAATCCTCTGTGTGGGCCGCCAGCTGCTGTTCCGTCACAAGGTCCGTGACTTGAATCCCAGCAACAAAGGGGAAACGCGGCGTTCGATGCCTTTCAGAATGAATCGGCGGATGACCTCAACGTGTCGGATTCTATTCCATCCTGAATCCAAGGCCAAATAGAATCAAACGGCGATCAGTGGCAACGTTGCCCTTTAACCGGAAACTGGTTTGGCAACAGGCCGGGACCAGCCGGTTCCGGATAGGTGTTGCGAAATCCTGTGGCTGTTGAAAAACTCTCTCACTTCAAATTTGCAAAAAACTGCTTCGCGTCAGGAAGCTCTATAAACGATTTTTCCGAGTCTCCTAGACATTTTCTATCACCCGATTTTTGACTTTTTTCGGGAAAACCGACTTTTTCAACAGCCACTCCTCTTACCACCAGCTATCTCAGACTGAGATAGGTGTGATAATCCCTGATGACATAACGAAGTCGGCCTTCGAACGGTTCGAGTAAACTTTGAAGTGTTCACCCGGCAAAGCGCCGAACCGGCCTAAGTCACCACAATGACCAGGCCACGAGAGTGACAACCCACGTACCGGCCTGCCTTCGCAGTATCCACAGATGGCTCCCGCGGGATTTTCTGAGCGTGGAATCTCCCTTCAAGGAAAACGTAGTTTTGTAATTCGCGGTCAAGTAAGCAATCTCGTTTGAACCTCGGATATGACGTTCGGTAATCTCGATGCTGTGAATTCTCGTGCTTCCACGCGCCATCCAGGCTGAAACTGCCTCGCGTCCGAGCAAAGGCTGCGCGTCCGGCGGCCACAACTCAATATCATCAGCGCACAAAGCCATCAAGCTCTGAGCCTTTCCAGCGGCTTCGAACTCGGTCCACCTCAAATGAACCTGTTTAATTTCTTGGGCGGCGTCTTCAGGTAATGGGATCATACGCTGGGTATCGTTAGCAGACCGTATTTTGAATGTCCGCAAATCACTCTGCTCAATTCACTGTAGTGGGATTTGTAGTGAGCGATCTCGTCTTTTCGATCGCTTGTACGATGCCAGCAATGCGAAAAGCCTCAAGCTTGCCGGTCGCGATCTTTTTCTGTTCCTCGGCCGGATGAACGTACCGCATCGTCATCTGAATGCTGGTATGCCCCAACATCGCGGAGAGCGTCGGAAGATCAACCCCGCCGGCTACCGCCCTCGTTGCAAACGTGTGGCGAAGATCATAGAGCCGAAAGTGCTCTCCGATACCCGCATCTTCCACGGCCTTATCGTGCGCCTTTCTAACGCTACCGATCGGCTTATCGGTGCCGCTCTTCGAAGGAAAAACAAACGGGCCCTTTGCGACCTTCGCACGGCCTTTCAGAATTGCGTGGACGTCGGCGGTCATTGTCACTTTTCGCCTTGCTGCCTTCGTCTTGCCAAACGGGTTGAAGATCGTCCGCGCGGCGAAGTCGATGTGCTCCACTCGGATTCGAAAGGTTTCCTCCGGACGCAGGCCGGTATCGAGAATAATCTGCGCAATGTCTTTCAGCGGTTGGCTCGCTTGGGCGAGGTATAACAATTCCTCTTCGAAGCTGACTACGCGCATCCTCCCGCCGCCTTCCGTGAGGTATGCGACGCCCTTCGTTGGATTCGAAACGGCGTAGCCGCATCTCTCAGCGTGATGGAAAAGCAACTTTAACGTCGTGAGGGCGCGGTTCACGGTTACCGGCGAGACGATGCTTCCATCCTTCGCGTTTTTCCTCTCTTCTTTGGACCGGGCCAGCTTGAACTCTTCGACCATGCCTGTCGTGACTTCGTCGAGCCAGCACCCACGGAAGAACCGCAGTAGGGTGTCGCAGTTTGTGCCGTGGAGTTCGCGCGTCTTCGGTCGATGCTGGTTTGTTGACCAGTCCAAGAATTTATCGACGTGATCCTCGAATTTCGGCGCGGGCTTGACCTGCTTGAACCCCGCACTACGATCGAGCAACTCCATCCTGCGCTTCGCTTCAGCTCTGAGGGCGGCCGTCTTGTTCGTGAAGCCAGAGGACTCCTGGATGTGTCTCCCTTGAAATACGAAGTTGTACCAGTAAATCCGGCCCCGCCGGTAGACCGCCATCGCTACCTCCTTGACTCCGAGAGCGAAGGTTCGGCTTCGACTCGTACTAAACGCTCGGCCAGCCACTCATCCAAATCACCGTGCCGGTAGCGAACAACGTTCCGACTTAATTTTATAAAAGGAATACCCCGCCGCTGAGATCTCCATTGTGCCAAGGTCTCAGTTGAAAGGCCGGTTATGCATGCGACGTCAACTGCCGTTAGCAGGCGCTCAGCTTCGACTGTTAGCTTCCGTTCCGTTTTCACATTTGTTTCTCAGGCGTTACTTCCATCCGTCTGGCGTGCTGGTTTAGATTTCTTGCCATAGACGTACAGGTGCACCCACCGCGTAGCGCCGCATAGAGCCGATCAGCTGTCTCCCGGGCGACTGGTAGTGCCAATTGGAATCCTCTAAAACCTGTTATTTCGGGTTGTTTGAAAACCCTCACCAAAACAGCCTCCAGAAAACGAGTAAAACATTGACGTTTTTCATCCACCGATCCGCTGTTTGAAACCTAAAGATTTCTAATCGTTTGATTTGCATACCCGAAATGCCGTCCAAACCGAGATTCCATACCTTTGGGCAAGCCCTCTGAAACTTTCCCCAGTCTTTCTTCTCTCTCTTCTGAGCTGCCGAACCTCCGCAATGCTGAGTTCTCGCAGTGGCGGTCGTCCCAACCTCACCCCATTGGCTTTCGCATTTCGAAGACCGGCCCTGACCCGCTCGCCGATCAAGGAGGCTTCCAGCGCCGCGCACGCGCCGAGCACGGTCATCACCATCATTCCCGCAGGCGTGCTCGTGTCGATCTGTTCCGTCAGTGACACGAATTCGATATTCAAGGAGCGGAACGTTTCGAGCGCCCGGAGCAGATGAGAGACAGACCGAGCGAACCGATCGAACTTCCACACGACTAAAAATCTGAATACCCGGCGGTGAGCGTCCGCCATAAGTCGGTTGAGCTCTGGTCGGGAATCTTTCGTGCCGGAGATTCTGTCTACGTACTCTCCGGCAATTTGCCAACCTCGCCTGCGGCAGTACGTTTGCAGTTCTTTGATTTGCATCTCTGGATTCTGCCCATTCCCCGATACACGCGCATAAATCGCGGCTCTCGTTTGTTTCATTGGATCCTCCTAGTTATCGTTCGGTACTCATATTAGTAATTATATGGTAACTAAGGGGGTATGGCCAAGCTCGCTGTCTGTTGGGTTTTGTCAGAGACCGCAGGTCAACGTTGAATGGGCCACCTTTTGGGCATCTTTGGCCACTTTGACCGATTTCTTTTTCGAACCCCGTTGGTCTCGCGCTCCGCAGGAACAACCCTTTTTGCTCCGTTGCCGCAGTTTTCGGTCGATACGCCTGTTTTCGCCTAAAATCGCCTAACTTTTAAAATCGCCCCTTCCATCAGCGCTTCTGTTTTATGGGGGATTTCTTCCCGCCCTTCTCGTCTGGGCTCGAGGGATAGACGAACGCATTCGCGGTCACGCAAACAATCTCTCCATCTATTCGGGCGGTCCACCGACGGACGCCGTGGGAACTTGCTACGATCAGCGTCTTCTTCGACGACGAAGGACGGGGTTGTTCCAGCGGCAGCGTAATGATGAGATTGCCATTCCTAATTCTCGCTTCCATTCTTTTCTCCTTTGAAATACTGGGTTATGGCTACTTCTTGGTGACTCTGTTTCGGAGTGCAATGCCACCGTGATCAATCCCGAGATCTACGACGCTACGACTGTCAGTAAGGCTTCCATTCCTCAAGATCCGCGAAGTCTTCTTTCGTAAACCGGCCTTGCACCCCTCCAGAAACGCAATGTGCCTTGATCGCGAAGTACCACGAAGTACCGCGAAGTACCGCATTAAGCCTTCAATCCGCTCGTCCATTTGTCGCCGGGAATGCTTTATCCTGCGAAATTTCCGTCCATTGGGCCTCCACTAGTCGCCGAAGTTGTATATGCCCACCGGTTTACTGCCTCACTCGATAGGTTTCTACCCTTCTGCAAAACCTACAAAACCGCAAAACCAACGCGCGGTGCTGCAGGTCATTTCGCTTTGTCACCGTAATTCACCCACTCGCCTGTGATCGGATGAACGAATTTCACGTTCCCCTGCATTTCGAGGCGCCTGTATACAAATTCCGGGCTGCCGACGAATTCACGTTCTGCTGATGGAAGATAAAACTTCCCATTGTTTTTTCCTGGAAGATTGGAACGAAAGATCGTCCCTGCACGTTCGGCTCGTCGTAACAACCTGTAGGCCTTAGCCAGGGAAGTAACGCCCGGTTCTGCCAGCAAATTTGTGGCTTCGACTCCGACTCCCTTGTGCTGTTCGGAGATGCGGTCCACCATTTCTCCGACCCACACTTCTTCGTCTGTGGCACTTCGACTGAGGCTCTCCGCCACCACTTTGTCGAAGATCAGATCGGCAATGGCGAAGTCCTTGAAACTCACCGTCAACCCGCCGCGGCTCTCTAATTCTGCTTTCTCCGATCTAAACGAGCGGATTAAACAGACCGTTTTGCAGGCCTCCACAAAGGCGGGCCAGTAGCGGCGGATCCGAACATCGCCAGTCGGAATCAGATCAACCAGGCGCTCGAACCAGGCCGGCACCTCGATGGGCAAGTCTTTCCGTTCTCTTATTAGCTGTTGGACCTCGATCCACACCCCCTTCATCTCCGCTGTCAGCGTTTCCTTCTTACCAGCCGCGTACGCTCGGGCGATACGCTTGGTCTGTCCTGGCGACTCATCCATCCACAGTGAGAGATGACGCGACTCGTCGTCGATTTTCAGAGCGTTCTCCGTCGTCGTCGAAATACAGGCTACCGGCCCGCCGGTGATTTCTTCGCGTACCTCCTTTCCTCCCCATTTGCTCGCGGCTACGTACCAATGCACAAGCTTGCCCTCACTGATCAGCAAACGATTGGGATGTGCCGACCGAGCCGAGCCGTCCACTTCGTAGAAGTAGAGAATGCTGTTCTCGAGGTCGTCCTTATCGAGGAAGTTCAACGACCGCTCCGACATGCTGGAGATACCATGAACAGTTTTTTCCGGCAGGAAGTTGTCCGTCACCGTCCGAACGATGAAATTCTTTCCAACAGCGCTTGACCCTTTCATCAAAGCATTCAGGGGCCGTCCCCGGAACCGCGATGTCGCCACAATGTACAGGGCCAGCGCGTTCCTCTTCTCCCCGACAAGCCCGGCCTTCCGTACGTCCGCGAGAAAACTCTGAAAGAAAGAGGGAGAGCAGAGAAGCTCCGTCGCCTTTGGCCGTGCTTTGCGCCTCGCTTCGCGCTCGTCTTCTTCGTCAGAAAAGCAAGATTTCGTATGAAGCATCGTTTGCCGTACTCCTTTCCATCGAAACATCAAGATCAATATCGGTCAGCCGTCGGGGCTAGGCCAGTGTGTTACTCGTATTTCTTTAAGGTTGCTTTCCTTTCACAGAACAAGGAGAGAAATATCGAGGCAACGCGAAGCGTTGCCTTCTCTTTTCCCGTAAGGGAAAAGAGGATAATAAAATCACCTCCTTCCATAGACTTCATATATGGGCAGAAATGTAGGACTCGAGTGTCGAAAATGTTGGACACATGGATTGTTCCCATCTGCCGTTGTGTCGAATTTGTGTGACTCACAGCCACACGTCGTGAATCATTTAGCTGCACTGTGCTCCCCCAAACTGAGTCCCGATCGGAGCTCCGGCACGTGAAAGAACTTCGCAAACTCCTCATCCAGTCGTACTGAAGGCTGAGTGGAGCTTTGCTGATAATGTACGGCCCGCACGTGGAAGTGCCTTGTCCAGCCGCTTTTCTTACTGCGCCGGCATTGAATTTCGAGCGGCTGAGGCAGTCCCGTACCAAGCTTTTCCCATCGATCGCGCCGGCCCATTGTGCGCAGCGCCGCGTAGACTCTTGCCACCGGCCAATGCATCAGAGTCGCGAGCCGAGGTGCCCCGGGCCAGCACCAGTCCCTCCACCCGATGTGCTGGTGCCAAAGAATCACTGGCAGCAGCACCGCCTTCGAGTAAGCCTGGCAATATCTGTACAAAATGAACGTAGGTACCGGAGTCCACGGCCCTTGTTTGCGAAAGTCAAATTCCGCCAGTGGTACCCGCCACACGGGCTTATTAGTCCTACTGCGCACACGGCCGGATCGAACACTGACGACGCACCCTTTCGACTCCAGCTTGACTAGGCACTTTTGAATCGTTCGTCCGTCGAGTCCTGTCCAACGAGTCACATCGGTGACAGTTGCGCTTACTCGTCGGTCTCCTGACCGCCATGCCTGGTCGTACAGAACCAGATAAACGAGAGCCCCGCGATTTGCTTTGAGCTGAGGGCAGACGTCCTCGAATACCTCACGGCGCACGGGTGTCCAATACCGTACTGGGTAAAGAACACGCACGTGTGGAGTCGATTGGAATGCGGCGCGTACAGCCGGGTTATCTACCATCGCGGGTTTCGACTGCGGTAATCTCAATCAACCGCTCCTTACCATTTTGGTAAGCCTTACCAATTGTGGTGACTCTCATCGTCCGGCCGTGATCTCCGAAGACTGAACCGATCCACATTCCCCTGCCGGCCTGCCGCAGAAAGTTCTTTTCGGGAACTACATATGTTTTCGATTTTGTGCTCATCTAGGCTGACCGTTCCCGTGTGATTTGGAGGTTGGCGTATGAACCGGTGCGACGTGAATCTCGGATGCTTCCGCGCCCTCTACCTCGGATCCCGGGTCACCAAAGATTTCTGGGTGGGCGCGTACTAACCGCTGGTAATTTTTGCGGCCCCATGAGCGGTAGTGTTTGTCAATCGCGCGAGTAGCGATTTCGTACCACTGATAGGCCTTGAAACGGATAAATGACTCGTAGTTTTCTCTTTTGCAATTCATGGATTTCCTCCCGTGGGTACAACGGCCCACTGACTCGCACTTTACTCTGGTTGCACGAATTGGCCAGAACGGGAGACGAACCGATTTTTGCCGGAAGGCGTTACCTGCCGAGAATACGCTGGAGCTCGCTAGGCGACTATCAAGCCTGTGAGAGGCTGCCCCACCGCTTTTTCGCTCGGTAGTGCAGTTGTTTCAACTTTAACTCATCCCAACGAGTGCTAGTCATGACATCTAGAAGGTCTGCGACTTCGCGATAGTGGTATGTACCCGTAAACGACTTAACGATCTCGAGTAACGCAGCGATCTCGTCCGTTTGTGGGCTAACCCCTCTCGAACGAGGCAGCGAGAGAAGCGCCGTCCACATGCTCGCATATTCGCGAAGTGTTTTCGGGAGCTCAAGCATCAGCTGTATCTCGGAGTATGTTGCCATCAAGAGAATCGGAGGAGATTGAGTGGCGCGCTCGATTTCACTGGCCAGTTGTTTTGTTATATGGACTAATCGGCCAGCCTTGCGGCGACACTCATTTCTTGGCACATACTTTTTGCTTGAGGCTGCAATGCTGCGCAGCCAGTGTTCCAGAATCTTTGGATCAGCATTGTTCTCGACCAATGTGTCGAAGGCCTTCTTCGCATGACTCGTCTCGAGTCTCTCTTCGAAAGTCAGCGTGCCCTCGTTTTCCCGATTTCCTCGCCACTCACTACCTGCGTTCTCGTTGATCTGCTGGCTCGATTCTTTCGGGAACTCGGCCGACGCTCGCGCTCGTTCAACTCCGTGCTGAGATGTCGAACGACTTGTGCAAAGGTGCGACCGATAGGAAGGTCGAGGGCGTCGCAGACCGCGCCTGGAACGACGTCGCGGCAATTCCATAATTGGCCTAGCAGCCAACGTGCCTCCAACCTGCCGCCACGCATAAGTTTCCACCAAGGGGCGCGGTTCCAAGGAGTCAACGACGCGTCGAGCGTGTCAACTAAGACATCGCGAAGGTAGCCAGGCGCGTGTCCACCGCGGATGGCGTTATAACGATGAGATCGATTGTGAAAATTTGGGGTGCAGGATTTGCGGATGCTTCGCATAGCGGTAACCTCCACAGACAAAAATACGTCTGCGAGTCACCGCAGGTCAGGTTCTCGCTAACTGCCCCTAGCTTAACTCCACCCGCGCCTTCGAATGAAGGTGAGCGAGTAAAATCTTCTCGCCGAGTCCGCGAATTGTCAAGCTGCTGGCTCGCACAAAGCCTGTCCAAATTTGCTCCGTTTTTCGTTCATCCTTTCCTTCGTCCTTACTATCGGGAGTCACACGATTGTCATTTTGCATTCCCGTTTATTCGTTCCTGAGAAATGCAATTAATCGTTCGTCGGTGCAATCCGGACACATTGCTCTTGTTCCAGAGAATCATTTGCCGGTGTTTATTCGTTCCGCTGACACTGAGGTGTGTTTGAAGCTGCACGAAAGAACAGTGCCGGCGTCCATATACGAAAAACCATCCTCATCCCGCCTCCCTGCATGTTTTGTTCTGAAATACTCTGAGATTCGCGTTCGGGATAGAAATTGCGACGATTAAAACACCCGTAGGCGGCGATTAGGGGGGGTCAGGAGCGATTGATCCGAGGAGTACTGTGGGTAGATATAGGAGTTTCGCGGAAAACGGGGTTTGCGCGGATTTCACGGGAATACGACTGGTGATAGTTTTCTCTGTGATGCACGATTTTGCGACGCAATTTTTATCGATTACCCATGTTTTCTCTCTTTCCCCCACACTTACACTCATAGACTGTCTCTTTTCACTATCACTCAATCATGGTGTGTATTGGGATTACAGTAGTTACGTGCGGTCGATATCGAAAGTTCGTGCGTGATTTGGGAGCTGTCGTTCCTCTAGCTAGGGGTGGGAATGTGTATTGGTCCAGGGAGATCTAATTGAAGCTGTGACTTTCCGGTCGGACGTGACACTCCGATCACACTCGCCCTTACCTGAATCTGGCCGCTTTTGGCCGCTTTTGACGGAGTTCCTGATTTCTCAGTCAATTCTGTGTGCGTTGTCGCATTCTGAGATAGGTAGTTCTATAAAAGCAGTTGACCGCGCCACGGCACAGTCACTGGTGCCAGAAACTTGTCTCGAGTTTCCATTAACCGGAAAATCTAATCGTGGATTCGGTTCGGCAAGCTAAGGCCGACTTCCTACTGGTGCTTCGTGCCCGGATAAAAGCATGGCTCCGGTACAGGCGATCGCTGGCATGGTGGCAAGGACCGTCGATGCTGATGGTCCTCTGACCCCGTTGGAGAGATTCCTCAACCTATCGTCACCGGGCCGAACCGGATCCCAATCTTTCACTAAGGAGCGGCATGATGACAGACAAGAAGCTGTGGCGGAACCGGAAGGAGAGAAAGGAATGGGCGCGGCGGTTGCAATCGGAGGATCCGGGTCTGGAGGTGGTCCACCGCATGCGGCGGGGATCGATGTGGGCAATGGCGCGCATTACGTTGCCGTACGACCGGACTGCGATCCGGAACCGGTGCGCCGGTTTGAGTGTTTCACCGCGGACCTGCATCGTCTGGCGGACTGGTTAAAGAGCTGCGGAGTGAAGACCGTGGCCATGCAGTCCACGGGAGTGTACTGGATCCCCATCTACGAGATTCTCGAAGACCATGGCTTCGAGGTGTATCTGGTCAATGCGCGGCACACCAGGAATCTGCCGGGACGCAAGAGCGATGTGCAGGAGAGCCAGTGGTTGCTGAAATTGCACACCCATGGGTTGTTGAACAACTCGTTTCAGCCGCCTTCGGAGATTCGTGTGCTTCGTACCTACTGGCGGCAACGGGGAGAACATGTGCATGGAGCGGCGACGTGCGTTCAACGTATGCAGAAAGCCTTGACGCAAATGAACGTACAATTGGCTAACGTAATCAGCGATGTGAGCGGTCTGACCGGACAAGCCATCATACGGGCGATGGTAGCCGGAGAACGCGATCCGCGGAAGTTGGCCGAACTCAGTGATCCGCGGATTCAGGCCAGTCGTGAGGAGGTTGTGAGAAGCCTGGAGGGTAACTGGCGTCCGGAACTGCTGTTTGGTGTTGCAGCAGGAAGGAGAATGAACGACACCTATCAGCAACGGATCGCCGAGTGCGATGAGCAACTGCAGAAGCATCTGGCGGGTTTTGTGGATACTATTCCGCGCCAATCATCGCAAGCGGAACCTGAGAGAAAGAAGACAAAGCCAGCCAAGAATGCCCCTCGATTTGAGCTGGCCGTACTGCAGCGCATCACGGGAGGAGACCTAACCAGGATCGACGGCATCGACGTGATGGTGCCCAGACTTTGATCAGTGAAGTGGGGCTGGATATGAGCCGGTGGAAAACCGAAGCGCACTTCTCCTCGTGGCTGGGATTATGTCCGGACACCGGCACCAGTGAGACAGGGCTGGCCGAGGCACTCGGTGTGTGGTCGATCGCGCTCCCACAACGTTGCGGATGGCGGCCCTCACCTTGATGCGCAGTCGCACCTACCTCGGAGCACAATCCGCCGGTTGCGCACCAAGCTCGGTGCCCCGAAAGCCATTACGGCGACGGCCCACGGCTCGCCGATTGGTCTACCGAATGCTGAAGTACGGTCAGCGGTACGTTGACAAAGGTGCTGAATACTACGAGCACAGATCCCGCCGACAACAGATCGACTTCCTCAGAAAGAAAGGTACCAAACTGGAACTCTAGATTACGTTGGAAAAACCTTAAAGAAGTTTCTGGAGAAGGATGTCAACAAAAAAGCTTCTCCCTCGGCCGGTAGCCGAGAAGTTTTTTCGTCTCGATATCCAGCCCACTGTTTGCAGATGGCCCCTCGATCGCTCGAGAGATTTTGCTCTGGCTTGCTCTTCCGTTCCCTTGGTTTCATTTTTTGGTGGTGACAACGCCCCTCGGTTCTTGAAATTTGGCAAGCGATTCAATTCCGTGGCAACCATGGTTCTATCCGAGGCTCATGGCCTATCGCTATTTCTGGTTGTCCGAGGAGGCATAGCGTGAGAACGGTGACTCGGTGCCGAAGCACACAGGGTCGGACCACCTATCTGATACTCCCCTCGAACCGAGCGTCTCAAGAACCGAACCGACCACCACTCAGGAGGATGGAACGTGAGAGACGCTCAAGCCGCTTGCCGATGTAATTCGTTGGCGTCGAAGCACACTCCTTTCTTCCAAATCGTCAAAGTGATCGCTGCGATCTTCCGTGCCAGGGTGAGGCGTGCCGTCGCCGGCCTTCTCCCCTTGGCCAGAAGCCCCGCGTAAAACTCCTGGAACGGTCCGGGCCGAGTGCTGGCGGATATCGCGGCACTCTTGAAGATATTTTTCAGATCGTGATTGTGGTTTTCGTTCAAGCCCAGCACCGTGACTCGCTCCCGGTTTCGTCGCAGTTGCCTGCTCACATAGCGGTATTCGCCGCTATCGTGAGTCTCGAGTCCGAACCCGCTATAGGCCGATAGCTGTCGCTTGGTGCGAAAACGATGCGGTGTCCCCAGCAGCGCCACCAGCAAGGCGGAACGAATCGGGCCCAGATAAGGAATCTGACGCAGTGTTTCACCGCCGGATGTTTCTGGCTCTCCGCCAACAGATCGCGTCGCGCTCCCTGCCGCAAAGGCTCCAACGCATCCAGTTGCTGGTAGAGCCGCTTGGCTCGCAGACGAACTCCGGGTTCTACAATCTTGGCCAACCATTCCGTACGATGGCGCGGTCGATACACCGCTGGCCCGGCACAAGGAATCGCCCAGCTTCGGTACACGGCCTTTATCCGACTCATCACCCGTGTCAGATCTTTCGTGATCGTTAGATAGCTGCGCGCGAGCTCCTTCAAAGTGCGGACCCTGTTCTCTCCGTGGTAGATCGGTGAGAGATGGTTGCCGCGCAAGAAGGGCCAGTTTCCGAGCGTCGATCCGGTCACTCTTGTCTGCCATCCTTTAACAGGCGCTTTCGCGGGTCGGAGACCAGGACATTCGCAACATGAGGCTTGAGTAGGTCATACAACGAGGCGGCGGAAGTTCCTTCTTTGAGCACGAGCAAACTGCCCGCAGACCCGCCGATGAACTGCAGAATCGTGCATGCTTTCGTTTTCGAGGATGGACTCCAAGATCAGCTTGCCAGTGGAATCCATGACGGCAACGAGATCGTTGCCTGATCATGCCAATATACTTTGCTTGGTTCACAACGGCGCTCCTTTCGGTAGGTGGTGACGCCGAACGATCAAAAACCTACCGCAAAGTGGGCGCCCTTTCAGATCGCGCGATACTTTTTTGTCTCGACATTCTATCGAGATTTTTTGCGTCCTCCTACCTCTTCAGGGGGGTGTCTCGTTGTTTCACCGTCGGTGATTGCGTTTTGGGGGGTTGAGCTCGTGAATTCTCGCCGCGACCTTCGCCTTCCCGATCTGCATGTGAAAGCGGAACGCTTCGGTGAGTGCCCAACGATGCTCGAATGCATGGAATCCGCCCGGAGTCATCCAAGCGGGGAGTACGGGCTGTCCTCGGGTGTGTGACGCGAACTATCCATCGTTGGGATGGTGGCCGTGACGTTTCGCCAGGCGCGCGCCGGCCCCAAATCAACCCGGTGCCGCGCGGCCCAAGAGCCATTTGTGACAGCCTGCGATGAAGAAGTCACATCCCAAATCGGAGACGGTTAACGTCCTCGACGCCGAAACCGTGTAGCCCGTCCACGCAAAGAAGTACCTGGATTTTCCCTCGGGCCGGGCTCACATTGATATGCGCCAACTCTTGTGCGATTCGGCCGACGGGCATCTTCACACCGGTCGAGGATTGCACCCATGCGATCGCAACAACGCGCGTCTGGGGCGTCAGCGCCGAAATCACCCCACCTGCTAATCGCTCCTCGGTCACATCATCGCTGCGATCATAGAGCGAGACGGTGTGGACCGGCGTGCCCATGTGTTCGGCGCGGAGCCGGAGCGAGAGCTTGGTCGCGAGATGATCTTGTTTGGTGGACAGAATTTCTTGGCCCGGCTTCAACTTCAGGCCAGCGTAGATTGCGCCAACGTGAGTTGTGCTTCCCGTCATGGCGAAGTCATCGGGCTTCGCGGCAAGATAATCGCAGCCGAGTGCGGACAACGGCCTCAAAACTGTGGCGCTTCTCCTCGAAATATTCGGGGGTGCATTCATCAAGCCCTCGCCTGTGTTGTTCAATGCTTCGAGCAATGGCTTTGGGTGCGACAAATGAATAGCACGACATATTGATCTTGTTGGGGGAGAGATTGAACTGCGAGAGATTTCATCCCAATTAGAAAGTGCGGGTTCGGGTCGGAGATGAAGCCGAAATAAGGGAAACGACGGTAGATTTGCGATTTAGGCTGTCTCAGGCATTATATTTTGGGTCGATGTTCACTTTTCCGTTCAGGAATTGAGTTCAATTCTTTCGGGTTATCCCTTGGAGCTCAGATCTGAGATAGATGGTGGTAAGAGGAGTGGCTGTTGAAAAACTCGCTCACTGGGAAATCGCAAAAATCGGATCGCGTCAGGAAGCTCTATAAACGATTTTTCTGAGTCTCATGGACATTTTCTATCACCCGATTTTCGACTTTTTTCAGAAAAACCGACTTTTTCAACAGCCACAGGATTTATCAACATCTATCCGGGGTTTGAATCAATTTTCAGTCCTCAGTTTCCACCCGAACACTCACCATTTGGTCCTTCTCGTCCGGCTGGGTGGGAGAAAACCGATATGGACCCAGGCGGGTCATGAACACGGCCGCGAGCAGAGTTGCGGCAAAGAACGCCGCAAGAGGCACGTGATAGGAGCCAGTCAAATCGAAGCCTTTGCCCATTATGAGTGGACCCAATGCACCTGCTAAAGCAAAAGCAGCGAAGGCGGAGCTATAAATTTCGCCGAAGGCGCGAAGACCAAAATAGCGGCTGGTTAAGTAGGCAATGATGTCCACTTCTGCGCCCAGGCCCAAGCCCACAAGAAAGCCGCCCGCGAACGCAACTGGCGCTGTCCCCAGCCAGAGCAAGCAGATCCCAAGGGCGGCGGCACCAAAGAAAACAGCCGCGATACGAGGAGCGAAAAGGTGGTCCAGCAAGTAGCCAGTTCCCACTCGGCCCATCAAGAGAGCCGCGCCAACCAGCGAACTTCCCAGCGCGGCCGTTTGGGCGTTTATGCCGCGGTCGCTAAGCATGGCTGTTATGTGAACCAAACAACCCTGCACACTTGCGCTTACTAAGAAGAAAGCGCAGACCATCAACCAAAACGTTGTACTGTGCCAAGCGTCACGTGCGCTAAGACCAGACACGGAAGCTTGGCCTAGGGCTGTCGATTGCTTTAGCTGCGCTCCGTCGGGCAAGAGGCCCAAGTCCTGAGGCTTTTCCTTAAGAACGGTGGCCACCACCGGAAGAGCGACGAGCAGAACCGCGCCGCCAAGAATTGCGTATGCCATGCGCCAGCCAAATCTTGCGATTAGATATTGCGCGAATGACGGCATGATGATCGCTCCCACGCCAATCCCGATCATCATCAAACCAAGAGCGAGCCCCCTGTGCCTGTCAAACCAAAGCGTCATGACGTTCCCGTACGCAATCGGCCCTCCACCACTTGCCACCAGCCCTATCGCTATACAGCGAAAATAGAAGTGCTCAATGCCGCCCGACAAAGTCTTCATGGAAATCAAAATCGAGCCGAAAATCACCACAGCCGACATGATCACCCTGCGCGTCCCGAATCGATCAATGAGCCATCCCAGCACTGGAGCGCTGACAGCGCTTGCCACAAGGTGCAGTGTGAAGCCCAAGGAAACCGCGGCACGACCAACGTGGAAATCCTGCATGAGTGGCTTGAGAAAGACGGGAAAAGAAAACACAGAAACCGGCGGGCCCCAGAAGAGGCCCACCGCGCATGCCAACACGACCCACCAACCGTAAAAAAAGGCACGGCGACGCTGACCATTCGTTCTGTCTGCTCTCGTCGGTTGCCTGGAACTGGTTTGCAAGGATGCGGCACTCATCGGCAGTCTAGTTCCTGGGTTCTGCATGGGTTATGCCGGAGTAGAACTTCCCTTGGCGAGCACCATCGTTTGAACAAAGGAGTGAAACGGCATGGGTTGTTCCGCCAAGCGTCGCTTCAGCTTTTCTTCCAAGCGGTCCGGGAAAACTTTGCGCTTCTGCTCGTCGGCGATCGCCGAGGCCAAAGAGGGCGCGAAGATGGCGCGGAAAAAGCCCGCGTGGCGGTTGACTAGGAGTTGCTTGTTGCCGTCGCGTTCGTAATCCGCCCACGCGACGTCGGGCAGCACGGAGAGTTCGCAATGCTCGACAGTAAGACCGCGGAATTGACCGTCCGTGCTGAAGGGCGCGAGGAGCTGGCTGCGACGTCGCGGATAGGTCCCAAGCACCATGCGCGAGCGATCATCTTCGGCGATCGCGCCCTCGGTAACCATCTCCGCAAGCGCCTCGTTGGCGTGCCTAAAGAGAGGCTCAAACCCGGAGGAGCCGTCATCACCGAGACCTGGTAGCACCACAACGAGGCGGGCGCCGGGCCGCAACTCGATGGCTCGCAGCGACAGGAAAGATTTCCAGTCCTCGGCGCCCTGGCGCTCGAACACCTCGCGCGCATCGCCTGTGCTCGCGATTGCCACAAAATGACCTGGAATCAGAGTGGGAATACGACTCAGCCACACGGCCGCGTAGGACGACCATCCCAGATGGACATAGTCCTTGGGAAATACGCTTTCATAGAACGACCTTCCAATCGCTGAGGGAAATACGTTCGGGTCGTCCACGGAATAGCGTTGCGGGTCGCTATGGAGCACTTCGAACAGTGTGTTGAAATCGTTTGCCGCTTGATCGATGTGCATTACGAGTATGGGTCGATCTGGGCCGAGGCGCGCCCGCAACGCTTTAATCGCGGCCCGCATGGGAGCGAGCGAGTTCTTGCCCTGCGACGATCCGTAGTCGCCGATGATGATTGGCTCGTCGCTATCATCCAGCGTGACCTTTCGAACCGCCTCTTCGAGGAACGGCAATGCTAGGTTGGCACCTCCTGCCGGAACCTGGGCATGCCGATTGTAAGAGCCGCCCCCCTCCATAACGCCGTGAGTTGCGATTGCCTGGTGTGCCATTTGTTTCTCCCAAGATTTGCCCGCGGCGGCAAACGGATGACTAGGAGCGTCGCCAACGGTAGCGGCATTGTCGCGCCACTGAATAGTGAGGGTCAATGCTTGCGCGTTTCTCTGTCAGTACTTTTTCAATCCCCGCGCAAGCTGTTTATTCTCAACCGAGTGACAGTACTCCCGCTTCTTTTACCGGAATGGTAAACTCCTCGTCACACTCTTCCGGGCGGGTTGTCGGCTTGTAAGAAGTGATCTCCTCGCTTGGCATCGTACTTTCCGGTTAAGTGTCGAGAACAGGAGTGGCTGTTGAAAAAGGCGCCCACTGGTGGAGTTTTGAGGTGAGGTAGTTGTTTCTGCGGGGGTATCGCGCTTTCTTTTTTCTATCTCAGATCGGAACCGTGGATGATTCTAGAGATCTAACCTGAGGAAGCGACAAGCATTTGAGGTTCTGAGCTGTAGCCGCGAGAAAGAATTGTTCGCGAACATGCTTCCGTTCTCCGCACCCTGCGCAGTCCGATCTGGTTCTTCAACTCCGCAAACAGTGCTTCTACTTTCCGGCGTTGGCGTTGCGCTGCCGCGAAAGCCGGAACAGTGGTGCCTCTGGCTGCCGTTGTCGCGCCGGTTCGTGGACATGGATCGCAATTTGCCGATAGTGGCCCCTGGTGCATTGCGCTTTTTGCGGGCAGTCGCGACAGCGCTTCCACGTAGCCACATACACATGCGTTCGATTTATGGCATTGATGCCAACGTAGGTGAGCCGCTTTCCTTCAGGACATTGATAGCTGTTCGTCTCGGCAACGTAGGTGAACTTCTCGATCCCGTACAAGTTGGTTTTGGGAGCAGGACTTTCTTTCACGCGAATATAAGGAGTGATGCCTCGTTGCTCGAGCCAAGCCAGAAGCTCACCGTTCCCATAGGTCGTGTCGGCGGCAACCGACTGTGGAAAGTGCCCGCGTCTTTCCGCTGACCGCGTGATCATCTCGCGAGCCGCCGCACTTTCCTGGCTCAGCCGGGCTGGCGTTGCCTGAACGCCCACAATCGCGACTGCTGGTTGTCGATGGGATCGTTGCTGAAGTACCCAGCTCGGCCGGACGATCACCCTCGTCGAGATCGGTCGAATCCGGATCCGTCGTCGATACCTGGTCTTGTTGAGGGGCCGGCTCTTCGATCGGGTTTTCTTGCTCGAGGTCCGCCAAGTATTCTCGCACTGTCTGTTTCACGTGAGCGGCTTCTGCCAGTTGCTCCCGCGGAATGCGGCTCAATCGGCTGGCGTTCGCTGGAATGAAGCTGCCATCCACGGACAGGTGTTCGCCCTCGACTAATCCAGCCTCCCTGCAACGGTCCACGATCTGTTCAAACAGCTGCTGGAACAGATTGGACTGCGGGGAAACGGCCATGACGGTTCTTAGAAAACGTGGAGTGATGGGGAATATCTGATCGAAGCTGAGTCCGGTAAACCGGGCAGGCCAGGCCAGATATTTGCAGCTCCTCAACCACTTGCGCTCCTGGTGACACCATAGAGATACCCATCTGCAGGTTGCGCAACAGAAGTTCTGGATCGATCGAGGGTCGGCCCGTATCGCTGTAGGAGTCCTGCAGCTTCTCACGAACGAAATCGAAGCTGATGTGCCGGTCCAGGAGACGGAGCAGGTGGTTTTCAGGAACCTGATCTTCAATGCGAAAGTAGTAGAACAGCGACTCGGAACGGGCGTGTTGTCCATCATAATCCGTAAGCCTCCGTGAATGATCAAGAAGAGCATCGGCAGAACGTTTGCTCATATCGACGTTCTCCCAACACTTCAGTTCGCATTCACGAAGACTTTTTTCAACACCCACAGGGATTATCACGCAATATAAAAGGCGCCCACTTTGCGGTAGGTTTTGATCGTTCGCATCACCACCTACCGAAAGGAGCGCCGTTGTGAACCAAGAAGTATATTGGCATGGACGTTCATCAGGCAACGATCCAGTTGCCGTCATGGATTCCACTGGCAAGTCGACTTGGAGTCCATCCTCGAAACGAAAGCGGCCACGTTCTGCAGTTCATCGGCGGGCTGTAGGGCAGTTTGCTGGTGACTTTCGAAGAAGGCACTTCCGCCGCCTGGTTGTATGACCTACTCAAGCCTCATGTTGCGAATGTCCTGGACTGCGATCCGCGGAAAAACGCTCTATTAAAGGATGGCAGCAAGAGTGATCGGATCGATGCTCGGAAACTCGCCGACTCTTGCGCGGCAACCTTCTCTCACCGATCTACCACGGAGAGAACGGGGTACGCACTCTGAAGGAGCTCGCGCGCAGCTATCTAACGATCACGAAAGATCTGACACGGGTGATGAGTCGGATCAAGGCCGTGTACCGAAGCTGGGCGATTCCCTGTGCCGGGCCAGCGGTGTATCGACGGCGTCATCGTACGGAATGGTTGGCCAAGATTGTAGAACCGGGAGTTCGCCTGCGAGCCGAGCGGCTCTACCAGCAACCGGACGCGTTGGAGCCTTCGCGGCAGGGAGCGCGACGGGATCTGCTGGTGGAGAGCCAGAAACATCCGGCGGTGAAATTACTGCGTCAGATTCCTTATCTGGGCCCGATTCGTTCCGCGTTGCTGGTGGCGCTGCTGGGGACACCGCATCGTTTTCGCACCAAGCGACAGCTATGGGCCTATAGCGGGTTCGGACTCGAGACTCACGATAGCGGCGAATACCGCTTTGTGAGAGGGCAACTGCGACGAAACCGGGAGCGAGTCACCGTGCTGGGCTTGAACGAAAACCATAATCACGATCTGAAAAATATCTTCAAGAGTGCCGCGATATCCGCCAGCACTCGGCCCGGACCGTTCCAGGAGTTTTATGCGGGGCTTCTGGCCAAAGGGAGAAGGCCGGCGATGGCGCGCCTCACCCTGGCACGGAAGATCGCAGCGATCACCTTGACGATTTGGAAGAAGCGGGTGTGCTTCGACGCCAACGAATTACATCGGCAAACAGCTTTAGCGTCTCTGGTAGAGAGCTCGTTCCATCCTCCTGAGTGGTGGTCGGTTCGGTCTTGAGACGCTCGGTTTCGAGGGGAGTATTAGATAGGTGGTCCGTCCCTGTGTGCTCCGGCACGAGTCACCGTTCTCACGCGATGCCTCCTCGGAGAACCAGAAATAGCGATAGGCCATGAGCCTCGGATAGAACCATGGTTGCCACGGAATTGAATCGCTTGCCAAGTTTCAAAAACCGGGGACGTTGTCACCACGAAAAATGGAACCCAGGGAACAGAAAGCAAGCCAGAAGAATCTCTCGAGTGATCGAGGGCCTATCTGCAAACAGTGGGCTGGATATCGAGACAAAAAAACTTCTCGGCTACCGGCCGAGGGAGAAGCTTTTTTGTTGACATCCCCTCTCCAGAAACTTCTTTAAGGTTTTTCGGACGCAGTCTGGAGTCCCAGTTTGGTTGCTTTCTTTCTGAGGAAGTCGATCTGTTTGTCGGCGGTATCTGTGCTCGTAGTATTCAGCACCTTTGTCAACGTACCGCTGACCGTACTTCAGCATTCGGTAGACCAATCGGGCGAGCCGGTGGGCCATCGCCGTAATGGCTTTCGGGGCACCGAGCTTGGTGCGCAACCGGCGGTATTGTGCTCCGAGGTAGGTGCGACTGCGCATCAAGGTCAGGGCCGCCATCCGCAACGCTGTGGCGGCGCGATTGACCACACGCCGAGTGCCTCGGGCCAGACCTTGTCTCCACTGGTGCGGTTGTCCGGACATAATCCCGAGCCACGAGGAGAAGTGCGCTTCGGTTTTCCACCGGCTCATATCCAGCCCCACTTCACTGATCAAGTCGGCGACCATCACGTCGATGCCGTCGATCCTGGTTAGGTCTACTCCCGTGATGCGCTGCAGCTCACGGCCGAGCTCGAATCAAGGGGCATTCTTGGCTGGCTTTGTCTTCTTTCTCTCAGGTTCCGCTTGCGATGATTGTGCTGGAACAGTATTGACAAAACTCGCCAGATGCTTCTGCAAGTTGCTCATCGCACTCGGCGATCCGTTGCTGATAGGTGTCTCGGTACATCTCCACTTCCTGCTGCAACACAAACGCAGTTCCGGACGCCAGTTACCCTCCAGGCTTCTCAACCTCCTCACGACTGGCCTGAATCCGCGGATCACTGAGTTCGGCCGACTTCCGCGGATCGCGTTCTCCGGCTACCATCGCCCGTATGATGGCTTGTCCGGTCAGACCGCTCACATCGCTGATTACGTTAACCAATTGTACGTTCATTTGCGTCAAGGCTTTCTGCATACGTTGAACGCACGTCGCCGCTCCATGCACATGTTCTCCCCGTTGCCGCCAGTAGGTACGAAGCACACGAATCTCCGAAGGCGGCTGAAACAGTTGTTCAACAACCCATGGGTGTGCAATTTCAGCAACCACTGGCTCTCCTGCACATCGCTCTTGCGTCCCGGCAGATTCCTGGTGTGCCGCGCATTGACCAGATACACCTCGAAGCCATGGTCTTCGAGAATCTCGTAGATGGGGATCCAGTACACTCCCGTTGACTGCATGGCCACGGTCTTCACTCCGCAGCTCTTTAACCAGTCCGCCAGACGATGCAGGTCCGCGGTGAAACATCAAACCGGCGCACCGGTTCCGGATCGCAGTCCGGTCGTACGGCAACGTAATGCGCGCCATTGCCCACATCGATCCCCGCCGCATGCGGGTGGACCACCTCCAGACCCGGATCCTCCGATTGCAACCGCCGCGCCCATTCCTTTCTCTCCTTCCGGTTCCGCCACAGCTTCTTGTCTGTCATCATGCCGCTCCTTAGTGAAAGATTGGGATCCGGTTCGGCCCGGTGACGATAGGTTGAGGAATCTCTCCAACGGGGTCAGAGGACCATCAGCATCGACGGTCCTTGCCACCATGCCAGCGATCGCCTGTACCGGAGCCATGCTTTTATCCGGGCACGAAGCACCAGTAGGAAGTCGGCCTTAGCTTGCCGAACCGAATCCACGATTAGATTTTCCGGTTAATGGAAACTCGAGACAAGTTTCTGGCACCAGTGACTGTGCCGTGGCGCGGTCAACTGCTTTTATAGAACTACCTATCTCGTCTTGAGATAGGTGGTTCTATAAAAAGGGATGTCAACAAAAAAACTTCTCCCTCGGCCGGTAGCCGAGAAATTTTTTGTCTCGATATCCAGCCCACTGTTTGCAGATGGCTCTCGATCGCTCGAGAGGTTCTTCTCTGGATTGCTCTTCCGTTCCCTCGGTTCATTTTCTCGAGTGGTGACAACGTCCGTCGATTCTTGAAACTTGGCAAGCGATTCAATTCCGTGGCAACCATGGTTCTATCCGAGGCTCGTGGCCTATCGCTATTTCTGGTTCTCCGAGGGGGCATAGCGTGAGAACGGTGACTCGGTGCCGAAGCACACAGGGTCGGACCACCTATCTGATACTCCCCTCGAACCGAGCGTCTCAAGAACCGAACCGACCACCACCCAGGAGGATGGAACGAGCTCTCTACCAGAGACGCTCAAGCTGCTTGCCGATGTAATTCGTTGGCGTCGAAGCACACCCCTTTCTTCCAAATCGTCAAAGTGATCGCTGCAATCTTCCGTGCCAGGGTGAGACGCGCCATCGCCGGCCTCCTCCCTTTGGCCAGAAGCCCCGCGTAAAACTCCTGGAACGGTCCTGGTCGAGTGCTGGCGGATATCGCGGCACTCTTGAAGATATTTTTCAGATCGTGATTGTGGTTCTGGTTCAAGCCCAGCACGGTGACTCGCTCCCGGTTTCGTCGCAGTTGCCCTTTCACAAAGCGGTATTCGCCGCTGTCGTGAGTCTCGAGTCCGAACCCGCTATAGGCCCACAGCTGTCGCTTGGTGCGAAAACGATGCGGTGTCTCGAGCAGCGCCACCAGCAACGCGGAACGAATCGGACCCAGATAAGGAATCTGGCGCAGTAATTTCACCGCCTGATGTTTCCGGCTCTCCGCCAGCAGATCGCGTCGCGCTCCCTGCCGCAAAGGCTCCAACGCATCCAGTTGCTGGTAGAGCCGCTCGGCTCGCAGACGAACTCCGGGTTCTACGATCTTGGCCAACCATTCCGCACGATGGCGCGGTCGATACACGGCTGGCCCGGCACAAGGAATGGCCCAGCTTCGGTACACGGCCTTGATCCGACTCATCACCCGCGTCAGATCTTTCGTGATCGTTAGATAGCTGCGCGCGAGCTCCTTCAAAGTGCGTACCCCGTTCTCTCCGTGGTAGATCGGGTGAGAGATGGTTGCCGCGCAAGAGCTCGGCCAGTTTCCGAGCATCGATCCGGTCACTCTTGCTGCCATCCTTTAATAGAGCATTTTTCCGCGGATCGCAGACCAGGACATTCGCAACATGAGGCTTGAGTAGGTCATACAACCAGGCGGCGGAAGTTCCTTCTTCGAAAGTCACCAGCAAGCTGCCGTGCAGCCCGCCGATGAACTGCAGAATCGTGGCCGCTTTCGTTTCGAGGATGGACTCCAAGATCAACTTGCCGGTGGAATCCATGACGGCAACTGAGATCGTTGCCTGATGAACATCCATGCCAATATACTTTGCTTGGTTCACAACGGCGCTCCTTTCGGTAGGTGGTGATGCGAACGATCAAAACCTACCGCAAAGTGGGCGCCTTTTATATTGCGTGCGAAGAGGATTTCTCAACATCTATTCTGAGAATTTTTTAAAAAAAAAAAAAAAAAAAAAAAAAAAAAAAAAAAAAAAAAAAAAAAAAAAAAAAAAAAAAAAAAAAAAAAAAAAAAAAAAAAAAAAAAAAAAAAAAAAAAAAAAAAAAAAAAAAAAAAAAAAAAAAAAAAAAAAAAAAAAAAAAAAAAAAAAAAAAAAAAAAAAAAAAAAAAAAAAAAAAAAAAAAAAAAAAAAAAAAAAAAAAAAAAAAAAAAAAAAAAAAAAAAAAAAAAAAAAAAAAAAAAAAAAAAAAAAAAAAAAAAAAAAAAAAAAAAAAAAAAAAAAAAAAAAAAAAAAAAAAAAAAAAAAAAAAAAAAAAAAAAAAAAAAAAAAAAAAAAAAAAAAAAAAAAAAAAAAAAAAAAAAAAAAAAAAAAAAAAAAAAAAAAAAAAAAAAAAAAAAAAAAAAAAAAAAAAAAAAAAAAAAAAAAAAAAAAAAAAAAAAAAAAAAAAAAAAAAAAAAAAAAAAAAAAAAAAAAAAAAAAAAAAAAAAAAAAAAAAAAAAAAAAAAAAAAAAAAAAAAAAAAAAAAAAAAAAAAAAAAAAAAAAAAAAAAAAAAAAAAAAAAAAAAAAAAAAAAAAAAAAAAAAAAAAAAAAAAAAAAAAAAAAAAAAAAAAAAAAAAAAAAAAAAAAAAAAAAAAAAAAAAAAAAAAAAAAAAAAAAAAAAAAAAAAAAAAAAAAAAAAAAAAAAAAAAAAAAAAAAAAAAAAAAAAAAAAAAAAAAAAAAAAAAAAAAAAAAAAAAAAAAAAAAAAAAAAAAAAAAAAAAAAAAAAAAAAAGCGCGGTCGAAAGCACGGCTTCAAGCGGTAGTGCTCAGTTCGGCATCCAAGACTTCCCGCTTACCCTTCTCCAGGGTGATACAGGTCCCACAAAGGATGCGAATTTCCTGATCAAGGACCGCGACTTCCGAATCGGAAGCCAATTCGAGTGGTCTCCGAAGGACTCCGATCTCGTTATGACAGGTCGAGTTGAGGCAGACTTCGCAGGCGACTATACCTCGGTGAATAATCGGAGCCGCAGCGCGGCACGTAATAGCCAGCTCGCAATGCGACTCGCTTATGTTCGGCTCGACACCCACCTGGCCGGTCTCCCAGTTTTCGCGGAGTTTGGCCAGGATTGGACCATCGCTGGATCGTCAACCCTGCCGTTGACCTATGAGACCACGGCGTACGTGGCGAATTTCGGCAACATATATGAGCGTATTCCTCAGATTAAGGTTGGCGCTCAATTCAAATCCGGGCGTCTGAAAGTCGAGCCTGAATTCGCGATCGTCTGGCCCTGATCTAGCTCATCCGGCCTAACCCAGCTTCAGAGGACGGGATTGGCGATCGAGCCGGATCTGAAAGCAATATACCCGGCGTCGAGGCCAGGTTGGTCTTCCAGTTCCCGATCTCGACGAATTGGATAGGTGTAGCGCCCGCACAGGTCATCTTCAGTGGTCACCATTCTTCCAATACTGAAATCGTGACCGCCGGAGCCAGCTCTTCCGTTCCGATCTCGATAACGACAAACGGGGGCAGCTCGGGTCTCTCGGCCACAGCAATTCCTGGTGCCGCCTGTCCCAACGGCGGTAATTCGCTCCTCACTTTGTTCCCGCGGGGCGTTCAGGTGAACGACCCTGAGAACATGTGGACGGCCGAAGTACAAGCTCCAACGCCGTGGGTCACATTCGATGGAAAGTATTACAATGGCGCCAACCTTCGGTGGTTTTTCGGCGGCGTGCAGAACAGCGTCTACCCATCTCCTGGTCCGGGCCTCGTCGCGGCAGGATCAGCTACGAGCTTCAGCGGCCAGACGATTTTGTTCGGCTGTCCGAGTGGTTTAGGCCTTCCGACCCCCACCAAATGCGACGGTCCCATCACGCTCGGGAGCCTTAACCCCGTTCGGGGACAGGGCGGATTCGCGGAAGCGAGCTTCCCACTCTCGCGGATATTCCACGCCGACCCGGAAGGGCACAATGCCGGATGGACAGCGCATTTCCTGTTTGGCACAGACCGCGCCAACGGCGACGACGCAAGAAAAGGAAATGGCCTGACACGGGATGATTACTGGACCGGAAGTTTATCGTACAAGCTTAATAAGTGGCTCAGTTTCACCAACGAAGTGACCTACTACGACACGCGCGCAGCGGCAAACGCTACCTCACCAACCGCCCCCTGCACGCCCGGGGGAAAACTTTTCTCAGGGCAATGCGTGAACGTGGCGCACGCCTGGCGTCAGGAGTTCGGAACGATCGTTACGTTCTAATTAAATTAGACCTCGGCTCCGGACTCGTCGGAACGCGGGGAGTAATTGCGAGTTGCACCGCGGATTTAGGAATGTCTTGGGGGTGTCCAGCATCCCTTTCGGCTCAGCAGGCCGCTATCGCCCGGACTCCTTCACTCTAACGAAATGCGATAGAGGTTTCGATGTGTAGTCTGAACTGTATAGACATAAAGGGACGAGCTGAAAGCCGTATCCACAATATGTGGAATTACCACCGCTGATTTCAATTTCTTCAAGTCGTCAACCCCTGAGAAATCCTGTACTTGGCAGGTTCGGAAGTCCTACGCCGTGTGGGATGGGCAGGGCGTAGCTATTGATGTCGGACTGCTGATAGAAGCTGATATAAATGAATTCTCCGCTTAAATCCCACTTGGGGTAGCAAATGTTCACGCACAACCGAACAGGAGAGCCTCCCTTGACGGGAACTGCGATCACGGAAAAGGCGCGCTCAACCTTAGGGTCTCGAACTTGAACGACGGCCCAGCGGCCATCCGGTGAGAGAGAAACGAAGGCTAGAGATGTGATCCGGACTAACTTTTCGGCGGGCGGATCCATCGGCGTGCATCCGATAGAGGAAGCTAGTCTTATCCGTCTATGGCGCGAAATATCAGATCGCCATCCGGAAGGAAGGCTGGAGAATCTTCGAGAACCGAAGAAGCGATGTGTCGTGGCGAGGCACTGCGGTCTGTAGGGGCAACCCACAGGCTTGAGAGTCCTCTCTGATCCGAAACGGCGAATGCGACCTGTTTTCCGTCTCGAGAAACCGAGAAATCCTCCATGAAATACCCGGGCAGGATTCGCTCCGTCTTCCCCGTAGCCAGTTCTCTAACCCACAACTCGGCCCCCTGTTCCCCGACCAGTTGCGATCAAATAGTAGCAGTTTTTTGCCATCAGACGAAAAAGAGACCGATCTTTGTCTCCGAGATTCGCGGCTCCCTTGTACTTCGAGCCTTCCTGCTTCGCCCTGCGAGGAAATCGGGTGCTCGCCACTCTGGTCGTGGATCTAAACTATACTATCGCGGGTGCCAACTGATGTGATAAAGAACTTACCATCTGAAGCCATAGCGATGCCTTCTTCCTCGTTGGTGCCGAAAGTCACTTGCTCGGGCTTCCCGTTCGGAAAGCGCTGACGCCAGATGTGAAACTTGTCGCTCTCCGTTGCGGTCAGGTACACCCACTTTCCGTCAGGGGAGTAAGCACCTGAAGTACACGTGCTCCTGGGTGGAAAGCCGACGACGTGCACGTCTGCGCTGCCAGAGAAAGGAAAAAACGCGGCAAGGACCAAAGAGGCCCTTATTTTCCATTTCTACGATGAGCACCCACCGGCCATCTGGGGAGAGGTATGAATGGTGGGCCATTCCGCGTTCACCCGGTGGCTCATACACGTCCTTGCTCTCTCCTCGGCCTTGATTGGTGGTAACGACTACCATGTGCATTCCTTCCTTGATTTCGGAGAAGAGTAGGCGCTTTCCACCCTCTATCCATGTCAACGAAGAGGAATTTGGGAGAAACAAATGCGGGTCGCCGCCCAGGACGGGCACTTCCCATGTATCCCAAGGGGCCGCTGTCCCATAGGCAATGCGTGAGCCGTCCGGAGAAAAAACGGGACTGAGTTTGGTTCGCGAATCGTGTGTGAGCTCCACCGGCTCCCCGTCCGGTAGAAGCTTTACATATACTTGTCCTGGTCCGGTAAAGGTCCCGTTTCCCCGGATAAAGGCCAGCATGTGCCCGTCGGGAGAAAGACTCGGGTAAACGGCGGAATCAGTAAGGAAGGTGAGTTGCCTCCCAGTTGGTGCTGACCTGAGGAGCATGCATCAAATAGCGATAGAGGGCGAATATGCCAGCGAGCACAGCCAAGACGAAAAGGATTGCTAGGGCGATAGGAATGATGCGTTGACGTTTTTCAGAATGCGCCGAGGGAATCGTCGCGCTGGCACCCGATTCGGAATCTCGTTTCAAACGCTTTAAATCTGAACGCATCTCCGAGGCGACTTGATACCGTAAGTCCCGATCCTTCTCGAGCGCCTTGAAGATGATTTCTTCGAGCCTTGGAGGCAGTGAAGCGTTCAATCCAAGCGGGGAAGGTGGCGTTCGATTCAGGATTCCATCGTGGACTGCGGCGGCGGTAACACCTGCGAAAGCTCGCTTGCCGGTAGCCATTTCATAGAGTACCGCTCCAAGACTAAATAGGTCTGTGCGTTCATCGAGTTCCTCACCGAGCGCTTGCTCGGGAGACATATAAGCTACGGTCCCGATGGCCGCGCCCGGAGTCGTGAGAAGTTCTTCGGCACTCGCCGTGGGCAGAGCGGACACACCGACACCTTCAGCCACGTTTCGGGACACTGACCGGACCTTTGCTAGCCCAAAGTCCAGAATCTTTGCGTGCCCGCGTTGAGTCATAAAAATATTCTCTGGTTTGATGTCTCGGTGGATGATCCCCTTCGAGTGCGCTGCGTCGAACCCATCGGCAATCTGAATAGCTAGGTCGAGTAGCAGCTCGGTTCTTCAGCGGCCTACCCTCCACGCGATGCTTAAGTGTCTCACCTTCGAGTAACTCCATAATGATGAATGGCCGCCCTTCGTATTCTTCAGTATCGTAAATAGTGCAGATATTGGGGTGATTGAGCGCCGATGCTGCCTGGGCTTCGCGCTCGAAGCGCTCGAGAGCCATTCGATCTTGTGCTAGCCCTTCGGGAAGGAACTTCAGCGCAACCGAGCGATGAAGCTTGATGTCCTCTGCTTTGTACACGACACCCATTCCACCGCCACCGAGCTTCTCGGTGATGCGGTAATGGGAAATCGTGCGGCCGAGTATTGATGAGGAATCAGCCACTTCGCGCGCATCTTACTCCTGCTTCCAGATAACTGTCGAGAACAGGGGTGGGTGTTGAAAAAGTCTTCGTGAATGCGAACTGAAGTGTTGGGAGCAACGTCTATATGAGCAAACGTTCTGCCGATGCTCTTCTTCATCGCCATTCACGGAGGCTTGCGGATTATGATGGGACAACACTCCCGTTCCGAGTCGCTGTTCTACTACTTTCGCATTGAAGATCAGGTTCCTGAAAACCACCTGCTCCGTCTCCTGGACCGGCACATCAGCTTCGATTTCGTTCGTGAGAAGCTGAAGGACTCCTACAGCGATACGGGCCGACCCTCGATCGATCCAGAACTTCTGTTGCGCATCCTGCTGATCGGCTATCTCTATGGCGTCACCAGCGAGCGCAAGCTGGTCGAGGAGCTGCAGATGCATCTGGCCTGGCGCTGGTTTACCGGACTCAGCTTCGATCAAGAGATTCCCCATCACTCCACGTTTTCCAAGAACCGTCATGGCCGTTTCCTCGAGTCCAATCTGTTCCAGCAGCTGTTTGAACAGATCGTGGACCGTTGCAGGGAGGCTGGATTAGTCGAGGGCGAACACCTGTCCGTGGATGGCAGCTTCATTCCCGCGAACGCCAGCCGATTGAGCCGCATTCCGCGGGAGCAACTGGCGGAAGCCGCTCACGTGAAACAGACAGTGCGAGAATACTTGGCGGACCTCGAGCAAGAAAACCCGATCGAAGAGCCGGCCCATCAACAAGACCAGGTATCGACGACGGATCCGGATTCGACCTATTCGACCAAGGGCGATCGTCCGGCGGAGCTGGGGTACTTCAACAACTATCTGATCGACAACCAGAGTTGCGTGATTGTGGGCGTTCAGGCAACGCCAGCCCGGCTGAGCCAGGAAAGTGCGGCGGCTCGCGAGATGATCACGCGGTCAGCGGAAAGACGCGGGCACTTTCCACAGTCGGTTGCCGCCGACACGACCTATGGGAACGGTGAGCTTCTGGCTTGGCTCGAGCAACGAGGCATCACTCCTTATATTCGCGTGAAAGAAAGTCCTGCTCCCAAAACCAACTTGTACGGGATCGAGAAGTTCACCTACGTTGCCGAGACGAACAGCTATCAATGTCCCGAAGGAAAGCGGCTCACCTACGTTGGCATCAATGCCATAAATCGAACGCATGTGTATGTGGCTACGCGGAAGCGCTGTCGCGACTGCCCGCAAAAAGCGCAATGCACCAGGGGCCACTATCGGCAAATCGCGATCCATGTCCACGAACCGGCGCGACAACGGGCACGAGAGCGGACGACCGTTCCGGCTTTCGCGGCAGCGCAACGCCAACGCCGGAAAGTAGAAGCACTGTTTGCGGAGTTGAAGAACCAGATCGGACTGCGCAGGGTGCGCTTGCGGAGAATGAAGCATGTTCGCGAACAATTCTTTCTCGCGGCTACAGCGCAGAACCTGAAACGACTGGCTCGCTTCCTTAGATCCAGATC
Organism: uncultured Acidobacteriota bacterium; assembly: GCA_963736465.1. Lineage (GTDB taxonomy): Bacteria > Acidobacteriota > Terriglobia > Acidiferrales > UBA7541 > Palsa-295. The sequence goes on along the minus strand of CAVTOS010000010.1, from coordinate 339,414 downwards.
TCTAGAATCAGCCACGGTTCCGATCTGAGATAGAAAAAAGAAAGCGCGATACCCCCGCAGAAACATCTACCTCAGCTCAAAACTCCACCAGTGGGCGCCTTTTTCAACAGCCACAGGGATTATCACTACCTATCTCAGTCTGAGACTGGCAGTAAGAGGAGATTTCCACAAATATTCGATGTATCGGTAAATTCAATATCCAGAGGTCCGGCGTTCATCACTATGTTCAGCCTCTGTACGCACCGCCGGATGAATCGCTCCGTCGACCTCGACTCACCATCGCGCCCAGGAGAGCTACCAAGTTCTCGTCATTGGGTGGGCTTCGGTGTTAAAAACCACCTTCGTCAAGTCGAGAGTGTCGGATTGTGCAAACAGCAGGTAAAGATACTTTAACGTTTCAGCAAGGAAGAAACTTTCCATCCGGTCCGCCTTTGCTTTCGTTTCAACGTCGCTCAGGGCTGCATAGGCGGCATCTGTTCTGCAGTATTTCACAATGCTGTTGAAGAACGCCTGCCCCATTTCCACGTAGCGGGGATCCTTCGTAAAGTGGCGCAGGTAGTAGGCCGACTCGATAACTTCCGGACGAAGCGCATACCCCTTTTCCACAATCTTCATGCTGGAGTAATTCAACACTTCCGGTTCAACTCCCCATTTCGTCCACATCCTGTAGCAGGATTCTTCCAAGCGCTTCGCACGATCCAGGTCACCGGATAAGGCAAGTTCGCCAGGGAAGAAAGCTTCCAGTGCACCAAAGTACGTGCCCACACGTTTTCCCGTATTCATGTTTGCTTGCCCGTACCAAAATCCGGTGGGGGCGTCGTCGGCAAGATGCTGGTTCAAAGCCTTGACGCTCGATTTCCACATTCGTTCGCAATCCTTGTCGCCGAAAAGGAGCCAGCCCTTCAGCAAATACTCGTAGTAGGAATCGATACCGCCACCGATGTAGCTGGTTTCGTTCGTCCACGCCCCGGTCCTGACGTTGATTCCGGAGCCAACGAGTCCAATGGGAGACCGCCGGTTGTACAGTTCAACCAGCGCGCGCTTGGCCTTGTCATAGTAAATCGGTTTTCCCACCAGCTTACTGAGCGTTCCAAACTCAATCAGAAGAGTGCCGACCTCGGCAGGATTGGTTTCCTCGCCGCTGACCGCACCTGTCTTGAGATTCACATTTACATAGGGCATACCAGTCGGCGAATCGAACGCCGGCAACAAGCGGTTTCCCAAATCCTCAGCCAGCGCCAACAAACGCTTGTCGCCTGTGAGTTGATAACTGCTAAGCAGTCCGCCCAGCATCCGGATGGTGATTTCAAAGTTTTTGACGTAAATATCCTGGTCGAACGACAAATTCTTTGCGACGAATTCCCGTGTCTTCGCCGCTTCATCGTCCAGCCCCATCAAGATCATCGTGTCCAGCGCATCCACGGGCGTCATGTAGAGGGAAACGCTGTACCAATCCCGATAGCTCTTGCTTAACGGTTTGAGTTCATCGTGTCCCCATGCGTACTGCTTGTACCCATTCCAGGCGTGCAGGAACTCTTGCCGGACGCGATTTGCCATCTCGCTCTGTTCCCTGGCGGTGAATTCGGTAGATTTCTGCAACTGAGCAAGGTTCGCGTTTACGAATGCCGGATAGATCGAGGATGCTGAAAAGCCCACCGTCTTCTCCCGTGTGAACGCGTCAGATGTCTGTTGTGGACTGATCGGAGGAATGACCGCACCAAGAGCCAGAACCAACGCCGCCATATAACAACTTTTGCGCATTGTTCGATACTCTGCCACAGGCGGTCTCCATCAGCAGATTTTTTCGTCCAAGAGCCACAGGGAACCATTTTTGTTCCCGTATCACTCCATAATTTGTCCCGCACGAATCAACCATCCCCTCGGTTCGACGATGCGCTGGAAATTCAGCGCTCGTTCGCGTAATCAACGCATCGGGTGAAAATACGCGAATTTTCGGGTTCGGAACGCTTCGGACAGCCGAATTAAACACCCATTGCAGCCGTTGGGGCGGTTTTTGAGCGGTTTTGCGGGTTGGGATACGGGTTAGGGAGGGGATTGGGAATAAACCGTGTGCGCGGGGAATTGCGATTTTGACTATTTATGCCGCTGGAGTGTCACCGTGTTACCGCGATGTTTTGCTAATTTCTACTTTCGCTTTCCTTATTCCCTCCACTACTGTTGTCCTTCGCTGTTTGTGTGTATCACTAGAAGTTAGGTCGCGATCCCTACGATCGACTGTCCGTTTCCAGCGTGGAGCTCAGTGGCTGATACACAGCGTCGACACGCTGCCGCGAAAGCGGGTTGGCGTTCAGCCGATCTTCCGGATTGGCTCGACAAGGAAGTGTATCTTCGCGAGATTCAGCCCCGGCTGAGAGAGTTCACGCTTTCAGTCTTGGCTTCGAAATTGGGGATCTCCGATTCCGTATGTGGTCAACGTTCGCGCTGGTAGGCGGGTTCCGCACCCACGGCATTGGGAAAGCTTTGCAAAACTTGTCGGGATTCGCGCGAGTGCGAGTACTGTACCGTAGCCTAAGTGTGAGATTGGCTGCAGAGTATTTCAAGAGGATCGGTCAAGTGCAAACTCTTCCTGAGAAACTTGCGCTCGTCCGTTCCAAGTTTCGCGGTCGCCAGCAGCATCGCTGTCTTGCAGAGAGGCGAAGCGGAGTGCATGTATTCCTTGATCTTAACTGCTTGGGCTCTCGTTCCGGACATCGCCAGGGCAAGGGCTGCGTATCTTCGAACTACATCCGAGTTTGTCTCTCTGAACACTCTTAAGAGGTCCTCCCCGTGGTCCCATTTGTCGTGCTGAGCGAAGGTATGCAAGGCCCAAATCACATAGAATTCTGATGGTCTCGTCTCGTCGGCCTCGCTCAGAGGGCGAAGGAGGGCTTCGCCGATTTCCTTATATTTTTCTTTCTCGAGGCTCTTGAATTCCCGGAAGAATGAAGCAACCGCGTGAGCGACGGGATAAAGGCGCTCCAAGTTCTCCAGTACCGGGGATATTAGTTCGGGCTTCTGCAAAGAGGATAGCCTGCCAAGAATGAACGAGACCTCTTGGTAGTCTACGTTGTCTCCCTCTCCAAGCGCTTCCGTTAGCATTCGGACGAGGTTGTATGCGTCAATCTCCTTCTTCTGGTCCGCGTCTAGGTCGTCGTAACAAAGCTCTTCGTAGATCGATTCACCAAGAGTCTCGAAGAGTTTGCGTCTGTTTTCCTCTTTATCGCTATGAAGCGTCAGGTATTTTTCGGAGTAGTGCGCAGCCGACATTACTCTGGTCTTTGCTGTTTGCAGTGTCAATCCGTGATTTAGGAATAGCGTTTCACCTAGAACTCGGATTGCGTACTCGGCATCTTGGGGTCGTTCGGAGAAGATAACGTAGTCGTCTACAAAGCGGATGAATTCCACACCGTAGCTAACCAAGGTGCTGTCAACGTCGATCAAGACCGCCTCCGCCAGGAGCCGTGAAGCGGGTGGTCCGGTCGGGATGCCGTAGCTAGTGCCTTCGGAAAATCTCAACAGCATTTTTTCGAGTGCGCGGATTTCTTCGCGCTGTGTACCAGCCGTGGCTGCTTCCAGCGCGTTAATGAGTCGATGCTGGTAAATTCTCGCGAAGAAATCAGCGATGTCAGTGACACCGACGAAGCCGTCTGGATTGGCGGTCACTCTCGTGGCTGCCGCAGCCTTAAAATCCTTGAACGAGGGGGAACTGGCGTAGAGCTGCTTCAAGGGTGTTTTTTCTGTTCGATAGGAGAACACCCGGTCAGCAGACAGGCGAGACTTCGCGATTCCGTTCCTTAACGCAAGTACAAGTGAGGTGTAAAGGATGAAGTCGTAGGGATGCAGGAGGGAGACGCGCCTGACGTTGAGTCTGGATTTTGGTGCGAAAGATCGTATCGGGCTGTAGCCATCGTATTTGTCAAGGTCTACGGATGCCAAAAGGGACTTCGTGCTTTTCCAGTGCTTTTTTGCGAGTTTAAACTCCGGAGGTTCAGGCAGGATGCCGTATCCATGGAATGTCGCTGCTGCCATGCCTCGTTCGAGTAGCTGTTGCCTTAGCTTGACCATTTCGACTTTCGTTTGGCATCTACAAAATAAATGGCATGGTCCGTGTGCAGATACTATCGGAACGTATCGGGACCTGCAATCACAGGAGGGAAACCGGAGGAGGATCTGTCGCGGCCTCGAGAAAGGAACGCGACACTCACCCCGCACGAGATCCCCACAAACTCGCGGGCCGCAGTCGCCAATCGAAAAACGACGTTTTTTAGGCAATTTTTGCGCTCTTTTTCGGTAAAACGCGCGAAAAACCAATGAAAACGCGTGTTTTGCGCGCGCGCGATGGATGCAGGGGTGCAGAGTCGGGCGCGCGCTTAGATACCCCTCATGTCCATGACTCCGCGGCAGTGAGCCTTTAGACTGCTCAGCCGTGAGCCATCTGAACGCGGTCAAACCCGTGAGTCCACTGTTCTACGGATCCAATTCCGGGCTATCCGAGTTCAATTTGACAGATAGATCTTCCTGGGCATCGCAGTCAAGTAACCCGCACCCGTGCGGCTTAAATCTTTGTGATCTGTTTAGCATTGCTCTTGCGGTGCAGGGGAATACTCCATCAGGCTGGCATCGCGACGGCGCCCTTCGTTCCCAAAATTCAGTGTAGTGAAAATTGTAGTGACCGCGTGAGCAGTTGCATACATTCAGCCCCAATCAGGCACAGCGCCGCTGTCGCGTTAAATCCTCATTTTTGAGGCCGGCGGTCTACAACTCATTGAACATACTGGTCGGGGCGTGGAGATTTGAACTCCAGACCTCCTGCGCCCAAGGCAGGCGCGCTACCAGGCTGCGCTACGCCCCGACATGTTGAGCCCCTCGATTATACACTTTGCATCTCCTGGTCAGAGTCCGCGCTGCGTTGCAGCGTAAAGTGGGACAGGCACTCTTGTTTACCCTGAGCCCGCGAAGGGCCTGTCCTCTGCCGCTCACTTTCGCTGCAACATCCAAATATCAAATCGTCAGAACCTCGCTCAGCCCGATTCCACGAAGGACGCCCGCGTCTCGCCCGTTAAGCCCCACGACTGGCCTGCCGTCTCTTTCCATTTGAAATCTTCAACGCATCAATCCACAAAAGGTCGTATTGTCGTTTATGCCCTCTACAGCTTTCTCTGTATGTCACGTCGCTGCATTTAAGGTCATCATGCCTTACTGCATGCGGACTCCTCGATTCGCTCAGGTATACCGCAATATGGCTCGGAGGCTCCGGTAAGTGCGCATTTTAATCGCCGACGATCATGAACTCGTGCGCAAGGGCGTTCGGGCAGTCCTGCGCGCTCGACCCGATATCGAGATCTGCGGTGAAGCGATCGATGGCCAGGAGGCCGTCGAGCAATCGCGCAATTTAAGTCCCGACCTGGTCGTCATGGACATCAGTATGCCGAAGTTCAACGGCCTCGAAGCGGCCCGCGAAATCCGCCGCCTTCTTCCTGCCACCAATGTCCTGATCCTTAGTCAGCACAATTCCCCGGAAATGATGCGGCAAGCTTTGAATGCCGGTGCACGCGGGTACGTCGTGAAGACAGCCATTTCCCAGGATTTGCTCACTGGCATCGATAATTTGCGGAACGGCCAATTATTTTTTGCCGATTCCGTTACGGGCAGCGCCGACGCCAATCTCGACATGCAGGAAATTCTTCAGCGCAGCCAGGCTTTTGAGAAGGCGTTGCGCGAGAGTGAAGAGCGTTACCGCTTGACGTTCGAGCAGGCCGCCGTTGGCATCGCCCATGTCTCAAAAGATGGGCATTACCTTCGCGTGAACCAGAAACTCTGCGAAATCGTGGGCTACACGCAGGCAGATTTGCGGAAGCTCACGATGAACCAGATCTCCCATCCAGCGGATCTCAAAACCGATTTCACCCAAGCCGGCAAAGTTGTCGCAGGCGAACTCGATCAGTACTCCACCGAAAAGCGCCTGATCCGCAAAGACGGCTCGGAAGTCTGGGTCAATCAAACCGTTAGCGCGGTCCGCGATTCTGATGAAAGTCTCGATTACCTGGTCTGCGTGATTGAAGACGTTACGGAACGCAAGCAGGCCGAATTGGCGCTCGCCGATGCCGCGCGGCATCAGAAGGCCCTGTTTCATCTCGCCGATCACCTCCACAGAGCCACTTCCGCCGACGAAACCTTCAACGCTGCAAGGGAAGCAATTTTGGGGGCCTTGCAATGTGATCGTGCCTCGATATTGCTGTTCGACGAGCAAGACAAGCTTCGCTTTGTCAGTTGGTGTGGTTTATCCGACGCCTACCGTGCAGCCACCGAGGGCCATTCGCCGTGGCGCCCAGATGATCGGAATCCTCAGCCAATTGCCGTGGAAGACGTCGAGACCTCTGATTTCGAACCAGCTCTCAAAACTCTAGTTAAGGCGGAAGGCATCGGCGCACTGGCATTTGTCCCACTGGTTTCCAATAGAAAGCTGATCGGGAAATTCATGGCCTATTGCAACGCGCCGCGTATTTTTTCAGAAAGTGATGTTGAACTCGGCCTCACCATCTCTCGCCAGCTGGTCTTTGCTCTCGAGCGCCAACGCTCAGCGGAAGCTTTGCGCCAAAGCGAAGAGCGTTTTCGCGCCATTGTCGAGACGTCCCCCGAATGTGTGAAGTTAGTCGCTCCCGACGGGACCATAATTCACATGAACGCCGCCGGTCTGGCAATGGTAGGAGCACCTTCGGCGGAAGCGGTGGCCGGACAGAACGTCTATGACCTCGTCGTGCCCGAAGACCGGGAGCGTTTCCGTGTCTTCCATGAAAAAGTCTGCCGCGGTGAAAAGGGCTCGCTCGAGTTTGAAATCTCCACTTTATCAGGCGTTCGCCAGCAAATGGACACCCGTGGTGTCCCGCTCCGCCAGCCCGACGGGCAAATCGTTCATTTGGGTATCACCCGCGACGTTACCGTTCGCAGGCGAGCTGAACTCGCTGCCGGACTCCTCGCTGCTATTGTGGATTCTTCCGATGACGCGATTATCAGCAAGAATCTGAACGGCGTCATCACCAGCTGGAACAAAGCTGCGGAACGGCTATTTGGCTATACGGCAGGCGAAGCCATCGGGCAGAACATCACCCTTATCATCCCAACCGACCGACGTGGCGAGGAAACCGAAATTATTGCCCGTATCAAGCGCGGGGAGCGAGTGGACCACTTCGAGACTGTCCGTATTCGAAAAGACCACACCCTTCTCGATATTTCTCTCACTATTTCGCCGGTGAAAGATCTCAATGGCAACGTCACCGGTGCGTCTAAGGTGGCCAGAGACGTTACAGATCGCAAACGCGCCGAGCAGGTGCTGCGCGAAAGCGAAAATCGCTTCCGCACTCTCTCTGAAAAATTGGATTCAGAAGTGCGCGCGCGCACCAGAGAACTGGAGCTCCGCAACGCCGATGTGCTTCGCCAATCCCATCAGCTGCGCGAACTTTCATGGCAAATGTTGCGCATGCAAGACGACGAGCGCCGCCACATCGCGCGAGAATTGCACGATAGCGCCGGCCAGTTGCTCACCGTCCTTGCCATGAATTTAGCTACTCTGAGCCGCAAAATTCAGAGAAAGGCGCCGGAACTTTCGGAATCCGCAGATGAAGCGCGCGAGTTGGTGCATCAGCTCACCAGCGAAATTCGGACGACCTCCTACCTCCTGCACCCACCTCTCCTGGACGAAGAAGGATTGCAGTCCGCCGTGTCTTGGTATGTCCGCGGATTGGCCGAACGCAGCGGCCTCGATATCGCCTTTAAGATTTCCGAAGGGTTTGGGCGGCTTCCACGGGAAATGGAACTCGCTGTCTTCAGGTTGGTGCAGGAAAGCCTCACGAATATCCATCGCCACTCGGGCAGCAAACGAGCCGAGATCGAGATCTTCCGGACGCCGGAACAAGTTCTTCTCGAAGTGCGGGACGAAGGCAAAGGAATTTCGAGCGAAAAGCTCGCCGAAATTCAATCGCGAGGCGCAGGCTTTGGAATCCGGGGTATGCGCGAGCGCGCCCGCCAATTCGACGGCGAATTGACCATCGACTCGAATGGCCAGGGAACCCTTTTCCGAGTTACTATTCCGGTGTCGAAGAACGCAGCGGCGGCGATCGAAGAGCCCGCGACTCAAGAGCCCAAGACCCAGATCGCATGAGAAACGGTCGCAAAAGCGGATCAATTTTCGCGACGTTCCGGTAACAAAATGCGAATCCTCATTGCAGATGATCATCATTTAGTTCGGCGCGGAGTCGGCGATCTTCTCACCAAGGAAGCCGGCTGGGAGATTTGCGGCGAAGCTACCGACGCCGCACAGGCTTTCCAGAAAGCCAGCGAACTGAATCCCGATCTAATTCTTCTCGATATCAGCATGCCCGATGGAAGCGGCCTCGAAGCCGCGCGTCGAATCCGCCAGGAAATTCCTCAAATCAAAATTTTGATGATGAGCCACCACGACGCCACCCAATTCGAAAAAAGTGCCATCGAATCCGGCGCCGACGGCTGTATCGACAAAGCTCGCTTGGCCCTCGACCTGGTAGCGATGATAAAAAGCCTTCAGCCCAACAGCACGAGTCAGGCGGGCCTGAAATTCCGGTAGCCGCGACGACGCCTTCCTCGTCGTGGGCCTTTCACGCCTTAGTTCATCGCAGCCTTGCCCGCAATGGGCCTTACGTTTTCTCCTGAGCTTCAAAACTAAGGTCTTGCGAGAATAAGATCCAATTTCGCGGCTTCCACGAATGCGCGAAAGTCTCGATCGCGCGTGAGCAATACAATGCGCGCATCGATACAAGTCTGTGCGATCAATGCGTCACCAAGGCGTGCCCTGCGCCGCATCGCCAGCACCTCCGCCCGCAAGATCCCGGCCCGCTGCCAGAATCCCGGCCGAATCTCCATCTGAGGTATTTGCAAAAGCATCTCGGAAACTTCCGGCGGGAGCCCAGGATCGCTTAATAATTCGGTGAGAACCGCTGGCACCATCACGACTTGGCGGTCTTCAAGCGCCCGGTCAAGCTGCTCCGTGTCGTCGCCGGCGCCACCTTCGAGGAACGCAACCCAGGTACTCGTGTCAGCCGCGATCACCGGTCAGCTTTCAGCTCGTCCGTCGTCTGCGAAAACCGAACTTTTCCCCGCAGCTCCCGCAGCCGAGCATAGGCGTGCGAAGCCGCCACAAGCTGCAGCCCGGTACGCACGGTTTGAGTAATCCCGGCCCCGCTGGCTTGCTGCGCCTTTTCAAGCAAATCCTCGGGCACTTCCACGGTAATCTTGCGCGCTGTCTCCATAGTTAGGCCATCATACCATACTCGCTACCAGCATCGAGTATGGTGTCATTGCTTTCGCCGGTTTTAATCTACGGTTCCGCGATTAAATGCCTAAACAAGCCATTTATTTTCTTATATTTACCAATTTCTAATCGGCGGTAAAAGGGGTCTTAGTAATTTCGCAATGAACCAATTTTGATTCAAGCCGCGAGGGAATTTCGAGTCTTTCAGCTCTCCTTGAAACGTTTAGATCGTCTTGTCCTTCGAATAGCAGATCTTTTCCAGATTGCACTCAATGCACAGCGGTTTCCGCGCCTTGCAAATTCGCCTTCCATGCCAAATCAGTTGATGAGAAAACAGAATCCAGCGATCCTCCGGGATCACTTTCATCAGATCGGTCTCAATTTTCTTGGGGTCCGTGTTCTTCGTCAAATCCAGCCGCCGCGAAAGCCGCAGCACGTGCGTATCAACAACGACTCCCGATGCAATTCCGAATCCAGTCCCCAGCACCACGTTCGCCGTTTTCCGCGCCACGCCCAGAAGCGTGAGGATTTGCTCCATCGTGCGCGGCACTTCGCCGCCAAATTCCTCGACGATCTTTTTACTAGCGCCCAGGATCGATTTCGTCTTGTTGCGGTAGAAACCGGTCGAACGGATCTCCTCTTCGATATCGCGCGGATTCGCATACGCGAGCGCGGCCGGGGTTGGATACTTTTTGAAAAGTCCCGGCGTAACCATATTCACGCGCACGTCGGTGCTCTGCGCCGAAAGAATCGTGGAGATCAGGAGCTGGAACGGGTTGTCGTGCTTCAATGCGCAGGTGGCTGCCGGATACGCTTCGTCCAATCCATGCAGAATGGCTTTCACGCGCTCGGGATTTGGGCCGCGGCCGAATGCGTCGCTGCGCGATGAGCGCTTCGCTGGTCGCGCCGAAGGCTTTGCCGCGCGATTCGACTTCGAGGCTTTCTTAGCGCGCGCTTCTTTCTTTGCTGCTTTGTTTTTTGAATTTGACATCGAGCGCAAAACTATAGCATAGCGATGCTATGGCTTGATCGCGTGGATCGCGATGCCTTAAGAGGCGAAGAAAAGATTCTGGGCGAAGCGCCATTCGGAATCGATCCATTGGCCCGCGCAGCGATATCCGGTTCGCTCGCCCATCTCGACCACTTCTTTCAAGTCGTATTTGTGCGAGCTTTCGGTCCAGATCGTTTCACCTTCGCGCATATAGAAACCGAATCCGGCTTTGCGAATCGTGATGCGCTGCCACTCCGTAGAACGCAGGTGCATTTCGATGCGCCGCTCCGATTCGTCGTAGCGCACAATATGTTCGAACCGCGAAAGATCGAAATCTGCGGCGAGTTCGCGATTGATGCGGGCCAAGAGGTTCTTATTAAACGCAGCCGTCACGCCTGCGGGATCGTCGTAGGCCAGCTTCAGCATGTCAACCGGCTTTTCGAGGTCCGTCGAGAGGAGCAGAGCATCGCCTTCGTGCAGGATTGCCCGAACTTCGCGCAGAAACTGATCTCCGGCCGGGCGATCGAAATTGCCGATCGTGCTGCCAAGAAACAGCAAGAAGATCTTTTCGCCTTCGCGCCGGCGCGCCGCTACTTCCTGCAAGCCATCCAGATACGCGCGCTCGAAGCCGACGATGCTGACCCGATCGATCTGTCCGAGTTCCTGTTGGCAACGGCTCAGAGCGCTTCCTGAAATATCGATTGGGTAATAGTTCACGCGCTGCTTGCGGGCGAGTGCTTCCAGGAGCAATCTCGTTTTTTGACCGCTGCCGCTTCCAAGTTCCGCGACGATCACCGGACTGGGCAAACGGTCAACAACGTCCCCCGCGTGGCGGCTCAGGATTCGCTTGCCAGCGCGGCTCAAGCCGTATTCTGGGAGGACGCAGATCACGTCGAATAGCGCCGAGCCCACTTCATCGTACAAATATTTTGAGGGCAGTTCTTTCTGTCCCGGCTGGCTGAGCCCGATGACTACATCCGATGCAAACTCGGATCGAACCTGCGCAGAGACGGTTGTAGGAACTAATCGCGGGGCACTGGACATGAGTTACTCCTCGTTATTCCTCTGCGCACCGGAAGGTGGCGTAGACGTAGGGGTAGTGGGGCTGAAACCAGTTGCGGAAAGACCGCCGCAGCATCGAAGCATCCGTGCGGGCCGATCCTCCCTTTATCACGAAATGCTTGCCGTCAAAAAAATCGGCCGAATAACCTTTGTAGAAGGGAAAAGGTGTGAAACCGGGGAACGGGCCAAACTGCGTGGAAGTCCATTCCCAACCATTGCCAAGCAGATCGTGAACGCCGAATGCGCTCGCGCCCGCGGGATGCGCGTCGACAGGGGCGGCGTGCCAACTCTTGAAGTGAAAATTTCCGCGTGAGTGATCGGGAGGCGCGTCACCCCACGGATAGTCGCGTTCGATGCCTTGCGGCGTGCCGTATGCGGCGCGATGCCACTGCGCTTCGGTGGGCAACTTCTTGCCGGCCCATCGGGCGAATGCGGCAGCTTCCGCGTAGCTCACATACACTGGCCACGATGGCGGCAGCGGAATGATTCCGAACATCGAGCGGTATTCCCACTGCGTGTCGGGGTCAGTCGCTGATGAATTCGAACGCGGTAGCCAGAACTGGGGATGATCGAGGCGTTGCTGGCGTTTCCATTCGCGGTCTTCGGGGCGCCAGTAACGGGAATCTTCGTAACCGCAGGCCTGGACAAATTCCATGTACTCGCCATTCGTCACGGGAAACGCGCTGATTGAGAATTCGGGAACTGAAATCTGCTGCGCCTCGAATTCGTTGTCCCATCCGAAGGTGCCTTCGCTTCGCAATTTTCCGAGGGTTGCGGTACCGGCAGGAATAGTCAGCCAGCGCCGTGCGGGAGCAGGGCGCGGATCGCTGATCGGCGCTGGTTGCGGAATCTTTCTCTCGAGTGGCAAATTATGAAGCAAATAAGAAAGCGTCTCGGCGTGCATCTGGCGATGCTCAATTGCGACATGCAACAAGGTGCCGTCGGCCAGCAGCGGTTCGTGGCTGAAGTTCGACTTGCGCAACGCCTCATCCAAGCGGATGCGGATATTCGTTTTGTATTTCTCGGTTTTCGCAATGTTGGGCCAATCTCCGGGCTTGTCGGTGGGTAGGCCGCCGCAAATCGGATCGATTCCGAAGGCAAATAACTTGTCAAACGTGGCGTCGTGTACGCCAAGATCAAGAGGAGCGCTCAGCAGATTCCAGTCGAAGGCTTCCAGGTGGCCGAGGTAAAAAATCAAGCGGTGACGTTCTGCAATCGGGCGCTCGTAAAAAGAGTTGGGAGGCAATAGATCGAAAAGCGCATCGGTTTGCGCGCGAGCATCCGCGATTCGTGAAAGTAAGTTTGAGAGAAGATCCGGCGCGACTTTGGAAGTTGCCACGGAGTCACCTCGGCGGGCCGACCAGGTATTCTCCCGCAGCCCAGAGTTTCAGAGCAAGCTATTTGATTCCGCAGGGGAGGGAAAGGTTTCTACGAAACGCACCCGTTCAAGAATGCTATGGCCTTGCGAAAGGCCCTACCACGATGACTGTATTGATTTTTCTCCTCGCGCGTGATCTCGGCATAAGTGCGCCCCAACTGAGGGAAGAAAAACACTGGATCGTAGCCGAAACCGCCGGAGCCTTTGGGGGCCTTGGCGATAACACCTTCGACCGAATCCGATAAGACAGCAGTGGCGCGTCCATCTTGCGCGAGAGTGGTGGCGCAAACGAATCGTGCTTTGCGATCGTCGCCGCTCAGGGCGCTCATTTCCCGCAATAGTTTCTGCACTCGATCGGCATCACTCGCTCCCGGACCGGCATAACGCGCGGAATAGACGCCCGGCGCGCCGCCCAGCGCCGGAACGATCAGGCCGGAATCGTCAGCCAACACAGTGCCCGGTGCAAACCGGCTGTAATAGAGAGCCTTTCCTGCGGAGTTCTCGGCGAAGGTTGGCGCGGTTTCATCGAAAGGCGGGATCTCACTGAAATTTGGGAGAAGCGCCAATTCGATCGGTGAATCGCCCGCAAGAACGCGGTACTCGCGCAATTTTCCAGGGTTTGAAGAGGCGAGAAATATTTGAATCGGTTGAAGCGAGCTCAAAGGACCTTATCGCGCTCGCGAGGTGAAATTCATGTGCAGGAGTTCCTGCTGCGCTTCTTGCAGCTGGCGAATTCCGCCCGCAGCGAGGGCCAACAGTTGCTGAAGCTCGCGATCCGTATAGGTGCGACCCTCCGCGCTGGCCTGTACTTCGACAAAACGGCCGCCGCCTGTCATCACGACATTCATATCTACTTGCGCGCGCGAATCTTCTTCGTAGGCGAGATCAAGAAGAAGTTCGTCGCCGACAATTCCGACGCTGACGGCAGCGAGCGAATCCAAAAGAGGCACGGAACGAAGCATTCCAGCCGCAACCATGCGCTCGAACGCGAGAGCGAGCGCCACGAATGCTCCCGTAACGGAGGCGGTTCGAGTGCCGCCGTCGGCTTGAATCACGTCGCAATCGAGCCATGCGGTGCGTTCGCCGAGCGTTTTCAGATCGGTGACCGCGCGCAGGGCTCTGCCGATCATGCGTTGGATCTCGAGTGTGCGTCCTGATTGGCGGCCTCGCGCGGATTCGCGCGGGGTGCGCTCTTCCGTCGAACGCGGCAGCATTCCGTATTCACCGGTGACCCAACCTTTGCCGGAGCCTTTTCGAAACGAAGGGACTCCGTCTTCGATTGTGGCGGTGATGATCACGCGCGTGTTGCCTTCTTCGATCAGTACACTGCCTTCTGCGTTGGAAATGAAGTCAGGAATAATTTTTACCGGGCGCAAATCATCGGCTGCGCGTCCATCTGCTCGCAATGCTGGCTCCTCTCGGGGTCCGCGTGTTTCACGGAGAGAACTGCTCGCAGATAGTGTGACGACTGCTGCGGCGGGTGTCAACAATCAGTCACAAATCGGTAGTACGGTATTTCATGGAGAGCCCAGGCCAGGTACATCAAGTAGAGTAGGAGTGAAAAAGAAAAGGAGCACACGAACATGAAGCCAAAGAACACGATCTGCCTCTGGTATGACAAAGACGCGCATGAGGCGGCGCGCTTCTATGCCGCCACCTTTCCTGATAGCAAAGTAACATCGGTGCACGAGGCTCCCGGTGACTATCCGGGCGGCAAGAAGGGCGATGTGCTGACCGTGCAGTTCACCGTGGTAGGCATTCCCTGTCTCGGCCTCAACGGTGGCCCGATGTTCAAACACACCGAAGCCTTTTCATTTCAGATCGCGACGGACAATCAGGAAGAGACGGACCGCTACTGGAACGCGATCGTGGGCAATGGCGGAGCGGAAAGCCAGTGCGGCTGGTGCAAGGACCGCTGGGGCATCTCCTGGCAGATCACCCCGCGCGTGTTAATGGATGCGCTTTCGGCTGGTGGCGCTGAGGCAAAGCGTGCCTTCGAGGCGATGATGAAGATGAAGAACATCAACATCGCCGCAATCGAGGCAGCGCGGCGAGGCTGAGAGCCAGGTTCGCGGCGAATTATTTAGGTCGAGGTTTCGCAATGCTGCCCGGTCGGCGGGGTTTTGGCGGTGCGGAGGCATTCGAGGGGTTCGTTGCCGGGGTTGCGTTCGATTGCGCAGGCGCCAGCGGCGCTGCGTTTGGGGGATTCAGGTCGAAAAATCCAGTGAGATCAAGGTGCCCCGCCAGAGTTTCAACTTCTTGTCCGTGGATGAGAATTTTCAGGCGACGCACGGTCGAGACATTGTTCTCAAGCGTGCGCGATATTGAATCCACCACCAATTGCTCGCTTTCGATTCCGGAAGGAGTTTCCGAAGAAAGCGCGTCGGAGAAGTCGGCGACTGCAGTTCCGTCGGGCAGTATGTAGAACGCAAGCAGCTCGGCATCTGCTGGAATTGTGCGCTGTTCGGGCGAGGGCGTATCGGTAAGTAGGGCTTGCAAGACTTGCTTGCCGCGCTCTACCGGGTCAGCGGAGAGCGCAAGTTCCACGGTGGTGCTCGTGACGCGGTCTTCTCCCGCGGCCCAGTAGATGCTGGCGCCCTGCGGCGCGTCGGTTGGCGTCTTAGTTTCCGGAGCGAGCACCTCGCGGCGCGCTTTCTCTTCGGATGATTGCGATTCGGCGAGGCCGCGCATGCGTTGGTGCAGTCCGCGCAAGCTGATGAGGCCTACCAGCACTGCCACCGTGAGGATTCCCAGAGCGATTTTGAGATCGCGCGGCATTTAGGGTTGACTCGTAACGGGCGGAGTGGGCGGAGTGGCCGGGCGGAATGCAGCGATGCCTCTGGCAATGGAAGCAGCGAGCAGTCCCGATAAGGACGTTAACGCGATCGGATCCGAAACGGAGACACTGGAAATTTCGACTGCTACAGCGGGAGCTGCCACCGAGCGCAGGTTGCGCACCGCTGCCGGAGTGGGAGCATTCGGCGATTGCGGAAAGCGATGCGCGAGTTCGATCTGCACAAGATTTGCCAAACGCCGGCTTTGATCGGCGAAGGGAAGCTGCGCTTCTTCCCAGGGGATCGCCGTTCGAAAACCCTGCTTTACTGGGGCCGATGAGAGCGAAGTGTCTGTTTCCTGGAAGGGAACTGGAAATTGGTAGAAGTATACCCGCGTGTTGCCAGTGGCGCCCGTAGATGAAACGTGCAAGCTGACGAAGATGGCTTCGCGATACGCGTTGGCCACGGCTGCGCGGTCCTCGTACGAGGGATTCGAATCGTCATTGCGAGTCATCACCGCGCGGTAGCCTATTCGTTCGAGCTCTGCGCGCAGAATTTTCGCGATTTGTAACACGGCGTCTTTTTCCACGAGGGTCGTTCCGCGCGCGCCGGTGTCTGTGCCGCCGTGGCCGGGGTCAATCACCACCATCGGGCCGAGGTGGACGGGGGGCGGAGGAGATTGTTCCGGGGGGCTCTGCTGAGGCGCAGCGGGAGTGGGTGGGGTGTTTTGAGGTGAAGCCGCTTGAGGCGGCGCGCTTTGTTGCGGGGCGTTCTGTTGCGGCGCAGGTTGCTGCGGCGGATTTTGCTGGTCTTGCTGATGAGAACGAGGATGCGGTGCGCGCGAAGAAATTCCGGGAGCCAGCACCGCCGACGACAATCCTGCGCAAACTATGAATGCATAAAAGAAAGAACGACGCACGGCGAAGAGGATAACAGAATTGTTCGCGGCCAAAAGTGCGAAGCGGCGGCGATTTGCCGGGCGACTAAACGGCGGCTCGAATCATGTCCGCGGTTTTTTCGGCGATCATGATGGTGGGAGCGTTTGTGTTTCCGGCGATGATTCGCGGCATCACGGAGGCATCGACGACGCGCAGTCCTTCGAGGCCATGAACTCGGAGCTGTGAATCGACGACGGCCAGCGCGTCGTGGCCCATCTTGCAGGTTCCTACTGGGTGGTAAAGCGTTTGAGCTTCGGCGCGGATGAAGTCGGCGATTTCCGCGTCAGATTGGGTGCTCGCGCCCGGATGCAATTCTTCGCCGCGGAATTTTGCGAGTGGCTGCTGCGCTGCAAGGCGGCGCGAAAGCTTCACACCTTCGATAAGCACGCGCATGTCGGCATCGGCGGAAAGATAGTTGGCGCGGATTGCGGGCGGGTCGAGAGGATTCGAGGATTTTAGCGAAATGGAGCCGTGACTTTCGGGAGTGATGAGCGTAGGGCCGAAGCCGAAGCAGTGGTCTTTGCGGGGGGTTAGGCCGTGATTGACGTAGTAGGCAGGGCCGAAGAGGAGCTGCAGATCTGGTCGTTGGGATTCTTCGCGCGTACGTAGAAAAATTCCAGCTTCGGCCACGTTGGAAACGAGCGGGCCGCGTTTCAGGACGAAATAGCGTATGAGATTGGGGAGCGACTCGGCGGTGGCCATGCTTACGGGTTGAGTGCAGAGGTAGCCGACGGAGACCATCACGTGGTCCTGCAGATTTTTGCCGACGCCGGGGAGGTCGTGGGTCGGGTGGATTCCAGCGCGGTTGATTTCATTTGCAGGGCCGATTCCAGAGAGCAGAAGCAGCTGCGGAGAATTGATTGAGCCGCCGGAGAGGATCACTTCTCGATCCGCGCGGGCTGTTTTTGCGCCTGTGGTGGAGAAATATTCGACGCCGACGGCGCGTTGTTTTTCGAGGGTGATTCGCGCGACGTGTGCATTCGTGACGATCGTGAGATTTTTGCGAGCGAGCGCGGGCTTGAGGTAGGCGTCGGCGGCGCTGTGGCGGCTGCCGTTTTTCTGGGTTACTTGGTAGAGGCCTGCGCCATCCTGGCGGTCACTGTTGAAATCAGGATTGCGTGGGATTCCGAGGGCGTCGGCCGCTTCGAGGAAAGCTCGAGTGAGGGGATTCACCGAGCGCAGATCTGTGACGTGCAGCGGGCCACTCGCGCCGTGGAATTCCGATTCGCCTCGCGCTTGCATCTGCGATTTCTTGAAGTAGCGAAGGACGTCATTGAAATTCCAGCCCTGATTTCCGAGGCTGGCCCAATGGTCGAAGTCGAGGGGATTTCCGCGGATATAAATCATGGCGTTCATCGAACTTGAGCCGCCCAGCATTTTTCCGCGAGGCCAGTAGAGGCGGCGGTTGTGAAGGCAGGGCTCGGGCTCGGTGGAGTAGTTCCAGTCGAGGGCGGTCTTGTAGAGTTTCGAGAATGCTGCTGGGATGTGGATTTCTTTTGCCGTGTCGGGGCCGCCTGCTTCGAGTAGCAGAACGCGCGAGTGGGGATCTTCGGTTAAGCGCGCGGCTAGTACGCAGCCTGCGGAGCCGGCGCCGATGATGATGTAGTCGTATGCGTTTTGTTTGGCGGGCATGGAGGTCGGAAGGGAATTAGAAGACAGCGACGGGCAATCAGCAATCGAATTATGCTGGCGATCCTAGGCAGCTTTGCGCTGATTTTGTGAGGCGCCCGTTAGGCGGCGCAGCGGCGCGGTGGCCCAATAGGCGAGGAAGCCGCCGGCTATCAGTAGCGCACCGAAAGCCAAGCCATTCATGCCGAGGATTCGTTCGCCTTCGCTGTGAACCATTGCGAAGCCGAGCAGCAGAATCGGGAAGACGCCGACGAGTACGGCACCGGCTGTGCCGCCCGGGACGCGGAATGGGCGGCGGAGATTTGGTTCCTTGATGCGCAGTGCGACGAGAGCGAGGAATTCGAGCGAGAGGCTCATGCCGTAGAGCATGATGTCGAGCGTGACGAGGCGTTCGAAGCCCAGGCCGAGGCACATCGCCCAGGCTGTGGCTAGCACGATGATTGAGACCCAGGGGGCGCGCGTTTTTGGTTGCAGCTTGCCGAAGACCGCGGGGAGCATTCCGTCTTGCGCCATCGCGAGGGGCAGGCGCGAGTAGCTCATGACGAGAGCGTTGAACATTCCGAAGGCGCTCATCATGCCGCCGAGAACCAGCGCGGCTCGAAAAATTCGGCCAGCCAGAGGACCGGCGACGAGCGCGCCCATCATGCCGGCGAGATCGGCCCAAGACCCGGTTTCGAAAGCTGATGAGGAAATGCCGGTGAGCCACATGGCGGCGAATGGCAGGATGTATGTGGCGGCTACTACCAGCACCGCGATCAGCATTGCCTTGGGATAAGTTTTTTGTGGGCGGCGGACTTCGGTGGCGATCGTGGAGGCGTTGTCCCAGCCCATGTAGTTCCACATGCAGATCAGGAGGCCGCCAATCAGGCCTACGCTTGAGGTGGTAGGCGCGGTTACGGCGCCTTTCAGCGCGCCAATTTCCATCGGCGCAATCAGCACGATTAGCGCGAAGGGCAACGAGAGCAAAAAGAAAAGCCAAAGCGAGGAGATCGCCACAACTCGGATGCCGGCGATGTTCATCAGCGCGCAAACTGTGACTACTGCGAGGCCGACCATTACTCCGCGGTGGCCCACGGCGAACCACGGGAAGAGTCGAGTGAGATACGCGACGAAGAGGGTGGGATAGATCGCCATGTCGAAGATGCTGGCAACCAACGAAAGCCACGCTTCCTGAAATCCCCAGAAATTTCCGAGAGCGCGGCGGACCCACGCGTAGTAACCGCCCTCTGACGGCAGCGCGCTCGAAAGCTCGCCGATCATGTACGTGGTGGGAAGGCTCCAGACGAGTGGCGTAAGCAGCAGAAGCAAAATGCCGAGGCCGTAACCGGCGCCGTGAATGATGTCTTCGGTGCCGTATGTGCCGCCGGACACCATGAAAAATGTGGCCGCTACCAAGGGCCAGACGGTGAGCTTCGCTACTTTCTTCTTAGTGGAAGAAATCGCCCGGGAGGGAAATTGGGCTGGCAGGGTGATGGTGCTCAATTTTTTGTCGCGTCCTCCGTCAGCGATCCTCGCTCTCTCACTGCCGCGCAGGTGGAGCGAGTTCGCCTACCGCAATTGAAGAATACGGAAATTTAGGCGCGATGCAAGAGAAAACGTGAGCGAGCGCAAAATTTTTTTGCGGAGGAGTGCCGCTTGCTCTTCGCTAAGAAAGTTCTTAGATATTTGCGGAGGATTAGTTTGAACTGCTTTTCGCCGCTTTCTTTTCCATACGGCGCTCGCGCTGCTCGGCGCTCCAGGCTTTCTGCTGTTCGGGTGTGAGCACGGCGAACACCTGCGCGCGCGTCTGCTTGGTTATGTCTTTGATTTGTTTTGTCTGCTGGTCGGGCGTGAGGGTCTTGTCCTTCTCGATGTCCTGCTTTTGTTTTTTGGCATCCTCGCGGATCGACTTGATTTTGTCTTTTTGGTCCTGCGTGAGGTTCAGCGAGTCGTCGTTTTCGATGGCGTCAGGATTCGACGCGGGCTTTGCCGAGCTTTGTGAAGCCGCTTGAGAGGCCGCAGCCTGACGGCTTGGCATCGCCGAGATGATTCCAAAGGCGAACAGCAATCCAAACACGACCAAATGCAGCCGGGGCTTATTCATGCCTGTCTCCTAGTAGAAAGTGGATTAAACATCAGACCCGAACTGTTTCAAGTCTTCGGGACCTTCTTTCACGGCAACCTTTTGTTCTCCCTGCACTTGCACGCGTATCTGTTCGACTACGTCCGGGTTCGCGAGCGTGGTGATGTCGCCAACGTCCAGCGTGTTCGAGATTGCGGCCAGAATTCGGCGCATCAGCTTGCCAGAGCGCGTCTTGGGCATATCCGGGACGATATGGACGGATTTCGGGCGGGCGATCTTGCCAATCATCGTCTCGATTGTCTTTATCACTTTGTCGCTCACTTCTTTTGGCGACGCCATAACCCCCGGTTTGAGCGAAATGTAAATTTCCGGCACGCGGCCTTTGATTTCATCGACCACGGGCACCACCGCTGCTTCAGCTACTTCGTCAATCGTCAGGCAGGCGGATTCCAGTTCCTTTGTTCCAAGGCGATGGCCGGCTACGTTAATCACATCATCCACGCGGCCAAGAATCCGGAAATATCCGTCTTTCGCGAGAAGCGCGCCGTCTCCGGCGAAGTACGGCCAATCGTGCCAGTCCTTGCTCTTCGGATCTTTGCAATATTTTTGGTAGTACTGGCGGACGAACCGGTCCTGGTCCTTCCAAATCGTCTGCTCGATTCCCGGCCACGGATTGCGAATGCAGATGTTGCCGGCGCGGCCTGCGCCTGCCGGAAGCACTTCACCATTCTCGTCGTAAATGATCGGATAGATTCCGAGCACGCCCGGCCCGGCGCTTCCCGGTTTCATGGGATCGAGAGCCGGGTTGGTGCTGCAGAGGAAGCCGCCCGTCTCGGTTTGCCACCAGGTGTTGACGATTACCGCTTCTCGTTTTCCGACGACGTCGTAATACCAGCGCCAGACTTCCGGCTCGATGGGCTCGCCGACAGTCGTCATGTGCTTGAAGTGATATTTATATTTGCCGGGTTCGTGCGGGCCTGCTTTGCGCAGCATACGGATGGCGGTCGGCGAGGTGTGAAAAATATTCACGTTGAGCCGCTCGGCAATTCGCCACGGCCGCCCTGCATCGGGATAATTCGGCACGCCTTCGTAGACCACGCTCGTGGCTGCGAGCGCCAGCGGTCCGTAAACGATATATGAGTGCCCGGTGATCCAGCCAATATCGGCCATGCACCAGTAAACGTCTTCGGGATGAATGTCCTGATAATATTTTGCGGTCCCGGTGACGTACGCCAGGTAGCCGCCGGTGCGATGCTGGCAGCCTTTGGGCTTGCCGGTGCTTCCGCTTGTGTACATCAGGAAGAGCGGATCTTCGGCGTCCATCGTCTCGGGCTCGATCGTTTTCGCGCGATAGTCCTTCAAAACTTCGTCGACGAAATAGTCCCGGCCCTTCACCATGGGTGTCGCAGAACCGTATTTTCCGGGATAGCGGCGCCAGACCAGCACCTTGTCGATTTCCTGGCCGTCGCGCTTCGCAGTTTCAACAGCAATTTCAACGGCCGCTTTGTGATCGATCAGCTTTCCGCTGCGGTAATAGCTGTCGGCGTAAATCAATACCCGGCTTCCAGAATCGGCGGCGCGCATTCCGCACGCTTCGCCGCTGAAGCCGCCGAAGACCACGGAATGGATCAGCCCAAGGCGAGCGCACGCCAGCATGGTGATGGGCAGCTCGGGAATCATGGGCATGTGGATCGTAACGCGGTCGCCTTTTTTCAATCCGGCGAAATCACGCAGCATCGCTGCCGTTTCGTTCACGCGCTTGTACAACTCCTGATAGGTGATGACGGTGGGCTCTTCGTTTTCCGGCTCTGGGACGGAAATGATCGCGGCCTTGTCCTTGTATTTGTCGAGGTGACGGTCCACGCAGTTGTAGCTGGCGTTCAACTTGCCGCCGACAAACCATTTCCAGAATGGCGGGTCGTTCGTATCAAGTACGGTGGTCCATCTTTGTGACCACGTGAGCATGTCGGCGTATTCTTCGAAACATTTTGGGAAATGCTTTTCGTCGAATCGCTCGACGGCCTTCGGATCTTTCAGATAGGCTTGCTCGGCGAATTTCTTCGGCGGATAGAAATACTCTTCTTCCTTCCAATGGACTGCAATGTGGGCTTCGTCGGCTGGAGCAGCACTCGATCCTGAAGTTGGATTCTTGATTTCGGCCACGGCGAAGGCTCCTTCGGTTGGAACTGGCGACTGTATTTTTCCGCGCTAATCATCTCTCCGCTGTGAAGCGCCGTCAATCCTGGGGCGAAATTAGCCAGCGCGAGCTAACGCATCTTCCCCGGGGCTCTACGCAGTTCGCTGTATACGCGGCCGGAAACGTGAGTTCTATCCTGATAGTGGGATCCGGACCGGCGTCGAACGATCGGAGGTTGAAGAAACATGCCTTTGATTCAAATCGTGATTGTGCTGATCGTGATCGGTGTGCTGCTTTGGTTGGTGAACCTCATCCCGATGCAGGGGACTATAAAATCCATTCTGAACGCTGTGGTGGTGATCTGTGTGGTGCTTTGGCTTTTGAACGTGTTCGGAGTGCTTAGCTATCTGCCACACATCCGCGTCGGTTCTTGAAGGTTCCCTGGCCTTGGCCCGATTGTTTGGGCAAAGCCATCGCTGAGGCTCGGTGAGGGCTGTCGGCTTCAGTGATTTCGTTGCGATAAGTTTCTTGCCAGCTGTTCCAGCAATCCCAATTGTCCCTTGAGGATTTTGATCTTCGCGGTGTCGAGATCGAACCAATCGGCTTTGTCAATTTCAGGAAATGATTTGGTTTTGGCCGA
The DNA here is from genome assembly GCA_963736465.1 of uncultured Acidobacteriota bacterium. GTDB lineage: Bacteria > Acidobacteriota > Terriglobia > Acidiferrales > UBA7541 > Palsa-295. Next base: position 316,520 of record CAVTOS010000010.1, on the reverse strand, counting down.
GCCTTTGGGCCACTCCATCGAGAAGGTGTTGCTGCGTATGGCGCCAGCGTCGATATCACCTTCCACCGCCCAGGCGTAAACGGTCTTGCCGCCCGGCTGCTTCACAGGATTTAGGGGTATGAACGTCCCTTCAATGGGGAAGCTTGTCTCTTCCTGAAATTCGCGTTTCGCAGCTTCGAGCGGCTCTTCACTATCGGTGAATTCGCCCTTGGGAATGGACCATGCTCCATCGTCTTTCTTCGCCCAGAATGGTCCGCCCGGATGAACCAGGAGAACTTCGACGCGCCCACTGGCGATTCGATAAAGGAGTATTCCTGCGCTTTGTTTCGGCATTGTGGATTCGCGTCTCGGAGCGAGCCTTAGCCGCGCTCATCACAGCAACAATTATGGCGAGACCCGGATGCCAAATCGAGCGTGGAATTCGCGCGCGCCCCTGTGCGTGATTCGCAGCGCGCGTGTTTTCGGGCGACGGGCAACCCATCCCAGCGTCAGAAATCGCGATAGCATCGCTGCACCCAGCGCGCCCGCCAGGTGCGGGGTGCGCTCGGTCCAATCAAGACACTCGCGAGCAAACGAGCGCCTGCTGCAGCGAACTTGCTCAACGTCCACTCCCAACTTCGCAAGCCACGCTTCGCCGCGCGGCGCCACTTCGTATTGCCGGTTCCCGCGCGCCCGGATGAGGTTCGATGATTCGAGCTTCTGCCTCATTTCCACGGCCAGGCGGCCGGCCAGATGGTCGTAACACGATCGCGCTGTACGCAAGGCTTCGACCCGTGGATCGCGGACGATATTTCGCACTGGCGATGCGGTTGCGATCGTTCCGAGGGCCTCCAGAGCATAGGCCACTTCTGGCTTGGAGATTCTGTAAAGGCGCTGCCGACCGGAGGTCTCAGCGCGAAGCAATCCGCCTTCGACGAGTTTGGAAAGATGGCCGCTGGCGGATTGCGCTGAAATTCCGGCCAGTCGCGCCAATTCGCCCGCCGGCAATGCCTTCTCGTCCAGGAGCGCGATCAAAATTGCCGCCCGGGCGCTCTCGCCGATCAGTTCACCGACTGCTGCAATGGGATATGTAGCGTTCATAAGAGGATGATAACGCAAAGCCGTCGGCCACGTTTCATTCGTGCGTGAAACATCGTCGCGGCACCGAGCTTAGGATCGGGGCTGGAGGAGACAACGGAAATGATTACGCTCTGCATCCGCTACACAATCGACCAGAATCAATATAGGAATTTCGAGGAATACGTCCGCGCGCTGCCGGAACCGATCCGTCGTAGTGGAGGCGAGCTCGTGGGCTACTTTTTGCCAACGAAACTCGCCGGGCCGACGAATACAGCTCTCGCGCTCATCAATTTTTCGAGTCTTGATGCGTACGAGAAGTATCGCGAGGCGTTTGGTGCGGATGCCGCTGCCGTGGCTAGCGTCGCGGCCGTCGAAAAGATTGGTTGCATCCTGTGTGAGGACCGCTCGTTCCTGCGGCGCATCGTTTGAAGGTGCCCACGCAGTAAGAATCATCGGAGCTTCTCAGGATGTCTGCGTAGAACATGGCTATTTTGCCCTTCGACTCGCCCTGACTGCGGGCTCGCTCAGGACAAAATTTCGCTTCGCGAAATTTTGGAGGCGGGGGGAGTTGCGGGCGGTTTAGGCGCGTCCTGAGCGGAGTCGAAGGGAACCTCCGACCAAAGCGTCCTTCTTTGCGCGATTCCATCGTTTTATTTGGTTCTCGCGCTTGCGAGCCGTAAGACAAAGTTGAATGCTCCTCGATCCAAACGAGCGTGACGGGCCGTCGCGCAGCTGTCCAGTCGGAACTTTTACGTTGGCTGTGTTCGATCAATCGGCGATCGGGATCGTCCGATGAGCCCACGTAATAGGAGTCATCGGAGCATCTGAGAATGTAGGCGTAGAACATGGCCATTTTGCCCTTCGGCTCGCCCAGACTGCGGGCTCGCTCAGGACAAAATTTCGCTTCGCGAAATTTTGGAGGCGGGGGGGAGTTGCGGGCGGTTTAGGCCCGTCCTGAGCGGAGTCGAAGGGAACCCCCGACCAAAGGTCCTTCTTTGCACGATTCCATCGTTTATCTGGTTCTCGCGCTTGCGAGCCGAAGACTATTTTGCCCTTCGACTCGCCCAAACTGCGGGCTCGCTCAGGACAAAATTTCGCTTCGCGAAATTTTGGAGGCGGGGGGAGTCGAACCCCCGTCCGAAAAGCCTTGCAACTCGAAGACTACATGCTTGTCCCGTTCCGATTGTTTCACCGGGAGAGCTCAGAGCGGGCAAGACGCGCCCCCGGCTAGTCCGATGATCTTACCGCCGCATTACGGACCGAAACGCGACGGCCAGCCTACTGTGTGACGCCTCATCTCAACCGCGTAGGCGACGGTTAAGGAGACGCGCTAGCTAGTTTTATCTAGGCAGCGAGAGCCAACTGTGAGTTGCCAGTTGTGTTGTTCCACCCGATAGCGGGCAGGTGGGGCCCGGCATGCCTTCGAGCCGCGACAGCTTCCGTCGAAACCGTGTCGCCCCCGTTGGAACCTTATTTTAACATTTTCGGGCAATCTGTGCTGGCGGTGGCGGCCGAGACGCTAATGGCCTGAAAACAAATGGCTTCGTTTGGTGGGTTTTAGGCCTGCTTATTTACAGAGCAATGCTGTACGCCCAGGAACGCCTTGCCCGAATGCCAGTTGACACTCCCGCCGACCGTTTTCATAATCGCAAATAGGCAACTTCCATATGAAAGAGCGCCAAAAATCGCTCGATAGAGCGCTGGAGGAGGCGGTATCGCGCGCGCTGCGCGATAATCTCGCTCCCCTTCAGCGTACTGCCGACGAACTGCATCAAGCTTACGCCGACCTGGTGGCGGCCTGCTCATCTACACGCCCGAGCAACGCTCTGCCTGCGATGCTTCGGGCGCAGACGGCGGCATCGGCCCTTGCGGCGGGGCTTTCCGTGCTTTCGAATTTTGTTGCCGTTGCGCTAAAGCCTCGCGACTCATCGCCCACAGCGGAAGCGGAGGATTTGGCGGAGGCGGCTTCGTCAGTCGCACAGGCGCATGCGCGATCGTCTGCGGCGGCGGTGGCAGAACCCGAGGAAGAGGTAGCCTCCGAGCCGATTGAAGCGCCAGCCCCCGCTGCCTCGCCCACGCATGTGGCGCAGGCGGAAGCCCCGGTCGCTGAACAATCTGCTCAGGCTTCTCAGGCTGCCCAGGCCGAAGTGATGGCCGATCAAGCGGCCGTGGTTGAATCGCAGGCCTTCAACGTGGCCAGCCTGCCTCCCGAGATTCAAGATCTGCATCGCCGCGCGAATCGAGTAGCCAAAGTTGCCATGCAAGACATCAAACTATTGCGGCCGAAAGACGTGAAGGCGGCTCGCGAGCACAAGGACATCTGTATTCGGTTGCGCAGTGACCTCGATAAAGCCCGAAAAGAATACGACCGCCGTTTCCGCGCGATACTGGAGCAGCCAGTGGATTATTTTCATCACTGGATGGTGGAAATTCTTGCTGAGGGAGATATGGAAGCCCTCGGAGAATATCCGTATCCCTCGCCCGTTCTGCGGCACTAAAACGACCACGGTGAAATCCTCGGGCCGCTGGCTGAGCGTAGCCGCGGCTTGGCTTATTTTTGTCTTCGGCGTGTCTGCGCAAACCCAGCGAAAACCGCACTCGTCGCGACACGCCTCACCGGACGCTGCCGCGTCGAAAACGCCGAGTTCTTCGGCGGCTGCGCAGATGCAGGATTTGTCGCGGGCGCTGAAGAAGAAAAATCCGGCGTCGGCTTATGAGAAGCTGAGCGCTTTCGCAAATCACAATTCCAAGAATGCCTACGGAGCGCGGGCCACTCTAGCACTCGGTTACTACGACTATTCGAAAACCAATTTCGGCCTCGCCGCCAAATGGCTTGCTCGAGCGCAATCCGATCCCCTGCTTCGCGATTACGCTTTGTACTGGAATGCGGAAACGAATATCGCCCTCAGCAAACAAGGGGATGCGATCGCGCAACTGCAAACGCTGCGCACTGATTTTCCTGATTCCGTGATGACCGACCAGGCTTTGGAATCTCTCGCTGGAGCCGCCATCGCGCTGAATCAGCCCAATGTGGCTCTCGAGGCTCTTGACGCTTACCCAGCCACGAAGACCAAGCCGGCGCTGCTCTTTCTCCGGGGTGAGGCGCGCGAACAGGCTGGCCGGCCGCTAGAGGCCGTCGAGGACTATCAGTTGCTCTATCTCCGCTATCCGACCGCCGAGCAGGCGCGTCAGGCAAATGCGAAGCTCGATTTTCTTCGCACCACCTTGAAATCGGGTTATCAGGAGATTCCGCTCGAGGAACGCTTCGCTCATGCGGGGGCCCTGTTCAACGGCAGGCTCTGGAGCGAAGCGCGAACCGAATATTCGCAGCTGCTGCCGCAGCTTTCGGGTGCCGAAAAGGAGCGGGCCGAATTGCGGATTCTCGAGTGCGGCGTTGCGCTCGGCGGCGGAGTTTCTGCCGTCGCTGCGCTTCAAATTGGCGATCCCGATGTTGACGCCGAGAGATTTTTCACTCTCGCCCAGTATTACCGCAACGTCTCGCCGGATTCGCAGATGCCGCAGGCCGTGGAATCGGCTGCGACGCGTGCGCCGCAAAGCCGTTGGGCTGAGCAGGCGCTGTTCCTCGCGGGGAATTATTACTGGGTGCAGCTTGATCGCGATCGCGCCTCGGGCTACTACAAGCGAGTCGCCGATAACTTTTCCACATCGCCCGATGCCGTTCCATCGCAATGGCGCGTCGCTTGGACCGCTGTTTTGAAGCGCACACCCGATGCTGCAAGCCTGCTGGCGGACTACTTGCGACGCTTTCCCGGCTCGCAATTCACGCCTGATGCGCTGTACTGGCTCGGCCGTCTAGCGGAAGAAGCTGGCGATCCCAAACTGGCGCGCGCCTACTACGGAAAGCTTCAAACCCGCTACCCACAGAATTATTTCGAGAGCCTTGCCGCTGCTCGCGACCGCGCGCTCGGCAGCGGCGGCGTGGAAGATCCAGCTGTGCTCGACACGATTCCCGCCGTTCCGCCTGCGGCACCTTTAGGCGATACGATCCCGGCCGCCGCTGCTGATCGCCAGGCGCGCGCCGACGCGTTGCGCACGATTGCATTCGATTCGTCCGCTGAACTTGAGCTGCGAGCCGCCTATGCTGCCACGGGCGAGCCGCGCCTTCTGCTCGAAGTGGCTCAGGAGGCGATCGCTGCCGGTCATTGCGGAGTCGCCATCGTCGCTGTGCGGCAGATTTTCACCCAGCTTGAATCTCGCCCTTTCGATACGGTTCCGCGCGAAGTCTGGCTCGCCGCCTATCCCATGCCGTTCTCCGGGCCAATTCATCAATGGTCGGCGCATGTGGGCCTTGCGCCATCGCTCACCGCCGGGTTGATACGTCAGGAATCGGCGTTCGATCCGGATGCGCGCTCCGGAGCGAACGCCTACGGACTGATGCAGCTGCTTCCAAAAACCGCAAAGCGGCTGGCCCGCAGCGCAAAGGTCGGATACGCGCGCGGACGCCTCGTGGACCCCGATTACAACGTACACCTCGGCACGCTCTATCTCTCCGGTCTGCAAAAGGATTTCGGAAGTGTGGAATCGGCGTTGGCCGCGTACAATGCGGGAGAAGAGCGCGTGGCGCAATGGAATGCAGGGCAGCACTACCGCGAAATCGCAGAGTTCGTGGATTCGATTCCGTTCACTGAAACCCGCGAGTATGTCGAAATCGTCACGCGCAACGCAGGCATTTACCGCAAACTCTACGGAGCGCAGCCACAGAATGAACCCCATCAAAGCCGAACGCGCCATAGCCACTAGCGAGCGCCTCTCCTCCAAAGCCGCACAGTTCACCGAATCCGTGATTCGCGAAATGACGCGCCTCGCTTTGCAGTACAACGCCGTGAATTTATCGCAAGGCTTTCCCGATTTTGCCGCACCGGCCGAGATCAAGCGCGCCGCCCAAGAGGCGATCGCTGCGGATATCAATCAGTACGCCATCACATGGGGAGCAAAATCGCTGCGCGATGCCATCGCCGGGAAGTTCGAGCGCACCGGCGGCTTCGCCATTGATCCGGAGCGCGAAATCACAGTTTGTTGCGGTTCTACTGAGGCGATGATGTCCTCGATGATGGCTATCATCAATCCGGGCGATGAAGTCGTCGTCTTCGAGCCGTTCTATGAGAATTACGGCCCGGATGCGATTCTTTCCGGCGCGAAGCCGCGATTTGTAAAGCTTCACGCGCCGGACTGGAAATTCGATCCCGAAGAATTGGCCGCAGCCTTCACGCCTGCTACGAAGGCGATCATCCTGAATACGCCGAATAATCCCACCGGGAAAGTCTTCACTCGAGCTGAGCTCGAAAAGATTCGCGATCTGTGCGTACGTTGGAACGCCTTCGCCATCACTGACGAAATCTACGAGCACATGCTCTATGACGGCGCGAAGCACATCTCCATGGCCACACTGGAGGGCATGCGCGAACGAACCATCACGATCAATGCGCTCTCGAAAACCTACAGCGTCACCGGCTGGCGCGTCGGCTGGGCCATCGCGCCGCCCGAAGTGACTTCGGCGATTCGTAAAGTGCACGATTTTCTTACTGTGGGCGCAGCTGCACCGCTGCAGGCTGCGGGAGCCGTGGCGCTCCAGTCGCCCAGCAGCTACTACGAAAATCTCGCCAAGGATTATCTCGCCCGCCGCGATCGCCTCCTCGGCATCCTCACCGGCGCCGGATTCCAATGCTTCAAGCCGAGCGGCGCCTACTACGTCATGACCGACATTAGCGCCTTCGGTTTTCCGGACGACGTCGCGTTCGCAAAATATCTGGTGAAAGATATAGGCGTCGCTGCCGTTCCCGGCTCGAGTTTCTATCGCAATCCTGCGGATGGGCGCACGCACCTGCGCTTCACATTCTGCAAGACGGAAAAAACATTCCAGGCTGCTGCCGAGCGCCTCGCCAAACTCAAAGCAAGCTGACTCGCCTTGCTTTCTACGGCCGCCAGGACACTATGCTAGAATTCGCGAGGTTTTCATCGAGGAGATGACGGCATGGCGATGGAGTTCGATCTAATTCGACCCGGCACCAAGCTCACTGCGAATGGGGAAGGCGAAGCGCACGAAATCAGCTCGAGCGCCACGCGCACGTTCATGTGCTGGATTGAAATTTCCGACCAGATCGAACAGGAGTCCGTCGACGTCTCGATCTACGGCTCTGAAGATGGACAGGCATGGGGGAAAATGCCGCTACTGAAAATGCCGCAGCGGTTTTATCGAGGCGATACTCGCCAGATTCTCGATCTCTCCATGAAACCTGAGATTCGCTTCTTGCGCGCAAAATGGGAACTCGCCCGCTGGGGCCGCGTGGCCCCGCATCCTATGTTCGTCCTAGGTTTTCGCCTTACGGAAGTGCCTGCATTCGTTCAGCAAGCCGCCACTCGCTAGCTGTAATCCGGTTATTTCGGCGCGCCATTCTCCGATACCACTTTCTCATCGCGAATCTTCTGAATCACCTCTGCCCGCATTTCTCTCGCGTGGGCGCTCGCCGGGCTATTGGAATCGATCTTTAAGTACGCATCAATATCTTCGAGCAGTGCTGAATAATCCTTCTCTCGCATGTGAACGTTTGCCAGCAACCGATAGATGATCGGGGCATTGGGCATCAACGATCGTGCCTGTTCGCCCGCTTTCTTAGCTTCCACAAGCTGATTTTCAGCCAGGCAAGCCCGGCCCAGTTCGTAATAACCAAGCCAGAAATTCGGACTCAGCTCGAGTCCGCGCCGAATCATCTTTTCGCCGCCTGCATTATCGGCCTTGTCGAGCAGTATCGTTCCCATCCCAATCACGGGTTCGCCGTACGTGTTTTTGCTCAACTCTATAGATTTGCGAAAATTATCCTCGGCGTCATCGCGCTTGGCGAGTTCAAGATAGGTCATTCCAATCTGGTAGTAGGCTTCGTAATAGTCGGGCGCAATCGCGACGGCATCTTGAAAATCCTTCAGCCCGCCGTCCAGATTCTTTCCGTAGTAGATTTTCTGTTTGCCCGAATACATCAGGTCCCGGGCCTTCCTGGGCATCGCAAATTCGTGCGCGGACACTGTCGCGCCGTTGGGCGTGTCCTGATTTGCTGTGGATCGCTTCAAATAAATCGTCATGCCGCGGGTTTCACCACTACCAACACTGATCGCGCTGCTGTACGGCTCGTAACCATTCATCCTGGCTTCGATCTGATAGTTGCCACGCGCGAGGCCGCTGAAGTCGAATCGGCCGGATTCATTCGTAACGACTTGCTCCTGCATCACGCCGCTGGCGCCGCGCAGCGTGACTTCCACACGGCTCAAAATCTGTTGGGTCTGCTCGTCATAGGCTCTGCCGCTGACGCCAAACATCTCTTTCCCGAATTGGAACCCGCTGGCACCGCGGGGAACGGTCAACGCAGCCAGGCAGACACACCAACAGAAAGGAACAAAAAAGCGGTTGCTGAGCCACTGCATGGCCCACCTCCGCGCAAATGGATTTGCGCGGAATAGTACACCCGCTGTCAAGTAGTTTTGGATTAATTCTAATTCTGACGATTCAACAACGGCCGATTAAATGGGATTCAAATCGAACGTTTGCAGGTATGCGGGGATCGTTACCGGCCATTTGAATTGCGCCGTCACCGCGTCGCGCAGGGAATTGAGGGCTACAGGCTCGCCGTGCACCAGAAAAGTTTGCCGAGGTGGCGCAGTAAAGCCTGAAAGCCATCGAAGCAATTCGCTTTTCCCGGCATGCGCTGAAAGCTGCCCCATCGAGACCACCTGCGCACGCACCGGTACCTGCTGGTTGAACAAACGAATGAACTTTGCCCCATCCTGAAGGGCCCTGCCTTTGGTTCCTTCCGCCTGATAACCAACGAGCAGCACAGTATTTCGGGGATCGGGCAGTCGCTGCGCCAGATGATGCAGCACTCGCCCGCCAGTGGCCATGCCGCTCGCGGACACGATGATGCAGGGCGTCGTCACGTTGTTGATTCTCTTCGAGTCATCCACTGTGCGCGTCAGATGGACCAGCTTCACATTCAATGGGTCGCCGAGCCCGTGTTGCTCCTCGTTGATGTAGTCGGAATCGTGATCCTCGGGATGGTGCACATAAATGTCGGTCACGTTGATCGCCATGGGACTATCCACGTACACCGGCAGCACAGGAATTCGCTTCTGGTTTGCGAGTTCGCGCAAGTAATACAAGAGCATTTGTGTGCGATCCACCGCGAAGGCGGGAATCACGATCACGCCGCCTCGTTTCACCGTCTCATTGATCACGCTCGCGAGCTCATCCGCCACCGAGCCGGTCGGATGATCACGATCGCCGTACGTTGATTCACAGAGCAGATAATCGGCGCGGCTGGGTGGCTCAGGGTCTTTGAGAATGGGCTGGTTGTATCGTCCGATGTCACCCGAAAACACTACGAGGATTTGCTTTCCGTTCTCGGTGATTGTCAGCTCGAGCCAGGACGAGCCGAGGATGTGCCCCGCATCATGCGGAATCACGGAAAATTGCGGGCTGATCGTGAAGGGGGCCGCGCGCGGAATTTCGCTGAATTGTTTCAGCGCGGCTTGCGATTCCGCAACGGTGTAAAGCGGAAGTGGAGGCTTGTGCTGGCTGTAGCCTTTCTTCGCGATGTACTTCGCGTCCTCTTCCTGCAGGTGGGCAGAATCGGGAAGCAGGAGTTGGCACAGTTCGTTCGTTGCTGCGTTCGCGTAGAACGGACCGCGGTATCCCAAGTGCACGAGCCGCGGCGTGTAGCCCGTGTGATCGATGTGCGCGTGTGTTATGACCACCCAGTCGATCGTCGCCGGATCGACTGGCGGTTGGTTCCAGTTGCGCTGTTCGAGCTCGTTCGAGCCCTGAAATAAGCCGCAGTCCACCAGGAGTCGCTTGCCCTCCGCTTCCACCAGATATTTCGAGCCTGTGACGGTGTCGGCTGCGCCGAGAAAAGTGATTTTCGCCATGGGGCACGTATTCTAAGCCGACACAGGCACAAATCCTTCGCGATTCTTCAATGGGGCACAATGCGCCGGAGCGCCGAAGGGTGCTTCCTACAACTCTTGACCGCTTCGAGCGAGTGCCTTACGCTCTCTGACTCGTCAGCAAACGAGCGCACAGCCAGCGAGGCCACATGAAGATTTCGATCGTCGCAATATTCACGCTCCTTATCGGATCAGCAGCCGCCGCGCAGGGGTTGCCGTCGTCTTCGCTCACGCGTGGCACTTGGGAACTGGGAGTCTACGCGGGCGGTGGCGACGGGCTCGGCAAATCTGACAATACGCAGTTTCTCATCGCTGGTGGCCGCGGCGGCCTCGTCCTCACGGGAGAACACCTGCCGGGAATCCTGCGCGGCAATTTCGAGTGGGCCGTCGAAGTGATACCTGTTTACATTGTTTTTCCGCCCAATCGCGGCATCTATGGCGGCAGCGTCAAGCCGTTCCTCTGGGAATGGAACTTCACTCACTTCCAGAAAGTCTCGCCGTTCTTTGGAGTGGCCGGCGGCGCTTTGTTCACCCGCGCCAATATTCCTCCGGGCGATACTTCCACGGTTAACTTCACGCCGCAGATCGATCTCGGTTTTCACCTCTTCACCCGCCAAAGCCGCGCCATGACGTTCGAAATGGACATCGTCCACCACTCCAACGCCAGCATCGGCAACCAAAATCCCGGCTACAACGCCTCGGTTTTCTTCACTCTGGGCTACGTCTGGTACAAGACCCACAAGTAGCGCGATGTTTCGTGCTTTCAGAACCGGGATGCTATAAAATTGTTCAACCAAGCTGAAACGTGGGGCCGTAGCGCAGTTGGGAGCGCGCCTCGATGGCATCGAGGAGGTCACGGGTTCGAACCCCGTCGGCTCCACCAATGTCCGCAATGACATTCTTCGTTTACATACTTCAGAGCCAATCCACCGGCCGCTACTGCATTGGACAGATTTTTAGCGCGGGTTTACTAAGCGGTGGCACCGAGGTAGGCGCGGCGAACCTGATCGTTTGATCGAAGCTCCTCGCTCGGCCCTTCGAGCGTGATGCGGCCCCATTCCATCACGTAGGTGCGTTGAGAGATTTCCAACGCGTAGTCCGCGTTCTGCGCGGCAACCAGAATCGTCACGCCTTCCTTCGCAATCCTTTGAACCAGCTGAAAAACTTGATCCACCATGATCGGCGCGAGACCCAGCGACGGCTCGTCCAACAGCAGCAGCAGCGGTTCAGACATGAGTCCTCGACCGATCGCGCACATTTGCTGCTCGCCCCCCGAAAGGGTTCCAGCGAGCTGCTTGCGGCGCTCCTTCAGCCTCGGAAAAAGTTCGTAGATCCGTTCCAAATTCGCATGAGCCTTCGAACGCAGGTGCGGCGAAAATCCTCCCATCAGTAGATTTTCCTCCACCGTCATGCGCGCCCACAGTTGACGGCCCTCCGGAACAAGCGAGAGATGGCGTTGCACGCGTTCGTGCGCCGGCTCAGACGAGACGTCCTTTCCGTCGAAGATGATTTTTCCTTTTCGCACCGGCAGCAATCCCGCGAGCGCCTTGAGCAAAGTTGTCTTGCCGGCGCCGTTCGGCCCGATGAGGCTGACGACTTGCCGGCGATCCACTGCAAGGCTAACGTCCCAGACAACGCGCGTGGCTCCGTAACCCACGTCGAGCTGTTCAACCTTGAGCAATTGCTCCGGATTTTGAGGCTCTGCCATCAATTGTGCGCCGCCCTGCCGATGTACGCTTCGATCACCGCGGGGTTGTTCTGCACTGCCTCGGGAGGCCCCTCGGCGAGCTTCTGCCCGGAATTCATCACAATCACGCGATCGCAGATTGACATGATGGCCTTCAGATTGTGTTCGACATAAAGAATCGAGGTGCCGGCGCGGCGGATCTCGCACAAAAGTTCCAAGATCGACGCCGCTTCCGTCTGCGTCAGTCCGCTGCACACCTCGTCGCACAGTAAAAGGCTCGGGCGCGCCGCAAGAGTTCGCGCCAATTCCAGCCTTTTCATATCGCCCACCGACAGCGCCGAGGCAGGCATCAGATAAAGGTGAGCCAGCGCCACCCGCTGCAGAAATTCCATCGCGGTTTTCTTTTCATCCACCGATCGTTTGTTGCGGCCGAAGCGGAGACCCACCTCGACGTTTTCTAGCACCGAAAGCCCTCGAAAGGGTTTCGGAATTTGATGCGTGCGCACAATTCCGGCGCGGACGGCGTGATAAGGCTTGGCTCCAGACATTTCGTGCCCCTGAAACACGATCGAACCGGACGTTGCCTGGATCGAGCCCGCAATGATACTCAGCAGGGTCGTCTTGCCGGCTCCGTTCGGTCCGATAAGGCCGAACAGCCCTCCTTCCTCCACTTCGAAACTCACATCCTTCACGGCGGCGAGCCCGGCAAAGTTTTTCGAAAGGCGATCGAGTTTAAGTATGGGCGCCAACGCCGGTCCTCACTTTCAAGAAGCGGAATAATCGCTGGATCAATCCAAGCACTCCGCCAGGCTCAAACAAAATAATCAGAATCAGCAGGGCGCCGTAAAGCAGAAGATGAAATTGAGGAAACGAAGCAATCAGCTCCTCCTGCACGAGACCATATACGACAGCGCCGATCACGGGCCCCCAGACGGTTCCAATCCCTCCAATAATGGGCATCAGGAGGATCGCAACGCTGATATCAAATCCAAAAACGCCGTTGGGATGAACGAACGCCGAGTATCCGGCATAAACGCCACCCGCTGCGGCTGCCAGAGCGGCGGCAAGCGCATGAGCCAGCAGCTTCGTTCCGTAGGGATTCACTCCGAGATCGGAAGCGGCATCTTCATCCTCGCGAATCGAAATCAGCGCCAGACCCAGCTTGGAGTGTCTGATCCGCATCGAAATGGCAACCGCTCCCGCAGCGAGCCCGAGCGCCATATAGAAATGCAGATGCTGATTGAAGGCGCCTTTTTCGGTAATGCGATAACCGCTCGCTCCGCCGGTCACGGCAAGATTTGTCATCACCACGCGGACGGCTTCGCTCACGCCAATGGTCGCGATTGCGAAGTAAGGCCCTTTCAGCCGAAAGGTGGGCAGCCCTACCAGCAGGGAAGCGATCGCGCCCACGACTCCTCCCAAGGCCAGGGACGATATGCGGTCCAATCCCGCATTGAGCGAGATCGCCGTGGCATAAGCACCGAGACCGTAAAACACCGCAAAGCCGAACGAGACTTGGCCCGCGAAGCCGCCCAGAATATTCCAGGCGACGCTGGCTGTGATCCATACCAGCGAGATAAACAGCAGCCGAATGGTGTTAGGCCCAGGGCCAACGAGCGGAATCAGTGCTAAAACGACAAGGAGAACGAGCGGTGCGGCGATTGTCGCGAACCTTGAAACGGAAGGCTTATTCCCAGCTTCATTCTGCTTCATGCCAAGCGCTGCCGCTTCTTCCAGAGTCCAGCCACTCCATCAGGAAGTATCACCAGTGCGAGCACAAGAAGCGAAAACGAAATGGCCGGTTGGTAGCCGGACGGAATCACCAGAATGCTGAAAGTTTCCACGAGGGCCAGAATCAATGCCCCAACGGCCACGCCTGCGAAGGATTCAAGTCCTCCTAGAACGATGATCACAAACGCGCGAAGCAGAAACGACCCTCCAAAATCCGGCGTGAAGGAGTACATCATCGCCAGCAGGCCTCCGGCAGCTCCGGCGAAAGCGATGCCGACGCCGAAAGCTACTTGCGCCGCGCGATCCACGTTTACGCCCGCGATGCGTCCCGCGTCGCTATTCTGCATGAGCGCGCGAATTGCACGGCCGAACCACGTTCGATGCAAAGCAAATTCCAGGCCCGCCAATGAGGCGACGGCTGCCCCGAAAACTACCAACCGGACCGTCGGGAAAATGATTGGCCCGATTTGAAACGTGGAAAAAGTTCTCGGCGTCAGAATCGCATGATCGCCATTGCCCCAGATCAGGTACCCCAAATTTTGGAGCACCAGCCAAAGCCCGAAGAGAAGAAGGAGAGAGGACAAGGTCGGCTGATCCGACCGCGGGATGCGGCGCACCAAAAGCCAGTAGACCGCGACTCCGATCAAGAAAAACGCCGGAAACGCAAGGATCACGCCGAGCAAAGGATCGACGTTAAATCGGGTGTACAGCTCATAAACAAAATAGGCGCCCAGCATCAGGAATCCCGCATGCGCAAGATTCACGATCTTCAAAACTCCGTAGATGACGGTCATCCCGACCGACATCGCGGCGTATACGCCCGCCAGCAGCACCGCTGCCACCAGCAAATTCAGAAAATCGACGATATTCATCGTGAGGGTTGGGCTACTTCCGGGGCTTCGGCGCTACAGCTTCTCCGGTGGCGGCGTCTTTCGGATAGACGATGTCTGTCTTGTCGTCCGGTTTGTTTTGCACGATGACGAAAGGCAGATTCACTTGCCCGGTCTTTCCGAAGCGCAGCACTTGGCCTGGCATCAAAGAATCTTTCAACTCAACGTTCTTTAGCGCATCGCGTATAGCTGTCTTATTGAGGCTGCCTGCCTGCTCGATGGCCATGGCCAGCGCCCGCATCGCGTCGTAGGCCGGAGCGGGGTAGTACGAATCCGGCTCGCGTCCCGTGAACGCTTGATAGTCGGCGTCGAACTTCTTCACCTGCGGATAGGGCAGTTTCTTCGACCACCACAAACCCGCGAAAATATAATTCGTCGCGTCACCCAGAGCCTTTCGCGCATCCTGGTCAGGCCCTCGCGCGCCGTAGCTGATCATCTGGTGATACATTCCGCTCTGAATATATTGCCGCTCCATGGTGATGTAATCCTGCAAGTGTGCATCGGCCAGGAAGATATCCGCCTTGGAGCCTTTCACCTTTTGCAGAAGGCCCGAAAAATCGGTCCCACCCAGATCAAATTTCTCGCTGAAAACGACATGAAAATATCCCGGGTGCTCCTGACTCCAGCGCTGGATGCCCTCCCCGTATTCGACGCCGTGATCCGTGTTCTCAAGGGCCATAGCCACAGCAAGATCTTTCTTGAGTTTCCCCGCGTCCATCAGACTGCCCAGAAATTCCCCGGTCGTATAGCCAAGAAGTTCGGTGGAGCTCAGCGTGCCGAAGGTATACGTGTAGCCGCGGCTGAAAATGTGGGCTGCGGCGGCTCCCGGCGTAATCCAGGGCGTCTGATAACGGTCCGGCATCACCGATTCGGCTTCGCCAAGAGCTGTCGAGTACCCGCCAATCACTGCCGTCACCTCGTCGGTGGTCATCGCGCGCTCCACGAGCCCGGCGGACTTCGACTGGTCCGAGCCGTCGTCGTAGAAAATTTCCTTCACCGGAAGCTTTTTCCCTTTTTCCTTCACCATGATTCCGCCGCTGTCGTTGATCTGTTTGATCGCCAGTTCGATGCCCTCGCGTTGGTATTGTCCGGGCTTTGCTTCCCGGCCCGTGATAGGCATCACCACGCCGACGCGGATCTCGTTGCCGGACTTCCCGCCTTTCCCGCATCCGGCAATCGTGAGGGCGCATATCGCAACAAGCAGCAAATTCAGGGAACGCGTGCAACGCAGAACTGACCGGTTGATGGAGAAGTGTGTCACGGTTGGTGACCTCCGGGCTTAAGTTCGCCTAAATTGGATTCTGGTTGAAAGGGTGTCACTTGTAGCAATCGCTCGCTGGTAGCGAATCCTGTAGCAAATGGCGGCAAAGGTCAACGGTCTTTCGCACCCCACTAGCGGGTGGCAGAAATCATGCTGCAGGTGAGCATCCTGCGTTTACATCCGGTGTAGCAAAGCGCGAGAGTGGCGGGCAATCTGAAGATCTTCTTGGCTTGGGACGATGCGGACGTGGACCTTGCTTCCTTGCGCCGCAAGTGTGCTCGAGTTTGATTGGTTGGCGGCGCCGTCGAGCGAAACGCCGAGGAAGCCAAGGCCATTACAAACGCTGCCGCGAACAGGGGCGCTACGTTCGCCGATACCGCCAGAGAAGACGAGCATCTCCAGACCGCCCAGCACCGCCGCGTAGGCGGCGACCACTTCGCGAATCCCGGCGCAAAATATTTCAATCGCCAGCTGGGCCTTCTCATCTCCACTCTCGGCGGCGGATTCCAGATCGCGCATGTCGCTTTTGCCTGCCGAGATTCCTGTGAGGCCGGATTCGCAGTTCAGCATGTGCTCGAGCGAATCGGCATTCATTTTCTTCACGCGCAGCAAATAGAGGAGCACGCCAGGATCGAGATCGCCGCTGCGGGTCGCCATAGCGATTCCGCCTGTTGGGGTTAGGCCCATGCTTGTGTCCACCGAACGGCCATCCTTTACGGCTGCGAGGCTCGCACCGTTACCGAGATGCGCGATCACGGTTCGGCTTGTCAGTTCCGCTCCCAGTTGATGCATGATGGATTCATAAGAAAGCCCGTGGAACCCGTAGCGGTGAATGCCTTCGTCGAATAGCGGCCGCGGAAGCGGGAAGCGCGACCCCGCCTCGGGAATCGTCGTGTGAAAAGCCGTATCGAAACACGCGAATTGCGGAAGCTGAGGATAAGCTTTCTCGGCTGCTGTGATAAGTCGCAGAGCTGTAGGAATATGCAGCGGCGCGAAATGGACGCAGTTCCGTAATTCCGTGAGCACCGCCGGCGTGATCAGCTGATGAGCCAGCAAATGGGGGCCACCATGCACCACGCGATGTCCAACCGCGACAGGCTTGAGTTGTGAGAACTCCGCCAACCAGCGTGCGGCCTGGCTCAGCGCTTCGTCCTCGGATGCAAAGCGTACACTCTCGGAGCGCAGCGTTTGCCCGTGCGCGTCCTTCAATTCCAGCTTCCCGCTGTCGCGTCCGATGCCTTCGGCCAATCCGTCGAGCACCGCCTGCTCCTCACTATCGCGCCGGACATACAGCCCGAATTTCAGCGACGACGACCCGCTATTGATAACGAGAATCGGTTCCTCAGGCATGGTGGCAGCCGCTCTCACTTCGAATTTGTTGTACCCATTTCCGACCGCCGCGTGTGGGCAGAAGCGCTCGCTGATTCATATCTGCCACTTTTACATACCAGACATAAAAGATGTGCGAAAATTGCGTGTCTGCATTCGGCGGGGAAGTTGAGCCAGTTTTTGCAGAATCGAGATCGCGCCCAACGATCTTGCCAGAGGAGCATCCGGATGACGCCCCCTCGCAGTAGCAAACCGAAAACCGCCCCACGGCAGCAGGCGCTTTCCGCCGACGAGCTTCGCAAAATGGACGCCTACTGGCGCGCTTGCAACTACCTCTGCGCGGGAATGATCTACCTCCGCGATAATCCGTTGCTCCGCAAGCCGCTGCTTCCCGAACATTTCAAGAATCGCCTGCTGGGACACTGGGGCTCCGATCCGGGGCAAACATTTGCGTGGGTTCATCTGAACCGCGTGATACGCAAGTACGACCTCGACATGATCTACATCTCAGGTCCCGGCCACGGCGCGCCGGCGATGATTTCGAATTGCTATCTCGAAGGCCGGTATTCGGAAGTTTATCCGGAGAAAAGTCAGGATGAAGGGGGCATGCTCAAACTCTTCCGCGCTTTTTCGTTCCCCGGCCAACTCGGCAGCCACTGCACTCCCGAAGTTCCGGGGTCAATCCATGAAGGCGGCGAGCTTGGCTACAGCATTTCTCATGCGTTCGGAGCCGCCTTTGACAATCCGGATCTGATCGTCAGCGTTGTTGTAGGCGATGGCGAAGCGGAGACGGGTCCGCTGGCCACTTCGTGGCACTCGAATAAATTCCTGAATCCGATTCGCGACGGGGCAGTGCTCCCGATACTGCACCTGAATGGCTACAAGATCGCTAATCCCACGATCCTGGCCCGCATCACGCCCGAAGAACTCAAAAATCTCTTCCTCGGATACGGTTGGACGCCACATGTAGTCGAGGCCGAGGGTGACGATCCCGAGGTGATGCATCAGACGATGGCAGCGGCTGTCGAAACCTGCGTCCAGGAAATTCGCGCCATTAAAAAAAAGGCGCGCAGCACCGGCAAACCGGACCGTCCCCGCTGGCCAATGATCGTCCTGCGCTCGCCGAAGGGTTGGACCGGCCCGAAAGAAGTGGACGGCCATCGCGTGGAAGGCTTCTGGCGAGCCCACCAGGTGCCCGTCTCCGAAGTGAAAAAGAATCCGGAGCATCTGCGAATCGTCGAGCGGTGGCTGCGCAGCTACAAGCCCGAAGAACTATTCGACGAACACGGCACGTTGATTCCGGAGCTTCGCGAACTTCCGCCAAAAGGCGATCGCCGCATGACTGCCAACCCGCACGCCGACGGCGGGAAGCTGCGCAAGTCTCTTACTCTTCCCGATTTTCGCGACTATGCGATAAAAATTGAAAGTCCCGGCACGAAGGAAGTATCACCGACCGAAACGCTCGGCAAATTTCTGCGCGACGTGATGCGAAAAAACATGAGCTGCTTCCGCATATTCAGCCCGGATGAGAATGCGTCGAATCGCCTGCAAGACATTTACGAAGCCACGCTGAAAACCTGGCTCGCCGAAATCAAGCCAGAGGACGCCGACGGCACGGACATCGCTCCCGACGGCCGCGTGATGGAAATGCTCAGCGAACACACCCTCGAAGGCTGGCTCGAAGGCTACATCCTTACCGGCCGGCACGGCCTGCTGAATACTTACGAAGCGTTCGTCCACATCATAGATTCGATGTACAACCAGCACGCCAAATGGCTCGAAAAGGCCAAGCTGGAAATCACCTGGCGCGCCCCGATTTCATCGCTGAATCTCCTGATCACTTCGCTCGTCTGGCGGCAGGATCACAACGGCTTCACGCACGAAGATCCCGGCTTTCTCGACGTGGTGAGCAACAAGAGCGCGAACGTCACGCGTATTTATTTGCCGCCGGACGCGAACACGCTGCTCAGCGTTGCAGACCACTGCCTGCGAAGCCAGGACTACGTCAACGTAATCGTTTCTGATAAGCAGCCGCACTTGGTATATCTCGATATGGATGCGGCCGTGGTGCATTGCACGAAGGGAATCGGAATTTGGGATTGGGCCAGCACCGACGACGGATCAGAACCGGACGTCGTGATGGCCTGCGCTGGCGATATTCCAACGCAGGAGGCGCTCGCCGCCACAGCGATTCTTCGAAAGAATTTCACTGACCTGAAGCTGCGATTCGTCAACGTGGTGGATTTATACCGGCTTCAGCCCGACACCGAGCATCCGCACGGCCTTTCAGATCGCGACTTCGATTCGCTCTTCACCACCGATAAGCCCGTGATCTTCAATTTTCACGGCTACCCGTGGCTCGTGCACAAATTCACCTACCGCAGAACGAACCACTCAAATATTCACGTTCGTGGATACAAAGAGAAAGGCAACATCAACACTCCGCTCGAGCTCGCGATCCGCAATCAGATCGACCGCTTCACGCTCGCCATCGATGTGATCGACCGTGTTCCTCGCCTGCAAGGCCCCGGCGCCCATCTCAAGGAGTGGCTGAAAGCGCAGATCATCGAAAGCATCACCTACGCATACACCGAAGGCATAGACAAACCCGAAATCCAGCACTGGAACTGGCCGCAGGCGTAATCCGCATATGTAGACTCGCCGCCCGCACAACCTCACTCCGAGATTTTCGTCCTGCCCGCTGTTGTGATACCTTGTCGTTTCCGAACACAGACCTCAGGCTCAAAGCCTTCGCAATCCCGACAGGAGGCGCTCGATGGACTATCGTCAGCTTTCGAAAACGTTGCGTTTCGGGCTCTCCGTAGCGGTTGTCGCTCTGCTGTGCGGCGCGGCCATCGGATCCGCCAGCCGCCGCCAACAATCGCAGTCCAACTCCCCCTCCACCGCCACTCCGCCGCAACAGATCAGCCCCGAAACGCGAGCCACTCTGCAAGCCATCATTCAAACGGGCAATCTCCCCGACCTCCGCTGGCCCAATTTCAGCGATTACAGCAAGCACCTGCAGAAATTCTACGATTCCTACGGCTACGCTCTGCCCTGGGTCCGCGGCATGGAGCCCTCACCGCAAGCCCAGCAGATCATCGCCCTCATCCAGCAGGCCGAAGAGAAAGGGCTCAATCCGGATGACTACGATGCGCCAAGATGGGGCGTCCGCCTCGCGTCGCTGAAGCCCTCAGCCGCAAACCCCACAGAAACCGACGCGATGAAATTTGACGTCGCGCTCACCGTCTGCCTGATGCGCTATATCTCCGATCTGCACATCGGCAAAGTGAACCCCAAGCATTTCGATTTCGATTTGAACGTAGAAACAAAAAAATACCAGCTGCCCGAATTCATAAAAACGAACGTCGTGGACGCGCCCAACGTCGCCGGTGTCCTCAGCCAGGTGGAACCGCCATACCCCGGCTATCAGCGCACGATCCTCGCCTTGCACCGATATCTCGCCCTCGCGAAAGAAGATAACGGCGAACAACTCCCCCCCGTGAAAAAAACTTTCGGCCCCGGCGAATCCTATCCCGGCCTCCCGCGGCTCACGCTCTTGCTCCGCGAACTCGGCGATCTTCCCGCCGGCGCCAACGTCCCGCCCGATTCGATCGTCTACCAAGGCCCGTTAGTGGACGCCGTCAAAAGTTTTCAAACCCGCCACGGCCGCACCGTCGACGGCCGCATCGGCACCCAAACCCTCGCTGACTTAAATGTCCCACTCAGCACCAGAGTCCGCCAGATGCAGCTAACCCTCGAACGCTGGCGCTGGCTGCCCGTCGATTACAACAGCGCGCCCATCGTCGCCAATATCCCCGAATTCCGCCTGCGCGCCTATGACGAGCACTTCCGTCTTGCTCTGATGATGAGCGTGGTGGTAGGAAAAGCCTATAACCACGACACCCCCGTCTTCAGCGACTCGATGCAGTACGTAATTTTCCGCCCCTACTGGAATGTCCCGTATTCGATCACCAAAACCGAGTTCCTTCCGAAAATCGCGCGCGACCCGAACTATCTCGCCAGCAAAGGCTTCGCTGTCGTCGATAGCAAGCAAACCATCGTCGCCTCAGGTGCCGTCTCTCCCGAAGTGCTTGCACAACTGCGCTCCGGCAAACTTTTCATCCGCCAAAATCCCGGCCCCAAAAATTCCCTCGGCCTCGTGAAATTCATTTTCCCCAATAGCTACAATGTCTACATGCACGACAGTCCGGAACAGGAACTCTTCTCGCGCAGCCGCCGCGATTTCAGCCACGGTTGCATCCGCCTCGAAAAGCCCGCTGATTTAGCCGTGTTCGTATTGCGTGGAATTCCCGGCTGGGACATGGCCCGAGTCCGCACTGCGATGGCACAGAGCTCGAATCAACAAGTGAATCTCCCTCGCCCGATTCCCGTGCTGATCGTCTATGGCACCGTGATCGTGCCGGAAGATGGCCTCGTACACTTCTACGACGATATCTACGGCCACGATAAGGAGCTAGATCAGGTGTTACAGAAGGGCTACCCGTATCCAGGCTAGCGAGAAGGGCGGTGTTCTCTAATCCCCAAAATGCCACCGTAGCTCAGGTCCCTCCCGATCGGTTTTGGATCGGGATTCACGTGAAGATGACCTGAGGCTTTTGACGTTGAATTAATCCCCGTTGATCAAACTCGCAGGACAATCAAAGCACCACTGCCTCACGCGCCCGGTATCCACATGAATAAAATCCGAATGCGGATAATAACCAACTCCCCCGCGCGCCAAAGCCAGCGCCGCCTTGCGCAGCTTCAACGTATTGACGCCAGGCATTCGCAAGTCAATCGCCTCCGCCTGAATGTGCAAGCTGTTTTTCGCCACGCCGTTCGTATGAGCGCGAAGCGCCACATTCGTCGAATTAGTCCGGTAACCGCAAACGATGTCAATCTCTCCGCCCGGATGTCCCACAGACGCCGTCAAGTCCGACAGAATATCGTAAAGCCGCGGATCAAAATGCCGTACTTCGTTCGTGTTATGGTCGCGCAGAAAGTAATCCAGCTTCGCTAGCGCGCCCTGTATGTATTGATCCCCGCGCCGGTAGACAATGTCGATTTTCTCGTTCGTGTGCGTATTGTAAAGCTGCAGAGTATGCTCAGCGGCCGCCGTTGTAGCCGACGCGCCTGACGCTTGGGCACGCGCGCCGGTCGCTGCGACCAGGAAACACATCGCGCCCGCCATCCACAAGCCCAGATAGTACTTTCTCGCCCTCGGCATCCGTTCCTCTGCTAGTTAATTTTAACACGAAGGGCTACGCCGATTCGACCCGCCCTGCGCGAAAAAAGCACCTTCCTTACTCTGTCATCCCGACCGAAGTGGAGGGATCTCTCTTCGTCTGTTGAACGGGCACACCATCACGATCGCACTAAAACACGTGCCCCAACTCAAAAAACCATTTCGCATGCCCCGTATCCCCCACGCTTCCCCCAATAAACAGCGGCCCAATCGAGGTTTCCGCTAGGAATCCAACCGCCGCATCGTTCGGAAACTTGCTGGCATTCGGAGCGTTGTACATCTTTCCGAACTCGTAAGCTCCTATCACATACACATCTTTTCCCACGAATGGCGGCAGCGTCAGAATGTCGTGCAGATAGCCGGCGCGGAAATAGTAGTACTGATTGCCGAAGAGCTCGTTCGACCCGTAGGCGCTCAGGCGCGTCGGCCCTCCTAGGAAAAACTGCGGTACGCCGATGTTATTCGACCCAAAGGTCGTGCCACCTTGGCCCACAACGAAGAGCGAGCCCGGTTTCGTGATGGGCACAAAATATTCCGCTTGCGCTTCCATCACCGGAAATGCATCGCGAGCACCCGGGCTCGTGTCGTACCACCGGAATGTAGCCTGCAGGCTATAACCGCGCCGTGGCGCAATGAAATCGTCGCGATGGTCGGTGAGAAAGCGAAGGCGCGTATCTCCAAAGCGGCCATTGTTGCTTGGAAAAAGTTGCGTGCCAATCCGCAGATCGGGATTGAAATACCCCACTTCGTACCCAGCGCGGATTTCCGCAAATCGGCTGAACCCGTAACCGACGTCGATTCCCGCATCGTCGCGGAAAAGGCGGTAAATCGCTTGTGGCGTGCTCCGGTGAAACACCTTAAACGAAGTGTCTGTAGCTTCTCCGCGCGGAGCGAAAAACCATTTGCTGGTCGCCGTAAACGGACGATACAGCTCGGTCTCGATCCCATACTCGTTTCCAAACTGCAGGCTTGTACGCCATTCCGAGCGATAGCCCCACACATCCATGACGGTAAGGCGCGCCAGCTGCGTGTAGGTCACATCGTCGCTTTCTGAGCCATCAATCGCGAAGCCGAGCTGCAGGATGGGCGGAGCATAGTTGTATTCGTGAACCGTAACCACCAGGCCGCTCTCGCCGTCGCGGGTCACAAAGCGGAAATCCGCTGACGCATACTTCCCGATTCCCGTAAGCCGGGTCAAAAGCTGGTTCAGTTCGCCATTGTCGATGGGATGCCCCACCAGCCGATTCAGGAATCGCTCGATCTGCTGCGCGGCGCGAGGATTGGTCCCTTGAACCTCCACAAACTGAGGCGTCGGAACTTCGGTGCGGATTCGCGCGTCCTTGGCTGCTACGTAAGCATTCCATTCGGCGTCGCTCACGGAAAAGCGCGACAGCACTGCCTTTTTTTGCTCTGCCGCCTGCACGCCCTCTTGAATGATCGCGGGCGCCTTGTCGTATTGGAAGCCGTTGTATTTCTGCAGCGGAACCGTGACGACGATGTCCGCGTTCTTCAGCCCGCGAAGCTCGCTCTCGAGCACCACCACGTCCACAGACCGTCCCAACACGCTGAAGAGCGACTGAATCTCCTTGGGATCGGCCGGCGCCACTTCCAGGTGCACTGCGATCACAATGTCTGCGCCCATTTTTTTTACCACGTCGCTGGGCAGGTTTCCCACCAAGCCGCCATCCACATAAATTTTGTCGCCATCTCGAACGGGAGAAAAGACTCCCGGAATCGACATGGTAGCCCGCAGAGCTTGTTGCAACGATCCGCTCGAAAACACCACTTCTTTCCCGGAAACAAGATCGGTCGCTACGCAACGGAAGGGAATCGGAAGATGGTCGAACGAGTCGAGGCTGGGATAGGACACCGTCTCGCGGTCGATCAGAAGAGAAATTTCGGTTCCAGAATTCAGCCCCGAAGGTGTCGAAAGCCCATGCCTCAGTCCCAGCTTCAGAGAGTTCTGGATGTAGCGCAAATCTTCTTTGCGCCGGTACGACAAGTCTTCGTACGGAATGTCACCGCCGATGATGATGTCCCACTTTTGCGCAGCGACGATTTCCTTCAGTTCCTCCGGACTCCTACCCGTGGCATACAACCCGCCCACCAATCCGCCCATGCTCGTTCCAGCAATATAGTCGATAGGAATATGATGATCCTCGAACCACTGCAGCACCCCGATATGCGCCAAGCCCAGAGCGCCGCCGCCTTCCAGCGCAATGCCGATCTTCGGCCGCGACGTGCCAGGCTGAATCTGCGCCCCCGGCGCCGGATTCTGAGTCCCGGACCGCGCCGCAGCGGTAGGTGGCGTTTTCTCGCCTTGCGGCGCTTGCGCTCGCGCGGGCGCCGCTTCTAAAAGGGCAAAAAGAATTGCCAGGCCCGACACGAGTCCAGGTATGAGCACAACGCGGAAGGGGTAGCGCATGAAGGTCTCCTCAGGCAAGGAATCGAGATGAAAAGTCGCACCTAAGATAACGCGGGTCAATTCGAGTGTCACCCCGCCCGCGCTCGACCCGGCGAATTCCGAGAGAGACAAAGAGGCCTTGCAGGTCGCCTCTTTAGGGGCGGCACAAGATAAATCCAAAAAAAAGGGGCTTTAGCCCCTGAAGTTCCCCAATGCTTATAACAGTCTCGATGATGCCTTACGCCAGGGCACCCATCTCGCTCTGAGAAAGGTGGTGATAAGAGGATTTCTCAATTTCTATCCGACTTTTGCAAGGAATCGGTGTGAGTGTAATCGCGATTTTTCAACCGTTGACCCACTCGTCCCGCACAACCGCTTCAAATGGAGAAGCGTGCATCCAACTTAGTCAGCGCACCCTTAGTCCTTCTCCTTCACCTCCAGACTCATCCCCTCTTCTGTGGTAATCGTTCCCGGCGCCACGCTGAGCAACAAGAATCTCCTGCCGCCGTCAATGACGATGAGGTTATCGTTTTTCGTACCGTCCGCAGCGAAGACCGACCCGGTACAATCCGCATCGACCGTATAGCTTCCGCTGGGCGGGGAATCGGTCCAGTCTTGGATTTCACCGTTGTTGCTTCTGGTCGAGCGAATGAGGCCGCGCGTCCCGTCTCCGTGAAAGACGTCGATGCCAATCTGGGCGATAGGGCCACCCACGACATTGTTCACGCCCGTCCTGCGGAAGGCATAACTCCCTTTGAGGCTGGCAATGCTACAGCCGCGGCCCTGGGCGTGAAGGTTGATGATGGCCCCGGGGATGCGGGCAAGAGTCGCAAGGATCGCGAAACCTGTCGCAAGAAGAAGATAGTTTCGGAACTTGTTCATTTTTGATTCTCCTTAAACTCGGGTTCATGTCTGGAAGATAATCCGACTCGCTTGAGACACAATGGTCGGGGTATGGTTTGCAGGTGTTTTTGTTCCGATCGTGCAGCGCTCTGAATGCAGGTGGCTTGCAGGCGCTTCGATGTGCTCGTTGCGGAGAGTGGTTCTCAGAAGCTACTGTAGGTTCGCGTATTCGGCTCTGGCTTGCTTCAGGATAGCAATGTCGGGATCAGCGTCTTTCCGAAGTGCCAAGAAATCTTGGCAGTCTGGTCCCGGTTTGACGGTGTCACCTTGCAAGGCAGAGGCGCGCACGAGAACTTGGATCAGCGATCACGGCGGGAAGCCCATGCGGCCCAGCATATCCTGATAGCGCGGGTCGTGGCGCAGTGGCCCGAACCGCCGAGCTGGCACTTTGATGTAGGTAAGTTCGGGGTCACGCTCCTCGTAAGCCTTTTCCAGCCAGACGAAAGCCTCGTCCATCTCCCCCAAGGCTCCATATAAAATGGCAATCGAACCGGAGGGTACAAGTCCCTATTGATGTAGTTTCATCAACTTGGCGAGTATCTTGCGCGCCTTCTCTCGCCTGCCCGCTACCGCATAGGCGAAACCGAGATCCACGACCCTGTCTGTATCGTCGGGCCCGGAGAGTTGCAGCGCTTGTTCAAATTCTTGGATGGCTTCCTCGTGCTTTCCCATATTCAAGTATGCCCAGCCAAGGGTTTGGTGGGCCGGCGCAAAACGGGGATCCATTTCCATAGTTTTCTTCAACTGCTCCAGCGCTTCGTCAACCCGGCCCGCTACGAGCAGGCGGCCCGCCAATGCGTTGTTGACGGGCAACGACAGCGGGTCGAGATCGCGCGCCCGCCTCTCCTCAGAAATGCCTTCCTCAAAGCGACCTACATACATCAGAAAACCGGCGTACCAGTGATGAGCTCGGGCATCCCCTGGGTTTAATTGCAGGGCGCGCTTATATTCCCGCTCAGCTGTTGCCCAATCCCACTCGTGAGTCTCCGCAATGAACGCGAGGGATGCGTGGGGTTCGGCCAAAGTATCATCCAATTCGATCGCTTTAAGCGCTGCTGCCTTGGCTCGCGACAAGGAGTCTTTCGACGGAAAACCACCGCGGTATCCAAGGATGGCGTAGGCATCGGCCAGTCCGCTATATGCCAACGCGTAGACCGGGTCCCGCGTGATTGCCTGTTGGAAAAAACCGATGCTTTTATTGACCGCCTCCTGCGTTCGCTGATTGAAAAAGTAGCGGCCCTTCAGGTAATCCTCGTGAGCTTCAGGGTCAAGGGGGTGTGTGGATGCCAGAGCGAGCCGCTCCTGCTCCTGGGGTGTGAGGCTGATCTCGATCCGCGCGGCGATAGTCCGAGCGACCTCCTCCTGCAGCGCGAGGAGACTCCGATAGTCTCGCTGGTATTCGCCTGCCCAAATGTGCTCGTCGCTCGCGCCGCGAATCAACTGAGCATGGACGCGAACCTGCCCACCCTCTCGTATCACCGAGCCTTCAACAATTGCATCCACCCCGAGGGTCTTGGCGATCTCGGGCACTGACTGCTGCGTGTTCTTGAAGTGCATCGCCGACGTGCGCGAGATCACGCGGAGGCCAGGGATGTTCGCAAGCCGTCCGATCAGCTCCTCAGTCATACCGTCAGCAAGGTATTCCTGAGACGGATCTCCGCTCAAGTTCAGTAACGGAAGGACAGCCAGCGAACGAACCGGCGGTACGGCGGGAGTAGCTGGGCGGCTCCGCCTCAGCCACCATCCCCAACCCGCAAGCCCGAGGACGCACACTGCAGCGACCACAACTAGCCACAACGATCGGCGACCAAAGCCCACTGCCGCCTGCGCTTGCGACTCCGGTGGAACCAGGACCGCCTTTTCGCTTTCCCTCTCAGCCCCACTTCCGTCGACAGGCGCAACAAAGCGATACCCTCGGCGAGGCAGCGTCTCAATGTAGCGCGGATCCTCCGCTGAATCGCCCAGCGTGTCGCGCAACTTCTTGATAGCGCTGTTCAGGCCGGTATCAAAATCAACAAAAGTGTCCGCAGGCCAAAGTTTCTGACGGAGTTCCTCGCGCGTGACCACGTCCCCTGGGTGCTCCAGCAAAAGCTCGAGCACCCGGAAGGGCTGGTCCTGAAGCTTCAGACGGATGCCCTGCTTGTACACTTCCCCCGAACGCAAGTCGACTTCAAAGGCTCCGAAACGCGGTCCCTGGGTTGGCGAAGTGGCTCCCATCGTAGTCCGTCGAGTGTGCGGTACTCTAACACCAATTGTTCAGGCCTGAAACGATATGTACCGGGCCTAAACCTTGTCACCCGCAACTCCCCTGAATCCAGAGAGCTGCACGATCAGGAGCAGAACAGATGCAGGCCAGCCTCCGACCATTGTGCCGCAAGCGCTCTTGCGTCCAATGTCGGCGAACTCAGGAAAGTCCGTGGCCGAACAAATAGCGGAGGAGTCGGCCATGCAAGGAATGAGCCATGAAAAGCGAAGCCGCGGCAAAGATAAACCCCGCGATTTTGGTCATCGTGAACCTTTTATTGCTTGCTGGATGTGGAGGCGGCTCGGGTCAGGTTCAGTCGCCGCCACCCGGCGGATCTAATCCCGTTCCAACAATTGCCACAATCTCGCCGAACACTACGGTTGCCGGTGGGGCGGCTTTCACGCTCACGGTCAATGGGACGAATTTCGTCGCAGCTTCGGTGGTCAACTTCGGCGGTTCTGCGCCCGCCACCACGTTCGTCAACTCCACGCAATTGACGGCAAACATCCCTGCTGCCAGCGTCGCCTCAAACGGTGTGGTGGCCGTGACAGTGACCAACCCGGCTCCCGGCGGTGGCACCTCCAGCGCGACGAACTTCACCATCACGAGCGGCGTTGCTTCCCTCCCGACGATCAATTTTATTTCTCCAGACTGCGCCCCTGCAGGAGAACAGTTCGTGGATTCGATAGATAATCAGATGGTGGTAATTGGGCAAAATTTTGTAGCCGGTTCCGTGGTGCTCTGGAATGGCAGCGACCGGCCGACCACCTTTGACGAGAACGTCGCTCTCACCGCTCAGATTTCGGCGAGTGACATTGCCGCCGCCGGGACAGCGGAGGTTACAGTTTTCAATCCTGGGCCCGGCGGGGGAAGTTCGAGCGCGGCGACCTTCACCATAACGACAGGAGCCGTTGATCCGCAGTCGATCGCTGTGGACCCTGCCGGTAAGTTCGCCTATGTGGCGAGTGCGGGCTGCGCTGCCCAAGGCTACGTGTCCATGTACACGATCAACCCCGCCACCGGGGCCCTGGCGTCGATAGCACCACCGGTGCCCTCACAGGATGAAGGCACCGATTGGGTAGTGGTGGCTCCATCTGGCAAGTTCGCCTACGTGACGAGCTCGGGCCTGTTTGACACTGATGGCAGCGTCTCGATTTACGCCATCAACGGCACCACCGGGGCCTTAGCGTCCGCTGGAGGAATAAGTGGAAACAGTCCGAGCTTTTGTTGTTTCAATTCCGTCGCGGTGGATCCATCCGGCAAGTTCGCTTATGCGGCGAATGGAGGCGGCGGTTTAACCGTCATCTCGATGTACACCATCAACGGCACTACCGGCGCGTTGACGTCACTGGGGACGATCGCTGCAGGGGGTTTTCCGATCTCGGTGACTGTGGATCCATCCGGCAAGTTTGTTTATGTGGCGAATCAGAATAGCAGTCTTGACTCGGCTGGTAACGTGGCCATGTTCACGATCGACGCCACGACCGGGGCCTTAACGTCCATAGGAACGATTGCTGCGGGAATAGACCCTAACTCCGTGGTGGTGGATCCAACTGGCAAGTTCGCTTATGTGGCAAATTTCAGCTCGAACGACGTGTCGATGTATACCGTTAACACCACGACTGGGGCTTTGGCGTCCCTAGGAACGATTGCTGCGGGAACAAACCCTAGCTCCTTAGCGGTGGATCCTGCGGGTAAGTTCGCTTACGTCACGAATTTCAAATCGAACGACGTCTCGATGTACACCATCAACGGCACCACTGGGGTCTTAATGCCGATAGGATCGATAGCTGCCGGGACATCTCCTACCTCGATAGCCGTCCATCCGTCGGGCAAGTTCGCCTATGTAACGAATTCCGGTTCGAACGACATCTCGATGTACAGCATTGATCCAACCACTGGAGTATTGACGCTCGTCGGAACGATAGGGACATAAAGGGGGCAAACATGAGACTGAATAAGGTACTTGCGTTCTCGTGTATGTCATTGACGCTGGCCTGCGCGAGCGCGGCAAAGGCGGACGGTTTCTCTACCGGAGAATTTGTTACTTATACCCAGGGGGCTTGGAGCCCAGGGTTTGTCGGAGCCTCGGTCCTCACTGCTGACTACAATCCGGTGTATGCGGGAACAAACGACGAACTCTTTGTCGGCGTGGTGGGAACGCCAGAGGAATTTTTCCTGGAATTTACTAGCGCGGCTGAGGTGCTCAACTATCTGCCTTCCACAGGCCCCCCGGCCAGCTTACCGCATCTCTCCTGAATCCTACGACGGATCCATCTGGTGCTTTGGGCGGGGACGTCACTGCACTCGAACTCAACGTCGCTTTCAGCAACGCCGGGCTCCTCGGTACGTCGAGCGTTCCATTTGGCGACCTGGTCCTCACGAACTTCACCGGCGGTCTCTCGGAATTCAGCGGCCTGACGGTTAGCGAGTTCCTGGCACTCGCAGAAACTTGTCTAGGTGATGGCTCGTGTCCTTCCGGAGCTGGCAACGTCGATGGACTGGCCGGCAACCTCAGCTTCTCCTTCGCCCTTGGGACTGTGACTGCCTTCGCGGACGACCATCTAACGCTGCTCGCAACGACCGCGAGTATGCCGGAGCCGTCGAGCCTGCTGCTTCTGGCGCCAGGGCTGGCCATCATCGGATTCCTCGTCGATGGTTGCATCAGAGTTAACTCTGGAATACCACTCTTGCGTGTCTAAACCGCTGCCTGCTCAGCCGCGCTTCAGTAACTGTCGATAACAGGGGTGGGTGTTGAAAAAGTCTTCGTGAATGCGAACTGAAGTGTTGGGAGCAACGTCTATATGAGCAAACGTTCTGCCGATGCTCTTCTTCATCGCCATTCACGGAGGCTTACGGATTATGATGGGACAACATTCCCGTTCCGAGTCGCTGTTCTACTACTTTCGCATTGAAGATCAGGTTCCTGAAAACCACCTGCTCCGTCTCCTGGACCGGCACATCAGCTTCGATTTCGTTCGTGAGAAGCTGCAGGACTCCTACAGCGATACGGGCCGACCCTCGATCGATCCAGAACTTCTGTTGCGCATCCTGCTGATCGGCTATCTCTATGGCGTCACCAGCGAGCGCAAGCTAGTCGAGGAGCTGCAGATGCATCTGGCCTGGCGCTGGTTTACCGGACTCAGCTTCGATCAAGAGATTCCCCATCACTCCACGTTTTCCAAGAACCGTCATGGCCGTTTCCTCGAGTCCAATCTGTTCCAGCAGCTGTTTGAACAGATCGTGGACCGTTGCAGGGAGGCTGGATTAGTCGAGGGCGAACACCTGTCCGTGGATGGCAGCTTCATTCCCGCGAACGCCAGCCGATTGAGCCGCATTCCGCGGGAGCAACTGGCGGAAGCCGCTCACGTGAAACAGACAGTGCGAGAATACTTGGCGGACCTCGAGCAAGAAAACCCGATCGAAGAGCCGGCCCCTCAACAAGACCAGGTATCGACGACGGATCCGGATTCGACCTATTCGACCAAGGGCGATCGTCCTGCGGAGCTGGGGTACTTCAACAACTATCTGATCGACAACCAGAGTTGCGTGATTGTGGGCGTTCAGGCAACGCCAGCCCGGCTGAGCCAGGAAAGTGCGGCGGCTCGCGAGATGATCACGCGGTCAGCGGAAAGACGCGGGCACTTTCCACAGTCGGTTGCCGCCGACACGACCTATGGGAACGGTGAGCTTCTGGCTTGGCTCGAGCAACGAGGCATCACTCCTTATATTCGCGTGAAAGAAAGTCCTGCTCCCAAAACCAACTTGTACGGGATCGAGAAGTTCACCTACGTTGCCGAGACGAACAGCTATCAATGTCCCGAAGGAAAGCGGCTTACCTACGTTGGCATCAATGCCATAAATCGAACGCATGTGTATGTGGCCACGCGGAAGCGCTGTCGCGACTGCCCGCAAAAAGCGCAATGCACCAGAGGCCACTATCGGCAGATCGCGATCCATGTCCACGAAGCGGCGCGACAACGGGCACGAGAGCGGACGACCGTTCCGGCTTTCGTGGCAGCGCAACGCCCACGCCGGAAAGTAGAAGCACTCTTTGCGGAGTTGAAGAACCAGATCGGACTGCGCAGGGTGCGCTTGCGGAGAATCAAGCATGTTCGCGAACAATTCTTTCTCGCGGCTACAGCGCAGAACCTGAAACGACTGGCTCGCTTCCTTAGATCCAGATCTCTAGAATCAGCCACGGTTCCGATCTGAGATAGAAAAAAGAAAGCGCGATACCCCGCCGCAGGAAAATCATCCCAGATCAAAACTCCCGTTCAGTGGGCGAGTTTTTCAACAGCCACAGGGATTATCACCATCTCTAACGAAATCGGCCCCGTCAAGAGTGGTTTTAGTTCTGTTTTTATTTCTTTCGCACACACACCTACATCGGCGCGGCCCCACCCTCTTCTCGCGGTCAGCTGCTGCGCCGCAATTCTCGAGTTGTTGTCCCTGTCCAACCTACAAGCTCGGTTCGTGTTCACTTCATCGACTCGGTGTTGCCCACCAGCCATCTCTCCGATCACTTACGACCATGATGATGTATTCAAACTCCCTGGCCCTTGCAGGGAGGCGGGTAGCCTATTCACTTATCCGGTCACGCTTCCGCAGGACCATTGGTGATATCAGACATCCCCGCACAGACACTACCGCTTTCCTGCCGCGCCTTTCCGCGACGGCAGAACTCTTGGTAATCAATCTGATCGCGCATCATAATCCACAGCCGGATTCCGAGCTTTCGAGCGGCAGAGACTCTGGCTTTCCCCATCCCTTTTTGCACCAGTTTGCGCCGATAGAAGCGTTTCAACTCGGGGTCACGCCCGACTGCATGCATGGCTGCCTCACACCACAGATAACGCAGCAGCGCGTTCCCTTGTTTGCTCATCCCACCCAGCCGCTGCCGGCCTCCACTGGAATGTTCGCGAGGAATCATTCCGATGTAGCTGGCTACTGCTTTCCCATCCGTGAACCGTAGCGGATCACCCAAGAACACTTCGGTGGCTAACGCGGTGATCGGCCCGACTCCCGGGTGCGTCATTAACCGCCGCGCCGCCGGATGGTTTTGGGCTTGCTGGCTGACCTCCCGATCCAGTTCGTCGATGGATTCTTGCAATCGTGGGTACAACGTCATCAGTGCTTTCCGTCGCTCGTTGGCGTGAGGAGCCAGAGGCAACGCCCGCAGTTCTTGTTGGCCCGCTTGGTTCCATAGCGAGTGGCCTCGCCTGAGACCGTGATTGAGTGCCATCGATTGCAGCGTGTGCTGTACGCGGGTTCGCATGCGCACCCACTGATGACGGTGGCGCAGCAACGTGCGCAGATCTCGCTGCTCGGTCGAGGGCATCCAGATCGTGGGAAAGCGGTTCTCGGAAAGCAGCTTCAGCAGAAGTTGTGCATCCCTTCGATCGTTTTTCTGCTTACGTGGTTCGGCCGCCCGGATCTTGGCCGGATCACCGACTCGGCATTCGATGCTCAGCTCTTCCAGCAGCTCCAGGAACCACTGCATCGAGCCGGTCGCTTCGATCCCCACCAAAACAGGGCGAGTGAGTCCGGAATAAAACTTCCGCAATTCCTCGCCCTCGTGCTCGAGAGTCTTCTCGACGAATTCTCCTGTATCCGTATCCAACATCGCGATCGTCTGTTGTCGAGCGTGTAGATCGCAACCTATAATCTGCATCTCGGCCTCCTTCGACCCGAGCTCTGTACGTTGGACACCGCACAGTTTACTCGGCTCGTCGTTGAGGCCGATTTCGTTATGCCATCACCTATCTCGTTTTGAGAAAGGTGGCAGTAAGAGGATTTCTCGACATCTATTGGAGGCGGTTCTTTAGATTAGTAACCCTAGGCATTCGAATACCCTTGCGTTCATGTTTGACGCCTGCATTGTGAAATAGGAGATG
Source organism: uncultured Acidobacteriota bacterium (assembly GCA_963736465.1). Lineage (GTDB taxonomy): Bacteria > Acidobacteriota > Terriglobia > Acidiferrales > UBA7541 > Palsa-295. The sequence continues at coordinate 282,917 of CAVTOS010000010.1, read as the reverse complement.
GAAGTTATTGGTTCGATGAAGGAAACAAGTCCGATGCCTTATTTTCCAATCACGACTTCCTCGCGGTCACTCATGCCTTGTCGAAAACCTCGGCCTGCGATGCAAAACATACTGCGCGAGTCGTTAGCGGTCTAAGAAGTTGACCGTCAAGAGCGTTATGTCATCCTCCTGACCTCGCCCTTCAGGCCGACCGGACCACGCAGACAATTCGTCGAGCAATACATCTGAGAACTCGTTGGCTCCCAGGGAGCAATTAAGCTCTAGAAACCGCTTGAAGCGGTCTGCCCCATACAACTCTTCTGAGCGGGCGCTTGCCTCAAGAATCCCGTCGGTGTAAAGGACGACTCTGTCGCCCGGCTCCATCGTCACCTCAACTTCGCCGTAGATCGAGTCGGCGAACAAACCGAGCACCATCCCATTCTCCTCAAGTTCGGCCGTTTTCCTTGTAGAAGCGCGCCACAGCAAGACAGGTGGATGCCCTGCGCCGGCATACTTCATGGCTCCCAGTTTCAGGTCCAGGAATATGTACGCCGCGGTAACAAAATGGGTCGTGAATTTCCCACAGAGGGCCTGATTCAAGCCTGCGAGCACGCGCGCCGGTTGGGCGGCGTGTGCAAATTGGGCAGCGAGGGCCATCTGAAGCATCGACGCGATCAAAGCAGCGGGCAGGCCATGCCCCGTAGCGTCCGCGATCAGAATTCCCACGTGCTTCTCGTCTACCACAAGGAAGTCGTAGAAGTCACCTGCCACCGAACCCATCGGAACAAAGCGAGCCGCGATTTCAAGCCCCGTGATTTTCGGAATGTCGTGCGGAAGAATCGCAAGTTGAATCTTGCGCGCCATTTCCAACTCGCTGTTTATCGCAATCAGTTGTCGAGACAGTTGTTCGCGCGCTTCTCGAAGCATCAGGTGAGTGTGCACTCGAGCTTTCACAACTGCTGCCAAAAAAGGTTTGTGGATATAGTCTACAGCTCCCATTTCGAAGCCTTTCGTCTCGTCGTCGGCTTCGGTCTTGCCAGTCAGGAAAATCACGGGTATGTCTCGGGCCTCCGGCGTCGCCTTCAGGATTCCGCAGACCTCATATCCATCCATCTCCGGCATCACGACGTCCAGTAAGATCAGATCCGGCAGCGGTTTGACTTTGACCAGGACCAGAGCCTTTGCACCGCTCGTGGCCACTCGGATTTTGTAGTCGTCCTTCAGAATCGAATTCACGATCTGAAGATTGGCCGGCGCATCGTCCACCACGAGTACAGTCTTTTTTTCTTCCACGTCAGCCATTCCCCTGCTCCCAATCCGCCCCGTATTCCTTGGTGATCTCATTCAACTTCACAAGCGCTCCCTCGAAATCGAACTCGCTGATGGCCGTGCCGAGAGAGTCCAGTCGTGACTTGTCCAGCGTACCGGCAAGAATATTTTCAACGGCGAAAAAGGCTTCTGCCGCATCCCCATCGCTCGTCTCTAGCAGTGCCCTCAGGCGCGCGATTGCTGTAGTTGCTGACCGAGCATCGAACTTTTTGCTTTCTTGCCACTTCGCCGCCTGGCTGGTCCCGACTTCGAAGGGTGCCGACCGAATGGCCTGCACCTGACGCTCCAGCACTAGCCTGAATTCCTCAAACAACCTAACCCTGTCCGCACCCTCTGTCCGGGTCGCCCTTTCTAACTTCTCCGCCGCCGCAAGTACTTTCCCGAGGCCAATATTTCCCGCAACGCCCTTAATCGTGTGGACAATGCGCTCGGCCAGATGGAAGTCTCCGCTCTCCATTGCCGCCGAGATCTGCGAACCCGCATCGGGCTGTTTTGCAGCGAACTGTTGGAGCAAGTCGCGGTAGAGCCGTTTGTTTCCAGCAAGGCGTTTCAAGCCACCGGCCACGTCAACCCCGTCAATCTCGGGGAAAGCCATTTCTTCGACGGTTTCTACCGGCGCAGATGTAATTGCTTCCTCGCGCATCTGGCGCGGCTTTGCCCAACGCAGCAGAGTCGCGAACAGCGCATCGGGATCGATGGGCTTGCTCACGTGATCATTCATCCCCGCGTCCAGGCAACGCTGACGCTCTTCCACCAGGGCATGTGCGGTCATCGCAATGATTGGCAATCCTTGAAGCCGGGGCTGTGCCCGAAGAAGCTTTGTGGCGGTGAAACCGTCCATCTCGGGCATCTGCAGGTCCATGAACACCAAGTCAAACAACGGCAATTCATGACCTTCCGATAAAATTCTTACCGCTTCGCTGCCGTTGTTCGCAATTCTCACGGTGGCCCCTGCGCTTTCAAAAAGCTCGGCCGCCACCTGCTGGTTTACTTCGTTGTCCTCCACTAATAGGATCCGAATCCCGTTAGCATTCGGCGATGGGGCATCCTCTCTAGCCCGACGCAGGCGACCGCTCTCGCGGTCCGCCATTCCGAATACGTCCATCAGCGTGTCATAGAGCAGTGACGGGCTGACTGGCTTCAAAAGGTAACCCTTGATCCCCATCTCTTCCGCCTGAGCGCGCACTTCCTCGCGTCCAAATGCCGTCACCATCACGATCTTGGGCACGTACTTCAGAAGCCCGCCGCGTATAATGCGGCGGCTCGCTTCCAGACCGTCCATGCCCGGCATGTGCCAGTCCATCAAGACCACTTCATAGGGCTCCCTCGAATCAGCGGCGGCCAGTTCTCGGAGTGCGGCCTCACCGGAAGAAACCCAGTCGACCCTAAGCGCGAACCCCTTTAGCGTGTCTGCCAAAATCTCGCAGGCCAGCGCATTGTCATCAACCACCAGGGCCCGTTTGCCCACGAGATCCGGAATTAAGCGCTTCTGCTCCATCACCCCCGACCCAATGCCGAACCAGGCCGTGAACAGGAAAGTGCTTCCCTCGCCATAGATGCTCTCAACCCGGATTTCACCGCCCATCATCTCCACGAGTCGCTTGGAGATGGAGAGACCGAGCCCAGTGCCGCCATACTTCCGGGTCGTGGAAGTGTCGGCTTGGCTGAACGCTTGGAATAATCGAACGGTCTGCTCCCGTGTCATCCCGATTCCGGTATCGCGGACGGAAAACTTCAGCTTCACCCGATCTGACGCTCGTTCCTCAAGCGCGACAGTCACCACCACCTCGCCGCGCTCGGTAAATTTCACCGCATTGTTCACTAAATTAATAAGGATCTGGCCCAGCCGTGACGCGTCGCCCACAAGATCCGGCGGAAGGCCCTGCGGTGCTGCGATAAGGAATTCCAGATTCTTATCGTGGGCTTTCTGGCTGACCACAGAGGACACATTCTCAAGCACACTGTCGAGACGAAACTCCGCCTTCTCCATGTCCAGCTTGCCGGCTTCGATTTTTGAAAAATCCAAAATGTCATTGATAATGCCGAGCAACGCTTGGGCGGCCACCTTAGTCTTCGTCAAGTAATCTGTCTGCTTTGCAGTCAACTCCGTCTTCAGAGCCAGATGCGTCATCCCCAGAATGGCGTTCATCGGTGTACGGATCTCGTGGCTCATGTTCGCCAGAAAATCAGACTTCGCTTTGGTGGCGGCTTCAGCGACTTCCTTCGCTGTTAGCAGTTCCGCCTCGAGCCGCTTAAATTCCGTAATATCCTGCGAGACGCCGTACATGTCCGTCGCCTTCCCGTCGGCGTCTTTCTGGACATGCCCGAGTGCGTGAACCCACGCGATACGTCCATCGATCGGACGTTTATACGCAAACACCGTGTCGTAAGTGGCTCTCTTGCCCTCAACTGCGGCATTAAACGCCTCGCGTGCCGCTTTAGCCGCAGTCTCGTCGCCCTCACTCGCGTGTGCGAACATCTCATCCAGCCGGTAGCGGTAGTCTGGCCGTGGGATTTCACCGAAAACTTCCACTCGGCGGGGCGACGAGTTGTACCAGCCCGAGCCGTCCAATGGGACATGCCAATAACCCGCTTTAGAAAGTTCAAGTGCGGTGTCCGCGAGAAAGTTCGCGCGACGCAGTTCTTCCTCGCGCTTCCGAAGCAGATCTTCCGCAGTCCTGCGTTCCGTAATATCTTCCTGCAAGGAAGCTACATACTGCGGTCTGCCCGCGGCGTCCCGCAGCAGAGAGAATCTCACGCTCGTTATCACCATGCGGCCATCTCTGCGAACTAAGCGCTGTTCCCATTCATCCTTGTCGCGCTTCCCCGCGACGAGCTCGGCATAACGATTTGCATCCGGGCCGCTCTCGTGCGGGTCCGTAATTGCGTCCCACGTCTCCAGACGGCTTAGCTCTTTCTCCGAGTAGCCGAGCATCTCCTGCAATGCGCGGTTGGGACTAAGCTCCTGTTTATCGATCTTGAAGACACCGATCCCGATCTGAGCATTCTCGAAAATCGAACGGAACAGCTGCTCGCTCGCCTGCAAGGCCTCTTTGGACTGCAAGCGTTCCGTGACGTCTTCCGTCATATTCAGGATGTATTGCGGCTTTCCGGTCGCGTCCCTTAGGACTGAAACCTTGCGGGATGTATTCACGATCCTGCCATCGCTGTGAACGAACCGCTGCTCCCACGCGTCTCCATCATGCTTACCTTCAAGGAGTGCGGAATAACGTTCCGCTTCGGCGGCGCGTTCGTCCGGATGCACAATTCTGTTCCACTTCTCAACCGAACTCAATTCGTCATGGCTGTAACCCAACATCTTGCGCAATGCGCGGTTGGTGAAATACTGCGCCCCTGAAACACTAAAAAGACTGATCCCGATCTGGGCATTCTCGAAAATCGAACGGAAGAGCAACTCGCTCGCCCTTACCTTTTCCTCGGTCCGTTTTCGCTCTGTGACATCAACAACAGTCACGACCGCCCCGGTGATCCTCCCGTTCTCGAAAATTGGGAACGAGGAATATTCGACCGGTATCGGCGTGCCATCCCGACGCCAGATAACCTCCGTGTCAGCGCGGCAACCCTCCCCTTTCTTCAATGCTCGAAAGAAGGGACATTCTTCTACCGGGTAGGGGGAGCCGTCCGGCTTGTGATGATGAATCAGTTCGTGCATGTTCCGGCCTAGCGCTTCTTCGGGTCGGTATCCAAGTAATTCGCACGTAGCCCGATTCATGAATGTGCAGCTTCCCTGCAGATCGATTCCGTAAATGCCTTGGCCGGTGGATTGCAGCAGCATCTGCATTTGCTGCGTCACGCGATTTCTTTCCTCCAGCGCTCGCTTGCTGTCGGTAATGTCTTCGGTTAAGGACGTAACGTATTGCGGCTTTCCGGCCGAATCCCTGATCAACGAAAACCGTGCGTTCGTAACCACAACGCGGCCGTCCCGGCGCAAAAACCGTTGTTCCCACTCGTCCTTTTCACGCTTGCCTTCGACGAGTTCGGCATATCGTTGCGCCCCGGAAACCCGCTCGTCCGGGTGGATAATCTCGTCCCATTTTTCCAAGTGACTCAATTCTTTTTCGGTGTAGCCCAGCATCTCCTGAAAGGCGTGGTTCGTGAAAATCGCGTGGCCCTCGATATTGAAAAAGCTGATTCCGATCTGATTGTTCTCGAAGACCGAACGGAAGAGCTGTTCGCTGTCCCTCAGCTTTCTCTCGGCCCGTTTGCGGTCGGTAATGTCCGTGAAGATGCCCGCCGTGGCGTAAACGATTCCGGCCTCATCCAGTAGTGGGAACTTGACCGAAACGTAGTCATGCGGCCCGTCCTTGTGCGGTGCTATTTCTTCAAACTGCAAAGGACGGCCCGTCTCCGCCACTTCCACGTCATTGGCTCGAAAGCGGTCTGCAATTTCCTTGGGAAACAAATCGTGGTCGGTCTTGCCGATTATTTGCGATCGGTCGAGGCCGAAAATTTCCTCAAATTGCCGATTGATGCGCACGTAGCGTCCGCTTAAATCCTTCACTTGGACGACGGCGGTGGAGTTATCGAGAATGCTCTGCAGTTCTCGGTCGCTCATTTCCACTTTCCCAGACGCCAGGGCGGCACGCGGTTGTCCCCAACAGGGCAAGACACCTCTAGCGTCCGTTATTCGTTACCATCTACTCCCGTACGGATATCGACCCCGACGTCGAAGGTCTCGTCAATAGCCATCAGCAATGGAATCGTGTGCGGGATCTTCTTGCAGTCTACTTCCTTGCCGTCTACCGAGAGGACACCGGTTCAGCTTTTGGCCGGCCTCGATCCGTGGTACCAGGCGAAGCAGCCCTCGGCAGAAATGAACTTCCTTCACACTCCTCATTTCCCGCGGCCGTGTTGGCAATATGAGCTTGAGCGTTAGGCCCGCGGTGTGCGATAGGGTGATGTAAAGGCACACGGTACCCGATGGCGTCTTTTGCGGGGTAGTGTCAAAAGTAACAGGGTATTAGAATTCACGACGCAGAAACAATCTATCGAGCAGGGCTCTGCCCTCGCGCGGTTCTTGAGGTTACTTTGACTGCGATTCTGCGGCGAGAGCGTGGACAATCCACGGAATTATGACTTCGCGAAATATCAGCGGATCCGGCCAGACTCCCTTTTGCCGGCCCAGGTGGCCCCCCTGGGGATTTATCCAGGCGTTCCTGGGTACGTCGCCGGCGCTGAGCAGGCGGTACGTGTCCGAGATGGGCACCTGAGTATCGAGGGCACCGGAAATGACCAGCATAGGCGCATTTGGTTTCTCAAGAAGCCCTTGTGTGACCAGTGACATCTTCGGAAAAATTTCAAGCAATTGGTCAATCGTGCTCACGTTGTCAAAAATGGACATCATGGCTTGCGCTTGATCGAATAAATATTCCCGATTGCCCTGCAGGTGGCCGAGGACAAAGTCTCTTTGAAAGTCGTCGTGGATTGGCGGCGATTGCACGCTCACAGCCTTCAGACGAGCTTTTTCAAGGATCGCCATTTTAGTCCCCCAATAGGCTCCCCAACTGACTCCATGGAATTCAACTTTGCTTTTGTCAACTTCCGGCCGGCTGTACACGTAGTCGATTACGCGACTAAACATGCGGTCTGCGGTGGGGCTGGCTTTGATTGGAGCTTGACCCGTGCCAGGACCATCCACCGCCAGGAACCCGATGCCGTAGGGCAGAATGGCGGAGAAACTTTCAGAGAGATCTTCCTTCCGACTGTCGAGTCCATTGACCGCGATCACGAGCGGAACCGGGCGGCTTGCGTTCTTGGGAAGGCGCAGATATCCGACGATTTCTTTCCCTTCAAAGGGGATGCGAACAATTTCCATCGGAGGATCCCAGAATTTTGCGTGCGCACGAAATGCCTCGATCGCTTTTTCGTACGAGCGTTGCTTGCCGGGAGACGATGGAACCGGCCAACGTCCGAAAGAATAGACGCGCCAGGCGCGGACGTAATCCGCATTGGCCTTCGCCGGATCAGTTTTTTCGAGTGATTTCGCTTCCGACATGTAGCGATCGCCCACTTTTATGAAAGCCGCGGCCCACTCGTCACGGTCTTTCGTCTTGATGGACGCGAATGCTTCTCTGAGGTCGTCGGGATTCTGACCGATGCACGGATATTGGCCATTTTCAGCGCGTGTTATGGCCTCGGTTTTGATTTCCTCGATCGTGCGCTCGGCACCGGGTTGCGGAGGCTGCTGAGCAATCGCCGCGGGCGTGATCGCAATTAGAAAGCTGGCAACCGAGCAACAACGGCGAAACGAGATGAATCGGCGCATGACATGTCCCCTAATTTGGTTTGTCGCCACGGCTGAAAAACGGAGCGGTGCAGCCGACAACCAACGAACAGATGCCGGCTGCTTACTGTTTGCATCCCTGCTTCCGCTAGAAGAGCAGTTTCAGGCCCAGCTGAATCGAACGACTTCCGCCGGAACCAATGACGGGATTCGATGCCGCGACATCCGGTGTCGCGCAACCGCAGCCAAAACCCGTGGCCAGAACCGAAGGATCGTTCATCCCGAACCCGTTCTGTCCCCCGAATGGATTCGCGAAGTTAGGATGGTTGAGAACGTTGAAGAACTCAGCTCGGAATTGAGCAGTGAGGCGCTCCTTGAATTTCCAGTTCTTGGCAACGGAGAAGTCCCAGTTGCGGAACCCAGTGTCGCGAAACGTGTTGCGACCCATCGTGCCGAATGTTCCGAGCGAAGCCGGAATCATCGCGGATCTGCCGTTGGGGCTCACATAACAGCCGAACGCATTCAGCGACGCCACCTGCCCGGGAGTCGAAGCCGCGTTGTTGCAGATACCTGGTGTGGTGCCCGGAGCGAAGTATTGGGGGAGAAGAGGCAGGCTGGCACCGCCACGGGGGCTCGACTTGAAATCGCTTGGATGACCGACGAAGTCCCAGCGGTCAATACCCTCGCCTGTGCCGCTGATATCGTCACCGGTGTCGATCGGTCCCCAGGGCTGCGCACTGTAGAGACTCACGATCGAGATTAGCTGCCAGCCTTCCAGTAGTTGCGCGAAAGATTTCTTGCCCGGAACGTTGTAGGTAAAGGCGAGGGTAAAGCGATGCCGGATATCGAAGTCGCTGCTGCCATACTCGCGGCCCGGATGTGTGGCGTCCTGAGGAAGTCCCAGACCGGCACCGAAATCCCAATTGGCGCCCACGTCGTCGAGGGAATGAGAGTACGTATAACCGGCCACCATATTCAGTCCGTGGTAGTTCCGGGTCGTGAAAGTTACCTGAAGGCCGTTGTAGTTCGAACGATAGATATTGGCCATCTGGTAGATGTTGCTCAGATATGGGAAAGCGGCGTTGAACGGCCGGGCATTTTGCTCGGCTACGGGATCAACTCCATTGCCGCAGACCGTAGGGTCGAACCCGGAAGCGGTGCAGGCAGACCAACCGGCTCCGACAGCGGGTTGGTTAATATCGCGCACGCCCATCAAATTTGAACCGTGGTTGCCGACGTAAGCGACTTCCAGAGACACAGTATTTGTGAAAGCGTGTTGGATATTGACGTTCCAGCTTGTGACGTACGGAGTGGTGATATTGGGATTCACGCCGAAAATAGAACAAAGACTTGTAGGACTACAATTAATCGTGGGGATAGCGAACGGAAGCGGATTGCTAACGCCCCAAGTGTCCCACTGGCCTGGATTGGGAACATTCTGCACGCCTGCCGTGATCGTGCCGGGGCCAGGAACGCCGTTGAGTATTCCGCCCGTCGGGATCGTGCCCAGGCCGAACACGTTGTTGAACGCCATGAAGGATTCCCAGTTCACCGTTTCATAAGTGATTCCCACCGCGGCGCGTACCACCGTGTTGCTACTGCCGGACGGGTCCCAAGCCACACCGACTCGAGGCGCAAAATTCGAGTGGTCGCCATGGTAAGGAGAACCAATCTGCTGGCCGACTTGCACGAGACCCGCCGTCGGACTGAAGTTCCCGAGCTGATTGTGATCTTCCTTGATCACCCCGTTGTATTCATAACGAAGTCCGAGGTTAAAGGTCAGGTTTGGTTTGATCCGCCAGTCATCCTGAATGAAGCCTGCCTCAGACCAGTTGTGGATGCTGCGCTTCGGGGTATCGCCGACAAGGGCATGGGTTGGGAACGGAACTGACCCGCCAGGCTCGCCGGCGAAAAAGTCCTCCAGTACAGTTGAGCCGGGAAACGCGCCGTTACCGGAAAAAATGATATAGCCCTTTCCGTCGCCAAAGGCTCCGCCGCTGAAACTGTCGCGATGGAGTTCGCCGCCAAACTTCAGGGCATGCTTACCGAAAGTGTAGGAAACGTGATCCACGAACTGGAACCGCTCGTCCGGGCCCTGGATCTTAGGCCACTTGAATCCACCCAAGGTTTCGAAGATGCCGCCGAATCCTTTAATCTTGAGTCGCGGCAATCCACCGTAAAGCGGGTTCGTCACTCCGTCGTTGATGCCGAGGCTGGCCGCCGATTCGTTGTGGTCGGCAGAAAAGGTGGGTTGATAGAGACGGTTGTATCCGAATCGCGCCTCGTTGACCCAGTGGGAACTGGGAACGTAAGTCCAGTTCAAGCCAACTACCTGGGCACGCGTGTGGATTTGAGTCAACCATTGCGGTTGCAACTGCAATGCGTCATCCACCGTTCCGGAATTGTTGCCGAAGAAATATGTGCCGCTCAATGTGTGGCGCTCGTTGATGCGGTAATCGACCTTGCCGACCGCATTGTTGGCGCTTACGGTATTTGGAAATCCAGTAGTAATGGCCGTGCCGTTCGCTCCATTGTTTGTCGGGAATCCTAGTCCGTTGCAAGTGACGGGCGGGCCAAGCGTACACCCCGAAACTTTCAGGCTCGTTGCGCTGATTGGAACACCGTTTGCCTGCAGATCGGCGATCGCATTCGGGATGCTATTAGCGCAATCACCCACCACGAGGGAACAGTTCGGTGACCCGGCCGGCGGCGCCAACGGGATCATCGCCGGACTGCTCACCTGAAAGGAATTTCCAACTGTATAGCGCTGGCCTTCATAGGAACCAAAAAAGAAAAGGCGATCCTTGAGAATCGGTCCACCCAGACTTGTTCCGAACTGCTCTAACTGGCGCGGCGTCTCCGGACTACCCACGGTGTTAAACCAGTTGCGAGCATCGAGCGGAGTATCGCGGCCGAAAGCATACCCGGAGCCATGCAAGCTATTCGTGCCGGACTTCAGGCCCACGTTGACGATTGCGCCGGGTTTCCATCCATATTCCGCCGGGGGGTTTTCGATCAGATTGAATTCCTGAATGGAGTCGATGGGAAGAATCGTCGCGGAATCACCCGCGATGCCCGCTCCGTTGATAATGCTCTGTCCTGAGAATGGTTCGCTGTTGAATAAGCCGTCGATGAAGTAGGCATTGTCTTCGGCGCGAAGACCGTTCGTGCTGGTCGTCGAAAACCCTCCACCGGGATAACGTACGATTCCAGGTCGCAGCTGCAAAAGATTCTCGTAATTGCGGCCATTCAATGGCAGATCGTTGATTTCCTCGTTGCTGAGGGTACCTCCAAGCGTCGAACTCGTAGTATTCAACAACGGCACTTCCCCGGAAACGATAACCGTTTCGGCGGCATCGCCTGGCTGAAGCACTAGCTCGATTCGGACGTCCTGAGCCACCTCTAGTCGAACGTTTTCGCGCGCGAGGGTCTTGAAGCCTTTGGCTTGAGCCGTAATTTTGTACACTCCAGGCAGAAGGTCGGGCGCAACAAACTCTCCGGCGTCGTCAGTGACGAGCGATCGGGAGAATCCCCGCTCTACGTCGCTGATGGTCACTGCGGCGCCAGCCATGGCCGCGTCACTTTTGTCGTGTACGCTTCCCAGGATGCGGCCGGTGGAGGATTGCGGGAAAGCGGGGAAGGAGAGAACAAGGATTCCCACTGCTAATGCCAGACCGCGAATGCACCGGTCCACAACATAACGCCCGCGTGAGCACGCTGGAAGCGATGACGATTCCATTTTTCCCCCGTTTCGAGTGCCAGAAACCAGCAGAATGCTGCTGTGGTATGACAGCCCTACCACCATACGATTGACCAAGTCAAGGAGATTTTTATTTGATTCATCAGCAAAACGGTGGTATGGTGGCTATACCAAGTGCCCACTAGCCGCGATTTCGGGCCCCCGGGCTTCTATCGATGAGTTTCTTGTCTATTTCGTACGCTAGCCCTATTGCCGTAAGATTTCGCGTGTATCTGCGCTCATCAATAGGGAGAGAACGATGACGATTGCATCAATCAATCCTGCGACTGGAGAGACGCTGAAAATTTTCGAGGCGCTTTCGGACTCCCAGATCGAAGAGAGGTTGCGGCTGGCCGTCTCGGCCTTCTCGGAGTTTCGCCGAACGACATTCGCCGACCGCGCTACTCGCATGATGAAGGCGGCCGAAATATTGGAATCCGACAAAGAGAAATTCGGCCGCGTGATGACCACGGAGATGGGCAAGACCTACCGGTCCGCAGTGGACGAGGCCGCCAAGTGCGCCTGGGTGTGCCGCTACTATGCCGAGAACGCTGAGAGATTCTTGGCGGACGAACTGGCGGACGTTCCCGGCAGCAAAAGTTTTGTGCGTTACTTGCCTCTGGGACCAATCCTGGCGGTGATGCCGTGGAACTATCCGTTCTGGCAGGTTTTTCGCTTCATTGGGCCGTCTCTTATGGCGGGGAATGTAGGTCTGCTGAAGCATGCATCGAACGTGCCGCAATCGGCGCTGCTGATTGAGGACGTATTGCTGCGAGCTGGATTTGCCAAGGGTGTGTTTCAAACGCTGCTGATCGGCTCACGGAGCGTGGCGAGAATTCTGTCTGATCCGCGAGTGAAAGCCGCCACTCTGACCGGTAGCGAGGGCGCGGGAGTGCAGGTAGGCATCGCTGCCGCGACGGATATCAAGAAGGTAGTGCTGGAGCTTGGTGGAAGCGATCCGTTCATCGTAATGAAAAGCGCAAATTTGGAACAGGCTGTGGCGGTAGGCGTGAAAGCCCGCGTACTGAATAACGGCCAGTCGTGCATCGCGGCAAAGAGATTCATCGTAGAGGAATCCATCGCAGACGAATTCGAACGGTTATTTGTGTCGAAAATGGAAACGCTGAAGGTGGGAGATCCGTTCGACGAGCATACGGACGTGGGCCCGCTGGCTACGGCGGATGGCTTAAAAGAGCTGGACGCCGACGTCCAGAAAACAATTCAGGGCGGTGCACGGCTTCTGACCGGCGGAAAGCGCTTGAACCAGCCGGGAAACTATTATTTGCCCACGGTGCTGACGAACATTCCCGAAGGCTCGCCGGCAGCGTGTGGCGAATTGTTCGGACCGGTCGCATCGTTGTTCCGGGCAAAAAATGCGGAGGACGCCATTCGAATTGCGAACTCGAGTCCTTTTGGATTGGGCGCAAGCGCGTGGACCAACGACAGCGCCGAGCATGAGAAATTCATAAACGGGCTGGAATCTGGGATGGTGTTTATCAACCGAATGGTGGCTTCGGATCCGCGGCTGCCGTTTGGCGGAGTCAAACGATCTGGCCACGGTCGTGAGCTGGCGATTTTTGGAATTCGTGAGTTTATGAATATCAAGACCGTGTCTATTGAAGGCGCGTAAAGGTTGACGAACCTGCTGCGCAGCTCCGAGGTCCGTGAGCGGTCAGAAGGTGGAGAGTTCATGTACAAGCTAGTTCGCAGTTCGCGGCTCTACGAGCAGATCGTACAACAAATCGAAGACTCAATTCTCAATGGGACGCTCAAAGCGGGCGACCAGCTTCCCTCGGAACGCGAACTTGCCCTGAAGTTTGGCGTGAGCCGCACGGCTGTCCGAGAAGCCGTCAAATCGCTGCATGAGAAAGGGCTGGTTGAAGCGTATTCGGGGCGTGGAACATTCATTACGAACGGGACGTCGCAGGCGGTGACTCAATCGATCAATCTGATGATGAAGATTGATCAGACCGACGGCTCTGCAAATCTTGCAGAGGTTCGACAAATACTCGAACCTGAAATCGCAGCCCTGGCCGCGACACGTGTACAGGAACCCCAGCTGGCGCTTATGCGTGAAGCGTTCTCGGTGATGAACCAGGCTCTAAAGGATCCTGAGGCATACATCGAAGCCGACCTGGATTTTCACCTGGCTCTTGCAGAAGCGGCCGAAAACCCCCTGATTCTGTCCCTGCTGGATTCGATTGTTGGGTTGTTGCGCGAGCAGCGCATCAAAATCTTCTTTCAAGAAGGCGGCCCTGAACGCGGGCAACACCATCACGCACGAATTCTGGCTGCGATCGAAAAGCGTGACCCGGAAGCGTCGCGCGGAGCAATGCGGGATCATTTGGAACAGGTTCGCGAAGATTCACGCCCACAACGAAAACGTCGCGTAATTTCAGAATCGAACTCTTAGCGTCGGCAAGGCGAGGTTGCGAATGGCAAATCTGGGTTTTGTCGGACTAGGCGTGATGGGCAGCGAGATGGTGAGCCGCCTGCTGGATAAGGGCCACAGCGTCACCGGTTATAACCGCACGCGCGCTAAAGCGGAGCGCTTGGTCAAGAAAGGGATGAAGTGGGCGGACACTCCGCGGGCGGTGTGCGCAGCGGCAGACGTGACATTTTCGATGGTCACGAACGAAAAGGCACTGGGCGCTGTGGCCGAAGGTCCCGAGGGAATTCTGGGTGCAATCACACCCGGAAAATTCTGGATCGATATGAGCACCGTCAGTCCAGGCTATAGCCGAGCTCTCGCCACCAAGGTTCGCGAAAAGGGCGCCGACATGATCGATGCGCCAGTTTCCGGAAGCGTGACCACTCTGCAAGAAGGAAAGCTTTCGGTGATGGTCGGCGGGCGGCGTGAAACGTTCGACCGGCTGAAACCCATTCTGGACGACATCGGACCGAAAGTTACGTACGTGGGTGACAACGGCTTGGCACTTTCGATGAAGATCGCGACCAACCTGAGCTTGGCCGTGCAAATGATGGCGTTTAGCGAAGGCGTGTTGATAGCGGAAAAAAATGGAATTAAGCGTGAAGTCGCCGTCGATGTGCTGGTGAATAGCGCGATCGCTTCACCCATGATCAAGTATCGGGGGCCGTTTGTCCTGAGGATGCCGGAGGAAGCGTGGTTCGACGTCAACATGATGCAAAAAGACATGATGCTCGCTCTCGATATGGGTCGCGCGCTGGATGTCCCGTTGCCCACAACGGCCGTTTGCAATGAATTCCTGACCGCGGCGCGCGGAATGGGATTTGCGAAGCAGGATTTTGCGGTGGTCTTCGAGGTTTTGGCAAAGATGTCGGGAGTCGCGAAATGACTACGGCCTCAGATCCAGGTCGAACCCTGACCAAGGTGGGCACGGAAAAACTTGTGCGGCTGTACAGCCAGATGATGGCGATCCGTCTTTTCGAAGAAAATGTAAATGAGCTGTACACGCGCGCTTTGATGCCGGGCCTGGCGCATCTCTACATCGGCGAAGAGGCAGTCGCGGTCGGAGTATGCGAAGCGCTTCGTCCCGATGATTATGTGACCAGCACGCATCGAGGCCACGGGCACTGCCTGGCAAAAGGCGCGTCACCGGAACGAATGTTCGCCGAGCTGCTCGGTAAGGAGGCTGGTTACTGCCGTGGAAAAGGCGGTTCGATGCACATCGCCGATCCAGCCACTGGTAATCTGGGCGCAAATGCAATCGTCGGAGGCAGCGTAGGAATCGCTACGGGCGCAGCTTTTTCTTCCAAGACACTCAAGACGGGACAGATCGCCGTTTGTTTTTTCGGAGAGGGAGCGCTGGGCCAGGGCGTCTTGTACGAGTGCATGAATCTCGCACAGCTTTGGAAATTGCCTGTCATCTACGTCTGCGAAAATAATATGTACACGGAATACACGCATTTTTCCGAAACCACCGCCGGCGAGATCCCGGCCCGCGCCACGGCATTTGGAATCAGGGCAGAGACGGTAGATGGACAGGATGTGCGCGCGGTGTTTGCCGTAGCGGGGGAGCTTGCGGAGCGGGCGCGTCGCAGTGATGGGCCGGCATTTTTGGTGTGCAACACGTACCGCTACCGTGGGCACCACGTCGGCGACATTAATCGCGAATACTACCGCTCAAAAAAAGAAGAGCAAGAATGGCTGCGGGACAGCGATCCCATCAAGAATTACTCCGAATGGCTTAAATCGGAAAAGTACACGGACGCCGAGGCTCTGAGCGCGATCGAGTCGGAACTTAAATCAGAGATGGACAAGGCAATGAAGTTTGCGATCTCGGCGCCTTATCCAGGAATCGATGAAGTGAACCAGGACGTATATGCCTGAAGTGGTAACCGGAACGCGGGAAATTACCTTTGCAGAGGCGATTCGAGAAGCCCTTGCGGAGGAGATGCGTCGCGATCCGCGTGTGTTCATTATGGGGGAGGACGTAGCGGAAGCTGGGACGCCATTTAAAGTACTCTCCGGCCTTGTGGAAGAATTCGGAACGTCTCGCGTGGTGGATACGCCAATTTCGGAGGCGGGCTTCACCGGCGTGGGCGTGGGCGCAGCGATGACTGGACTCAGGCCCGTGGTTGACATCATGTTCGGCGATTTCGTCACGCTGACCATGGACCAAATGGTGAACCAGGCAGCAAAAGTTCACTACATGTCCGGCGGGAAATGGAAAGTGCCCATGGTGATGCGCACAACCATGGGAGCGGCGCGCCGTTCGGCCGCGCAGCATTCGCAATCGCTTCATGCTTGGTTCAGCCACGTTCCCGGATTAAAAGTCGTGCTACCTTCCACCCCGTACGATGCGAAGGGCCTACTGAAGACTGCGATTCGAGACGACAATCCCGTCGTTTTCTTCGAAGACAAAATGAGTTACAAGCTAAAGGGCCCAGTGCCGACGGAGGAATATACGATTCCGTTTGGCGTGGCGGATATCAAACACGCGGGGACTGACATCACGCTTGTCGGAACGAGCAGCATGGTGCAGCTTGCGCTGGAAGCTGCCGCGTTGCTCGAGGAAGCTGGAGTGAGCGCAGAAGTAATAGATCCGCGAACTACATGGCCACTCGATGAGCACACGCTGATCGAGTCAGTGAAAAAGACGTCCAGGGCCATCGTGATGGACGAAGGTTATGGGCGCTACGGAGTTGCTGCGGAGTTGGCGGCGACAATTGCGGAAGGGGCGTTTCACTATCTTGATGGGCCTGTGCGGCGCATGGGCGCGATGCATGTACCGATTCCATTCTCGCCACCGCTTGAGGACGTAACGTTGCCGACGCCCAAAGCAATTTTTGAAGCAGCTATGAATCTTTGCGGCCGGACTTAGTTCTTTGCCGGTTTGATGTCAGGAGGACGCCGTGGCACTACCAACTTATGGGACGATGGCGGTCGATTGGGAGCAGCGAATCGATTTTGACCGGCTGCGCCGGGAACGCCTTCAGCGAGTAAAGGATCTTCTCGCGAAGTCCGAAATGGGCGCGATTTTGTGCTTCGATATGAACAACGTGCGATACATCACGTCCACCCACATTGGCACTTGGGCGCAGGACAAGATGAGCCGTTTTACGCTGCTCACGCAAAAAAGCGAACCCGTTCTCTGGGATTTCGGTTCCGCCGCGAGGCATCATCAGCTTCATTGTCCCTGGCTCGGCGAACGATCGCGGCCCGGAATTCCCCTTCTGCGTGGCGCGATGTCGCCGGAAATGGGACGCGCTGAAGACGTCGCGAAGAAAATCCGAATTGAACTGGAGGAGGTTGGACTTCTTCACGAGCCTGTGGGCATTGACATCGTTGAGCCTCCGATTCTTTTCGCGCTGCAGCGCGAAGGCATCAAGGTCGTGGACGGCCAGCAACTGATGTCCGATGCTCGCGTGATCAAAACGCAGGATGAGATTTCGCTGCTGAACCACTCCGCGATGATGGTGGATGCAGCCTACGACGAACTGTATCGCGCGATGAAACCAGGAATGCGCGAAAACGAAGCCGTGGGTCTCGTCAGCAAGGTTTTGTATGACATGGGGTCCGAATACGTCGAAGCAGTGAATGCAATTTCCGGCGAGCGCTGCAATCCGCATCCGCACGTGTTTTCCGATCGCGTGCTGCGTCCCGGCGATCCCGTGTACTACGACGTTCTTCATTCCTACATGGGCTATCGCACTTGCTACTACCGTTGCTTCACGATCGGTTACGCGTCGCACGCAATGATTGATGCTTACAAACGCTGCCGCGAATATCTGGATGCGGCAATTTCCCTGGTGCGTCCCGGCCGCACCACGGGCGAAATTGCGGCGCTTTGGCCGAAGGCGCAGGAATTCGGGTTTCCGAATGAAGAAGCTGCATTCGCTCTGCAGTACGGCCACGGCGTAGGGCTCGCGATTTGGGAAAAGCCGGTCATTAGCCGGTTGGTTTCGCTGGATCATCCGTACGAAATCAAGCCGGGAATGGTTTTTGCTCTCGAGACGTTCTGGCCTTCAACCGACGGATGGGCTGCCGCGCGGATTGAAGAAGAAATCGTGGTCACCGAAACCGGCCACGAGGTAATCACTCGTTTCCCTGCCGAAGAACTGCTCGTGGCGGGTGCGCACTATTTCACAGTAAACGGGCCGCTAGCGACGACGCGTGAGACGGAAGCGGCTCCAAGCAAGCGCGTGAAGGAAATGGTGGCGGCCAGTGCGAGAACGGAACGCGTCGGGGTGACAGACTAAGAGTTTTGTATCCAGTTTTACTTCCGAGGAATGATGGCTATCAGTGTGGTTATGCCGGCTCTTGAGCTCACCCAAGAGACCGGGAAACTCGTTTCATGGCGCAAAAAGGAAGGTGAAGCTGTCGCTAAGGGCGAGACATTAATGGAGGTCGAAACGGATAAGGCCGTCGTCGAGGTGGAAGCCCAAGCGGATGGATTTTTGGCAGGTGTGAACGCAAACGACGGCGATGTGATCGCCGTGGGCACGACCATTGCGTGGATCGTCGCGAAGGGTGAGGCGCCGCCTCAGAGCGAATCGACTCTAAATGTAACTTCAGGGGCAACCGTCAGCACAAAGATTGCTCAGCCTGAAAAAGCAAAAGCTGCGTCTTCCGGCGGCGCGGTCCCGCGTGGCAAGCCCAAGATTTCCCCGAAGGCGCGGCGAATCGCAGGTGAGTTAAACGTGGATCTGAACAACGTGCGCGGCACGGGCCAAGACGGAGAGATTCTCCTGTCGGACGTTGAAGCTGCTGCGAAAATCCCGTCACCCGCCGCAGAAACGCTCTTCGCCGATCGCGCAAAGCTCGAAACCTTCACAACAATCAGCAGATTGATGGCCGAGCGCACAGCGCAAAGTTGGACAACTGTGCCGCATTTCTTCCTAGTGCGTGAGGTCGAGGCCAGAGCCTTGCTCTCCGCGCGCGACAATCTTCTCTCACCCAAAGTCAGTTCCGCCGTCAGAATTACCACCACGGATTTGCTGATTGCGATTGTCTCGCGCGTGTTGAAACGCCATCCACGCATGAATGCGAGCTATTCACCGGATGGAATCCGCCTTCACCCTAATGTGAACGTAGGGATCGCGATTGCGGTGAATGACGGGGTAATCGCGGCGGTGATTCCGAATGCGCACGCCGCCGGCATCACTGAGATTGCGGCTCAACGCCGTGATTTAGTCGAACGGGCAAAGGCCGGGAAGTCGCGCGCGCAGGATTTAATCGGCGCGACTTTCACAATCAGCAACCTGGGCATGTTCAAAATCGATTCCTTTACCGCCATTATCCCGCCGCCGCAGGCCGGCATCCTGGCTGTGGGCGCAATTGCCGATCGCGTCGTCGCGATCGACGGAAAGCCTGCGGTCCGCAGCATGATGACACTCACGCTATCGTGCGACCATCGCGTGGTGGATGGCGCACGCGGCGCACTCTTCCTGAATGATTTGGCCAACGCAATTAGCAAACCGCGAGAACATTTAGGCCTACAACTATGACGGTCGACGCCGCGCTTCCCGACGTTTCCCTGCCCGGGCGCGTGGCACTGCCCAAGAAACCTTTCTACAAAAACCTGTGGATTCAAGTCCTCGCAGCCATCGTTCTCGCCTTGTTGCTCGGCCACTTCTACCCCGCAAAAGCGATCGCCATGAAGCCGCTCGGCGACGCGTTCATACGGCTGATCGCGATGGTGATCACGCTCATCATTTTCTGCACGGTTGTGTCCGGCATCGCCAATGTACAGGACATCAAGAAAGTAGGCCGCCTCGGAGGAAAGGCTCTCCTATATTTCGAAGTCGTCTCCACCTTCGCGCTATTCATCGGGCTCGTTGTCGGCAATGTGTTGAAGCCCGGGGCGGGCTTCAACATCAATCCGGCAAGCCTCGACCCGAAAGCCATCGCGGATTTCGCGGGCCAAGCCAAAGCGCAGAGCGTGACGGAATTCCTGATGCATATCATTCCGACAACGGTCGTTGACGCCTTTTCAAAGGGCGACATTTTGCAGGTTCTTCTCGTATCGATCCTGTTCGGTTTCGCGCTATCGGTGCTCGGTACGCGAGCGAAGCCGATCCTCGATTTGCTGGATTCCTTGACCCGTACAATATTTCAAATCGTGAACATGCTGATGCGATTCGCCCCGATTGGGGCCTTTGGCGCAATGGCCTTTACCGTCGGCAAATACGGAATGTCAGCTCTCGGTCCTCTGGTGAAGTTGATTGTCGTGTTTTACGCGACGTGCATCGCATTTGTCCTCATCGTCCTCGGAGCAATTGCAGCAGCCGCCGGATTCAGCATTTTTAAGTTCCTCGGTTTTATCCGGGAAGAAATTCTAATCGTTTCCGCTGTAAACACTTCCGAGGCCGCGCTGCCTACTCTCATGGAAAAACTGGAGCGGCTGGGTTGCTCGCGTCCGCTGGTCGGCCTCGTGGTTCCCTCCGGATACATATTCAACACCGACGGCACGGGGCTCTACATGACGCTCGCGGCCTTGTTCGTAGCTCAGGCAACCAATACGCATCTCACGATGACCCAACAAATGACGATTTTTGCAGTCGCCACCCTTACCTCGAAAGGCGCGAGCGGCGTCTCGGGCGCCTCGTTCATCGCTCTGATCGCGACGCTAACCGTGGTGCCGGCCATTCCCGTAGCGAGCATGGCATTGCTGCTGGGAATCGAGCGTTTCATGAGCACGGGACGCGCGCTGGTAAACATGATTGGCAACGGCGTCGCAACAATCGTAGTAGCGCGGTGGGAAAAAGAATTGGACCCCGCGATTCTAAACCGGAATTTGGTTGAATTGCGCGGCAAAGTAATCGAATCGAAATAGCTGTGAGCTCCCAAGTAAGGCTAGGGCAGCGGTGTCTTTCGGCCTAGCGCGTTAGATTTGGGACTAGGCCGAAGAGCTGCCAAATCGGGAATCGCGCGCCCTGCGTGATCAGCGCAACCAACCCAATCTCCACAACCAAGAACACTGGCGCAATTGAACTCGGAATCACCATTGCACCGGGCTTGTCCGGATGCGGCCCAACCGGCATCGTGCCCCGACACAGCATCACCGCCGCCACGCCGATCGCAAGCCAAACCAGCGCAACTCAAGCGGACCCAATCTCTAGTTAACGCGGTGACCGAATTGACGTTCAGATAGTTGTCGAGAACAGGGGTGGTCTCAAGGGGTCGGTGCAACACTGGCTTGCAGTCTATCCGCCGGAGTTTCAAATCCCAATGTTTTTCGTGGCCGTTGATTGAGGCGCAGAGCGATCTGGTCCAGGTCCGACTGTGAGTAGCAGGACAGATCCGCCTTCTTCGGCAGGTATTGCCGCAGCAGCCCGTTCGTGTTTTCGTTCGAACCGCGCTGCCATGGGCTTTGGGGATCGCAGAAGTAAACCTGTACGTCCGTAGCCATCGTGAAGCTTTTGTGCTGGGCCATCTCCAACCCGCGGTCCCAGGTCAGCGAGCGCCGCAACGTCGCGGGCAGAGTGCGCACGTGCCGGCTCAGGGCGGCCACCACCGTAGTCGTGTCCTTGCCGGGCACCTTCACCAGCATGCAGAACCGCGAATGACGCTCCACCAGCGTGGCCACATGACTGTTGCGCGCCCCGCGCAACAGATCGCCTTCCCAATGACCGGGAATGGCGCGATCTTCGACTTCCGCAGGTCGCTCGCGGATAGAAATGGCATCGACGATCTTGCCTTGGGAGTGTCCGTGAACGCTGGAATGCCGCGAGCGGCGGATCCGCCGCTGGGAGCGAAGGTGCTGAATCAGCTCCTTTTTCAGCGCTCCGCGCGCTTGCAGGAATAGGCTGCGATAAATGGTTTCGTGCGACACGCGCAGGCCCTCATCCTGGGGAAACTGCCACTTCAGCCATCCGGAAATTTGCTCGGGCGACCAGTCCTGCATCAGTTTACTCGCAACGATCTCCCGGAGCGGGGTGTGAGTGGCCAGCAGGCACGGCTTGGGCCGCAGGGCCGATTCCCAGGCCTGCTGATCGGCTTCATTGGCGCGGTACTGCGCGCGCCCGCCATGGCGGGCCACTTCCCGGCTGATCGTCGAGGCACAGCGGTGCAGGCCTTGGGCGATTCCGCGAATCGACGAGCCACAAGCGATTCCGCGGGAGATGTCTTCTCGTTCTGCCAGGGTGAGTGAACTCGGTGAACGGCGGCGGATGGGCGGCGCAATCCCACCATGGCGCTTCAACAGAAGGTGAATAACCACATTGTTTTTGCCCAGCGCTCGACCAATCGCATGTAACGACTCTCCCGCTTTCCAACGACGCCATACCTCAACTCTTTGCATCGCAGAAAGCCGTATCCGTTTCTTTGGGATCATAAACACCACCTTTTAGAAAAAAGATTTATACCAGGTGGTGTTGCATCGACCGGTTGAGCCCTCAGGGATTATCACTAGCTATCTCGTTTTGAGATAGCTGGTGGGAAGAGGAGTGGCTGTTGAAAAACTCGCTCACTTCAAATTCGCAAAAACTGCTTCGCGTCAGGAAGCTCTGTAAACGATTTTTCCGAGTCTCCTAGACATTTACTATCATCCGATTTTTGACTTTTTTCGGGAAAACCGACTTTTTCAACAGCCACAGGATTTCGCAACAGTTCACCGATCCGTCCTGCTACCCGCCCGCCGCCTTATGACGGAGCTCCGCGGTCTTCCCTTTTGTGCTCGCGTCCGGGCTCCGTTTTCTAGCTTTCATCGCGTACAATGCCGCGTCTGCCGCGCCCAACAGAGAATCCACCTTGTCGCCATCTTTGGGATAAATAGCGACGCCGACGCTTACCGATAGTTTTGGCTCCCTGCCATCATTCGCAAGACTGTGGCAAATGCGCCGAGCAACTAAGTTGGCCTGGACTTGCCCTGTCTCAGGCAACACTAGTGCAAACTCATCTCCACCGAAACGCGCCGGAGTATCAATCCTCCGGCTACAAATGCACAAAACATCGGCTAGTCGGCAAAGCGCTTGACTGCCAACCAAATGACCGAAACGATCATTGATCTTCTTTAACCCGTCCAAGTCAAGAAACAGCAAAGCGAACTCACGACCGGTGCGTTCGGTGCGATTGATTTCAAGGTCAACCGTTTCCACCAGATGGCGGTAGTTAGCTAGTCCGGTCAGGGGATCGGTAGCTGCTTGTTGGCGTAAGTGATCCTCGAGTTTACGTTGTTGGGTGACATCCTCAACGATGATCTCGTAACTGTCCGTCTCGCCCTCATCGGCCACCTTGCGTCCGCTAAGCCGAACTCTGAGGGTTGTCCCATTCTTCCGCTTCCATTCAATTTCCAGGGCATCGGCGCTATCTAGTTCGACGGACTGGCCCAATAAATGCGCACGTTTGGAGGGTTCGCAAAGGATACCAGTTGCGAGATTCACGGCCAGGAGTTCCGCGCGGGACGGATAACCCAGCATGGTCACCAGCGCCTGATTGACATCCAGGAAATCGCCTTTGGCGTTGCAGCGACACATTCCATACTTCAGGTTTCCTACAAGAGCGCGGTAGCGTGCTTCTGAATGGCGCAGCTTTTTTTCCGTTTGATCGCGCTCTTCGCGCAGATGGTTATCGTTGAGGGCTCGACGAATAGCTACGGGAAGATGGGTAAGATGATCCATTCCAACGCAATCGGCAGCGCTTTTTGTAGTAAGTTCCGCCACGATTTCCGGTTGCGTTGTGCCGGTTAGGAAGATGCAGGGAATCTGCCTACCCGTCCGATGCAGGATTTCCAGCGCCGACGGGTCTTGCCAGTTCGGGGAGGGGTATTCAGCTAGGACCACATCATAGTATTTTGAGTTCAGGCGTCCAGCAAACTGGTCCGGGGTTAGAACTACGTCTGCGCTGACCTTGAAATGCACCCTGTTGAGTTCCTGTACGCAAAGCTCTACATCCGCCGCATCGCTGTGAATAAACAGAATACGCAAGGGGAGTCTTCTGCTGGCAGGTCCGTTCAAGACCAGGGGCGGGTCGCCTTGCTTGACGCGATCTCGTGTCGCTGAAGCCATTGAGAGTCCACCAGATTCACCGGGGGCAGCCCCTCCGCGGACTGAACCTCGGAACTGGTTCGAAAAGGAATCGGTGACAACCATATTGGAACAGGTCCAGAGGTATCTGTTCAAAACGGCACACTTTTCATCCGTGGGTTGACTGATTGGACAAAATTTAGCTCTAGGAGAAGACTAAGACTAGAGTGCGTCTAACTCTGTCGCACCGGATAACTGATGACATAACGAAGTCGGCCTCGCGACGAGCCGAGTAAACTGTGCGGTGTCAAACCTAACAGAGCTCGGATCGAAGGAGGCCGAGATGAAAATTATAGGATGCGATCTACACGCTCGACAACAGACGATCGCGATGTTGGATAGCGAAACCGGTGAGCTGGAAGAAAAGACCCTCGAACATCAAGGCGAGACCGTTCGGGAGTTTTATTCCGCACTGCCTGGTCCGATTCTGGTAGGTATCGAAGCGACCGGCTCAATGCAGTGGTTCCTGGAGTTGATGGAAGAGTTGGGAATCGAATGCCGAGTGGGTCATCCGGCGAAAATCCGCAAAGCAGAAACACGCAAACAAAAACATGATCGACGGGATGCTCGACTGTTGCTGACGTTGCTCGCCGAGAATCGCTTTCCCACGATCTGGATGCCCTCGAGCGAGCAGCGCGATCTGCGCACGTTGCTACGTCACCGTCATCAGTGGGTGCGCCTGCGATCCCGAGTCCAGCACACCCTGCAATCGATGGCACTCAACCATGGTCTCAGGCGAGGCCGCTCATTATGGAGCCAAGCGGGCCAGGGCGAACTCCGGGCGTTGCCTCTGGCTCCTCACGCCAGCGAGCGACGGAAAGCACTGATGACGTTGTATCCCGGCTTGCAGGAATCAATCGACGAGCTCGACCGGCAGGTGGGAGAGCAGACACAGCAACGGCCCGGTGCACGACGGCTGATGACGCATCCGGGAGTGGGGCCGATCACCGCATTAGCCACCGAAGTCTTCCTGGGCGATCCGATGCGGTTCAGCGATGGGAAAGCACTGGCCAGTTACATCGGCATGATTCCGAGCGAACGCTCCAGCGGACGCCGGCAGCGGCTGGGTGCGATGAGCAAACAAGGGAACGCGCTGCTGCGTTATCTGTGGTGTGAAGCGGCGATGCACGCGGTCGAGCGGGATCCAGAGTTGAAGCGCTTCTATCGGCGCAAACTGGTGCAGAAAGGGCTGGGCAAAGCGAGAGTCGCAGCAGCCAGGAAACTCGGGATCCGACTCTGGATCATGATGCGTGACCAGATTGATTACCAAGAGTTCTGCCGTCGCGGAAAAGCGCGGCAGGAAAGCGGTAGTGTCCGTGCGGGGATGCCTGATCGCAACAGTGGTCCTGCGGAGCAGTGACCGGATCAACTGAATGGGCTACCTGCCTCCCTGGAAGGCCGGGAGTTTGAATACATCATCATGGTCGCACGTGATCGGAGAGATGTCTGGGTGCGCCGGGATAAACCGGCGAGGAGTCGTGGATGTAAGAGCCACACAGGAAAGGTCTAGCGAGCCATCCTGTCCCCGAGTCATGCGTAGTCAGTCGCGAGGCTGGGTGCGAAGCGTTGACAGGGGCACATGCAGGCTGGATATCGAGCTGCGAAATAATCGCCTTCAGAGTGCCGACGCCGTCCAGACAGGCGGAAGGCAACACCGGCGGATGCGAAAACGCGAGCATTCACAGGACTCTGCGCAGTCAGAGAACCCAGGCATGCATGGAAACTCCACGCGCGAGAACCGGGAGACCCCGTCAACGCCCGAGAAGTGGAAGTAAGCGGGCCGGCTGGAGAAGGCCATGAACCAGAAGTCCGGCATGCACGTTGGCGGGGAGTCGGACGGTCGTACAGTACCAACGAAGTGCCCGAACAAAGGCGGGAAACCGCTGGCGGAGGGCATGGAGGGAAGGCGACCGACCAAGGAGAACATCGAGCAGACGACCGCGTCACAGACACAGAGCTGGATCAACGCGTCGAGCGGTTTGCTCGGTGTGCGGGAAGTAGCACGAAAGGAGAAGCGGTTACGTTTCACCGCGCTACTCCACCACGTCACCGTTCCTCTACTACAGGGCAGCTTCTACTCTCTGAAGCGAGAAGCAGCACCGGGGATAGATGGAATGACCTGGAAGGAGTACGAGACGGACCTGGACAGGCGGCTGGTGGATTTACACGGCCGGGTGCACCAAGGAACGTATCGAGCGCAACCCTCCAAGAGAGCCTACATCCCCAAAGCAGATGGACGACAACGACCCTTGGGCATTGCAGCCCTGGAGGACAAAATCGTTCAGTCCGCCGTGGTGACGGTCCTCAATCAGATTTATGAAGAGGATTTCCTTGGGTTCTCCTATGGGTTCCGACCCGGGCGAAGCCAGCATGATGCGCTGGATGCGCTGTGGGTCGGGCTCATGCGGAAGAAAGTGAAATGGGTGCTCGACGCTGATGTTCGTGACTTTTTCGGGACTGTTGTACACGAACAACTGGTTAAGTTCATCGAGCATCGGATCGCCGACCGAAGGATACTTCGCCTGATCCGGAAATGGCTGAGGGCAGGAGTTACGGAGGAAGGCAACTGGTCGAAGACGGAAGTAGGTACTCCGCAAGGGGCGGTGGCATCGCCATTGCTCGCGAACCTATACCTGCATTACGTGTTCGATCTGTGGGCACAGCACTGGCGGAAGCATCGCGCAACGGGAGACATGATCGTTGTCCGATACGCTGACGATATCGTGCTGGGATTTCAGCGGCGAACTGATGCCGAGCGATTCCTCCAGGAATGGAAAGAACGCTTGCGCAAGTTCGGGTTGGCATTACACCCGGACAAGACGCGCCTGATTGAGTTCGGGCGTTTCGCAGCCGCAAACCGAGAGCAGCGTGGCGAGGGCAAGCCGGAGACGTTCAACTTTCTGGGCTTCACGCATATATGCGGGATGACCCGAATAACCGGCAAGTTCACGGTCATGCGTAAGACCATCCGGAAGCGCCTCTCTGCAAAGCTGAAAGAGCTGAAGGAGGAGCTTCGACGGCGCTGGCACGAGCCAGTGGCCGAGGTCGGGCAATGGTTGAGGTCCGTTGTTCAGGGCTACTTCAACTATCATGCGATACCCGGCAACACGGATAGTCTAAACACCTTTCGGTTTCAGGTGATCTGGCACTGGCACCGCGCACTGGGGCGGCGCAGCCACAAGAGCCGGGTGACCTGGGCGCGGTTCTGGTCATTAGTTATCCGCTGGCTCCCGCGAGTCCAGATCCTACATCCCTATCCCGACATGCGCTTCAACGCTAAGTATCCGAGGTAGGAGCCGTATGCAGCAATGCTGCCCGTACGGATCTGCGCGGGGGGCGTCGGGACAACCGGCGTCCCTACCGCGACTGGGCAACACCGAGTCGATGAAGTGACACGAACCGAGCCCGTAGGTTGGACAGGGACAAGAACTCGAGAATTGCGGCGCAGCGCTGGCCCGAGAAACAACGGGGCTGCACAACTGTAGGAGTGTGTGCGAAAGGAATTAAAAAAGAGTTAAACACTCTTGACGAGGCCGACTTCGTTAGAGATGTTGCGAACAGGGTTTATCACTAGCTATCTCAGTCTGAGATAGATGGAGAAACTCGCCGATTTGTCGGAAACGTTAGTACTTAAGCTGGACTCAGGGGCTCATTGGGCCGAAACCACGTTGGCATGGCGCGCGATCGCACACCACGTATTCCCGTCCTTCTTCCAGATATTCGTGAACCGTCGCTGGACCGTCTTTCCGGCCAGGGGGAATCGCCGATCGGTTGGACGGTCTCAGCGCCCATGATGATGGCGAAATTGCCGTCGATGCGAATGAATTCGATCTTCCGCTCGAACGAGGAGTAAACGGCTGATTTCTGAACCCTGGCTAGGACATCGTGCCGACCGATCACCACGTTGTTCGCTGGCGAATTGACCGTCAGCTGTTCGCACCACAGGTGTTCGAGCGGGGCGTAGTTCCGGTCCAGAACTGCTTTTCGCTCCTGGTCGTCGAGCGATCGGACAGTTTCCTCGTCGGCGGGGGCACTGCCTAATGCTGAAATTGCTCTATCCGAGCCGATAGGGCTAAGGAACAACAGTAGCAATACGAAGGTCGCTCCTTTTTTCATTTCTCACCTCCTCTGAGGGCATTCCTCAGGCTTAACTATACGGCCGTCGAGACTCTGAAAGTCCGTCGAGTGAAGATCCAGAGACGCCTGGCGCTAATCGCCTTTCGTGAAGACGCTCTGACTGGACCCCAATCCGCCTGGATTCGTTTCCGTGCTGCAGGCCTTGTGGGTCGTATCACGGGCCACTCGGAAATAACCCACTCAATATCTGCGCAAGGCGAACTTTTTCGGGCAACTGTCGAGAACAGGGGTGGCTGTTGAAAAACTCGGTTTTTCTGAAAAAAGTCAAAAATCAGGTGATAGAAAATGTCCAGGAGACTGAGTAAAATCGTTTGTAGAGCTTCCTGACGCGATCCAACTTTTGCAAATTCTTGCTGAGCGAGTTTTTCAACAGCCACAGGGATTATCACGCAATATAAAAGGCGCCCACTTTGCGGTAGGTTTTGATCGTTCGCATCACCACCTACCGAAAGGAGCGCCGTTATGAACCAAGCAAAGTATATTGGCATGGACGTTCATCAGGCAACGATCTCAGTTGCCGTCATGGATTCCGCCGGCAAGTTGATCTTGGAGTCCATCCTCGAAACGAAAGCGGCCACCGTTCTGCAGTTCATCGGCGGGCTGTGCGGCAGCTTGCTGGTGACTTTCGAAGAAGGCACTTCCGCCGCCTGGTTGTATGACCTGCTCAAGCCTCACGTCGCGAATGTCCTGGTCTGCGATCCCCGGAAGAATGCTCTATTAAAGGATGGCAGCAAGAGTGATCGGATCGATGCTCGGAAGCTGGCCGAGCTCTTGCGCGGCAACCTTCTCTCACCGATCTACCACGGAGAGAACGGGGTACGCACTTTGAAGGAACTCGCGCGCAGCTATCTAACGATCACGAAAGATCTGACGCGGGTGATGAGTCGGATCAAGGCGGTGTACCGAAGCTGGGCGATTCCCTGTGCCGGGCCAGCGGTGTATCGACCGCGTCATCGTGCGGAATGGTTGGCCAAGATTGTAGAACCGGGAGTTCGCCTGCGAGCCGAGCGGCTCTACCAGCAACTGGATGCGTTGGAGCCGTTGCGGCAGGGAGCGCGACGCGATCTGCTGGTGGAGAGCCGGAAACATCAGGCGGTGAAATTACTGCGTCAGATTCCTTATCTGGGCCCGATTCGTTCCGCCTTGCTGGTGGCGCTGCTGGGGACACCGCATCGTTTTCGCACCAAGCGACAGCTATGGGCCTACAGCGGGTTCGGACTCGAGACTCACGATAGCGGCGAATACCGCTATGTGAGAGGGCAACTGCGACGAAACCGGGAGCGAGTCACCGTGCTGGGCTTGAACGAAAACCATAATCACGATCTGAAAAATATCTTCAAGAGTGCCGCGATATCCGCCAGCACTCGGCCAGGACCGTTCCAGGAGTTTTACGCGGGGCTTCTGGCCAAGGGGAGAAGGCCGGCGATGGCACGCCTCACCCTGGCACGGAAGATCGCATCGATCACCTTGACGATTTGGAAGAAAGGAGTGTGCTTCGACGCCAAAGAATTACATCGGCAAGCGGCTTGAGCGTCTCTGACGTTCCATCCTCCTGAGTGGTGGTCGGTTCGGTTCTTGAGACGCTCGGTTTCGAGGGGAGTATCAGATAGGTGGTCCGACCCTGTGTGCTTCGGCACCGAGTCACCGTTCTCACGCTATGCCTCCTCGGAGAACCAGAAATAGCGATAGGCCATGAGCCTCGGATAGAACCATGGTTGCCACGGAATTGAATCGCTTGCCAAGTTTCAAGAACCGAGGGGCGTTGTCACCACGAGAAAATGAAAGCAAGGGAACGGAAGAGCAAGCCAGAGCAAAATCTCTCGAGCGATCGAGGGGCTATCTGCAAACAGTGGGCTGGATATCGAGACAAAAAAACTTCTCGGCTACCGGCCGAGGGAGAAGCTTTTTTGTTGACATCCCCTCTCCAGAAACTTCTTTAAGGTTTTTCCAACGTAATCTGGAGTCCCAGTTTGGTTGCTTTCTTTCTGAGGAAGTCGATCTGTTGTCGGCGGTATCTGTGCTCGTAGTATTCAGCACCTTTGTCAACGTACCGCTGACCGTACTTCAGCATTCGGTAGACCAATCGGGCGAGCCGGTGGGCCATCGCCGTAATGGCTTTCGGGGCACCGAGCTTGGTGCGCAACCGGCGGTATTGTGCTCCGAGGTAGGTGCGACTGCGCATCAAGGTGAGGGCCGCCATCCGCAACGCTGTGGCGGCGCGATTGACCACACGCCGAGTGCCTCGGGCCAGCACCTTGTCTCCACTGGTGCGGTTGTCCGGACATAATCCCAGCCACGAGGAGAAGTGCGCTTCGGTTTTCCACCGGCTCATATCCAGCCCCACTTCACTGATCAAAGTCTGGGCGACCATCACGTCGATGCCGTCGATCCTGGTTAGGTCTACTCCCGTGATGCGCTGCAGCTCACGGCCGAGCTCGAATCGAGGGGCATTCTTGGCTGGCTTTGTCTTCTTTCTCTCAGGTTCCGCTTGCGATGATTGGCGCGGAATAGTATCCACAAAACTCGCCAGATGCTTCTGCAGTTGCTCATCGCACTCGGCGATCCGTTGCTGATAGGTGTCGTACATCTCCACTTCCTGCTGCAACACAAACAGCAGTTCCGGACGCCAGTTACCCTCCAGGCTTCTCACAACCTCCTCACGACTGGCCTGAATCCGCGGATCACTGAGTTCGGCCAACTTCCGCGGATCGCGTTCTCCGGCTACCATCGCCCGTATGATGGCTTGTCCGGTCAGACCGCTCACATCGCTGATTACGTTAGCCAATTGTACGTTCATTTGCGTCAAGGCTTTCTGCATACGTTGAACGCACGTCGCCGCTCCATGCACATGTTCTCCCCGTTGCCGCCAGTAGGTACGAAGCACACGAATCTCCGAAGGCGGCTGAAACGAGTTGTTCAACAACCCATGGGTGTGCAATTTCAGCAACCACTGGCTCTCCTGCACATCGCTCTTGCGTCCCGGCAGATTCCTGGTGTGCCGCGCATTGACCAGATACACCTCGAAGCCATGGTCTTCGAGAATCTCGTAGATGGGGATCCAGTACACTCCCGTCGACTGCATGGCCACGGTCTTCACTCCGCAGCTCTTTAACCAGTCCGCCAGACGATGCAGGTCCGCGGTGAAACACTCAAACCGGCGCACCGGTTCCGGATCGCAGTCCGGTCGTACGGCAACGTAATGCGCGCCATTGCCCACATCGATCCCCGCCGCATGCGGGTGGACCACCTCCAGACCCGGATCCTCCGATTGCAACCGCCGCGCCCATTCCTTTCTCTCCTTCCGGTTCCGCCACAGCTTCTTGTCTGTCATCATGCCGCTCCTTAGTGAAAGATTGGGATCCGGTTCGGCCCGGTGACGATAGGTTGAGGAATCTCTCCAACGGGGTCAGAGGACCATCAGCATCGACGGTCCTTGCCACCATGCCAGCGATCGCCTGTACCGGAGCCATGCTTTTATCCGGGCACGAAGCACCAGTAGGAAGTCGGCCTTAGCTTGCCGAACCGAATCCACGATTAGATTTTCCGGTTAATGGAAACTCGAGACAAGTTTCTGGCACCAGTGACTGTGCCGTGGCGCGGTCAACTGCTTTTATAGAACTACCTATCTCACTGTCAGATAGCTGGTGGGAAGCGGATTTCCCAACAGTTACTCGGGCCGTTCACACTTCGACCGCACCTACATTTTCGAACGTTTAGTGGGCTACAGATTCGCACCAGTTTGGATACGTCAGTGCAAGTGGGACTATTTCTTAGCTGCGTTAGCTGCCATTCGAGCGCGGAAGCTTTTTTCCTGCTGAATTTCTTCGTCGCTGAAGGCGGATGCGAAGTCTTCGGGCTCGAAGACTTGGCGGATCTCTATGTCGGTCTCGCCTTCGTTGGGACAGCGCTTGACCCACTCGATGGCCTCTTCGAGAGACTTGACCTGCCAGAACCAGAAGCTGGCGATGAGTTCCTTGCTTTCGGCGAAAGGGCCGTCAATGACGGTGCAGTTCTTGCCGGAGAAGTGGACGCGGGCGCCTTTGGAGGAGGGGTGAAGACCGTCGTAGCCTATCAAGACTCCGGCTTCTAAGATCTCGTCGTTGAATTTGTTCAAGTCGGCCATGAGCTGGGGATCAGGGAGTGCGCCTTCGTTTTCGGTGTCTTCCGTGACTTTGACGATGACCATGAATCGCATTGTGTTTGTCCTTTCGGGTTGAGTTAATCTGACGTTCACGTTCAGAGCTTAATTGCTGCTCTACCGATATGTCGAATGAGCAGGTGCAGAATCGACATGGGTGACGATTTTTTTTGCGGGGGGGTGCACCTTCACGCGCAACATTCCCGAACTCGTTGATATGTCAATCGTTGGGTCGGTATTGAGTATTTGCACGGAGCCCTTCTAAGGGGCCACACTAGCGAAAGTCATAGCTCTGGGCCACTAGATTTTGTGATTGAACCAGAAAGGTGTCGAAAACAGGGATTATTACCAGGTATCTCGTTTTGAGATAGGTGATGTGAAATGGATTCATCAACAGCCATCGGGGGGATCGTCGAGCCCAGCCCTATTGCTCGCAAAAGTTTTTAGGAGGATATCCACTGCAGCCAGGAGCGCCACCAACATGCAGCCGGCTTTTACCCAGTCCATCGCCGCAGCAGCAGACGTCGAAAGCAGTCTTTGAATCAAGCCTAGGAAGAGCGAGCCAAACCAGCCTGCCACTAGAATGCGCTCTTTGCCTTGCGCCCTCCAGTAGAACACTAATCCCAACCAGAATAGGTACACCCAGAATCCTACCTCGACAACCGCTGCGGCCGAGGCTGGCAGTATCGAGCGCAGGTCAAGAAACCAATAGGATTTGTGTTGAGCATGACGGACGACCTCCCGAAAACTCAGCGCCATGACAAGCGCGGTCAAGCACAATGCCACTACCGCCGCGGGCCTATTTTCGATGAGTCGGGCTTTGGCGATTGATCGTTCCATTGAAAGGATTATATAACGGTGAAGTTCGATACGTAGCATCGGGTACCAGGCACGTGCCCGATTAACGCCTCTGTTTCTAGATAACTGTTGGGAACAGGGGTGGGTGTTGAAAAAGTCTTCGTGAATGCGAACTGAAGTGTTGGGAGCAACGTCTATATGAGCAAACGTTCTGCCGATGCTCTTCTTCATCGCCATTCACGGAGGCTTACGGATTATGATGGGACAACATTCCCGTTCCGAGTCGCTGTTCTACTACTTTCGCATTGAAGATCAGGTTCCTGAAAACCACCTGCTCCGTCTCCTGGACCGGCACATCAGCTTCGATTTCGTTCGTGAGAAGCTGCAGGACTCCTACAGCGATACGGGCCGACCCTCGATCGATCCAGAACTTCTGTTGCGCATCCTGCTGATCGGCTATCTCTATGGCGTCACCAGCGAGCGCAAGCTAGTCGAGGAGCTGCAGATGCATCTGGCCTGGCGCTGGTTTACCGGACTCAGCTTCGATCAAGAGATTCCCCATCACTCCACGTTTTCCAAGAACCGTCATGGCCGTTTCCTCGAGTCCAATCTGTTCCAGCAGCTGTTTGAACAGATCGTGGACCGTTGCAGGGAGGCTGGATTAGTCGAGGGCGAACACCTGTCCGTGGATGGCAGCTTCATTCCCGCGAACGCCAGCCGATTGAGCCGCATTCCGCGGGAGCAACTGGCGGAAGCCGCTCACGTGAAACAGACAGTGCGAGAATACTTGGCGGACCTCGAGCAAGAAAACCCGATCGAAGAGCCGGCCCCTCAACAAGACCAGGTATCGACGACGGATCCGGATTCGACCTATTCGACCAAGGGCGATCGTCCTGCGGAGCTGGGGTACTTCAACAACTATCTGATCGACAACCAGAGTTGCGTGATTGTGGGCGTTCAGGCAACGCCAGCCCGGCTGAGCCAGGAAAGTGCGGCGGCTCGCGAGATGATCACGCGGTCAGCGGAAAGACGCGGGCACTTTCCACAGTCGGTTGCCGCCGACACGACCTATGGGAACGGTGAGCTTCTGGCTTGGCTCGAGCAACGAGGCATCACTCCTTATATTCGCGTGAAAGAAAGTCCTGCTCCCAAAACCAACTTGTACGGGATCGAGAAGTTCACCTACGTTGCCGAGACGAACAGCTATCAATGTCCCGAAGGAAAGCGGCTTACCTACGTTGGCATCAATGCCATAAATCGAACGCATGTGTATGTGGCCACGCGGAAGCGCTGTCGCGACTGCCCGCAAAAAGCGCAATGCACCAGAGGCCACTATCGGCAGATCGCGATCCATGTCCACGAAGCGGCGCGACAACGGGCACGAGAGCGGACGACCGTTCCGGCTTTCGTGGCAGCGCAACGCCCACGCCGGAAAGTAGAAGCACTCTTTGCGGAGTTGAAGAACCAGATCGGACTGCGCAGGGTGCGCTTGCGGAGAATCAAGCATGTTCGCGAACAATTCTTTCTCGCGGCTACAGCGCAGAACCTGAAACGACTGGCTCGCTTCCTTAGATCCAGATCTCTAGAATCAGCCACGGTTCCGATCTGAGATAGAAAAAAGAAAGCGCGATACCCCGCCGCAGGAAAATCATCCCAGATCAAAACTCCCGTTCAGTGGGCGAGTTTTTCAACAGCCACAGGGATTATCACTAACTATCTCACTCTCAGATAGGTGGTCTGCTTCTGGTAGCCTCGTACAGTCGGAATTGTTATCCTTCCAACCAGCCACCCATGGCGCAAACCGTACCCTTCGGAATTTCGGCCCCGAGCGCCGAACGCGCGCGCACAGCCGCGCAAGCCACCGCCATTCCTTGGTTTGTCTGGTCAGGCATCATCTCAGTCTCCTCCATCTGTTTCGGCTTGTACTGGGACATCTCCTGGCACATGACCATTGGGCGCGACACGTTCTGGACGCCTGCGCACCTTCTGATTCAATTCGGCGGCATCCTCGCTGCGATCACCTGCACGTATCTGATTTTCTCCACCACGTTCTCTCATGACCCCGCGGTGCAATCCTCTTCGGTAAAAGTCTGGGGATTCCGCGGGCCGCTCGGCGCGTTTCTCACCGCCTGGGGCGGCGTGACGATGGTCACATCCGCGCCGTTCGACAACTGGTGGCACAACTCATTCGGCCTGGACGTCGAAATCCTAAGCCCGCCGCATGTAGTGCTCGGGTGGGGAATTCTGGGCGTGGGAATCGGCTATCTGGTGCTCGTCGTCTCCGCAAAAAATCGCGCCACCGGCGCCGTGCGCGCGAAGCTCACCTGGCTGTTCCTGTATCTCGCGGGCCTGGGCCTGATGCTGCACATGATTCTGATCTCCGAATTCAGCGACGCGAGATTCATGCACAGCTCGGTTTTTTATCGCGTCCTGATGATCGCCACGCCTCTCCTGGTCATGGGCTATGGCACTGCGTCTGAACACAAATGGGGCTCGACGATTGTCGCCTCGATTTATATGGCGGTAAACCTGGCGGGATTGTGGATCCTTCCGCTGTTCCCGGCGCACCCCAAGCTGGGGCCCGTGTACACCAACGTGACGCACATGGTGCCGATGGAATTTCCAGTCCTGCTCATTTTTCCCGCGTTCGCCTTCGATCTCGTGCGCGCGCGGCTGGCAGGACGCAACAAGTGGCTGCTCGCGCTGGTTGCCGGCACCGCTTATCTTCTTACGCTGCTCGTGGTTCACTGGCCCTTTGGCAGCTTTATGATTTCGCCGCTGGCCCGTAACTGGTTCTTTGGCATGATCTATTTCCCCTATCAAGAGCCGGTTGCGATGCATCAACTCTCCTACCAGTTCGAGAAATATGAGCCTACTCAAGCAGCTTTCTTCCGGGGACTTGGCCTCGCCTGGATTTTCGCTTTCCTTTCCACCCGCGTCGGCATCGCCTTCGCCGGCTGGCTCCTGAAAGTCAGGCGCTAACCCAGGTGAAGACGACCCGCATCGCTTGGCTCGTCCTCACGATTTTGATCGCCGGGCCGCTCGCTGCGCATATCGGAAGCCCCGATGTTTTCTTTCAAGGTGACG
Organism: uncultured Acidobacteriota bacterium; assembly: GCA_963736465.1. Taxonomy (GTDB): domain Bacteria; phylum Acidobacteriota; class Terriglobia; order Acidiferrales; family UBA7541; genus Palsa-295. The sequence goes on along the minus strand of CAVTOS010000010.1, from coordinate 247,016 downwards.
CAGGCCCCTACCATCTCGTCGTTTCCATCCGCACGCCGCAAATGATTCCCGGAGTCGCCGAGATTCAGATCCGAAGTTCCACTCACGGCGTGAAGCAGATCAAAATCGTTCCGCTCTATATCGTCGGCGAGGGTTCGAAGTATCCGCCACCGCCGGACGTGCTGCTCCCATCCAAAGACGATCCGCAATTTTTTTCCGGCAAGCTCTGGCTCATGGCGTCCGGTTCGTGGCAAGTGCGCGTCGAAGCCGATGGCGATGCAGGCTCCGGCACGCTCGCGGTTCCGGTTCCTGCTGCCGCGCGCAGCACGATGCCAATGCAGAAGAGCCTGGGAGCGTTGCTCGCGGGGCTGATGGTCCTGCTCGTCGCTGGAATCGTCTCGATCGTCGGCGCGGCACGGCGCGAAGGGCAGCTTGAGCCCGGCCAGCAAGCAGGCCCCGCGCAAAAGCGCGCCGCACGGTTCGTGATGGCCGGCGCGTTTCTGATTGTCGCAGCCGTGCTCGTAGGCGGCGCTTTCTGGTGGAAAACGGCAGCGGCTAATCTTTCCAACCGCATGATCTACACAGCGCCCGACCTTTTCGTCTCGCTCGTTCCCGGCGATCAAATGCTCCTGCGCATCGGCGATTCCAAGTGGCACACCCGCCGCCCCGAAACTGTCGCGACGCCGTTAATGCCCGACCACGGTCACCTGATGCACCTGTTCTTGATTCGCACGCCACAGATGGACCGCTTCTATCATCTGCATCCAGTTCCGGACAAAGGCGGCGTCTTCCTCGACGATCTTCCGCCGATTGCAGCAGGGCACTATCAGGTTTTCGCTGACATCGTCCGCGTCTCAGGATTTCCCGACACGCTCTCAGCTCAGATCGACATCCCGGAAACAGCGGGGAAGCCACTCTCAGGAGATGATTCGACCGCATCCGCCCCGCCCATCTCGCCAGATTCGCAAAACACGAAAGACGCGCAAGCAAGCCTGACTTTCTCGCTGCCCGACGGCACGCGAATGATTTGGGAGCGCACCTCAGGCTCGCTTCCAGCCAATAAATTGCTCTGGTTCAAGTTTCGACTCGACTTCGCAAACGGCAAACCGGTCGCAAACCTCGAGCCCTACATGGGAATGGCAGGTCATGCAGAATTCGTCCGCTCAGATCTAAGCGTCTTCGCCCACGTCCACCCAGACGGCTCAGTTTCAATGGCAGCAGTCGAGCTGGCAGACGCAACTCTCGCTAAAAATGCGGCAATCCCAACATCACCAAATGCGCCCGCAACGACAGAAATGAACATGCCCAACATGGCCAATATGTCCGGAATGGCGGACGGCCCGCTCGCTCCAGAAGTAAGTTTCCCCTACGGCTTCCCAAAGCCCGGCCTCTATCGCATTTTCGTCCAGGTGAAGTATAATGGTCGTGTAGAGACGGGAGTGTTCGACGCGCAAGTGAAATAAGGCGACGTAATGGCACGAATAGCTGCCAGGCGCGAAGACGGCCCGCAAGTGGAACCGCCGGCCTCAGGGGCTGCCGCTGGCCGAGTTTTAATACACGGTTCCGCGATTAACTCTCATCGCAAGCAACGCAAAATCAATAACATACGAATTTCTAATCGGCGGTAAAAGCGCCCCTTAAGCTCTCGCTTATTGCGCGCCTGTCGCCGTTCCAGTCGGCTGCTGCTGCAACCAGGTTTGAAGGTTGTGTTCCTGATGCTCGCGAAGATCGATGCAGCCGTTGATTTCCTCGATGGTCAGCTTCAAAGTGCGATCGGTGGCGGGAACTTTGTGCGAGGTGAAGAATGCTTCCACTTCATCGCGCTTGCCGGCATCGCAGAAAACGCCCGCTGCTTCCACAACGGTCGTATCCGAGTAATTGCTGAGCTTCGCGCTCACGTCCGGCCAGTTGTCGCGAATGAACTTCCACGCCACCTCACGCCCCGCCGGGTTCGATAGAATCGCCTCAAACACTTGCGGGGCATCCTGGGCGCGCATCATCGGCGAGACGGCGAACTTCATCGTCCGCGTAAGCAGCGCGGGATCGCTGAACAGGCACAACCCTTGCCCGTAGAGCAATCCTTCTTCCGGCGTCTTGATCTGGCTGAAGTGCGCAATGATCGCGTTGTAAAGGGCTTCGTCGCCGTTGCGGGCGGCAATTGGAATCGCGGAGATGAGCATCGTGCGATCCACCGGCTCGCCCTTGAGAGACTTGTCCATCAGGTCGCGCGCCAGCGCGATCGCTTTCGGGTCGCGTCCCACCTGTCCCATCACGGTGAGAAGCGCGGCACGGCGCGCGCGGGTTTCATCGGAATCTTGCGGGCTCGATTGCCATCCCATTTTTTCCGCGACCGGGCCGAACGTGGCGCGCACCCAGCTTTCGAATTGTGGCCGATCGGAATCGTTCAGCAGGTACTGGCTCGCGAATTGGAGATAGCTCGAGAGTTGATCCATGACGTCGGTCGAAGGGTCGTCTCTTAACTCCGAGGCGAGCTTCATGAAATCGCTGGCCTGCAAGGTGTTCATGTGAAGGCCGGCAAAGGTGTCGTCGAGAAGCATGTAGCGCTCGGGAGCGGAGAGCTTGCTCTCGGCGGATGACGCGATCTGATTAAAGTTTTCCGGAGTGTAGCCCGAGCGATAGTAACCGCGGCCTCCCGCATTCCCAATCGCCCCCTCGCCGCATCCCGCGAGAGTGATCTGCTGTTCTTTCGTCGCGAGCAGTTCGCATTTCTCATCTTTACCGGCTTTGAGGCAAACCGGAATATCCCATCTTTCCTTGGAGCCTGCTTCGAGCAGCGCGCGATCGCGGAAATAGCGAGTCTGAGTGACGGTTACGTTCGCATTTTTTCCGGAGCATGACGTCTTTAGCGAAACGATTGGCACGCCGGGCTGTTTGACGAAGCCGGACATGATGCGGTCGACGGGCTTGTGCGAAGTTTCCGCAATCGTGTTCCAGAAATCCTCCGCAGTGGCATTGCTGTATGCATACTTTGAAAGGTATGCGTTCACGCCTTTGCGGAATGTTTCCGGGCCGACGTAGCCTTCGACCATGCGCAACACGGCTGCGGCTTTGTTGTAGGCGATATCGTCGAAGAGCTCCTGGATTTCCGCGGGTGTCTCGGCGTGAGCTTCGATCGCGCGCGTGGAACTGAGCGAATCGGTGCCCATCGCGTTGGTGCTCGAGCGCACTGCGTCCGTCTCGAGATTCCATTCGGGCTTCCACGCTTCCATGGGCTTGAACGACATCCAGGTGGCAAAGCCTTCGTTGAGCCAGACATCGTCCCACCACTTCATCGTCACCAGATCGCCGAACCACTGGTGCGCGATTTCGTGAGCGACGAGTTCCTGGGCTACTGCTTTGCGCAGCGCGTAAGAGGATTGCTTCGGGTCGACGAAAATAAGGTCGCGGGCGATCACCAGACCGGTGTTTTCCATTGCACCGGCGGCGAAATCGGAGACGCCCAGGATGTCGAGCTTTCCGTAGGGATATTTGATTCCGAAGTACTGGTCGTAATACTTCAGCGTGACGACAGCAGCCTGAAGAGCGAAGTCCGCGTACGGCCTCTTATCCGGAATGCCGCAAACGCGAACAGGGATTCCGTTGGCGGTGTCTTCGGCACATTGCCAATCGCCAACCGCGAGAGCGACGAGATAGGAAGACATCTTCGGCGTTGTGGCGAATTTTACGGTGTGCTTACCGTCGCCCGGGCCGGGCGTGTCCGAAACTATTTTCGTGTTCGATAGCGCGGTGTCGCCTTTGTCGATGATGGCAGTGAGGTCAAAGGTCGCTTTGTAGATCGGCTCGTCGAAGGAAGGGTACATGCGGCGCGCATCGGTATTTTCGAGCTGCGAGACAGCATATTTGCGATTGCCGGCCTTGCTCAAATAGAGACCGCGAAGCTGGCCGTTGAGGATGCCCGTGTAGCGGATGTGAAGTGTAGCCGGGCCGGCGGCAAGCGGCTGCTCGAACGCCAGCGTGGCCATTTGCTTATCTTCATCGGGAGTGACTTTGGCGGTTTGCGTTTTACCGCCGGCGCTGATGGTTGCTTCCGCAAAAGTAATTTCGGCGGCGTTCAAAACAATGGTCGACGTCGGCTTGAGGACTCGGATTGCAATCGTCTCCTCGGCGGTGAAATTCTCCTTGTCGAGGTTTACGTCGATCGTGAGCTTGTAGTTATCGGGCGTGGCAAGTTCAGGAAGCCTTTGGGCGCGGGCAGGCGGCACGAGCGCCAGAATGAATGCAACGAACGACAACGTGTTCCGCATCGTTTCTCCTGTTGGCCTAATCGGGCCAGCTCAGATCTTCTGTCGTTTTGCCGGGCTCTCGGGCGGCCTGCCGACGAACGGCGCGCTTTGACGCTACTTCACCACTATACGACAAGCACACGGGGTTTGTTTCGCCGGCTGGCAATGAGATTTGGACGATCATTTCGACGGAAAGTTAGCTGTGAAATTCGGCGTGTGGGTGGCGCGTAGTAACATTGAAGGCTGAAGTAGAAACTAGAATTGAGGGCGAATGCCGATTGCAGGTAACGGAGCCGCGATTCGGGCTGAGCACGTTTCGCGGCACTACCAGATGGGCTCGGCGCTGATTCGAGCTGTGGATGATGTGAGTCTAGAAGTGGGCGCCGGAGAATTCCTGGCGCTGCTGGGCACATCCGGATCAGGAAAATCCACACTGTTAAATCTGATGGCTGGGCTTGACCGGCCATCGGCGGGCTTGATCGTTGCTCACGGAAGGAATTTGTCGGAGCTCAGTTCCATCGAGCTGGGGCAGTATCGGAGCCGAACCGTCGGGATGGTTTTTCAGTCGTTCAATCTGCTTCCAAAAATGACGCTGGAAGAAAACGTGGAGCTCCCGCTGCGTTTGGCGGAAGTGGATCGCAGCGAACGCGGCGCGCGCGTGCGCGAAGCGCTCGAACGGGTGGGGCTTGCAAAGCGCGCGACCCATCGTCCCAGTGAGTTATCGGGTGGAGAGCAGCAACGCACGGCGATCGCTCGCGCTCTCGTCAACCGGCCTACGATACTTTTCGCCGACGAGCCCACGGGAAATCTCGATAGTGTGACGGGCGAATCGGTGATGCAGCTGTTGAAGCAAATTCAATTGTCCATGGGCATGGCAATCGTCATGGTGACGCACGAACGGCCCCTGGCGAGCCGCTTTGCGGACCGAATCGCGGCTCTGGCCGACGGCAAGCTCGTAACTGATGGAGTGGCGGCATGAAGGCGCGCGATCTCGGGGAACTGGCGCTGCGGAATTTGCGCGAGGCGCTGCTGCGAAATTCCCTAACGACACTGGGAATTGCAGTGGGCGTGGCGTCTCTTGTGGCCATGCTTTCGCTTGGCGTGGGTTTGCAGGAACTGGCGACGAAGCGGCTTTCGAATTCGGGACTGTTTGACACAATCATCGTGATGTCGAAATCGGGCCTGCGCGGATTTGGGAGGCCCCCCGAGGCACCGAGGAGAGCGGCAGCCGGGTCGGATGAGAGCAGCGAGCAAGATCATGCGCCGCGGGTATCTCCGCCGCTGGATGACGCCGCGCGCGAGGCACTTCAGAAGCTTCCCAATGTGGTCGAAGTCTATCCGCAGATTCGATTTCCGACCGAGGTGCGTTTTGCCGGGAAGCCATATGCCACGATGGTTGCTGGGATTCCGGACTCAGCGCGGGGAAACGGCGCATTCGACGGCATCAACGGAAATTTCTTTTCCGGTGGGAATGCTGACGAAGCGATTTTGCAATCTGAATTCGCGAAGGATCTCTCGGACAAGCCTTCGAGCTTGATCGGCGAAGATCTGGTGCTGCGTTATGCGGAACGGCAGGCGCTAGGGACGCAGCCTGGCGGAGCCGGCGGTTCACCCGGCGGAGAAAATAGCGATAACGGGGCCGGCGGCTTTTCCGTGGTGCCGCGCGAGAAAAACCTTCGGATCGTGGGGATCGTTGACACTGAGCCTGCGGCGGGATTTGGCGGTATCGGCAGCGGGCGCGTGTTGATTCCGCTGGCGGTGGCGGAAACGTTGCGGGCGGCGCAGTTGAATGATTTGCGCGACGTGGTCAGGGGAGCGAACGGGAAGACTACATATGCGAGCTTGACCGTTCGCGCCAAGAGCCCATCGCAAGTGGAGAAAATCGAATCGGCGATCAAGGACATGGGGTTCTCGACGTTTTCGCTGCTGGATGCCACGCGCAATCTTCGGATTTTCTTTACGATTTTCGATTCCTTGCTCGGAATTTTCGGAAGCTTGGCGCTGGCGGTTTCGACGCTGGGGATTGTCAACACGCTAGTGATGGCGATTTTGGAACGCAGACGGGAGATTGGCGTGCTGAAGGCGCTGGGGGCGGCGGACCGCGACGTGAAGCAACTGTTTTTCGCGGAAGCGGGAGTGATGGGATTGATGGGCGGGATTTTCGGGGTGGGGATGGGCTGGTTGATTGGGCGCGCGGTGACATTCGGAACAAACGTTTACTTGCGGAGACAGGATTTGCCGCCCGCGCATGTGTTTTCGGTGCCGCTGTGGCTGATTCTTGGCGGGATTGTATTTTCGGTGGTGGTGAGTCTGGTGGCGGGGCTCTATCCGGCGTCGCGCGCGGCGCGGCTGAATCCGGTGGAGGCCCTGCGGTATGAGTAAGGCGAAGCTTGCGCTGACCGCGCTGGGTTTTGTGGTTTGTGCATTTGCGGGCCAGCCTGCGCAGGCTGCCGCTGCGGGGCGCGCGGAATGCCAGAGCGTAAAGAGCAAGATTCTCGCGCGGTCGGTCGCTTACTGCGCTTTGCTGCCGCCCAGTTACGATGTGGAGAAGACGCGACGTTATCCAGTGCTTTATTTTCTTCACGGGCTTGGCGACAACGAGCAGATGTTTCTGCATTCAGGCGGATGGAATCTCGTCGAGGATTTGTGGGAGCAGCATCAGCTGGGTGAATTCGTAATCGTGACGCCCGCGGCGGGCGCGAGTTTTTACATCAATTCGCACGATGGAAAGCAAAGATACGAGGATTTTTTCCTGCAGCAGTTCATGCCCGCAATCGAAGCCCGCTATCGTATTCAAGCGGCGCGCGGGACGCGAGGCATTGCGGGCTTTTCGATGGGCGGGTACGGGGCGTTGCGGCTTGCTTTCTTGCATCCTGACTTATTTGGTTCGGTGAGCGTGCATAGCGCGGCGCTCATGGAGAAATTGCCGAACATCAGCGTGGCGGAAGCGGCTCAAAATCCGCGAATGAGGCTACTGGGCGATGTGTTTGGTTCGCCGCCGGACCGTGCTTTCTGGGATCGCAACAACCCGCTCACTTTGGCGCGGACAGCTCACATCGCGGGATTGAAGATTTATTTTGATTGCGGATCGGAAGATGGGTACGGGTTCAACGCCGGGGCCGAGACGCTCGACAAAATTCTGTCGTCGCGGCATATCGCGCATGAGTTTCATATCTATCCGGGCGGACACGACTGGCAGTATTTTGCGGAGCACTTGCCTGCCTCGCTCGAATTTGAAGCGCGGGCCTTTGGCCTGAAGTGAGTCGGCCGGTTGGCCCACGCTGCGGTTTGATTTCGCCCGACCACGAGTCGCTATTCAGGATTTCTTTCGCGAATACTCCAGGCGAAAAACGGGCGACCATGTAGCGCCCTTGTCCGTGGATTTGTCCCAGGTTTGTTCCACTTTGTCCGCGCTGAGGCGCACCACGCGAATTCGATTGAGCACCTCTTCTCCGTTGGGGCCGCGGTTTGGACCGAGAAACTCAGCGGTGCCTGCGGAGATTTTTCCGTTGACGAAGGCGTGCGCGCGGCCTTCGTTATCCACGAACAACCCGCGCCAGCCCTGGTCTCCGTAGCTGTAAGCGAAAATATTCTCGCCGCGCTGCCCTTTTCCGCCGTCCCAATTTTCGGTGATCACACATTTATCGAGCGAGAGCGACACAGTGCTCGTCGCACCCCACGAGGCGCCCGAAGATGAGATCGTCCAGTCGCCCAGCCAGAAATCCAGCTGCCGGCTTTCGGGGCTTGTCGTACATGTCCCAGGGCCATTGGCAGCGAATGCGCTGGGCGCGACGGCAACGCAGAGAAACAGCGAAAAAACAAAAAGGATCTTTCTCAAGCCTTGCGTACCTTGAACAACAACCTGCTTTAGCATGCGTGTTGCCTCCTCGAGTGGTTTTTATGACCGCGACCTCGGTTCATGCGCTAGGACGACGCCGGCCGTCGCGCATGAAACCGAAACGCCTCGGAATTTTTTTCAATTTCCATCACTTGGAATCCTGCAGCTTGGAGACGATCGCCAAGGGTGCCGGGAGCCACCGGCACGAGAGTGTCGCGAATATGAATCAGGCGCATGAATAGGCTCTGCAGGCTATCGGCACCGACAAAAGCGCCGCCTGGTCGCAAGACGCGCCAAACTTCGCGGAAAAGTTGGTTCTGAAGGCCGGGAGTGTGCACGTGGTGGAGCATCGTGAAGCAAACCGTGCTGGAGAATTGTGTGTTTGCGAATGGCATTTTGGTGGCGTCACCCTTGACGACCTGAACATTGCTGCCGTTCAGACGAGAGGCGAGCGATTCGGCTAACCGGCGATCAATTTCGATCGTCGTGAGGTGCGGCACTCTCTTGCGCAGGAGATCGGTGGTCAGGCCGGGCCCGGGACCGAGCTCAAGCGCGTTCGCTCCTAAATCCACGCGTGCGAGAGCCCATGGCAGGCGGCGCTCGACGGTTCGTCGCCATCGTTCTGAGCGGCACAATCGGTTGTGAATCCAGTTCACTTGGTGATCCTCAAATTCGTGACGAGCTTCTCGGCTTGCAAAGGCAGTTTATGGATTGCGCGGTTTGCATACTTTCGATATTGTGACAATGAATGTCGCAAAAGCGCCAAATCAATAAAGCAGTATTTGACAGGGTCGGGCACCGGCGCGCCGAGATTACAACGCTTACGCGTGATTACGCTGCGGGGCACGCAATTGCGCTACATTTTCACGAAGCGGATCAGTTGGTGTATGCGTCGCGCGGGGTGATGACGGTGCGAACGAAGGACGGCATCTGGGTGGTTCCCACGGATCGAGCGGTGTGGATTCCGGCGCGGATTCCGCACAGGATCACGATGTCGGGAACTGTAGCGATGCGGACTCTTTACTTGAGGAAGCGGTTGGCGAAGGCGCTGCCTCGGAATTGCTGCGTGGTGAATGTTTCGGCGTTGCTGAGAGAACTTATTCTGCGGGCGTGCGCATTTCGCGAGCTGAGGAGGAAAGTTTCGCAGCAGCGACACTTGGTGGAAATAATTTTAGATCAGCTCGACGCGATACAGACGGTACCGCTGCAGCTTCCGAATGTTTCCGACGCGAGGGCGGGCCGGATCATGCAAGTGCTTCATAGCGATCCGAGCGATTCGCGGCCGCTTTCCGAACTTTGCCGGGTGGGTGGCGCGAGCAAGAGGACGATTGAGCGCCTGTTTCAGCAGGATGCGGGGATGACGTTTGGAAAATGGAGGCAACAGTTGCGGTTGATGCGGGCGATGCAGCTTCTCGCGGAAGGGGCGAAGGTGACGCATGCGGCTTTGGAAGCCGGCTACAGCACGCCGAGCGCGTTTATTTCCATGTTTCGAAAAACGCTGGGAACAACGCCCGCTTCCTACTTTACGGCAACGAAGGATCGCGTCGAACACGATACGGAAAATGATTAATCGAAATTATTCGAGTGGTGCTGGAATCGGTGTGGCTACTTGCTGGTCGAGGTCATTGTGGTCGTCGTCGTGGATTTTGTGTTGTCGAGGATGAGAACGAGGATGCGGCCGTCGGAACGGAAGGTGCCGCCGGTGGCGGTGCGGGCTTCGGTGAGCGGATCGGGCGGGGCGATGTGTTCACGCGCGACGACGAGGCCGGTGCCGGAGAGCGTGTCGTTCACATATTCGCGCTCTTTATCTATTTCGGAATCGATTTTATGGGTGACTCCGTTGTTGCGTTCATCGCGCTCGAAGCCGATATCGTGGGTGGCGGCGATGCACCAGACCGGGCGGCCGCCGATGATGTGGGAGGATTGCCATGCGCGCAGGTGATTGCGGGACATGGCGACGCGAACGGGTTCGGCGTGCGCGAAACCGTAATCTTGCGGGCGATTGAAGAGGTAGAGCGTGCTCATCGGCATCGTCAGGTAATCCTTTTTTTGGATTGTGTCGATGAGGCCGGCAATCACGGTGGACTGCACGTCGCTATCGACTCTGACCCAGCCGGCGGTGGAGAACGCGTGAAGGATCTGCTCTTTTGTGCCGACGATCAGGATATTCACCATGTCGCCGGGATTTCCTTGTTTATCGGAGATGCGGCGCGGAATGGAAGCGAGGAGATCGGGCGTGACGCCCGCGACTTTTGTTTCTGCTGGGCCGCCGACGGCCATTGCTGTTGCCGTGCTTGAGCCTGGATCGAGGACTTCGATGGTTACGTGAAAACTTCCCTTTGCGGCGCCAGCGTCTTTGTAGCTTTGATTGATTCCGATGAAGAGGCGGCCAGCTACCGGGACGGTGAAATCTTTGGTGAGGCCGACCGAGAAGGGTTGAGCGGCGTCGCCTGAGCCGACGCGCGCGATCAGTTCGCCGTGATTGCCGTCGGGGACGGCGTAGTCGTGGATTATGTCGGCCCAGCCACGGGGGAGTCCTTCGGGGCCGAAGGTGCGCTCGTCGGGATTTTTGCCGGCGGGCGGATAGGTGAGTTTGCCGTTTCCGGTGGCGCGAAGTTTTTCGCCGCCGCGGACGTCGATGCCGGTGTCGAGCCATTGCTTTGTTGCATCGATATCGAGGGGGTAGATTTTGTGGCCGGCGGAGTTTGTTCGCATGGATTGTGCCTGCAGATTCAGCTGCGAAGAAGGTGCTTGGGTGGTTTGAGACTGAGCGAGAGCGGCCGGGGCTGAGGCTAAGGCTGAGGTAAAAAGATAAGCAGCTGGTGCGAGGCGGCGGATTTGTTTTGCGAATTTCATCGGCAATCAGGATATCGCCGGGTGCGGGATTTTTGCAACGGAGTCAGGCAGTGGCACTGGCCGGCGCGATCAGGCGGGACGTGACGGCAAAGGAGAGGGCGAAGGCGAGTGCGACGGCGGCTCCTTTTTGAATCCGGACTGAATGCGTCGCACGAGGACGTAGAGCACGGGAATGAAGATCAGGTTTAGGAAGGTGGCAGCGATCATGCCGCCAAATACTGTGGTGCCCACCGAGCGGCGGCTGATGCGGCCCGCGCCCTGCGCGAGGACGAGCGGAAGGACGCCGAGGATGAAAGCGAGCGACGTCATCAGAATGGGGCGCAAGCGGATCAGAGCGGATTCCACGGCGGCGTCGAGAATGCTGAAGCCTTTTTCGCGAAGCTGTTCGGCGAACTCGACGATGAGGATCGCGTTTTTGCTGGAGAGGCCGATTAGCATCACGAGACCGATCTGGCAGTAGACGTCGTTTTCCTGGCCGCGCAATGCCTGTGCGCCGACGGCGCCGAGCAAAGCCATCGGAACGGCGAGCAGCACGATGAAGGGAAGCGTGAAGCTTTCATATTGCGCAGCGAGTGTGAGGTAGACGACTAGGAGTCCGAGGCCGAATAGCATTGTTGCCTGGCTGCCGGATTGGATTTGTTCCAGCGACAAGCCGGTCCATTCATAGGAGAAGCCCGGCGGAAGAACTTTGTTGGCGAGCGCGTCCATTGTGGCGATTGCGTCGCCTGAGCTTTTTCCTGGAGCGGCCGAGCCATCGATTTCTGCATAGCGGAAAAGATTGTAGTGGCTGATCACCTGCGGCGACGCTTGCGACTCGAGCTTCACGAGATTTTCGAGCGGCACCATCATGCCCTTGTCGGAGCGGACGTAATACTCCTTGATGTCGCGCGGTTCGGCTCGGAATTGTTTGTCGGCCTGAACGTAGACGCGATAGGCGCGATTATTGAAATCGAAATCGTTCACATAGACGGAGCCCATGTACACCTGCAAAGCGTCCGTGATTTGATTCAGGGAGACGCCGAGCGCTTTGGCGCGTTCGCGGTCGAAATTCAGGACGAATTGCGGATCGTTGGCACTGAAGCTTGTGAACAGTCCCGTGAGATCAGGATTCTTATTTCCTTCTTCGATCACCTTTTGAGTGACATTCGAAAGCTGTTGCATGGAAGTGCCAGTTTGATCTTCGAGAACGAACTGGAAGCCGCCGAATTGCCCAAGACCTTGAACGGCGGGCGGCGCGAAGGGAACGACCTGCGCCCCGGAAATCGTGGACAGTGGACCGCGCAACCGTTCCAGAACGGAGTTGCCTGAGTGCTCCTCTCCCTTGCGCTGGTCGAAGTCTTTAAGGCCAGCAAAGATTAGAGCGCGATTCGAGGCACTGCCACCGAAACTGAATCCAGCAACTGAAAACGCACTGTCCATTTCAGGTACTTTGGCGAGAATGGCTTCGACTTGCGAGCAGATCGTCGTGGTGTATTCGAGCGAGGCACCCTGCGGCGACTGCACTGCGATGATGAGGTAGCCGCCGTCTTCCTCGGGAATGAAGCCTTTCGGAACGTGCTGGTAGACCCAGTAAGTGAGGCCTAGGCCGCAGAAAAACACGAGAACCGCGGCATATTCGAAGCGAAGCACGAAGCGGAGAAAATTCTGGTAAGCGCGGCCGAAAGCCGTCATACCTCTATTGAAGGCGCTAAAAATGCGGCTTTTCACGACGTGTCCATGGCCGAGGAAGATTGCAGAGAGCGCGGGGGTGAGGGTGAGCGCATTGAATGCAGAAATGGAAACGGAGAACGCGATTGTGAGGGCGAACTGGCGGAACAGGATGCCCGTGGTGCCGGGGAAGAATGCCACCGGAACGAATACCGCTACGAGAACGAGCGAGGTGGCGACGACGGCGCCGGCTACTTCCTTCATTGCTATGGAAGCGGCGTTGTGCGGCTCGGAAATTCCTTCGGTGATGTGGCGCTGCACGTTTTCGATGACGACGATCGCATCGTCCACGACAAGACCTGTAGCAAGCGTCAGCCCGAAGAGGGTGAGAGTGTTGATCGAGAAGCCCAGAATTTTAACGAACGCGAAAGTTCCGATGAGGGAGACAGGAATAGTGATCGCGGGAATAAAAGTGCTGCGCCAATCCTGCAGGAAGATGAAAATCACAAGGACGACGAGGATAATGGCCTCGATCAGCGTGTAGAGGACGTCTTTGATTGACTCGCCAACGACGCTTGTGGTGTCGAATGCGACGGCGTACTTGATACCGGGAGGGAAGCGTTTCGAGAGGCGCTCGAGCTCAGCCTTGGCAGCTTTGTCCACCGCGAGAGCATTGGCGCTGGGTAACTGGCTGACGCCGAAGCCGACGGCGTCGTGGCCGTCGAAGCGAAGAACGCTGCTGTAATCTTCGGCACCCAACTCGGCGCGTCCCACATCGCGCACGCGCACCAGATTGCCGTCCGTTCCTGTTTTCAAGATGATGTTTTCGAATTCCGAAGGTTCGACCAGCCGGCCTACCGCGCGCACGCTGATCTGATAACTCTGGTCCGGCCGCGAAGGAGGCTGGCCAACCTGGCCAGAAGCTACCTGGACGTTCTGCTCGGTAAGAGCACTCAAAATGTCGGTGGCAGTGAGGCCGCGTGCCGCCATGCGGAGCGGGTCGAGCCACAGGCGCATGGAATATTTTCGCTCGCCAAAATTCTCCACATCGGCGACGCCGGGAACGCGCTTCAGCGCGTCGCGCACGTAGAGGTCAATGTAGTTGCTGAGAAAAAGGCTGCTGTACTCTCCGTGCTCGGAATAGACGCCTGCGCCGAAAACGAAATTACTTGACGCTTTCGTGATGCTGATTCCGGTGGTTTTTACCTCGTTGGGAAGCCGGCCAAGCGCCTGGTTCACGCGATTCTGAACGTCTACGGCGGCGAGATCGATATTGCGGGTGATGTCAAAAGTAACGTTGATGTTGCTCGAGCCGTCGTTGCCGCTCGAGGAGGTCATATACTTCATGCCCTCGACACCGTTGATCTGCTGCTCGAGCGGTGTGGTAACGGAAGTCTCGACGGTCTGTGCGTCCGCGCCGTTGTAGAAGGAGCCTACGTTGACCTGAGGCGGCGCGAGATCGGGAAATTGGGCGACTGGGAGAGTGGGAATCGTCACCGCGCCCGCCAAAATAATCAGGAGCGCGCAGACAGTGGCAAAGATGGGCCGCCGGATAAAGAAATCGACAAACATTTTCTACGAGAGCCTTTTTGCTGCACGAACACGAAGCGGACGGAAAGAAATCAAGATGAAGACTTTCCTGCCGGAGCGGGTGCTTGCTCGGTGACCGGAGCGCCGTCCACGAGATTCTGGGCGCCCTCGATCACGACACGATCGCCTGATTTCAGGCCGTCCAGCACGGCGTAATCGTTCCCGACCATCTCGCCGAGAGTAAGGACTTTCTGATGCGCCACCTGCGATTTTCCCGAGCCTTCGACAACAAACGCGAAGGATTGCCCGTTGATACGCTGCACGGCCAGCACCGGAATCACGGGCCCCTCATGCGTGCTCCAGACGATACGGGTTCGCGCGAATTGAGAGGTGCGAAGCGTGTCGGCGGAGTTTTTGACGGTCGCTTTCACGAGCACGGACTGCGTATTGGTGTCGACTTGAGCGGAAATGAAATCAATCTGGGTGTCGGCGACAACCTTGCTCTGGCTATCGAGCAGCTGCACTTTCTGCCCCATCTTCAAATCCTTGGAACGCTCAACGGGGACGTTGATATATATCTCGAGCGGGCCGGGCTGGTCGACGGTGGTGAGGGTGGTCGTGTTCGTCACGCGATCGCCCACGCGCACGGGGATGTCGCCAACAAATCCGTCGGTGGGAGCATTCACGCGATAGTAGTGCAGCTCCGCTTGCTGCTGCTGCACTTGCGCGTCGAGCGATTTGAGTTGGTGCTGAGCTGTTTCGAGATTGGTGCGCGCCTGATCGTAATCCTGCTTGCTGATTACACCGGCGTCGAAGAGCTTCTGCGAACGCTCCCATTGAATTTGTGCGAAATGAACGTTCGCTTCCTGTGCGGCGCGCGCCGCTTCCTGGCTTCCCAAGGTGGCCTGCTGCTTGATGGGGTCAATCTGCATGAGCGCGGTTCCGGCTTTCACGTGGTCGCCCGATCTTACGAAAATACTCGTGATTTGCCCCTCGACTTGCGGATTCAGGACAACCGAATGCCGGGACTTGAGCGTTCCCAGGTATTCCGACGATTCGGAGATTGGTACGGGCTCAATGACTGCCGTTTTTACAGCAACGGCGGGAGGCTCCTCATTACCAGCGGCCTGCTTCTGGCCGCAGCCTGTCAGAACAGCCGAAAAGCACACGAGTGCGAGCAACCCGCAAAGCCGGGTTCTGGGTGCAGATAACTGCGGTCGTTGCCCTGTTAATTTGAGGCGAGAGCACACGTGCATTAGTGTCGTTAGCTCCAGACTTGGATATTCGTATTGTACGGGATGCGCACGATTGCTCCAAGCGTGGGGGTTCCTGGAGCATTAGACGGACCGCCGCGCCAGCGTGCTTCGCTGGTATTTGACGTTGGATTTCGCCGGAGGAAAGCGCCCGTTGACAGCTACTTACGATTGGGGAAGGCTGCGCCGGCGGCCAGCGAACGCAGCGCAACCAAGAAGCAGGACTGCCGAACAGCCAGAAATCGCCGCACCGGCTGTGCGGTCCCATGTACGGCGAAAGTTCACCTCGACTCGGTGCTGCCCGGCCGGCACGGGTACGAGCATTCGAGCAATTTTGGGCTGTGACCCCGGGTTGATCGCCGCGCCGTCGATTCGCACCTCCCACGTCGGATAGTTCAAAAGCCGGAGTGCAAGCGTCACGGGCTCGGCTGTCGCGACGCGGAGGCTTTTGTGCTCGGACTGCCATTTATCGACCGAGATTTGGACGGACGACAAAGAGGTGTTCCGTAGCGAAGCAGCAGTGAACGGCTGGACCAGCGGCGTGGGCGGCGTTTTTTCAAAGACTTTGGGCGATTCAGGATCAACGATCGCTCCAGGCAGATCGGAGGTATCGCAGGCGAGTGGTGCGTATTCCTCGGCCCCCTCGTAACCGTGGCCGGTGCGAAGTGCGGCCGCGAGAAGCGGGATATCTACGCTGTCCCACCATGCATTGCGGATAATTGCGGTGGCGGCAACGGCGATCACCAACGCGAGGGCCGCGCCCCAGATCCATCGCCATCGAGATTGGCCGATCGCCGATACCAGAAAGAATGCGTACGGAATGCCCAGAGGGATGAGCCAGCGCCACGGGAACTGGAGAAATTGCAATTTCGGAAGATGGCGCCAGAACCACAGGCTGGCGGGAAACATCATGAAAGTAGAAGCGACAGCCAGCACAGCCAGCATCCACCACAGCGTCTGATACTCTCGGCGCTTACGCGCACTAAATACCCCAGCCACGGCGGTTAGCAACATCACGCCAAGAGCGATGGTCGAAACCTTCCAATTGAAAAGCGCAAACTCGGGGTCTATCGAGCGCGTGTACAGGAAATTTTGATCCAGGTGATAGTTTCCCGCTGTTACCCGCGAGATTTGTACCCAGCGCTGTTCGAAAGCTGCGGGAAGAATGTAAAACGCCGCAAGTCCCAAACCGACGAGCGTTGCAGCAGCGCCCGCGATTAGGGCTCGAAGATTTCTCCGCTCGAGGGAGGCGACGATGAGCAGCAAAACCAGAGAGTAGGTCGCGATTACAGCGGCTGGCGCGTTCGAAAGCCATATGGCGGCAAAAACGAACGCAAGGAGGGGCACGGCCGCCCAATTCTGGCGCGAATCGTTTCGCAGTGAGCCATTCTGCCGTGAGCAGCTGCGAACTACTCTCAGCGCGCCTAGAACCAGCAACGGAAAAAGCGCGCTGGCGAGAAGTTCGGCGTAGTCGCTGCGGTAGTACACCACGACGAGCTGATAGGGATTCACAACGTAGATGACCGCTGCGGCGATCGCCTGTGAATCGGGAAGTGATTCCTGCGCAAGCCGCCACATCGCGAAGCCGGACAACAGAAGGACGAGCCAGGTATACGTTTCCGGGACCATTTTCCATGGCAGCACCGAGCCTAGCGCCGCGCCAAGCGTCCATGAAGCGGGCGGGTAGAAAATGAAACGAGGCTCGCCGAATCCCCAATTGGCCCATTGAGCCCAGCGCGGGAAGAAGACACCCTCACGCCATTGCCCGGCAACGTCCAACCAGGATGCAAGATGAAAAGAAAAATCATGACCGGAAGCATTGCCAAGGAAAAACATAGGCGCGACCACAGCCGTAGCTGCCATCGCGATCAGGAGTAAAGCGATCTGGCTGGAGCGCCGCGGAGAAGCGGACGTTGAAACAGTTGCGAATTTTTGGAGCCTCGCGCCGCTGCGTCCGGAACCAGAAGACATTCGGTGCAAACTCTCCCCATCCTGAGGATTTGAGGCGATGAGAATACAAGGTAGGCGGCTTTCGAGCAAAGCATTGGCAGTTTGTAGGTTCGCAGGTGTGAGCAGCTTGCCAAGCCGGCCGCGCACCGGATACAGTTCTGACCGCCTTCACGGCGATTGAAAATGACAACCGAACAGCAGCGGCTGCAAGCCAGCGCCGATCGGGAAGTTCACTGGAAACGCTGGGGACCATACCTTTCCGAGCGACAGTGGGGAACTGTGCGCGAGGATTACAGCGCGAACGGCGACGCGTGGGAATATTTCCCGCACGATCACGCGCGCTCGCGGGCTTATCGCTGGGGAGAAGATGGCATCGCAGGATTTTGCGACCGTCATCAGCACATCTGCTTCGCGCTGGCTTTATGGAACGAGAAAGACCGCATTTTGAAGGAGCGGCTGTTCGGCCTGACAAATTTCGAAGGCAATCACGGCGAAGATGTGAAGGAATATTACTACTATCTCGACGCCATCCCCACGAATTGCTATCTGAAATATCTATACAAGTATCCGCAAGCGGCATTTCCGTACGATCAGCTGCGCATTGAAAACAAAAAGCGGACGCGACACGATCCTGAGTATGAGTTGATCGATACGGGGGTTTTCAACGAGAGCCGCTACTTCGACGTGTTCGTCGAGTACGCCAAAGCCACATTCGAAGACATTCTGATTCGAATCACCGCTTGGAATCGCGGGCCTGAACCTGCGCGCCTCCATCTTCTGCCCACGTTGTGGTTTCGCAATCGGTGGGACTGGGGCGATCCGTATGACATGCCCGAAGCCCGGCGTGTTGTCGGGCCTGGGGGCACGCAGGTGGTCGCGCTCGATGAATTTCACTACGGAAAGCGCTGGCTGATTATGGAAGGCGCGCCGGAGATGCTCTTCACCAACAACGAAACGAATATGGAGCGGCTTTATCAGGCTCAGAGCAGGACTCCATTTGTTAAGGATGCTTTTCATCGCTACTTGATCGAGGGGGAGCGCGGGGCGGTGAACCCCGAATTGAAAGGCACGAAAGCAGCCGGGCATTTCTCATCGGAAATTCCGCCAGGGAAAAGTTGGACGATTCGATTGCGTTTGATGGACGTCGACCCGAGCGATCCGCTCGCGCCGCCGAAAGATTATTTCGGAGCGGCTTTTGAGGCGTGGTTTGACAAGCGCAAACAAGAAGCCGATGAATTCTACGACCAGCGGGCGCCTAAAGGGATCAGTGGCGACGCGCGCCTCGTGCAGCGCCAGGCCTTCGCCGGGCTGATATGGGGAAAACAGAGCTATCACTATGATGTTGACCGCTGGCTCAAGGGCGATTCGACGCAGCCGACGCCCGATCCTCGCCGGCAGTTCGGGCGCAATCACGAATGGACGCACCTGCATAACTCAGACGTGATTTCGATGCCGGACAAGTGGGAGTACCCGTGGTATGCGGCTTGGGATCTTGCGTTTCATTGTGTGGCGATGGCGCTGATCGATCCGGATTTCGCCAAAGATCAACTCATTTTGTTTATGCGCGAATGGTACATGCACCCTAACGGGCAAATGCCGGCCTACGAGTGGAATTTTTCGGATGTAAATCCGCCCGTACAGGCGTGGGCGGTGTGGCGCGTCTACAAAATTGCGGGACGTATCAGCGGGAAGCCGGACCGGATGTTTCTCGTGCGCGCCTTTCACAAGCTGCTCATAAACTTCACTTGGTGGGTGAACCGCAAAGATCCCTCGGGCCGCAACGTTTTCGAGGGAGGTTTTCTTGGCCTGGACAATATCGGCGTCTTCGACCGTTCGAGGCCGCTCGGCCCTGGGAACTACATCGATCAATCGGACGGCACTAGTTGGATGGCGATGTTTTGCCTTGACATGCTGTCGATGGCGATTGAGCTCGCCGTGCAGGATCCCGCTTACGAGGACGTTGCCAGCAAATTCTTCGAGCACTTCGTGTACATCGCGTCGGCGATGAACGACATGGGAGGGACCGGTATCGGATTGTGGGACGAGAAAGACGGCTTCTATTACGACGTGCTGCACCTCGGTGAAGAGAAAGTGATGCCGATGAAAGTGCGCTCGATGGTGGGTTTGACCCCGCTGTTCGCGGTCGAAACATACGAACCGCAAGACTTGGAGCGCATGAAAGGATTCCACCGGCGAATGCAGTGGTTTCTGGATCACCATCCGGACGTGAAAGACCATGTGGATATGAGCCAGCAGACCAAGCATGGACCGCGAGTGCTGCTCTCGATCGCGAATCGGGCGAAGCTCGAGCGAATTTACCGCTACATGTTCGACGAGAACGAATTCTTGTCGCAGCACGGTGTGCGGGCGCTTTCGAAATATCACCTGAAAAATCCGTTCGAGGTGCGGGACCAAGACGGCGTAACCCACGGCGTGGATTACGAGCCTGCGGAATCAACGACCGACCTTTTCGGTGGCAATTCCAATTGGCGCGGACCGGTTTGGTTCCCCATGAATTTTCTGCTGATCGAAGCGCTGCAGCGGGTGCACTTTTACTACGGGGAAGGCTTCAAGGTGGAGTATCCCACTGGCTCCGGGCAGCAGAAAACTCTTTGGCAAGCGAGCGCAGAGCTATCCAAGCGTCTCTCGCATATTTTTTTGCAGCGCAATGGCAAACGCCCGGTATACGCGAACACGGCGCTTTTTCAAAACGATCCGTACTGGAAGGATTTAATTCTGTTTTTCGAATATTTCAACGGCGATACCGGCGCCGGCCTCGGCGCGAACCACCAAACTGGCTGGACGGCATTGGTTGCGAAGCTGATCGAACAAAGCGGCGAGTGAGGCCACGTTGGCGCAGGCTAGAAATCCTCTACCAGCCCTAGACCGAGCGAAACGCGATTCACATAGTTGAAATACGCCACCGTTAGAACGGTTTCACGCACAGCCGCGTCATCCCATCCCGCCGCTTTCACAGCGCTGACGTCTTCCTCTTCGATTTCCATTGGCTTGCGGGTCAGCTTGGCCGCGAATCGGAAGAGAGCTTTCATCTTGTCTGGCACCGCCGCATTCTCGTAATCGTTCACGAGTTTCCGGGCGAGCGATTTTTCCACTCCCAGCCGTCGCAGCAACTCCATATGGATCACCAGGCAATACGAAGACGCATTGATACCGCTCACCACGACCCCGATCTGTTCCTTTTCGGTCTTCGTCAGCGCG
This sequence comes from uncultured Acidobacteriota bacterium, assembly GCA_963736465.1. Classification (GTDB taxonomy): domain Bacteria; phylum Acidobacteriota; class Terriglobia; order Acidiferrales; family UBA7541; genus Palsa-295. Next base: position 226,500 of record CAVTOS010000010.1, on the reverse strand, counting down.
CCATCATTCATCACTGCAGCGCCCAATTTCAATTGCCCTTCAATGGCGTCTGGCATCGTGCCCAGCGCCTTGAAATAGTGAGGCAGGAATCCCATGTTCTGTTCGATGTTTCCGTAGATTCCTCGAAGTTGCGGATTCGCCTGTGTTTCTTCGATTTCATTTACATACGTCACGGGGTTGCTCCTGAGAGGGGATGCGGGGCTTAGGACCGCACTACTGTACTCGCATCGCAATGTTCTGACAACTCGGGGCAGTGCCCCAAACCTCATGCGAGTCTGAACTCCGCAGTTATTTGTTCGGGGCAGGGGGTTCGACCAACTCAATAAGGATCTTGCCTTGTTCCGGCGCCTTGTCCGGCAATGAGACGAGGAAGAAATTCACGCGAGTGCCGTCTGCACCGGCGCGCGTCGCGGGGTATATCGGATGCACTCCGAAGCGCGAGCGCAGAATTTCGGTTGCGGCGTCGACATTTCGGGCGAGCAACTCAATCTGCTGGATTCCTTCGCCGAATTTTTGAAGATAGCGAGCGATCGCGCCTTTACCGCTTGGCTCGCGAGTCGTCAGTATGTCCAGCTGGACTTGTTGCGCAAAGTGCAACTCAAATTCCATGGCGTCCTGGTCGGGCGGCACATCCGCATGGCGGGGAGCACCATTAGCGGCGCGAACTCGCTCGAACGTCTGAGGGGTAACCGCGATACCCACGGTCGTTACAGGGAACTGCGACGCGTCGAGGACCATAGTTGCGGCGAATTTCGAATCGGCGAACCATTCCGTGGTTACCGCTCGCGCCAGGCCGTGCCCTCGGCTGAAAAGCTCTCTAGCGGCGCGCTCACGGCCCAGGCGATCCGGCGAGCTGAGACCGCCAATCAGCGGTGCCAGCTCATCAGATCCTGGCGCAGCACACATCGCGGGTTGTCCGCTTACTTCGACGTAGGTGAAGTTTTTGAAGGCTGAACGGCGTTGACATTCGAAAGGGTGATGTACGTAGGCTGGCCTGGGCGCACCGACACCGGCGTATCCCAGCGCAGATGCGCATCGCCCACAGCCGCCGCCACTTCAAGCGAACTCAGCCAATAGTGTCCCGGCGGCACGCGCTGCAGAACGCCCTGTCCCTCCACGTCGGTCTGAGCTCGGGCGACAAGATATTTCGACTGAGCGAGCTCTTCCATGCGCCGCTGAATATCCGGCTCGCTCTTAGCCTGGACCTGAGTCCATCGCGTGAAAGGATCGATGTCCTCCAGGTTCAAATCCATCCCCTCAGTACTCTTCGGATTTTTTATTAAGAACTGTTTTACCTCTTCGCGATATTCCGCTTTGAGCCGGTTGTATTTGTCGGGATCTTTCTTCAGTTGCGCGGGCTTGAACTTCGGGCTGGGGAAGTTCGTCGTCTGGTCGCCGGACATCCGCTCCACATAGGCGTCGAAAAATTCCGGCACGCCCATGATGTCGTCCACATCGAGCTTCTTAACGAAGTCTTCACCGGAGAGCTGCACCCAGTGGTTCTTCTTCATCCAGGCGCGAAGTTGTTTCGACGCGCCCGTCATCGTGTCAATGAACGCATCCATATCCGGCTTCGGATAGTTAATTGCCACCTCTTTCTGAATCTCCTCGAAGCTTTTGCTCAGAAGGTAGAAAGGGAAGCCGCGCACCGGTTCTTCCACACCGCTCGATGGCGTGGCGCGAGCGACGAATTCGATGGAGCCGTCCTGGGCTCCCGCCCGAGGCGCTCCTGAAATCATTCCCACGAGAAGCGAGAGGATCGTAATGCGAGCTGCGTTTTTCATGATGCTGGAGATGCTAGCAGAATAGGCGAGCACTCACAGGCGCCGGTCGAAGAGGATTCATCGTGTTGGTAAACGGGCCGCAGGGTTGCCGGGAAGCCAATAAATTAGGGGTAGGGCTAGTAGAGGCGGAAAACGACTTCAATCGGAGTGGAAACGGCCGATGCCTTGCCGTCCGGGCCTACGGCAGGTCGGAACCGCCAAGTGCGCACCGCTTCGACTGCCTTTTCATCGAGGCCCATGCCAAGGCCTTTTGCCACGCGGATGTTGGTTGCGCGTCCATCCGCGGTAATCACGGCCATCAGCAGCACCGTGCCCTGATATTTCGCCTTTACGGCATCGTCGGAGAACTGTGGATTCGGGCAATAGAGGCACGCGGGGATCCCGTATCCGCCAGTGCCAGCGCTCGGATACCCGCCGCCGGTGCCCCATTCATGCCCGGGACCAACGCCGGCTCCGTCGCCGCTTCCAACGCCCGTGCCGCTGCCTGAGCCGATACCATTCCCGCTACCGGTGCCGCTTGAATCGTTGATCACTTTTCCGAGCGGGTCGCCCCAATTACCCGTTTGCGGGCTGGGCAGCTTCATCTCCGGGGGGCCGAGAACGGTCGGCGTCATCTGCATGCGCGCATCCGGGTTGATCTTTACTTTAGGGGGTGTGAACTGCGTCCACGAGAACTTCGGCAGCTGTCCTTTGCTGGCCGGAAGCACGTTGTGCTCGCCACCGCCACCTCCGCCACCAGCCTTCTTAGGACCGGGAGGCAGCTTTGGCAGAAACGGCGATTCGAGCTGTGTGACGCTGTAAGTCTTTGCCTGCGTTGTGGGGGGCGACATCAGCTCCGGCAATAGGGGAACGATGATCAGCACCAGAATCACGACGTGGAAAGCGATCGAGAGCATCTGAACGCGCGTGAACTGCGTGTTCTTCGACCAGATATCTTTGACCGCTACCGGCTGGCTCGATACCTGCAGCGGCGGCAGCTTCGGTGGCGAAATCGTGTCGCGGAGGTTCTGCCAGAAGCCGCCAAACCCCGCGTTCCAATTGACGAGCAGATCTGAATTCACGCGGCCGCGCGGATTGGGTTTGAAGAATTCTTTGACATTGTCGCTGAAGCCGGCGCCAAACGCAGGCTCGGAAAACGCACTGGGTCCGCCGCCGCGCACCTTAACAGGGCGCTCGGTGAGAAAATCCTTTAAGTTGGCAATGAAATTTTTGAAGAGGGAGTCACGGACCGGCGAAGCGAATCGGCCAATGTGATGGTCCATCTCGCCCACGGGCTCGGCTGCCTTCTTCGGAGTGCGATCGAGTTTGAGACTTACGTCAGACATAGCTGCTACCCAAGCCCCCGGCGCCGGACATTCTATCTCTACAACTTAGACGCCCTACAGGGAAAAAGGATGTCTGAGCCGTAAACGGAACGAACCCCTGCGCCAAGTCCGGCTGACATGCTTCGAAAATCATTGTAACATACGATGTCCGTAACGCGCCGCTGGTTTCCTCTTCATGCAGTGCAGCACGGCTCAAGAAAGGGCTTACAAGTCCCACGAGATGGCCAAATTTCCCGACCTGAAGAGCACCCTCAACCTTCCCAAAACCGATTTCCCGATGAAAGCGAAATTGCCCGAGCGCGAGCCTGAGCAGTTGGCTGCATGGGAGCAGATGGGGCTCTATTATCGCATCCTCGAATCGCGCAAGGACGCGCCGTTGTATGTGCTTCACGATGGCCCGCCCTACCCAACCGGCGAAATCCATCTCGGGACGGGCCTTAATAAGATTCTGAAAGATATGGTCGTGAAATCGAAGACTATGGCCGGTTTTCGTTCGCCTTACATCCCTGGATGGGATTGCCACGGACTGCCCATCGAGACGCAGGTAGAAAAGAAGCTGGGCGGCAAAGGGAAAGTGAGCGCCGGCGAATTCCGAAAAATGTGCCGCGAGTTTGCGTCGGGATTCATCGAAGCGCACAAGCGCGATTTCAAACGCCTCGGCGTTTTCGGCCAGTGGGATCGTCCCTACCTCACCATGAACCCGGAGAATGAAGCGGCCATCGCCGGCGCGTTCCTCACCTTTCTGGAGAAAGGAAATGTCTATCGCGGGTTGAAGCCAGTTTACTGGTGCATTTACGACCGCACGGCTCTGGCCGAGGCGGAAGTTGAATACGAGGATCACACTAGCTTGTCGGTGTGGGTGAAGTTTCCGGTGGTGAGCGACGCGAAGGCGCAAAAACTTGGCGCCGATGTAAGCGCGCTCGCCTGGACGACGACTCCCTGGACGCTTCCCGCGAATCGCGCGCTCGCCTTTCATCCCGACTACGATTATGTGGTGGTCGACACGGCTGCAGGAAAGCTTCTGCTCGCCAAGGATCGCGTGAGTGCGGCGCTTGCGGAACTCGGCCTCGAGGCTAAGAGCGAGACCGGCGGATGGAAGGGAAGTGAGCTCGAAGGCATCCAATTCCGGCATCCGTTTCTCGATCGCACGGGCCCGGCCGTTCTCGCTGATTACGTGACGCTCGATCAAGGCAGCGGAATCGTTCATACAGCACCTGGCCATGGCGCCGAAGACTTCTACACCGGACAGAAATACAACCTCGAAGCCTACGCGCCGCAGGACGACGAAGGCCGCTTCACCGAAGGCTTGCCTGAGTACAAAGGCAAGACAGTCTTCGAGGCCAATGGGCCGATCGTTGAGCTGCTGAAGAAGCGCGGCATGCTCGTCGGCGAGCGCAAATTCACTCATAGCTATCCGCACTGCTGGCGCTGCCACAATCCGGTGATTTTTCGCGCCACCGAGCAATGGTTCATCGGACTCGATCGTGACAATCTTCGCGAGAAGTCGCTCGCCGAAATCAAGAAAGTGAAATGGAAGCCGCAATGGGGCGAAAACCGTTTGCACGAAATGGTAGCCGAGCGTCCGGACTGGTGCATTTCGCGGCAGCGCTTCTGGGGCGTGCCTCTCATCGTTTTTTACTGCGACGCTTGCGGCAAGCGGCTGGAGGATTTCAAGGCGCTGCGCCACGTGCTTCCGTTTTTTGAACGCGAGGGCGCGGATGCGTGGTTCACGCATTCGGCCGAGGAGCTGCTCCCGCCCGGTACGAAGTGCCCTGGCTGCGGGGAAGCGAAATGGCGGAAGGAATCGGACATCCTCGACGTCTGGTTCGATTCTGGCTGCACGAATCTTTCAGTGCTGAGCGAGAAAGATGGCACCTGGCCAGCGGATATATACCTCGAAGGTCCCGACCAATTTCGAGGCTGGTTTCAAAGTTCGCTGCTGATCGCGGTCGGCATTCGCGAGCGAGCGCCTTACCGGGAAGTGATGACGTACGGCTGGGCGCTCGACGAAAAGGGCAGGCCGATGTCGAAGTCGCTCGGTAACGCGATCTATCCCACCGAAATTTCCGAGAAGTGGGGCGCGGATTTGCTGCGCGTCTGGGTTGTGTCGCAAGATTCCGCCTCGGATATGCGCATGTCTGTCGCCGTGATGACGCAGCTTTCCGAGGCTTATCGCAAAATCCGCAATACGTTCCGCTTCGCGCTTTCGAATTTGTTTGATTTCGATCCGTCGAAGGATCTAGTGCCGGATGCGGATTTGTGGGAGATGGACGCCTGGATGCTTCGCCGCACGGGCGAGCTCGTTCGCGAATGCCGAGAATGGTACGACGCGTTCGAGTTTCACCGCGTCTATCACCGCCTGCACGATTTTTGCACCGTGGATTTGAGCGCGCTCTATTTCGATATTCTGAAGGACCGCCTCTACACGTTCGCGCCGAATAATCGCGGCCGACGTTCCGCACAAACTGCCATCTATCGAATCGCCAGCGTTTTGCTGCGTTTGATCACGCCGGTGCTCGTTTTTACCTCTGAAGAAGTCTGGAAGCATCTGCCCAAAGGTGCGAATGCACCCGAAAGCGTGCACATGAGCCTGTTTCCCGCCGCGCAGGAGATGACCGGCGCGCTCGACGAGAAACGCAGCGCCGATTGGGACCGCATACTCGCCGTTCGCGAAGAGGTGCTGAAGGCGCTCGAGCCGGCGCGGGCGGGAAAGCTGATTTCGAGCGGTCTCGAGGCACGCGTCACCCTGATCGCCAAGAGCGACCTTGCAGCGCTGCTTAGAAAGCACGCGGCGAGCCTTCCGGGATTCTTCATCGTGTCGCAAGTGGAAATCGCGGACGAAGGAAGCGTCAATGGCGGTGCCACGGCTTGTGGCCTCGAAGGCCTGATGATTCGAGTGGAGAGGGCGCTTGGGTTGAAGTGCGAACGCTGCTGGAACTATTCAACGCACGTTGGTGAATACGCTGACGATCCGAGAATCTGCAAACGCTGCGTCGCGGCGCTCAACGAAATTGAAAATCAGAGCGCGGCGGGGAGCGCGGGACTCTAATGTCGAACGGTTCATCGCGCTCGGGCTGGTACGGCCTCGCGTTTCTTGCCCTCATCGTGCTGGTTGCAGACCAGGCATCGAAATTCGCGGTGCAGAGATTCACCCAGGCCGGTTCACTGCGCGTCGTGATCCCGGGGCTCATCAATCTGGTTCACACCAGCAACCCCGGTGTCGCCTTCGGACTGCTCGCTGATTCCACTTCACCGTGGCTCGCAACCGTCCTTATCGTTTTTTCCACGGCTGTAATCGCATTGCTGCTCTGGCTTCTCGCCACAGGACGCGCCGGCGGTCGGCTCGGTCAGACGGGCCTCGCGCTGATTCTCGGCGGAGCAGCGGGTAACGCGCTCGATCGCGCGTCGCGCCACAGCGTCACCGATTTTATCGACTTCCACATCGGCAACTATCACTGGTACACCTTCAACGTGGCTGACTCGGCGATTGTCATCGGCGCTGGTCTTGTGGTGCTCGAACTTTTTCGCGACTGGCGGCATCCTACTCACGAGCGAGCTTCCTGATGCTACCAATCCTCTTCCACATCGGTTCGATGCCGGTTTACTCGTACGGCGTGCTTGTTGCGGGCGGCGTGTTGCTTGGTCTTTGGTACGCGAGACTTCAAGCCTCGAAGCACGGGCTCAATCCGGATGATGTGTGGAATATAGGCATTTACATGGTCCTGGTTGCGCTCATCATGGCGAAAATCTGGCTCGTGCTTTCCGCTTGGGATTATTACCGAGCCAATCCGCGCGAAATTTTCAGCATGACGGTGATTCAATCGGGCGGCACGTTCTACGGCGGCGTGGTCGGCGCGATGGCCACGATCATTATTTATACTTACGCGAAAAAGATTCCAATCCTGCCCCTGCTCGACACGTTCGCGTTCGCTGTCCCGCTCGGGCATTCGATTGGCCGGCTGGGCTGCCTGCTCGCGGGATGTTGCTACGGCAAGCCTACGTCGCTTCCCTGGGCCATCACCTTCAAGAACGAATTGGCCGAACAGATCGCCGGCACGCCACTCCATACGCCTCTTCATCCCACGCAGCTCTACGAATCCGGGGCGGAGTTCCTGAATTTTCTGATTATTGTGTGGCTTGCGCGGCGCCAGCGCTTTACCGGCCAACTCGTCGGCACGTACTTTCTTCTCTACGGTTTCGAACGGGGAACTATCGAATTTTTCCGCGGTGACCCAGGTCGCACGCTCATGTTTCACGATAGCGTCTCACTGATGCAATTTGTAAGTGTCGCGCTGATCCTCACTGGCGCTTTCCTCTGGTGGCGCGGATTGCGAGGCTCCGCTCCGATGGCGCCGATGTCCACAGTTGCTCCCACTGCGGCCGGGCAGTAGAGTGCGTCCTGAAATGTCGGGCTTGTCCGCGCTCACGGTGGACCCCATTACCGCGCATGACTGACCAACAGCCATCTGGGAACTCGATGCCCGAGCGAATCGAACTTGTCGTTCCGGCCGAGCAGGCCGGTGCCCGCCTCGATCGTTTTCTTGCCCTGGAGCTTGCCGAGATCAGCCGCACCCGCATCCAAGAACTTATGGACGAAGGACGCGTCCTCGTTGACGGCGCCGCGATGAAGCCCTCGCATAAGATCGAGGAGGGTGCGACGGTTGTCATAGATATTCCCCCCACTCTTCCTGCAGGCGTCGAGGCTGAAAATATTCCGCTCGATCTGATTTACGAAGATAAGGATATTGCCGTCATCAACAAGGCGGCGGGAATAATTGTTCATCCAGGAGCGGGCGCTGATACCGGCACCCTGGTTGCGGCGCTACTACATCGGTTTGGCGGCGTCAGCGGGCTTTCGACGATCGGCGGGCCGCTGCGCTCGGGGATCGTCCATCGCCTCGATAAGGACACCTCGGGCGCGATCGTGATTGCGCGAAATGATGCAGCTCATCGCAAGCTCGTGAAGGATTTTCAGTCGCGCCTCGTCGAGAAAACTTATGTGGCGCTGCTGCACGGAAAATTAAAAGGCGAGAAAGGCACCGTGGACTTGCCCGTCGCACGCGATCTCCACCGACGAGCGCGCATGACGGCGCGAAGACGTGAAGGCCGCGAGGCGCGCACCGATTGGAAAGCTCGCTTGCATCTCGATGGCTTCACCCTGATCGAAGCGGATCTCCATACCGGTCGCACCCATCAGATTCGCGTTCATTTTTCGGCGCTAGGTGCCCCGGTTGTCGGTGACACTTTGTACGGCGCGCCGCGGCAGGAACGAATCGGCGCCACTCAATTTCCGCCGCTCGGCAGAAATTTCCTGCATGCGGCGCGAATCGCTTTTGCCCACCCGCGCACAGGCCAGCGAATGCAATTCCGCGCTCCCATTGCGCCGGAGCTTGTCGCATACCTGAAATTTCTGGGGCAAGCGATGAAAGTGGATCCAGCTCCGATTGACGCTGCGCTGAAGGAGTTCCTATAATTCCCCACGTGAAGACGCTGACGATAACTCGCTTGCTGATTTTTTTGGCTGTGATCGCTTTTGCGGTGATCGCACCCAGCGCGACTGCGCAGCAGCAACCTCCTCCGCCCGCTGCACCGCCACCAGCCAATGCTCCCGCTCCCGCCCAGAACGATTTCTCCCAGCAGGGCACACTTCAAAATCAGAAGCCGGTGCCCCCTATCCAAGTAACTACCGGCCTCGTCCATCTCGTCGCTACGGTCACCGATCGCCGGCATAATTTCGTCACCACGCTCGACCAATCCGACTTCAAAGTTTTCGAAAATGGCACGCCGCAGGAAATTCGATTCTTCGGCCGCGAGACCGACCTCCCTCTTCGCATCGGATTGCTTCTCGATACTTCGAATAGCATCCGCCCACGCCTCGAATTCGAACAGGACGCTGCAATCGATTTTTTGAACAGCGTGATTCGGCGCGATAAAGACATGGCGTTCCTGATGACCTTCGACAACGAGCCTGAAGTGATTCAGGACTACACCGGTGATTTAGCTCTTCTGACGAAAGCCATTCGCAGGCAGCGCGCTGGCGGCGGAACGGCGTTGAATGACGCGATCTACAAAGCCACGGAGAAACTATCGAACCCACCACTTCCGCAAACGGGAAATCCGGAAGTGCGGCGTGTGCTCGTAGTGATCAGCGACGGCGACGATAACCTAAGCGACCGCGCTTTGAGCGAAGCCATCGAAGCGGCCATTCGCGCCGAAGCGTCCATCTATGCCATCAGTACGAATACAGACTGGATTTCGATTTCCGAAAGAGACGGTTCGAAGAAAGCGCAGTCTGACGGAAACGAGGAGGCACTCCAGCGGAAACTGCATCTGGATCCTGGGGACAAAGTCCTTCAGCAGTTCGCCGTGCAAAGCGGAGGCCGCGTTTTCTTCCCGTATCGCGTTGATGATCTCGAGCAATCGTTTGTGGACATCGGCGCCGAGTTGCGGAGCCAATACTTCATCGCGTACTCGCCCACCAATCCACTCGCAAATGGGCAGTACCGGAAAATAAATGTTGAAACGGACCGGAAGAATCTCACCGTTCGCACGCGCAAAGGCTACTACGCGAACGCACAATCGCCGACACCTGCTTCCAAATAGTTCCTGAGCGAGATCGCTTTAGCTATTGGTCACGTGAGTGCCCAGGCGCGTAATATCCCTTGCGGGCAAGTACCTTGGAGTCCGGCTCATCCACGTCCACTTGAATCTTACGGAACGTGCCGTCGCGTTTCGTGTTGGTGGGGTAATAACCAAGCACGTACTGCGAGCGAAGCTCTTCGGAAATTTCGTCGAACGCTTTTTCCAGCGACTTCGAATTGTGCACGTCGATTACGCGGCCGCCCGTATCGTCCGCCATCTTCTTGGCCACACTCGGCCCGGGATTGCCGAATCCGCCAAAGCCATAAACACCGGGATCCGAAATAAGCAGCACGTGAATCACGGCATCGGCGCGTTGCGCGGCTTCAATCGCGTCTTGCACTCTCAGCCGGCTGCCTTCGTCCACGGCATCCGTCAGAACAATCACCGCTTTTCGCCCCGCTTCCGTCGACAGTTCGTCGTGGCAAGCCAGGTAAATCGCGTCGTAGAGAACCGTTCCGCCTCCACTATTCGGGATCGTGCCGGCCGTTCCGCCAATTCCGGCGGCAGGAGCGTTCATCACCGTGCTGCGGATTGCCCGCTCGAGCACCGATACATCTTGCGTGAAATCGGCGATTAAATTGGCGTCCAGGTCGAAGTTGATCACCATCGTCAAATCTTTGGGCCGCATCACTTGGCGCAAGAATCGCGACGCTGCGTCCTGCTCGGCCGGCAACACGCGATCCATACTTCCGCTCGTATCGATCAGCAGTCCCAGCGTGATCGGCAGGTCCACATCCTTCGAGAAATAGGCAACTTTCTGTTCGACCCCATCCTCGCGGATTTTGAAATCGGACTCTTTCAGATTCGAGATGATCCCTCTGTGCTTGTCGCGCACCGTGGCAAACACGTTGACGAGGTTTACCTGCACGCGCAGCGGCTGCTGCGATTGTGGATTTTGTTTCTGCTGATCTTGCGGTTGCCCTTGTTGACCTTGCTGTGCCGGTTGATTGCTCGGGTTCTGGGCATTCCCGATAGCTTGCGCGGCGGCGCTCGCGGCCGGAAATCCCGTGCCGCCGAGCGTGAGGCCTAAGGTGAGCCCGGCTGTGACAATACTCGCCGCGAACGTGGTCAGACGCATTGTATACTCTCCCTGAGAGCTAATTCAGTTGGCCGATTCAGACTGATACGATGCACAGTACGCGCCGTCGGATGTTTGGCCCGAATTGCGTCGCAGCAGATGAAACCAAAGATTGCCGGGCGTCGTCCATAGGCGATAAGAGAGAAATTCAGATGACGCGAAATTTTCAGCTGATTCGAATCGCATCGTTCCTCGGCATTCTGTTCGCCCTGGCCATTCCCGCTCGTGCACAATCTCAACAGCAAGGAGGCCAGCAGCAAGCGCCACCGCCGCCATCTCTGCAGCCGCCCGCTGCATCTCCCACTACTCCGCCAAGTGAGACTCCGCAGAACCAGCAGCCCGGGCAGCGCGCTCAGAATCCAGCGGCTACCGCTTCGCAGCATGGAAAATCGGGCGATAGCGACACGCGCGTCTACTTCCGGACCCATACAGAAATCGTCATTGTGCCCGTCACCGTAAAAAATCGCGATGGCCAGCTCATTGGCGACCTGCGCAGCGATGAATTCCGGGTCCTGCAGGACGGCATCGAGCAGAAGATTATACGATTTACTTCCGATCCGTATCCGCTTTCTTCCGTCGTGGTGATTGACAACAATCTGTCGCAGAAACAATCGGCGCAGGTCCAGAAGAGCTTGATCGCGATCGCTGCCGGGTTTGGGCCTGCCGATGAAGTTGCCGTCGTAACCTACGATCAGTTTCCGAAAACAGTCTCGGATTTCTCGTTCAACAACGACCAGCTCTTTAGCACGCTCAAACGCCTCGATCTAGGGTCGCATTTCCCCGGGGCCGGATTTGACGGAGGCCCGATGACCGCCGGGCCCACCGCCAACGGTCATTCGCTTGAAAATGGCGCGCCTACGCCGCTCGGCGCCAAGCTTCCACCGCAATCTAAATGCCTCGATGATGCTGTTTACGCCGCCGCTGAAATGCTCAAAGGACGTGGACGCGACCGCCGCAAAACCGTCTTCCTGATTTCTGACGGAAATAATTCCCGCCGCAACGAGCATAGCTTCAATCAGACGATTCAACTTCTGCTTACCGCCGATGTTTCCGTGTATTCGATTTCCGTTGGTCATGCGCTGCTGCAGCATGAGACCGCTCGCCTGGAAAAATACGCTCAAGACACGGGCGGAGACGCATTCTTTGCCGGCAGCGCGCCTGATCTCGAGCGGCTCTATTCGAAAGTCACCGAGCAGGCTCGTAATCAATACATTCTGGCGTTCACTCCGGAAGAAGCTGATCGCACAAAGGATTATCACACCATCGAAGTGCGCGTTCGCCGCCCGGATCTTGATGTTTCCGCTCGCGAAGGCTACTACTCGAGTGCGGTCAACAAGCCGAGCCAGTAAATTTTTGCCGGCACGCACTGTCACGGGCGAGATGTCCGTCATTGGCCGCTGCAGAATGTTCCACGATTGCAATCATCTGAAAAGTTTTCTGCTTGACTTCATTCCGTCACGCCCGTATAGATGAACGAGGCGGGAACAGCGCGATTCGGAAACGAAGACGCGAAGAACTCGCGGGGAGAAAGTTCCAGTAGTTATGCGCGGAACCAATCCGAAACCGGGGCGCTCACAAAGCGCCCCGCTTTTATTTGGTGCAGCTGCTGGTCAACATTCAGTGTTCCGCGGGGCGAATTGAAATCAACTGCTCGTGCGCGGGGCATAGCGGTTTGAAGTCGCAATACTTGCAGTGGAAACCAGGTTTCGCGGCGAAATCCTGAGCGCGAATCCTGTCGGCTACTTCAGCTATAGTCTGCTTCGTCTTCGCAAGTGCTTTCGCATCTCTCGTCGTGGCCACTGCTTCATTCGTTGTCAGATTGTAGAAAACGAGGCGCGCCGGCTTCAGCTCCAGCACTTCCTCGGCCGCAATCGCGTATACGCTCAGTTGCAAGCTGGTATCGGCCTTCTTCGAATCTTTCGGTTTTCCGGTCTTGTAATCGACGATCTCTACGTCGTGTTGCTCGGGTCCGACACAATTCACCTGGTCGATGCGTCCCTTTACGATCACGTCATGCGCGCACGCCAGTTCGAACGCCTTCTCCTGAAACAAAACCTCGGGCGGATTCGCCGAGTACGTGTGCCAGAAATTCTCAAGTTCCTTCCTGCCTTCTTTGCGGTATTCCTCTTCGTGATAATCGTCGGAATATCCGGCCGACGACCATTCGCGTTCGTACACCGCGACCAGGTCATCGAGCGAGACTTTTCGTTTCTTCCGTAGGTCGGAAACAAATTCCTTGATCGTCGTGTGCATCGCGTTACCAAACGTCATCGCCGCGCTCGGCCCTCCGCGAATCCGCCACGCCCGCTCGAGCAAATATTGCATTGGACATTTTTGATAGCACTCGATCGCCGACGCGCTCAATTGCAGCGGCTCCGCCAATGGTGGGTGATATGACTTCGCCCACAATGCCACGCGCGAGTAAGCACGTGGCTCGATAATGCTGAGCCCGGCAAACAAGGGAAGGGAAGCGCTCAAATCCGGAGCGGGTGCAGCCACTTCTTCTTCAGGTAGCAGCGCCACCTTAGGCGACGACTGCACCGCGTCGAATTTCTGAATCTGCGGATTCATCAAAAAGTCGTCGAGGAATAGCGAGGGTTTCTTGTGTTTATTAATGATCGTCGAAAGCGTCAGCCGCTGCCTCGCCCGCGTAAGCGCCACATAAAAAAGCCGTCGCTCCTCCTGAATCTGAAAATCGCCTTGCGGCTTTTCTTCCTTCATCAGCTCGGCCGGAAACTCAAACATCACAGGACGAGTGCCGGAAGGGAAGTCGCGCTTATTCAGATGCAGGATGAAAACATACGGAAATTCGAGGCCCTTGGCCGAATGCACCGTCATCAGCTGCACCGCATCATTCGACGGCTCGTCTTCGAGGCAAATATCGCCGTTGGCCTGCCCGAAGAAATCGAGGTACTCGATGAAGTCGCGAAGTTTCGTTCCCTCGCTTCGCTGCTCCCACGTCTTCACGAATACCGCGAGGCGCTCCAGATAAAAATGGTCCGCGTCTGATGGCAGAGGCGCCACTTCAAGGCTTCGAATCAAATCGTCGAGCAATTCGCTCGTCGTCACGCGACGCGCCGTCTGTCGCAGATGCTTCAGCATGCTCACCAGTTCCGGCAAACGTGTGCCCACGCGCGCGAATGGCAGTTCGCCTTGCACGGCATCAAGTTCCTCGGAAAGCGGCCGCCGATGATTTTTCTCCGCGCGCTCCGCCAATCGCACCAGATCGCGCGGCTCAAGCCCCCAGTAAGGCGCTGCCAGCACTCGCGCGCAGGCCACGTTGTCCGAGGGGATCGCGATCAGCCGCAGGTAAGCGAGCAGGTCGCGGACAATCGTGCTTGAAAGTATCGAGAATCTCTTGATGACGAACGGAATTCCGCGCCGCTGCAGGGCCTCAAGCAATTTGTCGCGATGCGTGTGCTTGCGGTACAGCACAGCAAAATTGCGCCAAGGATTTCCCGGCCCGTGCAGCCGCTCGATTTCCGACGCAACCCAGTGCGCTTCTTCATCCGGCGTGCCAAATTCCGCCACGCGGATTTTTTCGCCATCGGGGTTATCTGTTTTCAGCCTTTTGGGGGGCAGCAGCGGCGATTTCTCATTGGCGGAAATCACTTCGCCCGCTACGCGAAGAATTCGTTGCGTTGAACGGTAGTTCTGCGTCAGCGAAACAAGATGCTTGTTCCTTCCCGCCGCCAACTTGCTGTCGTTCACACCGCAGAATCGTTTCAGGAAAATCGTGAAGCTGCCGAACGACGCGCCGCGAAACCGGTAAATCGCCTGGTCGTCATCCCCCACTGCGACAATATTCCGCCGATCGCCAGCCAATAAATAAAGAAGCTCCAGCTGCGCGATATTCGTGTCCTGAAATTCGTCCACCAAAATGTAGCGATATTGTTGGCGCAGCTGCTCGAGCAGCGCGGCATCGGAACGCAACAGTTCCACCGCCTGCATTAGTTGTGCGCCAAACGTGATGAGGTTGTTCTCGCGCAACAGCCGTTCGCTCACGCGATACGCGCGCGCCAACTCTTCCTGCCGCGCCAGCTCGTCTTCCTCAAGGCGCTGCGCATCCGGCTCGAGCTGTTTCTTCCGCCCTTCATAGCTCCGGCGCAGGCCGTCCACGTAACGCTGATAATCCTCGCAGCTGACCAGCTCATCCTGGCAGCGCGAGAAAAAAGCCACGAAGTCGCTCAAGAATTCGCCCGGCTCGGCCAGCCTTCTGAATTGCTCGAGCTGCAGTTCGCCGATATTCCGGCGCAACAGAATCCAGTGATCCACATCGTCAATCGCCCGCACCTCCGAATCTGCCGGGCTCAGGATTTTCTTCAGACAGAATCCGTGAAACGTGCCCAGCCAAACTCCCTCCGCTCGCTCGCCCACTGACTTCGTCACGCGGTACTTCATCTCGCCCGCGGCCTTGTCGGTAAACGTCAGCCCGAGAATATTCTCCCCGGCAAGGTCCGCATCAGATTCGAGCAGGTTGCGAATCCGCTCCGTAATCACGCGCGTCTTGCCGGTCCCCGCACCCGCAATCACGAGCAGCGGCCCCTCGCCATGCTCCACAGCCGCCCGCTGTTCTTCATTCAACGTAAATGTATTCGCAGCGCGGCCCTCCAGCCGGGTCTTCTCCGCCCTGCCGCTTTGCATAAGATCCTTCAGTGCGACCTTCCTCTTCGCCTACCGATTTCGATTTTGCCTGTCGTGTACGAACTGCACTCGACGCGCCAGACCGCGCGTCCCGCTCACGCCAACGCTGCACTTCAGTAACGCCGGCGTCCCGCCGGCTCTTTTTTGCTCTAGCCGCCACAATGGTAAATCTTCCCGCTTCACCCATCTTAGCAGATTTCGCATTGGCGAACATAAGGCGAAGGATGCGGTCGCGATTAGCAGATCGCCGAAGCTTCTCCTGCCAGTGGCGCGCTCGTAACTCTACGTTCAAGGTTCTATGGTATAACGCCACCGCGGTGAGCTATTCTGCATCGTTCCCTGGAGGAAACCGATGAAACGCTCAGCCTTGTTGCTTATCGCCTGCCTTCTCCTAGGCTCCGCCAGCTTTGCACAACAAAATCCCGCCGACGCCCCTGCCTCGAAAGCGGACATCGAAAAATACCTCGACGCGACGCAAATACGCGAAAGGGTCAAGACCATAATGGATCTGGTTTCGAAACAAATGCACAATAATCTAATCGAACGGCTTCAGAAGGAACCGGGCGCCACGCCTGAACAGATGGACCGCGCTTCCAAAATGGCCGACGACATATTCGAAAACCTTCCAATCGATGAAATGATCGACGCTATGATTCCCGTTTACCAGAAGCACTTTACAAAAGGCAATATCAACGACATTCTCGCGTTCTATGCAACGCCAACCGGCCAAAAGCTTCTCAAAGAACAACCCGCAATGGCTGCGGAAGCGATGCAAGCCGTCATGCCGATCGCCCAAAAAATGGCGACTGAAACAGTGCAGCGTGTGGAAGCGCAACTCGCGCAGGTCCAAAATGGCGGCGCTACGTTGACTAAAACCAGCAAGCAACAGAATTAACGCTGAAGCGGCGGCATCCTGCCGGCTTTTGGTGCAACAGCCAACAATTCTAAACCGATAGACTCCGCAACTGCGGCTCGTTGAGCGTGTACAGCGGATGCGCGGGCACGCCCAGAATTCCCAGATACACATACATCTGCCCGCGATGATGCGCTTCATGCTCGAGCATCGCGCGCAACATTCTCCAAGCCGTCACCGGCTCTCCTTCGGGCGACGTGCCTTTCTTCACCCAATCCTCATCCGTCATTGCGCGAAAAATTTCCATCGATTCAGCGTGCATCCGCTGCATAAACGCAATTACCCCGTCGCGCCCCTCGCCCAACTCCCGCCCGCAGCCTTTGTATCGGCTCGGCCGCCCGAAAGCACACTCAGCAAACACATATCGTTCCGTCGCCGCAATATGCCGCGCCAAATCACCAAACGACCACTCGCCAGGCCTGCACGTCCACTCCACCTTGTCCTCCGGAACCGCGCTCACCACCCGCATCGTCCTCTCGCGCACCTGCTCGAAGTGATGCAAAAAATCCTCGCGGTCCATTGTCCAACTCTTCTTTGCCCGTTGCTCATTTGCCCGTTGCTCATTCATCGTCGCTCGCTCCCGCCAGATTTGCATCAAGCTCGTATGCCGCTTGGAAATAATCGGCCGTGGACATTAGAATCGTCCAGCGCATCTTACGCAACAGCAACGCGCATGCATGCGCGGTTGCCGCAGTGACAATCTCGATCGTGCGCGCCGTCCCCGGTTCGCGCATCGGCGGCACGAAGAAGCGCTAGTCAGCTGACGACACTAAAAAACATCACGCTGACTTGATTTCGTCACGAAGCTAACTCTTGCGATTCCGCCTTTCCGCGTGATAGCGTCCCCCAGCATTCCAGGTGGAAATCATGGCCCAGCAAGAAACTGAACAGCTCAATCGCATCCTGAATGGTGCCGCCCTCAGCCGCGCGGTCAGCGCCATTGCCGAACTCGGCGTTGCCGACCTCGTCCAAACTGGCCAGTCGCAGCCCATCGAACACCTCGCTAAAGCCAGCAAAACTCACGAGCCGTCGCTCTATCGAATTCTCCGCTTCCTGGCCAGCCATGGCCTTTTCCGCGAAACCGAGAATCGCCATTTCGACCACACTCCACTTTCGGCCGCCTTGCGCACCGATGCTCCGGGTTCCTTCCGCGCCGGCGCGGTAATGTTCCACCACCTCTTTCCCGGTTGGGATGGCTTGTATCACTCCATTCGAACGGGCGAGCCTGGCTTCAACAAGGTTTTCGGCGCGCCCATCTTCGACTACATTCAGGCGCACCCGGAAATGGGTTCCATCTTCGACGCGGGAATGACCTCCTTCAATTGTCATGAAACCACGGCCATGTTGGATGCATACGATTTCACCGGCATAAATGTTCTGGCCGATATCGGCGGAGGAAACGGTTCGCTCCTTTCCGCCGTGCTCACACGCTATCCCAATATGAAAGGGATCTTGTACGACCTAGGTCACGTCGGCGAGCGCGCTAAAAAGAACTTAAAGGCCGCAGGCATGGCCGACCGCTGCACCGTCCTCGAAGGCAGCTTCTTCAAAAGCATCCCCGCTGGCGCCGACGCCTACCTTTTCCGCCACATCATTCACGATTGGACGGACGAACAGTGCACCCGGATCCTCGGCCATTGCCGCAAAGTGATTCCCGCAAACGGCAAACTGCTAATCGCCGATTGCGTGGTTCCCGCAGGCAACACATCGTGCCCCTCGAAAGACATGGACATGGTCATGCTCACATTCCCCGGCGGCCAGGAACGCACCGAAGCCCAGTTCCGGTCTCTCCTTAAAGCTTCCGGTTTCGAACTGAAGTCCATCACGCCCACAGCAACGATGATCCATGTGGTGGAAGCAAGACCAGCCTAGTTAGGGGCGGCTGAACTAAATGGTCCATTTTGCAAAGAACGAGCTAGGTCGGAGAACCCACACTCACGCGAAGATTCTTAGGTACGAAGAAAAAGGCCAAGAAAGCGCCGATCATCAAAATCCCCGCAATGATGTATAAGGCAGCAGATCGGTCGGAGGAAATAAGTTTCGCCCATATCGGAATATTGGGACCAAAATAGCCGCCCAAATTCCCAACCGAGTTCACGATTCCAATCCCGGCCGCAGCAGCCGTCCCCGCCAAAAACGCAGACGGCAACGGCCAGAATAATGGCATCGACCCAATCACGCCCAGCGTTCCGATCGACAGGAAAACGATTGCCAAAACAGGATTCGAGGCGAAAATCCCGCTCAAAACCAGACCGATTGCTCCGGCGGTAACATTGAACACATAGTGCAGCCGCCGCTCTCCCGTTTTATCCGAATGCATGCTGAGAAGAATCATCCCGATCACAGCCACGCCGTAAGGTATCGCCGTCACCAGGCCAACTCCGAGATATCCCTTGATACCAAACGCCTTCACGATCGTCGGCAACCAGAAAGCAATTCCGTACAGGCCGATCATCAATGTGAAATAGATCGCGCACAGCACCCACACTTTTCCGCTCTTAAATGCGTCCGCCAGTTTGTGTTCCGTCTTGTGCCTATCCTCGGCTATCAGGTTGGTCGTGAGCAGCGCTTTGTCTTCAGCGGTAAGCCATTTCGCTTCTTCAATGCTGCTGTCTAAATAAAAGATCACCCAAATCCCGACGATCACTGAAGGAATCCCCTCTGACAGGAACAGCCACTGCCATCCCGCCAGGTTCATCGCGCCGCTCAGCCTATCCATGATCCAACCGGAAATGGGATTGCCAACGACGCCGGAAACCGCAATCGCCGCTACAAACCACGCGGTCCGCGATGCGCGGAGTTTTGAGGGATACCACAAGGTCAGATAAAAGATCACTCCCGGGAAAAAGCCGGCTTCCGCCAGGCCGAGAAGAAAACGCATGGAGTAGAAAGACCACTCGCCTTTCACGAAAATCATGCACGCGGATATCACCCCCCACGAGATCATGATTCTTGCAATCCACATGCGCGCCCCAAACTTTTTCAAGAGCACGTTGCTGGGAACTTCGAAAAAGAAATAACCGATGAAGAAAATGCCCGCGCCAGTCGCGAACGCCGCATCGCTCATGGAAAGTTCCTTGAGCATCTGCAGCTTCGCAAAACCAACGTTGACCCGATCGAGATAAGCCAGAATGTAGCAGAGGAAGAGAAACGGAAGCAGCCGAACGTCAACCTTGCGGTATGCCGTCGATTCTAAGCTTCCATCAGACGTCATCATGTCACCCCTCATTTTCCCGAATTCTCAACCGGACGATGAGGCTCCCACGCGCGCGCACATCCTATGCCTCCCCTGCGCGCGACACAACAAATTTGACGCCAGATCGCCAGATCAGCGATAGACCGCTTCGTGTCAATCGCCCAATGAAACGTTTCAGCGATTTGATTCACTATCTCTCTGTGAGCCAGTTTCGGTCGATTTTTCGCATCAGTTGGCAGAGTGAGGAGTCGCGGTGGAGGTCCGACACATGTCACCACGGTGGGCCCGCAGTGAAGCAACCCTAAAGAGCTCAATCGAAAGGAGAACCTAGAATGAAAGGATTCAAGACACACTTGATCCTGGCGGCTGTGTTTGTGAACCTTCGCACGGTTATCGAAGTCCGGCCCAGAACGCAGCATATGTGTTGAGGATTGCTATATAATGCGCCAAGTTTATTCACGTCTACCACGCTACAAGGAGGTTTCCCCATGACACCGGAATCCGCTGCTCCCGCTCAAGAGTTGAAACTGGAAACGGAGAAGAAACCCGACGCAGTAGTGGTTCGCTGTACAGGCAGGATCGTATCGAGCACGTCGTCGCTTTTGCAAAATACTGTCCGGCCTCTCATCGCTGAAAATAAACGTGTCGCGCTGGACCTTACAAATGTGAGTTTTCTCGACAGTTCGGGTCTGGGCTCAATCGTCGGGCTGTGGGTGAATGCCAAGAAGAACCATTGCGATTTGAAGCTAATCCGCTTGAGCGATCGAATTAAAGATCTATTGAGAATTTCGAACCTGGGTACATTAGAGGGCGATCAGGACTACTTCGGATATTAACTGGCCACTCAAGCTGCGCTTGATCGCAGTGGAGGATAAGTGTCGCCACCATCCGGGGATTCTTGATATCCGTTTTTACAGAGCCTCCTGCCTTGGTCTGAGATTGGCGGTAGCAAGAGCCGATAGCGGGAAAATCTCGCAATGATCGCTCAAGGTGTCTCTGCGCTCCGAAGAAACAAATTCTGTCTAACTTCCAGCTTTGCAATAGATTCCAGATTTCTATCGAGACAAGGCGGTGATTTTTCATCTGCTACGCCGCGTCCCGATTTTCACTCTGCGCCCGTCCCGCAAATTGACCCTGCCTTCGCGCGCGCCTATACTTAGATTCCGCCGAAGGAGAAGCCATCATGGAAAATCCCGTCATACTGAGCGCCGTCCGCACACCCATCGGAAAATTTATGGGCGGACTCTCGCCTCTCTCCGCCACCGAGCTTGGCGCGAAAGTCGTCGCTGAATCCGTACGCCGCGCTGGTATCGACCCCAAGCAAGTCGACGAAGCCATCATGGGGAATGTGGTACAAGCCGGCCTCGGGCAAAACCCCGCGCGGCAGGCAGCGCTGCGCGGCGGCCTCGATTCGTGCGTCGCCGCCATGACGATCAATAAAGTCTGCGGCTCAGGTCTCAAAGCCGTCGCACTCGCGGCGCAAGGCGTCACTCTCGGTGAATCCGAAATCGTCGTCGCCGGCGGCATGGAATCCATGTCGAATTGCCCGTATCTTCTGAAAGGCGCGCGCAGCGGATTCCGCCTCGGCAATCAGGATCTCGTCGATTCCATGATCAATGATGGCCTCTGGGACGTATACGAAAACTTCCACATGGGCGTCACCGGTGAACTCGTCGCCGAAAAGTACAACATCTCGCGGCAGGAGCAGGATCAGTTCGCCTTCGAGAGCCACAAGAAAGCCGTTCGCGCCATCAAGTCGTGCTTCTTCGGCGAGCAGATCGTGCCGGTCGAAATTCCGCAGAAAAAGGGCGATCCGATCATCATCAAGACGGACGAATCGCCGCGCGAAGACACCACCCTCGAAGCGCTCGCAAAACTCAAGCCCGCATTCAAAAAAGACGGCACCGTCACAGCAGGGAACGCACCCGGCACGAATGACGGCGCCGCCGCCGTCGTCGTCACCAGCGAAAAAAATGCCGGGCGCCTCGGCAAGGCTCCGATGGCGCGCATCGTCGCGCAAGCCGTAAGCGGCGTCGAACCGAAATGGGTGATGATGGCGCCGGTAGAAGCCGTCGAAAAACTCCTCGCCAAAACCGGCTGGGATCGCGACAAAGATGTCGATCTCGTCGAACTCAACGAAGCTTTCTCAGTCGCAGCCATCGCCGTCACGCGCCAGCTTCGCCTCAATCCGGAAAAAGTAAACGTGAATGGCGGCGCAGTCGCGCTCGGCCACCCCATCGGCGCCTCAGGCGCCCGCGTTCTCGTCACGCTGCTCTACGAATTGCAGCGCCGCAACCTGAAACGCGGTATCGCGGCCCTATGTCTCGGTGGCGGCAACGCCGTAGCCCTCGCCGTCGAGCGCTTCTAGCGCTCGGACATCACACAGAGAAACCGAGAAAACATGAAACACGCCGCGGTCGGCTTTCGCGTTCACTCCGGCTGGGCCGCCATGATCGCACTCGCCATTGCCAAAGGCTCACCCGCCGTGCTGGTGCGCCGCCGCGTGAACCTCGTCCAAACATTCACCTACAAATTTCGCCAGCCGTACCACACAGCAGAAAAGTTGCCGCCTCAGAAGGCTCGCGCTTTTGTCGCGCGAGTCCGATCGGAGGCGCGAAGGCTGGCCCATCGCGCAATGCGCGAGCTGAAAACCGAACTTCGCGATCAGGGATATTCGCTCACGGGTTTCGGTCTTCTCCTTTCTTCCGGAAGGCCGCTTCCAGCTTTCGCAAAAATTCTCGCCGCGCATTCTTTGATTCACGCTGCTGACGGCGAGCTATTTCGCGAAGCGCTCCTGCACGCCGCTGCGCGCAGCGGACTTAGGCCCGTGGCGATTCGAGAGCGCGACCTGACCGATTCTGCTTCGCGCGTTCTTCGCCGTAAACCTGAGGACCTCGCGCAGCGCATCTCCGATCTCGGCCGCCCGCTCGGCCCACCCTGGACGCAAGACGAAAAATTTGCATCGCTCGTCGCGTGGCTCGCTACATCGTCGCACTCATCGACATTGCGTTCATCGCAAACGCGAGAGGCTCGATAGATGTTCTGCCCCGTCTGCAAATCCGAATATCGCGACGGCTTCACGAAATGTTCCGATTGCGGCGTGGATCTCGTGCATCAATTGCCCGATGATTCCGAAGCGAACGAACCTCTTTGGGCTGGCCAGGATGCAAGTGTTCGAAGCGCAATCTGCGACAAGCTCGACGCGGCCAAGATTCTTCACGAGGACGACTCTGTAGAATCGCAATTTATGCCCGCATTTCGTCAGTCCATTTGCCGGATTCAGATCGGCAAGAAGGATCACGAAGCAGCGCTCGAAGCAATCCGCGATATATATGTGGACCAACCGAATGTCCGCCAATCACCGGGTTTGGTTCTCGATCGTAATTCTGATTTGCTTCGCACCGCGGTGACGCAACGAGATGTATGGGGCCGGTTGACCGGCCACGGTACGGGCTCATCTGAAACGGGTTCAGATTCTGAGATTGCGGCGGATACACTCGGTTCTAGCGATGCAGATGAGTCGTTGGAAGAAGGTTCCAGACGATCAGCTAGAGAACTTCAACCCGGACGACGCCACATCGCAGGTTTGGTCCGGCGCAGACGGTAGCATGGCGCAAAGCATCAATGTCTGCTTGCGTGAAGTGGGCATCGGATGCGTCGTAAATGAGGCGCAAGGGAACTTCAACGTGTGCGTCCGGCGTCCCTCCGAAATACGGGCCAAGGAAATCATTCGCGAGATTGTCGAACAGACTCCTCCGGAATGAACATTGGACGTGATCGCCGAATCCGCACACTCCTTCGAGGCATCTGAACCAGCGTTAGACGAGGAGCGCGTCATGGCCCGGCCGCTTTGGTTCGAGCGCAAATTCGATTTCAGCTTTCCTGTCGAGCTGTACCCGGAGATCATCGAACGGCTGCGCGGCACGCCCGCGCGGATCGAAGAGCGCGTGAGGGATGTGCCGACTGCTCTGCTTACACGGCGCGACGGCGACAAATGGTCGATTCAGGAAAATATCGGCCACCTGCTCGATCTCGATGAGCTTTTCGCGGGTCGCTTCGAAGATTACGAGCGCGGCCTGGAAAAACTACGCGCCGCAGACCTGTTGAATCAGAAAACGCATCAGGCACAACACAACAGCAGGCCGGCAGCAGAAATCCTGCGCGGATTCCGGCGCGGGCGCATTGCTCTCGTGGCGCGACTGGAATCGCAGCCTCCGGAATATTTCCGCCGGACCGCGCTCCACCCGCGCCTGAACACGCCGATGCGCGTCACGGACCTGCTCTACTTCGTAGCGGAGCACGACGATCATCATCTCGCTCGCATCTCCGAGTTGCTTCGCGCCAAATAAGCGGCCGAACTCCATTTCTTTCGCAGGTTCTCTTCGATTATCATCAACTCCGCTATGACTATCGAAACGATCAAAACAGTAGGGGTGCTCGGTGCGGGAACCATGGGCAATGGAATCGCGCACATCTTCGCGCGCCGCGGCTATCGCGTGATTTTGCGCGATGTCGAGAAGCGCTTTCTCGATCGCGGGCTTGAGGCCATTGCCAAGAATCTCGATCGCGAAGTCAAAAAAGGAAAGCTGGCCGAAGACGAAAAGCCGCTGGTCATCGCGCGCATCAAGCCCGTCACGGATGTGGCCGCGCTCGCGGACGCAGATTTCGTCGTCGAAGCTGTGCCCGAACAGCTCGACCTCAAACTACGCGTGTTGAAAGACGTCGACGCCGCGCTCAAACGCACCGCCATTCTAGCCAGCAACACCTCGTCCATTTCGATCACGCAGCTTGCCGCGCAGACGAGCCGCCCAGAGCGCTTCATCGGCATGCATTTCATGAATCCCGTGCCGGTGATGCAGCTTATCGAAGTGATTCGCGGGCTGGCCACCAGCGACGAGACGTTTGATATGACGATGGCGCTTTGCGAAAACCTGGAAAAGAAACCAGTCGCCGTGAATGACGCGCCGGGCTTCGTCTCCAATCGCGTCCTGATGCCGCTGATCAACGAAGCCGCCTTCTGCGTGATGGAAGGCGTAGCGACGCCGGAAGCCGTGGATGCCGTGATGAAAATGGGAATGAATCATCCGATGGGGCCGCTCGAGCTGGCGGACTTCATCGGCCTCGATGTCTGCGTGGATATCCTTGAGGTCCTCTATAAAGGATTCGGCGATCCGAAATATCGCGCTTGCCCGCTGCTTCGCAAATACGTGGCCGCAGGCTGGCTGGGACGCAAATCCGGCCGCGGTTTCTTCAAGTACTCGTGATTCCGCTTGATTCCGGCGGTTTGGATTGCGGCCCAGTCGAGTAACTTCAGGGGCTAAAGCCCACCGTTTTCGGGCTTGTTTTGTGTCGCCCCTGAAGGGGCGACCTACAAAGCTTTTTCGCGGCGGCCGGCCGTCAGCACAATCCCTCATTTGCAGAAAATCTTCGCGGATTCTTCGGCGAACGTCCAAAACTCATTTGTAGTACGCGCGGGCAGGCGACGCAATCCGGCCTTTGTGCCAGTTTGATACACCACTCTGCATTGCTACCCTGCCATCCCGCCCCGGAACTAATCATCCATACGCGCGTTGAGGATTACCGAAACTTTTTAGAGGGCTCGGGGTTGACAGGGTTTCCGCAAGAATTTTCGAAAAGAACTGGGGAGGGTGCCGTGCGCCGTCTGGGACTGACACTTCTAGTTTGCATCATAGCTGGATTTACCGCGAGTTGCGCCGGTCTTAACGGCAGCTCATCCACGGGAACCGATCGAGTCGCCATCACGCCTTCAGGCCCTTCGGTCCGAGCCAACGGTACGGAAGCTCTTAGCGCCACAGTTGCAAAGGAAACGAATCCAACCGTCACCTGGACCGTGAATGACATCGCAAACGGAAACGCGATGGTGGGAACAATCACCAGCACCGGAGCTTTGACGGCAACATATATAGCGCCAGCGTCGCTTCCTTCTCCGAATACAGTCACAATCGCGGCTCTCGTTCCCAATCACAAAGGCCTCACCGCTTCAACCATCACAACCCTGCTGAATCCCGTCCCTCAGCTTTCCTCCGCCACGCCGCCGCAGATTGACGCCGGCAATTTCACCATCACTTTGAACGGAAGCAATTTTGTGAGTGGCGCGGTTGTCAATATGGGTTCCACGGCGCTGAGCACCACATTCCTCTCTAGCACCAAGCTCACTGCAACCGGTAGCGTCACGCCGCAAACACCGAGCGTGCAGTTCACGGTTACGAATCCCGATCCGGGTTCGGCAACGTCCGGAACTCTCACGGCCCAAGTGGTGCAGGCGATATCGCCGAACGTCGCGGATCGCTTCCTCGAGCAAACGACTTTCGGCCCCACTCCTGCTCTGGTCGCCCAAGTGCAGCAGAGCGGTGTGCAGCCATTTCTCACGAATCAATTTGCGATGCCGGTATCGCCCTACGCAGATCCGGCATCGACCGAAACGAGCCTCGGTCCGCTCCAGCAGCGCTTCTTCGTGCAGGCGCTCACGGCGCAGGACCAATTGCGCCAGCGCGTAGCCTTCGCGCTAAGCCAGATTTTCGTGATCGCAGGCGACAAGATCTCCGATCCCACGGCTTTCACCAACTATCTTCGACTTCTCGAAAACGACGCATTCACCAACTACCGCCAGATCATGAAGGACGTTACGCTCTCACCCGCCATGGGCCACTACCTCGACATGGTGAACAACGACAAGCCCGCCACCGGCCAGCACGCCAATGAAAATTACGCGCGCGAACTGATGCAGCTTTTCACAGTCGGCACCGCGCTGCTGAATGAAGACGGATCGCTGCAGCTCGACTCTAGCAACAATCCAATTCCTACTTACACCCAGGCGCAAGTGCAGGAGTTTGCTCTCGCTTACACAGGTTGGACGTACCCGACGATGCCGGGCGCGACGCAGCAGAAACACAACCCGGCGTATTGGACCGGCGCGATGGTCGCCACAGATTCCAACCACGACACAACTTCCAAGCAGCTGCTCCAGTATACGAACGCCGCATCCGGCGGCTTATTGCCCGGCGGCCAATCAGCTGCGCAGGATCTCGATGGCGCGATTGACAACATCTTCAATCACCCAAATCTCCCGCCGTTCGTTTCGCGTGAGCTGATTCAGCATCTAGTGACCAGCAACCCAAGCCCCGCTTACATCCAGCGCGTCTCTGAAGTTTTCAAGAACAATGGCGCGAGCGTGCGGGGCGACATGAAGGCGGTAATCACCGCTATCCTGCTCGATCCGGAAGCGCGCCGCGGCGACGATTCCACCACAGCAAATGCCGGCGATGGGCATCTTCAGGAGCCCATCCTTTACATTGCGGGGCTGCTCCGCGCATTCGGAGCGGCCAGCGACGGCGCGAATCTTTCCGGTCAGGGAAGTGGCATGGGCCAGAACGCCCTCTTCCCAGGCAGCGTGTTTAATTTCTTTTCCCCGAACTTCGTGATTCCTGGAACCAGTCTATACGGCCCTGAATTTCAGATTCTGACGACAGCCACGACGCTCAATCGCGCGAATTTCGTAAACACATTCGTTTTCGGCTCGCTTGGTTCCACCACCACCGTGAACTTCGGCACCTACGCATCGCAGGCTTCCAATCCCGGCGCGCTTCTCGATTCGCTCAATACCTTGATGCTTCATGGCACGATGACCGCGGACACGAAGACAAGCATCCTCACCGCGATGCAAGCGGTTCCGGCGGGAACGAACCAGGCGCTTCAGCAGGCGCAAACGGCAATCTATCTGATTGGCACGTCGTCGCAATATCAGGTGCAGCACTGATCGGCAGCAGAGAGGCGCCAAGTGGCGCGGGAAAGGTGAAATGAAAATGCCAGGAAAAGACAAATTTACCCGCAGGGACTTCGTGCGCATCAGCTGCTGTACGGCAGCCTCATTCGGCATGACGGCTGCGATTGGACGTTTGAACCTGATTCATGCGCTCGCCGCACCTGCCGCCACCGGTTATCGCGCTCTCGTTTGCCTTTTTCTTTTCGGCGGCAACGACAGCAACAACATGATCATCCCGCGGGACACCTGCCATTTTCCTGTGGCGGCAGGAAACGTGGTGACGTAAACCTCCCAGTCGCCCGATTCGTTCGATGCAGGCTATGCGAACTACGCCAGCATCCGCGCAAATCTTGCGCTGGCGCAGAACACGCTGCTGCCGGTCGGGCGAAGACGGGCAATGTGCCGTACGGGCTGCATCCGCAGCTGCCCGGCTTGCAAGGCTTGTTCGGCGGCGGCCAGCTTGCCGTTGTAGCGAATGTGGGCACGCTCGCGCAGCCCGTCACGCGCGCACAATACCTGCAAGGCGGCGCGACACTTCCCGTGAATCTCTTTTCGCACTCCGATCAGCAAGGCCAATGGCAGACGGCGGATTTTACCGGCTTCGGAACCACCGGCTGGGCCGGACGCACCGCGGACAAACTTCAGTCCATGAATGCAGGTGCGCAGTTTCCGCCCATCACTTCCGTGGCAGGTGGCGCGATTCTTTGCACAGGCGAGCAGACAAATCCCTATGCATTGAGCCCGGGCTCGACGCCAGGCTTACGCGGTTACGGCAGTTCGGCAGCATCGAATGCGCGCCTCGTCTCCTTCCAACAGCTCCTCACCATGGACTCAGGAATTTCGCTGGTGCAAGACACGAGCGCCGTGATGAACCAATCGCTCGAACAGAGCAAGATTCTTTCCGCGTCGCTTCAATCGCTGTCGCCACTTCAAACACAATTCCCAGCCACGAACATCGGCAACCAGCTAAAACAAGTAGCGCAGATTATGCAGGTACGCTCCACGCTCGGCCTGCAACGCCAGATTTTCTTCTGTTCGCTCGGCGGATTTGATACGCACAGCGACCAACTGAACAGCCAGGTGAATCTTTACTCCCAACTCGATCCCGCTCTGTCCGCGTTTTACAATTCGACAGTCGAGCTGGGAGTCGCGCCGCAAGTAACCTCATTCACTCTGTCCGATTTCAGCCGCACCTTCCAGCCAGGCACGAACGGCAGAACGGATCACGCGTGGGGCGGCAATCATCTCGTGATGGGCGGCGCTGTGGCCGGCACCGATGTGTACGGCCAATTTCCGCAGCTCGCTCTCGGCGGGCCGGACGACGCCGGAAGCAACGGGCGCTGGATTCCTACGACGTCGGTGGATCAGTACGGCGCGACACTAGCGAAATGGTTCGGAGTCGCCGACAGCGATCTGCCGGCAATATTCCCGAACCTCTCGAACTTCACCACCCCCACGCTCGCTTTTCTGGGCTGAGGAACGAGCGCGGGGCATCACACGGCCGGTTTTTCGGTGCTGTCGTTCCAACCATGGCCTCACGCCATCATCGAAACGCCGGCCGCGGTTCTTGTAAAGCCCCGCATATTTCAGAGTACAATTTTCGTCTGGTTTTGCCCCTTCCAACTACTTGCGTGCGGAGGCTCGCATGATGCGTCGGATGGCGCTGGCTGGCGCCGCCGCGATTCTCGTTCTGCTTGCGCTGCGATTTGCAGCAGCCCAGGCACGCGCCACATCGGACACGCTGGTTCTCAGCGTCCCGAGCAACCAATGGTTTGAAGGGCCCAGCGTGCAGGTTTCCGTCTCGAGCGATGCGAAATGGGCGCTGCTGACGCACGGCCCCACCATGCTGCTCTACTCGCTCGAGACGCGCGAACAAAACCCGGACATGCTGCTTAACGGGCTCACCAGCATATTTCGCGCCGGATTTTGCGGACCACAGATTCTAGTGCGCCTTGGTCAGCGCGGAAGCGAGCACGGCATATTCTGGCCTGGCGCAGAGAGTCTGCAGCTTTCCACATTGCCTCCGGATTCGGTGGTCGGTTGTTCCACCGACGGCCACGAGATCGCATATTACATTTTCGGAAATCCAGACCGGCAAATGTTCGTCGGTTCCCCGCACGGCCCGTTCAAAACTTTTGGAGTCACTGGACGGATTACAGGAACCGCATTTTCGCCTGATAACAACATGCTCTACGTTTTGCTGTTTCAGCCTTCAGGCGAGACTTCTCTTGTGCGCATCTCCGTTCACGAACTACGCACGAAAACGATTGCAAGCGATCTCGATGCCGCTCCGAACTGGAACACATTGGCGATATCGCCCGACGGGCGCAGCGCATTCATCGCGCTCGCGAGCGCAGGAGCGCCAGACAATGCGGCGCGACACCAGCCCGAGGCGAATCGCTGGCTCGCAATTTACAAGGTGGATCTCAGCACCGGGGCGCGCACGCCGGTGGTCGCAACTCCGGGCGTCGACGACCACGATCCCGCAATCGCCGACGGAAACCTCTATTGGGCGAGCAATGCGATTCGCGATTCGGTAGCCGTTGTTCCTACAGGCGGAGGCGATTCGAAAGACGTGATCGCAGGCGCCGAAGTACCGATGTGGAGCCCGGATGGAAAGAAAATCTCATTCACGTATGGCGGCTGGCGCCTCGCTGATTGGGCGCTCGATCTCGATGCGGGATACGTGGTGGTCGATGCGGACGCGAATCGCACCTCTGCGCGCTTTCCCATCGTCACGGGCTATCACGAGGATTTTCCCGCGGCATGGTCGCCCGACGGGAAGTGGATCGCGTTCCACTCTCATCGCTCGAAAGTTCCGGTGCCGGATTACGAGAGCGCCGAGAGCACGGACGATATTTACCTGCGCCTCGCCGATGATATGCACGCACCTGAAATGCGGCTTACCGATTTTGGCTGGGAGACGGGCCCAGCGTTTTGGTCGCCCGATGGCCGCAAATTGCTATTTAATTCCTGGATGCGCGGCGGCACGCCCGGAATCGACAAGCTCTGGGTGCTCGGCATTCAGCCGGTCACTGGGGAAGTGCTCGACACCACGCAGCTACCGCTGCCGGCAGAAATTCACAGCGCTTCGTGGGCGGCGTGGTCGCCCGATGGAAAGGAAATCGCGATCGAGGACAAACGCGAAGGCGGCAATCGCGCTCTATGGATCGTCCACGCCGATGGCACGCATGGCGAAAAGCTGCTCGATTATCATGGCACGACGTACGACGGCCTCGACTGGACGCCCGACGGAAAAACAATCATCTATAGCGGCCTCGCCGGCGACAAGCTGCAGCTCTTCTCGATTCCTCGCGCAGGTGGTGCGCCGACACAACTCACTCACGACGCCGGAAACCTGATGCATCCGCGCGTCTCGCCCGACGGCAAATGGATCGCCTGCACGCGCATCGTGCAATCCAAACAGATTTGGCGCCGCCCGCTCTCTTAAGCAGACTTAACATCTACATCGCTTAACCCACGGCTCACTCGCGCGGGCATCTTTCGTCCAATGGCCTGCGGCTGTGCACGCTCATCTGATCGGAGGTTTCTCGTGAAAATATGCTCTCTCGGCGCTGCTTTGCTTGCTGGTTTGTTTTGCCTTTCCAGCGCGCCCGCGCATTCTCCCGTCGCGAATCGCGACGCGGACGAATCTGCATCCGCAAAGGCGGAGTTGCTGGCGATCCATCAAGCGGCGCGGCGAGCCCACTTCAACCGCGATGTTGATTTCATTGTCGCCGGGATGGGAACGGAATTCACCACGGTCCATGAGGGCACGATTCGGGTGATGTCCCGCGAGGATGTCCGCAAGCAGTTCACGGAATATTTCCACGGTGCTGAGTTCTCGACAGGGGACGATCTGGAGCCTCCGGTTATTCGAATATCGCCCGACGGCAAAATGGGCTGGATGATCGCTCGAGTGAGGATTGCCTACACGAAAACGGACGCTGCCGGCGCGACGTCGAAAGAGGACACCGTGATGGCGTGGATGTCCGCGTATGAGAAACACGACGGAAAATGGCTCCTCGTGGCCAATGCCACAACGTCCAAGCCGTAGCGATTTGGCAGGGCAGGGCCTCGCCCCAGGTACCAACCGGCAAAGCGGTAGCTCCAGCGTGGCTCTTCTTACCCGGGCAATGCACACATTTTGACGAAGCGTTTCCGCGTCTCCTCCGTCTAAGCAGGGCATTGCATCACCGTGATTCGCAAGGCCGGGCGCGGCCACCCAACATTCATCGAAAGCCGCAGGCGGCCTGCACGGTCGCCGCAAGTGAAAAGGAGAATTTTGAAATGAAGAAGCTATGCCTATCGCTCGTTCTCGGAATCGTAGCTTTCGGCTTCGGTACGGCTCGAGCTCAGGCTCAAGACGCCGCCGCAGCGACACAAAGCCTCATGTCGAAACCGCCGGTGACGTATGGCTACGACATCAGGCCACAGGTGCTGCTCGATCTCGACCAGCTGCAACAAAAATTCGTCCCTCTAGCCGAAGCCATACCGGCCGAAAAATATACCTGGCGGTCAGAGGAAGGCGCTCGTTCCATCGCGGAAGTGTTTCTGCACATCACCGCGGCAAACTACAACATCCCCGAGCTGATTGGCGGTGAAGTTCCCGCGAAATACAAAGCAAAGGATTGGGAAAAGTCCACAACAGACAAGGCCACGATCGTCGCTGAACTCAAACAATCATTCGCGAATGCCATCGCAGTCGTCACCAAAGTTCCCACATCCGAGATCGCCACGCCGCTTCCGAAACTCGGCCCCGATGCGAACAAAGGCGACGTTGAATACCTGCTCGTCACGCACGCGCACGAGCACCTCGGACAGTCCATCGCATATGCCCGCTCCGTCGGCGTCACGCCGCCCTGGACGGTAGCTGCCGAAGCCGCGGCAAAGAAGAAGGCTGCAGAGGGCAAACCGGAAGGGCAGAAACCCGAGTAGTAGAGCGCAGAGCGCCGGATAGTACGGGCTCAAGTGGTTCAGCCCTGTCGCTGGCCGCGTTGTTTACTTGGGTGCGCCGCTCTGTCCGGCGACTACGAGTTGGCGGGCTTGATCCAGCCAATTCAGCACGACAGTAGGTTCGGAGGTAGCAGCCACCGTGCCGCCGGGAAGCTCGAAAATCACAAAGTGCTGCCCATCCGGCGCCACGTCGAAGGACGCGAATGGAGCGCGCATTTCCAAACGATGCGCGAAGACTGCCTGCGGCTTTCCGGCCTGGAACGAATTCTTCTCCACCGAGTAAGGCACGCTAATCAGAGAGTTGCCGTTCGCGTAGAACAACTCGTGTCCAGTCCCAGACCAGCGCGGCTCGATGCCGCCGTCCGTCGAAATCTGCCATTTGCCTCCGGCGCCTTCAAACGGCACAACATAAACCTGGGGCACGCCGGACTCAACCGATGCGTAAGCGATCCAGCGTCCGTCAGCAGAAAACGACGGATAAAATGCGTTGCTACCAATGCCCAAAAACTGCCGCGGTTCCTGTGGCTTCCCGTTTGCGTCAAGGGTAAGAGTCCAGATTTCGCAGCATCCTCCATTCTTATCTGCGAGCCGTGCAAAAAGAAGAACCTTGCCGTCGGGTGACCAGGATGCCAGGTAAGCGATCGGAAGCGATTTCGAAGTCAACGCTTCTTCCTCTCCAGTTCCGTCGGCGCGTTTCCAGAAGATCGCTTGCCCGGAGCCCTGCCCGCTGCTGACAGGATGCCAATAGGTAAGCCGCTGACCGTCCGGTGTCCAGATGGGAAAGTTGGCTGCCGCGGTTCCGCTGATGACCGCGGAAGTGGTCCCTCGCGCAAAGTCATGGACCCAGATGCTGCTCGCGCTCTGAAAGGCGAAGCGCTTTCCGTCCGGCGAGAAGCGTGGAGAGGCAGCGTCTTGTCTGTCACTCATCAGAACTGTGGCTTCACCTTTGCGGTCGAGCAGGACGACGTTCAGGTTGTGATTTACTCCGCCGCCCGACAAGTAAACAGCTGTGCCGTTGTCCGCGAAGCTGACCTGCGCGCTACCGTTCGTGATATCGGCATCCACACCCTGCAGAACCGGAATCGCGGTGCCGGTGATCTTCAGCTTTTGCACATCGAAGGGAACAACGAAGACTGTGCCCTGAGACACGTACGACAGATAACCGCCAGGAAGAAACCTTCCGAAGTAGGCATTCTCGACCAGCACCTTGGGCACGCCCGAGTCGAGTGGGGCCGCCCCCACCCAGCCTTTGCCAAAGAAGTTGTTGTCCGCAGAAGAGGTGAAGAGCACGGCTTTTCCACCGGGAAGAATTTGCGGCCACCGTTGTGTGACTTCCGCGCGTGCTGAATCCAGATGGGTGGCTTCTTGCGGGGCGCCGCCCGAATCTTGGATCCGGTAAAGCTGACTGGTGAATTGCCTTGGGAAGATAATGGTGCCGTCTGTGCCCCAGCTTGCTCCGCGGTAACCGCCAACATCCGCGAGAGTGACTGCTGCCCCGCCGCGGATAGATACCTTCTTCAATTTCCCGTCGCTAAAGAATCCAATCCACTGGCTATCCGGCGAAAAGAAAGGCGCGAAGGCCACGCCGGCTCCTTCGAGCAGCACGGCAGAGCTCTTGTCCATTTCCCGAATGTAGAGAGCAACCTTGCCTGTTTTGGGATCCCGGGTGGTGTACGCCATGCGCGACCCGTCAGGAGAAATCACAGTGGCCGGCCCGTTCTCCAAGGCGAGCTGCTGGTTCGGGATCAAGAGGGAGAGTTCCACTTGCTTCTGCGCACCCGGGCGCGATGCTTCGCGCAGTGCAAACAGCGCGAACAGTAATCCGATGGCCAAGGCTCCAGCAATCGCCCAGGGCAGAAACTTCTGCCAGGCTGGTGTTGCGGGTGTCGAAGAAATTGGCGGCGCAACCGATCCGGACTGCGCGACAGCCGAACGTGAAATTGCGGATTGGTGCGCCGCGGAGTCGTATGCCGCGACACCCGCCGACGAACGCGACGGCCTGCCGGATGTTTCGTCCAGTGGCAGCGCCTGGTACGACGCCGAGCGGCCAGTGTCGCTGTCGCGTTTCAAGCGCTTCAAATCGGCGCGTATGTCCGCCGCGTTGTGGTAACGCAGATCGCGATCCTTTTCGAGAGCCTTACCGATAATTTCTTCGAGCTTGGCGGGCAGGTCTGGATTCAACCGAACAGGTGGCACCGGTGCCCGATTCAAGGTTGCCTCGGAAATTACCGCAGAAGTTTCGCCGCGGAAGGGCAGTGCACCCGTAGCCATTTCGTAGATCACCACGCCGAAGCTGAACAAATCAGTGCGCGGATCGAGCGTCTGCCCGCGCACTTGTTCAGGCGACATGTACGCGACTGTGCCCAGCGCAGTGCCGGGGCTCGTGAGCAGCGCTTCCCTGACGCCCTGCGTCATCGAAGCATCTTCGAACGCATTCGACTTGCCGCTTCCAGTTACCTTCGCCAAGCCGAAATCGAGAATCTTCGCGTGCCCGCGTTCGGTGACGAAAATATTCGCCGGCTTCACGTCGCGATGCACGATGCCTTTGCTATGCGCGGAATCGAGCGCGTCCGCCACTTCGATCGCAATATCCAGAAGCCGATCCATAGGCACGGGCTTGCCGGTGATCAGGTGCTTGAGCGTGCAACCGTCGAGATACTCCATAGCAATGAACGGATGGCCGTCCTGCTGAGAGATCTCGTAAATCGTGCAGATATTAGGATGATTCAGCGCTGATGCAGCTCGCGCTTCGCGACGGAACCTTTCGAGCGCTTGCAAATCACGGGCGACGTCTTCCGGAAGGAATTTCAGCGCAACGAAGCGGCCAAGCTCGTTGTCCTCGGCTTTGTAAACGACGCCCATGCCGCCACCGCCGAGTTTCTCGATCACTCGATAGTGGGAGATGGTAAGGCCGATGGGCGACTGCGTTTCCGCCATGGATGGCGCACATCTTAGGCTGCGCGAGAAGGCAAGTCAACGCGTGCGGACCTCACGCCCGAATTATCGCCGCTGAAATAGCCTTATTTCGGGCTTAAAATAGTCTTTGCTTTTTGTTCGCCTAGTGGTAATATGGCCGTAGAAATGCGGATTCAGGGCAGGGCATGCATTCTGCTAGACTGTGCCTCCTGCGTCCCCAGGAAATGCTGGCGAAAAGCCCTCGAGGTGCAAGCGTGTCCGACGAAAAAACCAAGAATCTGGATCTGGCAATCGCACAAATTGAAAAGCAATACGGCAAAGGCTCGATCATGCGCCTGGGGAACCGCGACGTGCTCGTCCCGGTGAACGTGATTCCCACCGGTTCCATCTCGATTGACGCCGCTCTCGGCGTCGGCGGCTTGCCGCGCGGCCGCGTAATCGAAATCTACGGCCCGGAGTCGGGCGGCAAAACGACGCTCACTTTGCACGTAATCGCCGAAGCGCAGAAACTCGGAGGCC
Source organism: uncultured Acidobacteriota bacterium (assembly GCA_963736465.1). GTDB lineage: Bacteria > Acidobacteriota > Terriglobia > Acidiferrales > UBA7541 > Palsa-295. The sequence goes on along the minus strand of CAVTOS010000010.1, from coordinate 190,744 downwards.
AGGCCGCCTTCATCGACGCGGAACACGCGCTCGATCCGTCGTATGCGCGCAAGCTTGGCGTGGACGTTGATAATCTCCTCGTCTCGCAGCCCGACAACGGCGAACAAGCGCTCGAAATCGCCGAAGCGCTGATTCGCTCCAATGCCGTCGATGTCGTGGTCGTCGACTCCGTCGCCGCTCTCGTTCCCCGCGCCGAACTCGAAGGCGACATGGGCGATCCGCAAATGGGCCTGCAAGCGCGCCTGATGTCGCAGGCGCTGCGCAAGCTCACCGCTATCGTCTCCAAATCGAAGACGTCCCTGATTTTCATCAACCAGATTCGCGAGAAAATCGGCGTGATGTTCGGCAATCCCGAAACCACCACCGGCGGCCGCGCGCTCAAGTTCTACTCTTCGATCCGCATTGATATCCGCCGCATTCAGTCCATTAAAGAAGGCGACCGCGTAGTAGGCTCGCGTACCCGCGCGAAAGTGGTGAAGAACAAGGTAGCCGCGCCGTTCCGTGAAGCCGAGTTTGACATCATTTATGGCGAAGGCGTCTCGCGCGAAGGCGATCTGCTCGATGTCGGAGTAGCGAAAAACATCCTCGAGAAGTCCGGCACATGGATTTCCTACAAAGGCGAGCGCCTCGGCCAGGGTCGCGACAACGCCCGCATTTTCCTGAAGGAAAACACAGATATCCGCGACAAGATCGAAGCCGATCTGCGCAAAGCACTGGGCCTGGTCCACCAGCCTGTGGTCGCGGCCAGCGACAACGGCAAGCCCGCTGCGGCAGAACCCGTGAAGCCCGCAACCATGGCCGCCGCCGCATCGAAGGGCAAGACAGGCCGCTAAATCCAACCGGCCGCTACTCGACTCAATCCGGGCGGGGTTCATGTCCCGATATGAACCCCGGCGCACTTTCGCCCCCCGGTACTTTGGTACCCCCCAAATCCAGAAAAACTGTACTGATTACCAGTTGCGCCTTCCTTCGACTGTCCCTACAATTTGCTCAGGCTCAAGTATTCACTGTACGGGGCCTGCGGCCGATAACATAAAGGCATAATAAAAGAAGACATGAGACCCAGCTCACGCACCAGCCAAGTAATCCCAATACTGTGCCTCCTGCTCGCAGCAGCCGCGAGCGCCGCATTCGGTTCGCCCACAGGCGCACCCGCAGCCAAACGCACTCATCGCACTCGCAGCACAGCTTTCAATCTTGATCCCGCGAAATTTGACGCCACCAGCTACGACGACGCCATCGTCCGCCAGGTAGCCATCGACGCGCTGGGCCATACGAACGGCTCGGTTGTAGCACTCGATCCAGCAACCGGCCGCATTCTCACAATCGTGAATCAGAAGATGGCATTCTCCGCTGGCTTCGAACCTTGCTCGACGATCAAGCCGGTGATCGCTCTCGCAGGTTTGCAAGAAGGCGCCATCACTCGCGACACGATGCTCAAAGTGGACCGCCGCCGCTACATGGACCTCACTGAAGCGATGGCGCACTCGAACAACGTCTTCTTCGAAAGCGTCGGCAAGCAGCTCGGATTTGACACCGTCATTAAATACGCCCGCCTGCTCGGCCTCGGCGAGCGCGTTGGCTACAACATCAGCGAAGAACAGCCCGGCTCGCTGCCGCTCTTCCCGCCCAAGTATGGCGGAGTAGCGCGCATGTCGAGCTTCGGCGGCGGCATCCGCATCACGCCGTTGCAACTCGCATCGCTCGCGGCAACTCTCGCCAATGGCGGCACCGAATACTATCTGCAGTATCCGCGCACCACCGAAGATCGCGTCAATTTCGCGCCCCGCGTCCGTCGTCAACTCGATATCGCGCCGCTGCTCCCAGATATCCGCGAAGGCATGCTCGCCGCCGTAATGTATGGCACCGCGCGCCGCAGCTACGACCCGTATGGCAACGACACGCTCGGCCCCACGCTCGGCAAAACGGGCACTTGCAACGACGAATCGCTCGGCGGCCGGCTCGGCTGGTACGTCTCCTACGCCGACGAAATTCATCCGAAAATTGTTCTCGTGATTCTCATTCGCGGCGGCGGCCGCAGCACCAACGGCCCGCGTGCTTCTCAGATTGCCGGTCATATCTACCGCGGACTCCGCGAGCGAAATTATTTCGCAACATCCGCTTCCGAACGCGATTCGCAATACGCCGCCGCAGGCTCCGCTGGCGCTTCTCATTAATCGCTAGTTCAAAATTCACAGGTTCTTCAGCAAGAGCCCGGCATGTCGCAGATCCCGCTTGTGTTCGCGGGGCCGTGCCCGCTGTCGCCGGCAAGGAAATCGGGCCACTCGGCGAAGAATTAAGCCGTTCCGCGTTACCTCTTGAATCTGTTCACGCGCGGCCCTACAATCCCGGCAATCTTCCGTGAGCCTAGCCTTCGCCACCCAGCGCGATGAAGCTCGGCGAGCAGCGAACCACTCTTCGCTCGCTCGCGCGGGTACAGTTCTGCTCGGCGCCCTTTTCATGATGTGGCCGGCATTCTTCAATCGCTACCCGCTCCTATACCCCGATTCCATGACGTATCTCGCAAACGGCTCCCCAGTCGCGCGCGCCTTGTTCCTTCATCAGCTCTCCGACTACTACGGCATGCGCTCATTCATCTACAGCCTGGGCATTTTGCCGTTCCATTGGAACGCCACGCTCTGGCCCATCGTCGCGCTGCAAGCTCTCCTCACCGCTTACGTCATCTGGCTCGTTGTGCGCCCGATCCTGCCGAGGCGGACGGTGCTGTGGTATCTCGCCCTCGTTGCGTTCCTAAGCCTGCTGACCAGCGCGAGCTGGTTCATAAGCCTCATCATGCCGGATATTCTCGGGCCGGTTTTGTACCTCTCGATCTATCTGCTCGTTTTCGCGCGAGACGATCTCTCTCGTCCCGAAAGAATCGCTGTGGCCGGAATCGCGTGCTGGGCGGTAGCGTCTCACGCCACTCACCTGATGCTTGCCGTGGGAATCTGCCTGCTGCTCGCTGTTTTTTGGGCGATCTTCCGAAATGGATTCATGTCCGGCCGCTTGAAAGCGCTGGGAGAAGTAGCGGCCATTGTGATGCTAGCGGCCATCGCGCAGGTCGCGCTCAATTCGTACCTTTACGGCAAGCCCTCGCTCAATGGCGAACGCCCGCCGTTCCTCACCGCACGCTTGATTGCCGATGGCCCCGGCCGCTGGTATCTCGAGCAACACTGCGGCGAAACGCGATTCGCAGGATGTAGCCGCCTCCATGATCTTAGCAACGATTCCGACCAGTTCCTCTGGGCCGATGACGGAGTCTGGAAAACTTCCTCCAGCCATGCGCAGGAACAAATGCTGCACGAAGAAATTCCATTCGCTCTCGCCACGCTTCGCACCTATCCGCGCGCGCAATTGTCCAAATCCGCTTCAAATTTCTGGCAGCAACTCGGCACCTTCGAAATCGGATTCGATCCCAACCACTGGATGGTGCAACAATTCGACGAGGCATTTCCAGCCGGAAAAGCGCGCTTCCTTCAAAGCCGCGAGGCTGGCAACGATCTGCCTTTCGATTTCATTTCCATGATTCAGAATTGGACTGTCGTAGTCTCACTCGCGCTGATCGTTATTTTCGGAATTCTCCTATGGCGGCGCTGGACTCCTCGTCTCGCCGGGCTCGCCCTCGTGCTCATTCCGGCGGTCCTCGCGAACGCCTTCGTCACCGGCGTATTGTCCACAGTCGAAGACCGCTACCAGAGCCGCGTGGTATGGCTCATCCCACTCCTTGCCGTTGTTTTGGCATTCGCCTGGATCGCCACCCTGCGAGCCGTCCCGCAGGAAGACCTCAAGCATTCCGCTTGACCCCACCCGCGATGGCGCTTTTCGAAGGCGCGGTATAGTTCGGAACGCCGGCAGCAAGCATCAAATGCCCAGGAGGAAATCCATGTCCGATGTCGTATACGTTTCAAACGTCAAGATCGAGCGCAAAGTAGGACCGTTGCGCGTCGCTCATCTTCCCGGCGAGCCGCAACCGGTGATCTTCAGCGTCCACGGCGCAATCGCCGAGCACTACAAAGTCCCGGCCGACAAAATCAAAGAATCGCACGCCGCCACCATCGACTACGTCATCGCCGGAACCGCCGGTTGAATGATGGGCACCTTCGGGGGCGCGCTGGAAGCGCGTCAAATCGATGCAAGCAACGACAAGCTCACCGCGGACGTCAGAGGGGAAGTCGAACTCGAAGATGGAGTGCTGGTCATCAGACGCATCCATGTCGCGATGCGCCTCCTAGCTCCGGAAGAAAAGCGCGCCACCATCGAGCGCGTCCACGGAATCTACGCAATGAACTGCCCCCTCTACCGCACCCTGCACAACGCGATACAACTCTCCTCATCATACGAATTAGTAGCGTCCTGAAATAGACGCTCTCGCAAATGGATTGAGGGTACGTCGAAGAGTCGAATCGATCCGGGCGTCTCGTCCGCGCCCGGATTTCGATTTTGATCGCACTGCTATCGTTGCCGTTGGTTCTGCGTGTTCTGGCCCTTCGACGATTGATTGTTCGACGAAGAATGCCGCGAATTACTAGATGGCTGCGATTGCCGCGAATTATTCTGCGGCGCAGTTCTCTGCGGTTGCGGCGCCGGCCTCGCTGTCCGTGCCCGGTTCCGTGCATCCGCGTCGCGATTGAGTCCGGGTGCCGGCGCAGGCGCAGGCTGAATCGCCGGCGTGCTGGGTTTCGGAGCTGGCTGGGTAGACGGTTGCGCCGGCCGAGTTGACGGATTGTTGGGCGCCGGCTGAATTGACGGATTCGAGGGCTGCGTCGGTTTCGCCTCCGGAGCAGGTCTCGTCGGCCGTGTGGAAGGCTGCGTTGGCGCCGGCTTCGGTTGCGGTTGATTTGGTGACGGCGCGGGCTGAATGCTGGGCTGCCCAGGCTTGGGTTGTGGCGCAGGACGCGTGTTCGGGTTCGTCGGTGCCGGTTTCGCTCCCGGCGTGCCCGGTGCCGGACGCGTTCCCGGTCGAGTCGGCTGCGTTCCCGGATTTGCAGGAGCAGGTTTCGTCCACTTGCCGTTCTCGCGCTTGTCCCATTTGCCCGTGTTGTTGCGGCGGTAAACGTCTCCGTTCTTATCGGTGTAAACGTTGTTCGGCAATTTCGTCACAGGTTTCGGGGTTTTCCCCTTCGGGCGGTAGTCAGTTTTAACGCGATCGGAGACTCCGGGACGCGCGTAGATATTGTCTCGCGTATACGGCGTCGGTCTAGGACGTCCCGGCTTACCTGGTTGGCCGGGTCGATTCGGATATCCAGGATATCCAGGCCGGTATCCGGGTCTGCCCGGGCGAATGATGATCACATTGTTCGGTGGCCGGTACGGAGGCCTATAGCCCGGCAGCGGCCGATAAATCGGACGATAACCTCCCGGCCCCCACCATCCTCCGCCTCCCCAATACGGAGGATAGCGGTAATAGCTGCTCCTCCATCCGATGCTCACGTTGATGAACGGCGTGCTGTAACCAAGTGCAAATCCCCACCCGCCGGTCCACGGATTGTAGATAACATTGAATCCCCAAGTGTAAGGACGCGGGTAGTAATACACGGGGCCAATCCACGGCCGGTAATACCAACCAGTTCCGTACACCACGGTTCCGTAATATCGGTACGTGCCGATGTACCCAGGCGTGTAGCCGACGTAGACGATCTGCGGCGTCGCGTCGTAAATGTGCACATACCGGACGTTATAAACGGGGGCGCTCGGCGGTATCGTTTGCACCGCATCGGGCACGCTATCCGCTACCGCCCAGGGGCCGGTCGGCGTCAGGCCAGCGAACCAGACTCCGTTGTCGCACACGTAGTAGCGATCACCGATCTTCAGCACGGACGAACTCGTATTCACCGCGTACTGAACCTGCGTGCTCGGAATCTGCTGAAATTGCGGTGAGCCATCGTAATTGACTTCCGTTTTGGCTTCGTCGCGCTTGATTGCCGCAGTCTGCGGAATTTCCGCATCCATCTCGGCATCTTCGGCCTGATTCGTCCCGGCCACAGCCGCGAGCGCGTCTCCCACCGCCGAGGCTGGCGGGATCTGTTTGAAACTGGTCGGCAGGGTATCGCTGCGCTCGTAAGTCCACGGCCCGTCGAGCGATTGGCTGCTGAACCATCGTCCCGAAAGCAGCAAATAATATTTGTTGGTCGCGATTTCCTTGATGAACGTGCTTTCCGTGTTGCTCACGTAGAGCAGTTGGTTGCCGGTCAGCGCGGTCCAGTTCGGCGCGCCCGATGTGACGATCAGTTCCGTCGGCACCGTCGCCGTAATAATCTGCGGGGGTGGCCCCGTCTGAGGCTCCGCATCTGGATCAGGCTTGACGAAATCCTTGATCGCCGAAGGCGTGTTCGTGGTGACTGACCACGGCCCTTTTGGATTTTTCGCGATGTACCATGTCTGACCGTTGCTCAAATAGAAGTTTCCAGAGCTCTTATCCTTAACGATCAGCACAGCGGTATTCACCACCTGCTCGTAGGGCGAATCCTTGATCGGCCGTGCTTCCGGCTCGCCGTCGAAGCTTATGAGCACTGCGGGCTTCTGCGAAAAAATAATCACCGGCGGATCGCTCTTCAGGTTTTCCGTGGACGCAACTTCTTTCTCGCTGGCTGCAAGGCTCGTTTCCACCTGCTCGAGCGTCAGAACGATGTCCCAGGTATTCGCCGGGGCCTCGATCCGGTCGCGCATCTTCTGCATGTCTTCGGGAGTGGCGTCGGGAAATTTCACCCGCGTTACTTTCGTGTCCTCGAGCGTCATCAGACCCGCATCGCGATCCACGGAACTTCCGAGCGAAACCACAGCGCTCCGAAGATGGGCTCCTTCTTATCAGGCCCTTGCAGCGACACCGCTGAGCGCCCGGTCAGGATGTTCCCGTCAAGAGAATCAAGTTGCGGCTGATAGATGATGATCTTACCCAAGTCAGATTCGATCTCGCGCGGCCAGCTCGTATCGATTTCGTGTGTGTCCTGCGCCTTGGTCGCCGTCCCGCAGAAGATTGCAACAACCGCCACCAACGAAGCCCAGATAAAAGCCCGTCCCATCCGCATAAGAAAATGGCTCCCTCAGAAAAAAGATAAAATGGAGTCTAACACTATCGGCAGGTTCGCTTCATCTGTCGCATTTCGAATCCCAAATCGGGTGGTTCGCTGAGAGACTTAAGAAAAAAGGGCAGACCATTGGGCCTGCCCTGACTCGGATTACGCCTGTGGATTCTAAACTTACTTGGCTGGACAAGTATGACTGATCATCTTGACGCTTTTCACATCCAGCGGAGTGCTTGTGGCCGACGACATATCGGATTTATCCTTCGAGTTTTCCTGAACAGCATTCGGATTCGGCGGTGCCTGAGTAGTTTGTTCTCCGCCCCACCGTCCGCCGACTCGAACCTCCTGACCCACATATTGGCTGAGATCTAGTTTTGCGCTCTTTACAGTCCAAACTGAGCCGTTCGCATCGGCGATCGAGTACTCGCCTGCCTTCTGGCCGTTCTGTAAGCATCCTTTGATGTGCTTGATGCTGTGGTCTTGCGTCTGGTACGTTCCGGGACCGGAGGCGTTCTGCCCGAAAGTTGCGATGCCCATCACAGACGAAAGCAGGGCCAAACAGAAAAATTGCGCGAAGTGTCTCATATTGTCTCCTTGCAGACTTGAACTCTAGAAGCGTTCCATTTCCGCAAGAGAAGTTTGGCGCGGCCGGCGCATTTCATCTATCCGGCGATTGGAGTATAGACTCGAATTATGTGGTGTAGCTGATGTCTCGGATCACACTTACAGGCTTTCGCCTAAGCCTGGCAGGCTGCATGTAATTAAGGCGGCCCTATTGGGTCCACCCCGCTGGGCTAATGTCCTGTGCCCTTGGGACAGCCAACTCCGTAGCAAGGTCCCGTCGAATGAAAATAAATGGAGAGCCCCTGCCAATGGGTCGGGAAAAGATAATAAGGCTGGTGATAGGGCCAAAAGCAGAGAGCGAAAGCAGCTATCAGAAGATGGCGTTTCATCATGAGAAAGTACCTCCCAGCGTTCGCGAACTTGGTATCGACCAGGAAATCTGAAACCTCACTGAAGACTCTTGCGGCAATTGTATGCTCAAGTGCCGTCCGCAGCAGACGGATTATTTAGGCGTAACAGCATTCCGCTGCCGCCGCGGATATTGATGTCGCCACGCTCGGCCTTCAGCGTAATTTCGCCCAGCGGACGCGTTCGTCCAGCATGCTCGATCTTCACGCGCGAATACCCGTACACTCCGCACGCGTCCGACGAAAACAGCCACAGCGATTGAGCCCGATCATTCCCATCGATCGCCCCCCGGCAATTTTGCTGCGGGTTGGCCCTCACGCGGCTCAACACGCCGTCATAGACCGGCTCGCCTACGATGGTCTTCCCATCCATCACATGCCCGCCGCCCCGATACACAGTTTCACCTCCCACCAAAGTGGTTTGATAGGCACTCGATGGAGTTCCGCGGTCGCCGCCATACATCGGAATTTGGGCTTCATTGATCTCAAATGTGGATGCCAGCGCCCGCAGGTCTGAGCGAATCGGTTCCGGTCCCCACGACGTAACAAGCTGAGTGAACTCAAACGTAATGCTCGCTCCGCTTCCATTGGCTGCAGGCGTCACGGAAATCACTTTCCCCTGAACATACGCGCCCGCGCGGATCTTGCTACCTTCCCCGAGAGGAATATCCTGCATCACTCGCGCTTTCAGCATGTGCCCCGGTTTGCTTTTGGTCGAAGACAGCGAACCATGCAGCGCCACAGGAATCACGGTCCCAGCAGGCAGCTGCCCAAACGCAGCACTTGAAGTCAGAAGCAATCCCAGAGGAAGAAAAACCCCCTTCATAAGCTCCTCCTCCCCGCCAGCGTCACCTCAAAGCCCCTGACACTGAGATGCATCTCCATAATTTCAAGATGCGTGAAACACGCTCGCCAACCTTCGCCACACGAATTACGGCCCTTTGCTCGCTCCGGCACACCGCCGCAATTCCACTTTTCTTACCTTCGGCCCTTGCGTTATCCTGCGAACGGGCCACGCACCGGGAAACACCGAAGCAAAATGAATCGCCTCAGAATCATATTTTGGTTCTCATTGCTGATCGCAGCCGGAGCTGTCCTCGGCTGGTCCTACGGCGTGCGCGGTAGAGCCGAAGCGCAATTCGCAGACGAAGTCTCTCTCGCCCACGAAGAAGCGGCGCGCATTCAGCGCGATGTAGTCATGTACACCGATGAAATCGCGCCGCCGCGGCTTTCCTTTAGTCAGGCGCTCGAGCAGCTCGGGCTCGACGCAGCCACCGCCTCTCGCGTCGCCGCCGTAGCTCAACACAGTTTCGATTTCCGCCATTTCCGCGCAGGCAATAAAATCACGGTCGGCCGCGGCGTCCTCGGCGATTTGCGCGAAGTCCGCTACCGCATTGACACGGACCGCGAGCTCATAATCACGCCGCAGCCTGCAGAAGGTTCGCTAGCTGCAAGCCCCGTGCGCAGTTCTCCCGCAGTATCGAGCCCCCCGCTCGCGCCCGGCGCATCAGGCGATTCCTTCCACGCCGAAATCCGCAAAATCCCCTCCGAAACCGAAACCGCCGGCGTCACCGGCACCATTCACGGCTCGCTCTTCGAATCTGTGATCGCAGCCGGCGAACGCCCCGAACTCGCCATGCGCCTCGCCGAAATTTTCGGATGGGATCTCGATTTCTACACCGACACGCGCCCCAACGATACCTTCCGCATCGTCGTCGAAAAGAAAAAATTCTCGAATGGTGAAACCGCCGCCTATGGCCGCATCCTCGCCGCCGAATACAACAACGCCGGCCACCCCTATCGTGCAGTCCTTTTCCATGACCTCACCGGCCACCCCGCCTACTTCACGCCCGACGGCAAAGCGATGAAGAAAGCCTTCCTCCACTCGCCTCTGAAATTCGCCGCCGCCATCACGTCGCACTACAGCGCCAGCCGCTACCATCCAATCCTCAAAGAATATCGCCCGCATCTCGGCATTGATTACGCCGCCCCCATCGGCACTCCCGTCCAAACTATCGGCGAAGGGCGCGTCACCTTCGCGGGCCGAAAAGGCGGCGCCGGCAATCTGATCACCATCCAGCACACCAACGGCTACAGCACCTACTACATGCACCTCTCCCGCCTCCTCGTTCGCACCGGCCAGCACGTCGAACAGGGGCGCACCATCGGCCTCGTCGGCATGACCGGCCTCGCCACCGGCCCCCATCTCGATTTCCGCATCCAGCAGCACGGCCAATTCCTGAATTTCGAACGCCTCGGCTTGCCCACCGCCGATCCAATCTCGAAACGCGACTGGACCGAATTCGCTACGCTCCGCGACGCAGCAATGACGCACATGCCCGATCTTCCGCCACACGCGGACACCCCAGTAGTTGCCAAGAACACAAAGTCCCGCCGTTCCCGCGGCGCCGACTAACTCACGCGGTCAGTTTTGTACCGCCAGCCTCCGGCCGGCGCCTTTGACCTCTCACGTTCTTCTCGCCTCCGAAGTCATTTCCGCTTCAACGCCTCCAACTCCTCCAACGTCCGCGGCCAATCCTCCCGCAACAACCTCGACAAACTCCGATCCGCCAGCACCCTCTCGCCCGTCTGGCATCGCGCGCAATAATTCGTCTCGTTATCCGCATACCGAATCCGCTGAATTTTCTCCCCGCATCGCGGACAAGCCATCCCATACCGCCCATGCACCGCCATATCCTTGCGAAACGCAGTCACCTTTTCCGGAAATCCCTCCCCAGCCTCAGCGCGCAACCGCGCGATCCACATCGTCAGCACATCGCGCGTCGCAGCAAACAGCCTCACCCACTCCTCATCCTTCAGCTTGTGCGTAAGCGTCACAGGAGAAAGCCGCGCCGCATGCAGAATCTCATCCGAATACGCATTACCAATCCCGCTAAGCACGCGCGGATCAGTAAGCCCCCGCTTCAACGTGCGATTCTCCTCCGTCAGCGCCGCTCGAAACGCCGCCAGATCACTCGCAAAAATATCGATGCCTCCCGGATCAATCGCGCGCAGCCCCTCTTCGCCCGCCACCACATGCAACGAAGCCCGCCGCTTCGTCCCAGCCTCCGTCAGCACCAGCGACCCACCCGCAAAATCAAACGCCGCCAAACTCTGCCTCCCCGCCAGCCGCGCCCCCGCCGCCCGCCAATGCAATCGCCCGGCAATCATCAGGTGCAGCACCAGCCACAGGTCGCCCTCCACACCAATCGCAATCCGCTTCCCAATTCGACCGAGCCCCTGCACCACCCGCCCCTCCACCTCCCCAATCCCCGGCTCCACAGTTCGCAACAAAAAAGCATTACCCAACCGCACGCGCACAAGCGCCCGACCAATCACACGCGGTTCCAGCGCAGAAATGTAAGCCGCAATATCAGGCAACTCAGGCATTCACCCAGCATGCAGTCCTTGCGGCAGCTTTGCAATCAACAGCAACGACCTCAGACTCCGCCCTCCACTCTCGCTCCGCTGCCATTCCTCTCGCGTCAAACCACTAGCCACTAGCCACTAGCCACTAGCCACTAGCCACCAGCCACTAGCCACTGACGCTTTTCCCCTTCACCACCCGCTCCCAATCCTGATCGTCATACATCCGAATCTCCCGCACGAACTTCACCACATCCCCCTTCCTCAATTTCAGCAGCAACCGGCTCAACGTCACCTGCTCGCGCCCGTCCAGCACCCGCATCAACGACTTCACCACCTTCGCGTGCTTCGGAAAAAACGTGCCAATAAACTTTTTCCCTCGCGGCGTCAGCAGCACGATCCCCACCGCCTTGCCTCTTCTCTTCACGCCGCGCTTCTCCACCGGCAGACGCCGCTCATCCTTCGGCACAGGAGGCCGCGTCCACATTTCCAGCACCACCCAGCCGCGCTCTCGCAGCGGCCGCAAAATGTTCTTGATGTTTTGCCGGCTGCACTTCATCTGGCTGGCCATCACGCCTATCGCCATCGGGCCTTTTCGATACAGCATTTCAAGGATGCGAATCGTTCGCATCGTCACGTCAAACGCCTCCAGTTGGCTCTGCATCTCCTTCTGCATGTACGCCGTCGTTTCCTGCAGATCGAGATAAGCGCGAAACGCGCGCAAAGTCTTCCCCCGATGCGTAATTTTCCGCCTCTCCTCCCAACCCTGGTTCGACCTCGTCCCCTGCGCCGTCTCCTCCCGGTCCTTGCGCTGCCACACCTTCCATATCGTCATGTCAATCTCTCCGCTCTCCCGTCGTCTTCAGCCTGCGGCAAGGTAACGCCACACCTCGAACATCGATTCTCAGCGCACATCGCCCGACCGTTCCCTTGTAGCGCCGGCATCCTGCGCCCTGTTTGCGTCCCGGTGGTTTTCGCGGGGCCGGCTCTTTGTTCTTGTTTCGCCTTCAGTGGCACAGGCACTCCTGCCTGTGCTTAGTTGCCACTCCGCAATGCGTCCGATCTTGGCTCCCAACCCTGCATCGCACCCGATGATCGTAAAAGGAAAGCTTTGTAGGTCGCGGTTTCAACTGCGACAAAACGCCCGAGCGCAAAACAAGGGGCTTCAGCCCCTGAAGTGCGGCCCAAACCCCCTCAAAACCGCTTTTGCTGCAACCTAGTTGCCGCAGCTACAGCGCCACTCTCTGTCATTTTCACTCCAGCCTTTTGTCCCAGCTCGTCACTCATCACTCATCACTCTCCTCTACCGTCGCACTTCTCCCCTGTGAATTTCTATTGTGGACACTACGGTTCTAGCCCCCGCAAATCAAAGGGGACCTGTCAAACTCAAAGCTCGCAAACAAAAAAGGCGTCGTTCCACCGGAACGACGCCTCCAGATGTTTCGCTTTTAAGTAGCACAGGCATTCCTGCCTGTGCCCCAAGCAGCACGCAGCAACAAACGAAAATACTCAGCGCACCCCGCGACCGAGTTCCTTGTCTTCGCCTTTCAGCATCACAGGCGTCCGCCAAGCGGCGGCTCTAAAAATGACGCCTGTGCCCCAGCCACCTACGCGTTCGCACCACACCACACGTGCACCCATTCAAATCGCAGGTGATTTACGTCCCTCCCGCCTGTCCTGACAAAGCAAGGGAGCGCAGCGCCGTTTATGCGTCCCGCACTCTGTGTCGTGGCGAGGGATCCGCATTTGCCTTTCCCATCCAAACACCAACGCGACCCCTACAACGATCCTCAGACCGCACCAACACCCACAGCATCTCCGGATCAGGACTGAAAAACGGAAGAACAACCCTGCGCGAATCCCTCGCCGTCTCACCCGACGGCCAAACCTTCACCGCCGCCTATCCCATCTACCGCGTCGACCGAATCCCCGCAAACGGCGTCGCCATTTTCGAAAAGACCGAAACCGCCTGACTGCGCGGCTTCTGGCCTCAAAGCGCGAACATACCCCAGCCCTTGTGACCCTTTGAATCCTTACGCAGGTCACAAGGCCTCTTAGGCTTTTCAGTTCTCTTTTTCTGTGTCTTTTCGAAGGCGGATCATGCGGCGGCCCGAAAGAAGAGAGGATTCCGGGAGAGGTTTTGCGGTCGAGGCGTCTTCTTGGCTTACGTCAACCAGTTCCGACGATTGAAAGTCTTCGGGGCTGGGTCCGATGGCTTTGCGAATCCCTTCGATAAGCTCACCTTGTTGAGTTAAACGTGTAGGATTCTCGACGAGAATCAAATGCTTCACCTTGTCGAAGTCTCGATCCCATCTCTGCAACGCGTGAACCTTCCTAAGGATCGCTGACGCAGCGTGAATAGAATCGGCGGGCTTCAGTCCGAAATCTCTGGCTAATTCGACGGCCCTGTATGCGGTCCGTTCATCCACATTTATCTTCCGGATGAAAGGCCAAGCAAACATTCCTTGGATTTGCGCAATCTGTGAAAGAGAGAGTTTAACTGCGGGATCCTGCGATTGATAACGCTGCCAAAGCTGCTCTAATTCGAACTTTGAGTTAGGGACAGCCACGATGGCCTCTTGAGCCCAGCGGGGCAGCGGGGCGCTTCCTCGACGTTTGGGACGTATTACCTCAACAATTGTCCAAGTGGAGGTCCAGATCTCTACAATCCCTTGCTTTGCGTTTTGGAGTATATCTTCACAGATCTCACGCCGGGCTGTTTCAGTCCTATTCAGAAAGCAAATAAAACAGCTCGAATCCCAATAGAGTTTTCTTGGCTCACTCATTGGCCAAGTCCTCCATATATTCCTTTAAGGATTTGCCTTCTGTGAAATCTTCTACAAGCCCAGACATTTCTTTGATAGTTGGAATTGTTCGCTGCTCGATCCCGGCAAGCTCTTCGATATCGATTGAAATGGGAATACCCGCGCCATTGGAATGGACTTCTCCTATGACAATAACCTTCTGTTTAAGCTGTGACTTTACCTGCTCCAATTTCCCTTCATCAAATTTGCAAAGCACAGGTTTGTTCGTGTTCTCGTCCCAAATTCTGAATTCATTTCCCCTGTGCACGCTAATTGAATCTAAGTTTCCGATAACAGAACCGTAGGCTGAATATTGAACCCCGGTCAGCTGCTTTACGCTCGCTAGAGTGCGCTCGTTGATCGCGCTTTCCTCCTTACGTGTTGAATCTCCATTGATATAAATAATCATGGGCCCTTGCTTCGTGGTTTTCTTGGCGAGCTTCTCTATTCTCCCAAGCGCTGAATCAGACATAAGTTCACTACGCTCTCCGCTCTCAGAGAGGAGACGAATATTTTTGATAACCTGGGCTTCAACTGCGTCGGAGAGATCCCGAAACCCACGCTTAAGATGGGGAGCTACACCAACAACCGGCGGGCTTTTCTTTTGTAGAGAGACAATCTCCCAAGACATGCTTCCACGCGGGTCATGCGATACGCTCGCATCCATATCCTTTAGTAAATATAGAAAATTGCGAAGGGAATCGATAAAGACGGGCAGGGTAATCCTGTCTTTGTCGCCCACCTGGAGGAAAATCGTACGCGGCATTTAGCCTCTCCGTGATGCAGTTTCACGTAGGCTGTGCAAGCGGACTATATCGCCAAAAAGTTGCCATGTGAAGAGCCAGTCGCGAATCACGGGCGTTGCGCCCGCCGCCCGGTCTCTTCGCTGCCACGCCCTCCATATAGTCATTTCAACTCTCCGTTCTGGCCACTAGCCGCTGGTCACTGCCGTTCCTAGTAACGCACCTCTCCCTGTGAATTTCTACTGTGGACACTACGAGTTCTAGGCCCCGCAAAATAGAGGGGACCCGAGAATCAGAGGGAGGTAAAACGAAAAAGCGTCGTTCCACCCGAACGACCCTAACTTGGAATACCCTTCGGGTGTTTCGCTCTCAGTAGCTCGGGCTCCAATCCGCGCCGCGAGTAACCCGCAGCGACGGTGCAGATGCCCAGCTTGATCGCGGCCGGCTCCTTTGTTAGTCGGTCACCTATGCGATCACTTTGGTGGACAGACGATTCTAGCTCGGGTAAAGTTTTAGTTGAAGGAAATACATATGCATGAGAATAAGTAACCAATGAGCTATTCTGCTGAGATCACAATTGGTAAGCGGGCTGGTGAGAGCGTCGTCCTCATTTGTGGCAAATGTAGCGTTTATACCACGCATGAGATCTTGCTGAGCTTAGAGTCACTGGATGCAAGCCCAGAAGCTGACATCCAGTGGTCCGAGGAGTATTTGACCGTTCAGTGCAAAGGTTGTCGGACGGTGAGTTTTTGCATTGAATCGAGCAATTCCGAAGACTACGATCCTGAAGGTGAGAGTGAAATCACAAAGCGATTATTCCCCAACCGGATATTGGGCCGAACACCCCTTCGAGATCTTCATTTTCTTCCGCCGAAGCTAGGCCGCGTGTACGAAGAAACGAAAGCGGCTCTAATTCAAGACATGCCGATCCTGGCAGGAATCGGTATCCGGGCAATAGTTGAGACCGTCTGCAACGAAGAGGAGACAAGTGGTCGCAATCTTTTTCAAAAGATATCAGGGCTAGTGAACAGGCGCCTCATCGCTAAAAGCGAAGCCGAGATTCTTCACGATCTCAGGTTCATGGGAAACGAGGCGGCCCATAAGGTAAAGGCACATACTCGGGAGGAGTTGAATCTTGCCTTTGACGTAGTGGAACACTTGCTGAAGACGGTATACATTCTTCCGAAGCAGAGCAAGCGACTGCCGAAAGCTAGTAGTCGCCGTACGTCTTCGAGAAGTGATTCTTAGCCACAAACACCCTCGACCACCTGCTCCCAATCCTCGTCATCATGCCTCCGAATCTCCCGCACGAACTTCACCACATCCCCCTTCCTCAACTTCAACAGCAACCGGCTTAACGTCATCTGCTCGCGTCCGTCCAGCACCCGCATCAATCACTTCACCACCTACATGCTCGTAAAATGTCGCTATTTGCGCTTTTTGCTGCAACCTCGTTGCCGCACTTACAGCAACAATTCTTGTCACTTTTCACCTTGTTTCGCGCCGCAATCTGCACGCGACACAAAAACAAAAGGGCGCCCCGATTTCTCGGAGCGCCCTTCTGTTCAATGTAGCTCGGGTCTTTCGCGTTTCTCGCGTCCCGACGCTTGTGTCGGGGAGACCCGAGGTTTCTAATACATCTCGCCCATGCCCTCCTCAATTGCTCACCAGTTCCGTAGGAGCGGCACAATTTAGCCCAGCCCAGAAGGGCTGGGAACCCGTCTCCTCCCCGAGCACCTACCGCTCGCGGCGCCTTTCCCGCGACTCTTCTTTTGTGAATTGTCCGGTTCTGCTTTTCGCCTTTGACTTGCTCCATGCATGGCTCTTTGCATCTCCCCAAAAACAAAAAGGGCACCCCGATTTCTCGGAGCGCCCTTCTGTTCAATGTAGCTCGGGTCTTTAGACCCGAGGCTTTTAGTACATACCGCCCATACCGCCGCCGGGCATACCGCCACCACCGCCCGCTGCGCTCTTCTTGTCGTCTTCCTTCAGGTCCGCTACGAGAGCTTCGGTCGTCAGCATCAGACCCGCAATCGAAGCAGCATTCTGAAGAGCAAGACGCGTTACTTTCGCCGGATCAATGACGCCGGCCTTGACCATGTCGCCATAGTCACCGGTATCGGCATTCAATCCCCAGTTATCGTCCTTTGACTCGCGCACGCGGCCCACAACCACTGCGCCTTCATGGCCGCCGTTGAGTGCGATCTGCCGCATGGGCTCTTCGAGCGCGCGCTTCACGATGTTGACCCCAATAGCTTCGTCATCGTGCAGCTTGAGCTTCTCGAGCGCCGAAATGCAGCGAACCAGCGCGACGCCGCCGCCGGGAACGATGCCTTCCTCGACAGCTGCACGAGTGGCGTGCATGGCGTCCTCGACGCGAGCCTTCTTTTCCTTCAGCTCGGTCTCGGTTGCCGCGCCGACCTTGATCACTGCGACGCCGCCAACGAGCTTCGCCAGACGTTCCTGGAGCTTCTCCTTGTCGTAGTCGGACGTGGTGTCTTCCACCTGCGTGCGAATCTGCTTCACGCGGCCTTCGATCTCCGAGGGCTTTCCGGCGCCTTCGACGATCGTGGTGTTGTCCTTGTCGATCGTGATTTTCTTCGCGCGGCCGAGGTCTTCGAGCTTCACGTTCTCGAGCTTGATCCCGAGATCTTCCGTGATGGCTTTGCCGCCCGTCAGGGTGGCGATGTCCTCGAGCATGGCCTTGCGACGATCGCCGAAGCCGGGAGCCTTCACCGCAGCGCACTGCAACGTGCCGCGGAGCTTGTTCACCACGAGAGTTGCGAGCGCTTCGCCCTCAACGTCCTCGGCGATGATCAAGAGTGGCTTGCCCATCTTGGCGGTCTGCTCGAGCAGGGGAAGCAGGTCCTTCATCGAGCTGATTTTCTTTTCGTGGATCAGGATGCGGACGTCTTCGAGAATGCACTCCATCCGCTCGGGGTCGGTGACGAAATAAGGCGAGAGGTAGCCGCGGTCGAACTGCATTCCTTCGACCACTTCCAGCGTCGTCTCCATCGTCTTCGATTCCTCGACGGTGATGACGCCGTCCTTCCCAACCTTCTTCATGGCCTCGGCAATGATCGACCCAATCTGCTTGTCGTTGTTGGCGCTGATCGTGCCGACTTGCGCAATCATGTCGCCCTTCACGTCTTTGTGGAACTTTTTGATTTCTTCGACGGCTACTTCGACGGCCTTTTCAATGCCGCGCTTCAGGGCCATCGGGCTTGCGCCGGCTGCGACCGTCTTCACGCCTTCGCGGAAGATGGCCTGGGCCAGAACGGTTGCGGTGGTGGTGCCGTCGCCGGCGACGTCAGAGGTCTTGGAAGCAACTTCGCGGACCATCTGGGCGCCCATGTTCTCGAGCGCATCGGGCAACTCGATTTCTTTTGCGACGGTGACGCCGTCCTTGGTGATGATCGGCGCGCCGAATTTCTTTTCGATCACTGCGTTACGGCCTTTGGGGCCGAGGGTAATTTTCACGGCGTCCGCTAGAATGTTGACGCCGCGCAGGATCGCCTGGCGGGAATTTTCGCCAGTTACGATTTGCTTTGCCATGTCTCTTTCTCCTCTTTCGCTTTCTGAGTTAGGTTTTCGTTGCTATTGCCGCCAGCCGCTCGGGCGCCTTCTTAGTTCAGCCTGCTCGCTCCCTGAAAACGCGGCCGATGAAAGTTACTTTTTTGCCGCCGCCCTTGGCGAAAGGGTTGCCGCCCACTCGCCAATAAAACGCGGCCGATGAAAGTTACTTTTTTGCCGCCGCCCTTGGCGAAGGGTTAGTGCCGCCCACTCGCCACTAAAACGCGGCCGACCAAAGTTACTTTTTGCCGCCCGCCGCCTTCGCCGAGCCGCCGATCTTCGCGAGGATTTCGTCTTCCTTCAAAATCATGTATTCCTCGTCGTCAATCGTGATGTCGTTACCCGAATACTTGCCAAACAGGATTCGGTCTCCGGGCTTCACATCCAGCGGAATCAGTTCGCCCTTTTCGCGGCGGCCGTTTCCGACGGCGATGACTTCGCCCTCTTGCGGTTTCTCTTTGGCTGTGTCGGGGATGATGATGCCGCCCTTTACAGCTTCTTTCCCTTCGAGCCGCCGGACCAGAACGCGGTCGTGAAGCGGCGTGATGTTGACTGCCATTTGTGCAATTCCTCCAATGGAGTTTGGGTCTGAGTAGCTCGGGAGGAGGTTCCGAGTGTTAGCACTCCTCGCAAGCGAGTGCTAATATATGGGAGTCCCTGCCGAGAGTCAAGCAAAAATGTGATAATTCGACACTCATGGTCTATTCACATTGCAATTAAGTGCTTTATTTTCAAGGCAATTATATGTGTAAGGTTTGTCCGACACTTGCTTATTGAGTTGTTTCGGGAGTGAGTCTAGAATTCGCGCTAGCCGAGGCGCAGATTGACATACCTTTTTTATATCCGATTGATCGGTCTCACTGCGGGGACACTGACCTACCTTTTCTTGCTAGCCCTGATAGTGGGCCATCGACGGCCGCGACTCTTAGAACGACTTCTCTTTTTTGTCGTGCTCTCCCTCTTTCTGATGTGCGCTGGAGGATTGCTGGAATTGAATGCTTTCGTTCACTACGGAAATCCACCGCCATCCACACGCTGGTTTGCCAATCTGCTGGTGGTCACTGGTTTGTGGTTTCTAGCACCCCTGATTTTTTTCACGCATGTTGAATACAAACGTGCGGTAGCCAAGAAGCCTTTGGACGTCTGTACCTCAATTGGCGTGTGGGTGATGTGTCTGGTGGTGCTCGGTGAGTTTGTGAGCGTTGCGATCATTTCTCACGGGCGAATGAGCTTCGGCACAGGACTTCTAGAGTATGCAAATATAGTTGCTTTACCGAAGATAGCCTTCAGCTCGTTTGCGGCAGCGGCATTGCCGTGGGCGATCATCCGCGACGGGCGGGATTCGATCGCCCATAGGTTTGGACTTGCACTCTCCCTGATCGGCGGGTTCCTGCTCTTTGCGACGCTGGTTCGCATTTTTTTCACGTCCGCGTCTCCGATCGAGGTAGATCTGCTGGTTACGATAACGATTCTAGGGGCCGTACTTCCTGGCGCCCTGCTGATCTATTTTGCCTTGAAGCATAACTTTCTCGATTACGGTGCGCAGAGGAACCTCGTGTATGCGCTTTCGGCGACGTTTCTGGCTCTGCTGTATCTGGCGTTTGTGCGGCGGATTAGCGGGTGGCTTGAGCCTGTGCTTCCGCCGGAAGCGACTGCGAGCGTTTTGTTATTCGTATTGATTTTTCTGTTTGAGCCGCTGGAGCGGGTGATTGGGCCGGCGTTGCATCGGCGGTTTCAGGAGCGCGTGGGGCGTTTGCAGCAGCTTTCGACGGAGCTTCAGACGGAGGCGCGCAATGGAAATATCGCGGAGTTGATCGCGTTTGCGGAGCGGAGGATTCGGGAGGAATTTGGATTGGGTGTGGTGCGGATTTCGGTGCCGCGCGATCCGGCGCTGGCGGCGCTGGAATCTCCTGGTGGTTTGGGGCATGTGACGCGATTGGCGTTGATGAAGAATGGAAGCGAGATTGGATTGCTGGAGGCGGCGACGACTGGCTCGTATTTGACTGGTGAAACTTCGGCGGCGCTTGAATTTCTTGCGGAGCAGCTGCCCGGGAGCATTGATCTTTGCCGGATGATCGGGGAAAAGTTGCAACTAGAGCGCGAGTTGGCGGAACGGGAGCGGATGGCTGGGCTGGGGCAGATGGCGGCTACCATTTCGCACAATTTGCGGAATCCGTTGAGCTCGATGAAGACGGTGTTGCAGGTGCAGCTGGAGAATCCGGATTTGCCGCTGGATGCGCGGCGGGATTGCACGCTGGTGGTGAGCGAAATTGACCGGATGAGCGCGAAGTTGACGCAGCTTTTGCGCTACGCGAAGCCGTCGGTGAATGGCGAGCGCGTGGCGGCGGTGGCGCTGGCGCGGCAGACAGCCTCACTATTCGGTCGCGATGCGGAGCGTCGGAATATACGGATGGAGTTCGATCAGCCGCGGGATGAGATTTTTGTGCGAGCATCGGAGGATTCTCTGGGCGAGGTGCTGTCGAATTTGATTGTGAACGCGATGGAAGCGCAGCCGAATGGGGGGCGAGTGCGCGTTGGGCTGTCGTCGAATGCGGAGTGGGCGGAGATTCGGGTGGATGATGATGGGCCGGGAATTTCCGAGGAGTTGCGCGCGAGGATTTTTCAGCCGTATTTCACGACGAAGCCGACTGGAACGGGGCTGGGGCTTTCGATTGTGGCGCGGAGGATTGCCGAGATGGGCGGGACGCTGGCGTGCGAGAGTCCGTTGAGGAATGGGGCGGGGACGCGGTTTCGGTTGACGGTGGCGCTGGCGCGTTCGGAGTAGTGCGCGGTGCCTGAGAACTTCAGGGGCTGAAGCCCCGCGGTTCTAGTTTGTGTTATGTCGCCCTTGAAGGGGCGACCCACAAGGCTTCCGAGGCGGAGGGGTGGTCTAAGTGAGAAGAATAAAGTCTGCACCTCAGCGGCTAAAGCCGCAACGATTTTGCAGTCTTTACGGCACGGCTGAAGCCGTGCCCTGACGACGAGTCATCAATACGAAAATGGAAAATAAACAACACATAGCGTAAGGCAGAAGCGAAGGGCACATGAGTGCTACGAAGACGATTCTGATTGTGGATGATGAGGCGACGGCGCGGTATGGGACGCGGCGGGCGCTCGAAGGGAACTACCGTGTGGTCGAGGCGGAATCTGCTGCGGCGGCGCGGGCGGCGGTTGCGAGCGAGCGGCCGGATTTGATTTTGCTCGATTTGGTGATGCCGGATGAGGACGGATTGTCGTTTTTGCGTTCGTTGCGCGAGAGCGGGAGCGAGACGCCTGTGCTTATCGTATCGGCGCTGGATACAGCAAAGACGGCGGTTGATGCGCTGCAGAACGGGGCGGCGGATTACATCGTGAAGGGATTCGACATTGCGGAGTTGCGGACGCGGGTGGCGAATATTTTGAAGATTGAGGAATTGGGGGTTGAGAACGCGCGATTGCGGCGCGAGCTTGTGTCGGATGGGCAGTTCGGGCGGATGCTGGGAACGTCGGCGGCGATGCGGCGCGTTTTTGAGATGGCTGACCGGGTGGCGCCGAGCGATGCGACCGTGCTGATTCTTGGCGAAAGCGGAACCGGCAAGGATTTGCTGGCGCAGGAGATTCACGCGCGGTCGGTGCGTGCTGCGAAACCGTTTGTGGCGGTGAATTGCGCGGCGCTGCCTGAGAATTTGATCGAGTCGGAATTGTTTGGGTATGAGAAAGGGGCGTTCACGGGGGCGGCGCAGCAGCGCAAAGGAAAATTCGAGCTGGCTTCCGGCGGGACGATTTTTCTGGATGAGATTGGCGACATGAGTCCGGTGACGCAGGCGAAAGTGCTGCGTGCGCTTGAGAATCGAACCATCGAGCGGCTCGGCGGGTCGCGGGCAATTGAAGTGGATGTGCGAGTGATCAGCGCGACGCATCGAAACTTGCCTGAAGCGATTGCTGAGGGAAAATTTCGTGAGGATTTGTTTTACAGGCTGCGAGTTGTGACGCTGGAATTGCCTGCGCTTCGGGAGCACAAGGAGGATCTGGCGCTGCTGGCGGGGGCGTTTCTCGATCAGTTGGGCTCAAGGCATGGACGGCGCATGCATTTTGATGATGGCGCGATGGAAATGTTGCGACGATATGATTGGCCGGGGAATGTTCGGGAGCTGCGGAATGCGCTGGAACGGGCGGTGGTGCTGAGCAAAGGCGAAGCGATCGGAGTTTCCGATTTGCCGGAGGAGATTCGCAGCGGGGTGGGAGCAGTGGCGGCGCTGCGGAATGCGAGCGGGGATTCGTATCTTGCGGAGGCGGATTTTCGCGAGGCGAAGAGGAAATTCGAGATTGCTTATTTGAAGCGGAAGCTCGAGGAGCATCGGTGGAATGTGTCGAAGACGGCGGCCGAGGTGGGGCTGCATCGACAGAGTTTGCAGGAGAAGTTGAGGGGGTTGGGGATTCAGAGGCCGGGGAAGTAGAGGGCGACGTAGCGGGAGTGGAGGAAAAGCGGGAGAGATCCCTCCACCTCGCCGTGCGCCACCGCGTTGCGGTGGAAAGGCAAGAGCGCGCGGCTACGGTCGGGATGACAACTGAAATGACGAAAAAGCCGCCGCCACGGCGGCGGAGCGTCGAAGGAAATGCCCTCAGCGGCTGAAGCCGCCCGGGGTTGGCGAGGGTTTTCGGCACGACTGAAGTCGTGCCCTGACGAAAGATAAAGTCGTGGGAGCGGCGAGCGCTTACAACTGAGAATGCGAAAAACGGAACAAGTTGGCGGGTTTATTTTGGCTGGGGGGGAGAGTTCGCGGATGGGGCGGGATAAGGCGCTGCTGGAGCTGGAGGGTGTGGCGCTGATTGTGCGGACGGCGAGACTTGTTGAGTTGGCGGCCGAGCGGTGCGCGGTTGTTGGGGACACGGTGCGGCTGGAGGGGCTCGAGCTGCTTGTGATTGAGGATGAATTTCCTGGGGCTGGGCCGCTTGGGGGGATTGCTACGGCGCTAGGTGCGTCGCAAACGGAGTGGAACCTGATTGTCGCTTGCGATTTGCCGTATTTGACGCGCGAGTGGCTTGAATTTTTGATTGGGCACGCGATGCAATCGGATGCGCATGCGGTGTTGCCGATGAATGAGCGCGGGGCTGAGCCTTTGTGCGCGATGTATCACAAACGAGCGGCAAGCGTGATTCGAGCAGCACTCGATCGCGGCGTGCGAAAGGTGACAGATGGGCTGGCGGAGGTTCGCATCGAATTCATCGAACCTCCGCAATGGAAAGGCTTTGATTCCGAGGGGTTGCTATTCAAGAATATGAACTCGCCCGCGGACTACGAAGAAGCGAAATCGAGGCTGGAGGGGCGCCTGAAGCGATGAGCGAACACTATATTGAATTCCGCAACGTGTCGAAGGCGTTCGACGACAATGCGGTGCTGAAAAATGTGAGCTTTTTCGTCAACCAGGGCGAAACGGCCGTGATCATGGGGCGCAGCGGCGTGGGCAAATCGGTGAGCCTGAAGCTGCTGCTGGGGTTCTTACAGCCGGACGATGGGCAAATTATTGTGGCGGGGCAGGACGTGACGTTTTTTACCGAGGAGCAGTTTTCGGAGATTCGGCGGATCGTGACGATGGTATTTCAGTCGGGCGCGCTGTTTGATTCATTGACTGTGGCGGAGAATGTTGCGTTTCCTTTTGAAGCGCGCGGGGCGCGACCGGACGATGAAGAAGTGGATAGGAAAGTGAATGAGCTGCTGAAGACTTTGAATCTTACCGAGTATGCCGACCGATTGCCTTCGGATTTGAGCATGGGCACGAAGCGATCGGTGGCAATCGCGCGGGCGCTGGCGGAGGATCCGCAGGCGATTTTATACGATGAGCCGACGACGATGGTGGATCCCTTGATGGCGGCGCACATGAGCGACCTGATCGTGAGATTAAAAAAGACTCTGCAGAAGACGTCGATCGTGGTGACTCACGACACGCATCTCGCGAAAAAACTGGCCGACCGCGTGATCTTCTTGCAGGAAGGCCGCGTTGGGTTTTTTGGAACGTGGAAGGAATTGGAGGCTTCGAAGGATCCATTTCTCCGCAATTTTCTGGAAGAAGACGAATTGATTCCCGCGCTGGACCTGACCGAGTGAGTTCGCCCGCCGTATTCAGTCCCAAGCCAAGCCTGCCTCGGGTGATGGGCTGGTGGGACGTCCTGCTGTTTAACATCGCAACCGTGCTGGGACCGCGCTGGATTGCGTCGGCGGCGCACAACGGGACTTCTTCGGTGATGCTATGGATTCTCGCGGCGGTTTTCTTTTTTGTGCCAACGGCCCTGGTGATTGTGGAGCTTTCCACTCGATTCCCGGAAGAAGGCGGGCTGTATGCGTGGTCGAAAACGGCGTTCGGCGAATTTCACGGATTCGTAGCCGGCTGGACGTATTGGGTGTACACGCTTTTTTATTTTCCGGCGCTGCTTTTTGCGAGCGCGTCGATGGCGGCCTACATCGGGGGAATTGGATACGCTCCGCTGGCGCAGAATCGCACGTTCCTGCTGATCGGATCTTTCATTCTGCTTTTCGTAGCAGTCTTCATGAACATTATCGGGCTGCGGATCGGCAAATGGCTGCAGAACGTGGGGGGCGTGTCGACGTTTCTTCCGCTGACGATCCTGATTTTTGTGGCGGCGTTTGTGTGGCACCGGCAGGGATCGGTAACGCATTTCACATGGAGCAATATCCGGCCGCACTGGGATTGGGCGACCGTGAATTTCTGGCCGCAGATTGCGTTTGCGTTCGCGGGGATGGAGCTTGTGTCGTCGATGAGCGAGGAGGTGCGCGAGCCGCGAAAAACATTTCCGCGCGCGATTTTGGGATCGGGAATTGTGATCGCCGTGGCATACATCGCGGGAACTGTTGCGGTGCTTTCGTTGATGAGCAGCGTGGAAGTGGATCCGAAGAGCGGAGTGTTTCAGGCACTGACGATTGCGTCGGGAGCGCTGAAAATCAGCGCGCTGGGAATGATTGCGGCGATGCTGGTGACGGTGGGAAACGCGGGCGGCGTGGGATCTACGGTGGCGGGAATCGCGCGAGTGCCGTTTGTAATTGGGCTCGATCGCTATTTACCCCGAGCGTTCGGAAAAATTCATCCAACATGGCAAACGCCTTACGTTTCGATTCTGGTGCAAGCGACGATCTCGGGCTTGATTTTGCTGCTGAGCCAGGTTAATGAGACGACGGTTGGCGCCTATCAGGTGCTGGTGTCTGCGACGAACATACTTTATTTCATTCCGTTCCTTTACATGTATGGCGCGGCGATACGGCTTTCCTATTCAGCGGACCGCGAAAATGTGCCGGGCGCGGTGCTGATTCCCGGAGGACGACTTGGTGTGTGGATCGCAGCTGGCCTGGGCTTTACGGTTGCGCTGGCTGGGATCTTGCTGTCGTTGATTCCGCCGGGAGACAGCGCGAGCAAAATTCAATTTGAAATGAAACTTGTGGGGGCGACGGGATTTGCCGTGCTGCTGGGCGTGCTGTTGTATTTGCGCGGGGCGCGGGCCAAGGCGAGAGAGGCTGGGGAGATGCGAGCGCGGCCAGTTTCGGCTGATTAGGAAAGCTAGGGGAGCAGGAAGCTTAGAAAACTGCGCGATGCTGTGCGGATTCTTTTGTGGCGAGCGAGAAGCGGCGCTCGAGTTGCTCGGCTGCGGGTGTAAGACTCGATGCCGCCGCGCTGGTTGCACCAGATTGCAGGATTCGAGTTGTGACGTATTCGCCTACCGATGGGCCGTGTTTGAAGCCGTGACCTGAGCCGCCGCCGACCAGCCAGACATTTTCGAAGTCGGGATGCTGATCGATCAGGAAATCTCCGTTCGAGGTGTTTTCGTATTGGCAGACGCGCGTTTCGACGACCGGGGAATTTTTGAGCGCGGGGAAACGGCGGGCGAGGAATTCACGCGCGGCGGCGAGGGCTTCGGGAGTGGCGATGCGGGATTGCGTATCGGGATCGACGGCGGGGCCGTGGCGATCGTTGGCGACTTTGAAGCCGCGGGATTCGAGGTCGGGCATGCCGTAAAATTCGTCGCGAAGGATGAGCCATGTGGGGAGGGCGGGGGGCTGGAAGCGTTGATCGCCGGGTGGAACGCCGAAGAAGAAAATTTCCTGGCGCGAGGCGAAGATGCGATTGGCTAGGAGGGTGGGGAAAAGTGCTGGGAGCCAAGGGCCGCAGGCGAAGACGAAATTTGCGGCGGAGATTTTTTCGGTAGCGGTGACGAGCTCGCGGAGATTGCCGCGAAGTGCGGATGCTGGCTCGGGCGGTTGAGCGGCGGCGATTTGGTAGGTGACGCCGATTTTTTGGGCTTGGGCGACGACGCACTGGACGGCGCGGCGGGCCATGAGGACGCCGCTGGAGGGCTCGAGGATTCCGTAGGAGGTGTCGTCGATTGCGATTTGCGCGTAGCGATGGCGGAGATCGGCGTTGGATAATTTTTCGAATGGGACGCGGAGGCGGGTGAGCGTTTCGATGGTGTCGCTGGCGTAGGATTCGCGGGCGGATTCGTCGGCGATCCAGAGGACGCCGGTGCGTTGGAAAAGCTCGGGGCGGCCGGCTTTGGCGAAAAGTTCCTGCCAGAGCGGGAGTGCGCGGAAGGACCAGCGCGTGTAAATTTCGTCGGGGCCGTAGCCCATGCGGATGATGCGGGATTCGCCGCCGGAGCTGGAGCGGGCGTGGGCGGGGCCGTAGGCGTCGAGAAGGATTACGGAGGCGCCGGCTTTTCTGAGGCAATAGGCGACCCAGGAACCGAAGACGCCTGCGCCGATTACGGCGACGTCGTAGGACGTGGATTTTCCAACGGGCATCAGAAACCTTCTTCGATTAGTTCGGCGACGGTGAGGTGCGTCGGGGCGGAGGCTTTGCGCGCGGCGATCAGGCTTTCAACGTATTTCGCTAGGATGTCTGTCTCGATGTTGACGGCGTCGTTGGGCGTCATCGCGTGGACATTTGTGTGCTGGTGCGTGAAGGGGATGACGGCAATGTCGGCGGTGCCGTCGTGCGGGTGCCAGCGGGCGACGGTGAGGCTGATGCCGTCGATGGCGATGGAGCCTTTTTCGGTGACGTAGCGGCGGAGATCTTGCGGGAGGCTGACGGAAAGCCACCAGTTGTCGCCTTCGGGTGTGAGGCGCGTGATGCGGCCGATTCCGTCAACGTGACCTTGCACGAAATGGCCGCCGAGGCGGGCGGTGGCGGCGAGTGGGCGTTCGAGATTTACGGGCTGGCCGGTTTTTTTTTCGCCGAAGGCTGTGCGGCGGAGAGTTTCGCCGGAGAGATCGGCTGCGAAAGAGCGGAGGTCGAACTCTACGACGGTGAGGCAGCAACCGTTGACGGCGATGCTGTCGCCGAGTTTCATTTCGGCGGCGATAGCTGGTGCGCCTTCGAGGCTGATGCGCAGGCGGCCGCCTTTTTCGTCGTGCTGAAACTCTTCAATTTTTCCGACGTGCTCGGTGATTCCCGTAAACATCGTGAAAGTATCCTTGGACGCAGAAATCAGGGGCGTAACGATTGATGGTGATATTTGTCAGCGACGGCGATTTTGGGAACCAGCGCGCTGCGGGCAGATCCGCCATCGGTACCCCGCCGGTGCCCATGATTTTCGGAGCATAGAAGAGAATCATTTTATCCACAATGCCGGCTTGGAGGGCGGCGGCATTGAGTTCTGCGCCCGCTTCCAGAAGAACATTCAGAATCTGGTGTTTGCCAAGGTCGCGCAGAACTGCGTCGAGATCGACGTGGCCGCGTCTGGCCGGAACCCGGACGACGGCGACTCCGGCGCGTTCGAGTGCGAGAGCTTTCGGCGAATCGAGTGGTTGTAAAGTGAAGACTGCAACGTCGCCGTCAGCGGATTTCACGAGGTTCGATTTGAGCGGCAGCCGCAGCTGTGAATCGACAACCGCGCGAACCAATTTTTGGCGGCGAGGCTTGCCGGTGCGGTCGGTCATGCGTGGATTGTCGGCGAGGACCGTGCCGATGCCGGTGAGGAGGGCGTCCGCGGCGTGACGGAGGTGCTGGACGGCCTCGCGGGACGCTTCACTTGTAATCCAGGTGGTGCTGCCTGAGCGTGCGGCGATTTGACCGTCGAGGGTGAGCGCGGTTTTCAGAGTGACGAAGGGAAGGCCGGTGCGAATCCATTTGGCGAAATCTTCGTTGAGTTCGCGGGCGGGGGCTTCGTGAATGCCAACGGTTATTTCGATTCCTGCGCGGCGGAGTTGCTCGAAGCCTTGGCCCGCGACGGCGGGATTTGGATCCTGCATTGCGGCTACGACTCGTTTAATTCCTGCGGCGATGATTGCGTTTGTGCAGGGGCCGGTGCGGCCGGTGGTGCAGCAGGGTTCGAGGGTGATGTAGAGAGTTGCGCCGCGGGCGTTTTTGCCGGCTTTTTTCAGGGCGACGATTTCGGCGTGGTCGAGGCGGTCGTAGTTGTGGAAACCTTCGGCGATGATGCGGTTATTTTTGACGATGACGCAGCCGACGCGGGGGTTGGGATGGGCGAGAGCGGTGCAGCGTTGCGCGAGGGTCAGGGCGCGGGTGATGTGTGATTCGTCGGCGTTGATGTTGGGCTTGGCCATCATTTCTTCAGGAGCTAGAGCGACAAGTTGTTTTTCTTTCTCGATTCAAAGGTCTACCTCAGGGGTTGAAACCCCTGAAGACTGCTCTTTTTCGGCACGGCTGAAGCCGTGCCCTGACGAAAATCGAAAGAATACTTCAGGGGCTAAAGCCCTCGTTTCTTGGAATGTCTTTTCCCGCGGTTGAAACCGCGGGCTACAAACACAACGCTGGCGTGATTCACGGTTTTGCTGTGGCGAAGTGAAAAGAGCCGGCGGGACGCCCTTCGTACCTCTGGGCAAGCCGGCGTTACGGAAGGGCATTGAAGCCCTCTGGAGATGCGAGGTCTACGGCGGCGGTGCTTGTCGTGGGCTGAAACCGCTTCGCCGCTGCCGGGGGGCTAGTCGAAGAGGGAGTTGACATAGGTTTGGGGGTCGAAGGGGACGAGGTCGTCGATTTGTTCGCCTGTGCCAACGAAGCGGATTGGGAGATTCAGTTCGTGGGCGATGGCGACTACGATGCCGCCTTTGGCGGTGCCGTCGAGTTTGGTGAGCACTATTCCTGTGACGCCGGAGTGGCTCCAGAATTCGCGGGCTTGATTGAGGCCGTTCTGGCCTGTGGTGGCGTCGAGGACGAGGAGCACGTCATGCGGCGCGCCCGGGACGATTTTTGCAGCGGTGCGCTTCATTTTTTCGAGCTCGGCCATGAGATTGGATTTGGTGTGGAGGCGGCCGGCGGTGTTGACGATCACGGCATCGATTTTGCGGGCGGTGGCGGCTGAGAGCGCGTCGAAAATCACGGCGGAAGGATCGGAGCCGGATTTCTGCTTGATCACTTCGACGCCTGAGCGGCGGCCCCAGACTTCGAGCTGTTCGATCGCGGCGGCGCGGAAGGTGTCCGCGGCGACGAGCATTACGCTGGCGCCACCTTTTTTCAGGCGATTCGAAAGCTTGCCGATGGTGGTGGTCTTTCCGGTGCCGTTGACACCGACGACGAACAGGACGCGAGGAGCTGCGGAGTTGCCGTTCCCGTCAGCGGCCGCGGGCGGGAATGTGAGAATTTTCTTGATCTGATTTTTCAACTCGCGCTTCAGATCTTTGGCTTCAACGAGTTTGTGCTCGTTGACCTGCTGGCGGAGGGCGGCGAGGATTTCTTTTGTGGTGCGAACGCCAATGTCGGCGCTGAGCAATGCGGACTCGAGCTGGCGCAGAAGCTCGGGGTCGACGGGGCGATCGCCGGTGAGGATTTGCTCGACTTTCGCCGAGAGCTCCGTTTTGGTTTTGCTGACGGAATCTTTCAGGCGCTCGAGGAGCGTGGGTTCGGGTGGTCCGAAGAGAGTAATCATGTGTTCGCCGCGTGTGCGGAAACAAATATTCTAGCAGAGATATGCGGGGGTACGAGTGGGGGAGAGGCTGTGCTGAAATTTTACGCGGGCGGGTCTTAGACCCGCCCCTACTGGCTCAACCAGGCCAGGACGCCGTGGCCTTCGCCGACATGACCCGAACAGAACGATCGCGTGCGAGTGCCAAGAATTCATGAGGTGCGCCGTTTGTGATTTGTTGGCACAGGCAGGAATGCCTGTGCTACTTAAAGATTTTCTTTGAGCCAGAGATTCAGGCGGGCCAGGGTGGGGATGTAGGAGTGCAGGCCCATTACGAAGAAAAGTTCCGCTAGGATGATGGCTGCTACTGGAACGATCGTAAGGGAATAGCGCACTGCGGCGTCGTAGTGGAAGACCTTGTCTGTGACGAGGGCGACGGCGGTGGGGCCGATGCCGAGTCCGATGAGATTTACTACGAGCAGATAAAATGCCGTGGCCTGGCCGCGCATGGCGTTGGGGACGAGCTCGACAATCGCTGCGGGGATCAGGCAGGTGGGCATGCAGCCGAAGAAAATTGCTATGTAGAGAAGAGGGATCATGACGCTCGTTTGCGCGACGAGCGGAAAGAGAATTCCGGGGATGAGCCACGCAGCCGCAGCGAACACTGCTACGCGCATGTAGGCGTCGCGGTAGCCTCGCTTTGCGAGCCACGCTACGGCTTTTCCTGCGGTGAGCATTCCCAGGGTGCCTGCAAAGATCTGCGCTATGCCGAAGACGATGCCGGCGTGCGAGGCCGTCATGTGATGGTTGCGAACGAGGAAGGTGATTCCCCAGGCTGAGGTTCCATAGGCGGCGAGCGCGGCGAGTCCCATTCCGACGTTGAGTGAAAGCAGCGCCTTCTTATTCTGCACGAAGTATTTCCAGACGGCCGATAGCGCGATTCGTTCGACTTTTATTTTTCCCTGGGCGTTTGCGAAAACTCGCGCGCCTTTGCGGGAGGGATCGCGAAGGCTGAGCAGCGCGAGGATGAAGAGAATGCCGGAGATACCGAGGAAAATGAAGAGGGCTTGCCATGGCCGGACGAGTCCGAGCACGGGAAGCTCGAACATTTGCCTGCTGCCGAAGTAGCGGAGGAGCAGGCCGCCGAGAAGAAATGCGAAGCCGCCGCCTATGTAAGTGGCCATCGTGTAGACGCTGAATGGCACCGAGCGTTTGGCGGGAGGGAAGGAATCAGAAATCATCGAGTATGCGGCGGGGGAAAGCGTGGCTTCGCCAACGCCGACTCCCATGCGCAAGATAAAAAGCTGGGCATAAGAATTGATGAGGCCGCAGCCACCCGTCATCAAACTCCACGTAAACATTCCAATGATAATCAGGCGCGGACGGCTGACGGAATCCGCCAGGCGTCCGAACGGCAGTCCGAGAACGGAATAAAAGAGAGCGAAGCTGAAACCGATCAGCAGGCTCATCGCGGTGTCGGTGATTCCGAGGTCGCGGCGGACGGGAGCGACGAGTAGATTCAGGATTTGCCGGTCAATGAACGAGAAGATGTAGGCACAGAGGAGAATCGCGACGGTGTACCAGGCCCAGGCGGTGGATGGATAGGCCTGTTCCTTTTCCAACGAGGCGTCTATAAGATGGGCCTTCTCGTGAGAGTTCACTCCCGCCACCTTGTGGTACGCAATGCTATACATCAACGACCGATGCTTTATTGCATGCAATTGGGATTGGCGGCAAGTTTTCTATTGCTGGTGTGCATCGGCGCGTCGGGCGGGGCAGGATTGGGTCGCGTGCGTGGGCGGATTCTTGATCCGCAAGGCGCTCCGGTAGCAAATGTTCGCGTTTCGCTAGTGAAAGATTCTGAAATAGCTGAGCAAGCTGCGAGCAGCGACTCGGAGGGGCGATTTCAATGGGCAAATGTTGAGCCGGGCCGCTACGAGGTGAGAGCTGAAATTTCGAGTTTCGCGCCGGTGACTGTGGATGTGACGGTTGTCGATGGGCAGGAAGCGACCGTGGAGCTGAAATTCGTGCAAATCGCTTCGGTGCGCCAAGCCGTGACGGTAGTTGGCACGTCAGCGCCTTCTTCGCTTACGCCCGATCCGTCGGAGCGATTTGTGATTCACGATCAAGTGCTCGATGCGAATCCAGGCCGGCCTGGCGCGCCTATTTCGATTCCTGGTTATCCGATTGAAACGGCGTCGGGCGGAATCAAGGCGCCGCAATATTTTGCGCCGGGAGTGGCGGGCGATCACGGGGAGCCGATCGCGCAGTTTTATCAAATTGGGGATTTTCTGTATCCCAACAATCTGCCGGCTAACGCGCACGGGAATGGTTATGCCGATCCGAATTTTTTGATTGCGCCGATGATTGAGGCGGTGGCGATTGACGGCGGAGCATTCAATGTGCGCGAAGGAAATAATTCCGTGGATTTGGCGGCGACGTACGTGCCGCGGGAGCGGTTGAATTCGTTCGTGGAGCTAACGGGCGACTATCGGGACATCGATCTGGTGGCAGGATGGAGTCCGAAAAATCCTGCGACGAATGCTTTCATCGCGGTGGAGGCGGCCTACGGGAATGGTTATCTCGCGCGGCTGGAGCACCGGCAGCAGTACAAGGTGAACGCGCTACGGCAATTCAAATTGGGGCGGAACGAGTTGACGCTGTTCGGCGTTGGCTATTACGGGACTTCGTTTATTCCCGGGCTGATTCCGACAGACACTTTCGTGCCGGATGATACGGTGGACAACCGGCAGTTCGATCGGACGAATACGGCGATTTTTGTTGCCAGCGATACCTGGCGGCTGAGCGACAGGCAGCAATTGACGATGTCCGGGTTTTTTCGTGAGTATGCGCTGACGCTGCGATCGAATTTCGCGCCCGTGTATTCCTCAGAGGCACCTTTTCAGGTGATCGGAGGATTGATTCAGCAGAGCGAGATGAGAACTGTGGCGGGAGGAGGACCGCTTTACACGCAGAAGATCGCGCCGTGGCTTTCGGTGTTGGCGGGTGTTGACTTGAGGCGCGATGCGCCGCGCGATCTGGATTTGAAGGTGGCGGATCCGCAGGGAAACTTCGTGCCGGTGGCGAGCAACAATTTGACGCTGTCGTTTGTAGAGCCATACATCTCATTTGACGGGTCATTGAGCCGGTACGTTCATTACGACGTGGGAGTGCGGCGCGAGGAAGTTTGGATCGACAATGTGGATAAAATCAGCCCGGCGAACTCGTTCGATAAGCTGGCCGGGCTGACGCTGCCGAAGGCGACGCTGACGATTCTGCCGTCGCAGAGCACATTTCTTCCGACGGCGGCGTTCAGTTATGGCGAAGCATTTCATACGGAGGACCCGCGAATCGGGACGGGCACGATGGCGCCTATGCTTTTGGCGCCTTCGCGGTTGTATCAGTTGGTGCTGGACAAGACGGTGCAGAAATTTGATTTTCGAGTGACGCTGAAGCATGTGACGAACTCGCAGGAGCTGGCGAAGATCGACCCCGACACGGGATTGCAGGAGGATCTGGGACCGTCACTGAACCGGGTGATCATCGTGGCGCTGCAACGGAATTTTTCGCAAGGCTCGATTTCGATTTCATATTCGCAGGCCGATGCAAGAGACCGGCTGACGGGCGAGCCAACACCGGAGGCGCCACGATTGATCTGGGATGCGGTGGCGACGGCGAATCATTTGCCGTTCCGTCTGCGTGGGCGGTGCGAATTTGAATACGTGCGCGGGGCGCCGCTTGGTGATGGTTTTGCGGGTATGGGCGTGCCGGAATTTCGCGGGGCGCTGTTGCGGCCGTTTTTCGATGGGCGGATGAGTTTGTCTACGGAGTTTCTAATCGCCAGCGGCCATACG
Source organism: uncultured Acidobacteriota bacterium (assembly GCA_963736465.1). Taxonomy (GTDB): domain Bacteria; phylum Acidobacteriota; class Terriglobia; order Acidiferrales; family UBA7541; genus Palsa-295. The sequence continues at coordinate 156,564 of CAVTOS010000010.1, read as the reverse complement.
GGACAAACGACGGAGACTTTTGCGTTTCCGACGGATCCTACTTTTCCGACGCCGTTCGAGCGCGTGGTGGGCGTGCCGCTGAAGTCGTACATCACGGTGAGCTGGACTTATCATTTTTCGAAGTGACGCGGGTCTCGCTGGTAGCGAAGGCTGTCTAAACTTCGACGAGGGTAGCGGTGAGACGGAGGCGGCCGGCGCGGACGGCGGATTCGAGGGCGGCGACGACCTTGGGATCGAAGCGGGAGACGGCGAGGGAGCGGATGCGGTCCATGGCGAAATCGAGATCCATCGCGGATTGATAGGGACGATTCGTGGTGATGGCGTCGAGCGTGTCGGCTACGGCGATGATCCGCGCCATCAGCGGAATCTGGTCGGCTGCGAGGCCGTAGGGGTAGCCGGCGCCGTCGAGACGCTCATGGTGCAATTCGATTCCGGGCAGCATTTCTTTTAGCTGTGCGACGGGGCGCATGATGTTGGCGCCTTTCACGGTGTGCTGCTTCATCAAGTCGAATTCTTCGTCGGTTAGCTTGCCGGGCTTTTTGAGGACGCGATCGTCCACGCCGATTTTTCCCACGTCGTGAAGCAGCGCGGAGATGCGCAGGCGGTCGAGATCTTCGGACGTGAGCTGCAGATATTCGCCGATGATCATTGAATATTTCGCGACGCGACCGGAGTGACCGCGCGTGTAGGGATCCTTTTCGTCGATGGCGGCGGCAAGCATGCGGATGGAGCCGAGGAAGAGGTCGCGATTTTCGGCGGCGGCTTGCTTCAGGCGTTCTACGTAGCGCTCGATGTCGCCGGCCATGTGATTGAAGGTTTCCGCGAGTTCGCGGATTTCGGCGGCGCCGCGCACTTCGACGCGCTCGTGAAATTCAGCGCGGCTGATGGCGCGCGTGGAGAATACGAGGCCGCGAATCGGGCGCGTGATTCCCACGGCGAAGAGATACCCGAACATGAGCGCGACGAACGTCACGCCGACGACGAACGTGAGCGCTTGGGTGGTGAGTTCCTGCACACCGGCGTCGGTGCGGGCTTCATCGAGGCCGCGCTCGGCGATCACTGCCCAGCGCAGTTCGGGAATCGTGCTGTAGGTGCCGATCATTTCGACTTTGCGGTTTTTGTTTTTCGCTGGCAGAGAGAAATGCATCGTTTCGGTGGCGCGCAGTTCCTGCGGCAGGTCTTTGAATTTTGTGACGAGCGGGGACGTGGCGGAAAGATCGCGGCCGGGAACCATTTCGTTCGTGTTGGGGTGGGCGACGATGTGACCGTGCACGTCGACGATGAAAACGGTGCGATCGCGAACGCTGGCGTCGCGCAAGCGGCCGAGGAGATGGTCGATGGAGACTACCGACGCGAACATTCCGGTAAATTGGCCTTCGGCGAGCAGAGGCACGGAGACGACCAGCGCGGGGCGGTTGTCCTGGCCTACGCCAAAGGGCTCGCTGACGTAGTTGAGGCCTTGAATACTGGCGGTGAATGCGCGCTTGAGTGCGACTGCGACGAAGGGATCGGCGTCGGCGCGGAAGCTGCCGGCCGATTCACCTTTCGCCTGCGTGTTGACGGCGGTGACGTAGAGAACGTCGGGATTATTTTCGACAAAATTTTGCAGCAAGCGCGTCATCTGCGGAGCGTGCGAGGGCTCGTCCACATTTTGAATCCAGCCGGTCAGCGCGAGAAGCTGGCGCTGGCTGAGGAGCTGTTCGCGCAGGCTTGATTCGAACTGCACGGTTTCGCTGGCGAGCGAACGCGTGATTTCGTTCTGCTGAAGGCGCTCGGTGTCCTGGAGTTTCTCTTCGCTCAATCGGAGCACTTGCCGGTGATAGAGCCACAGCGGCATCACGCTGACGAGCAGAAGCGCGCCCATCACAATCCAGAGGATGCGCAGGCGGCGCGTGGTGAGCTGATTGAGGGCGTTGATGGGCACAGGGATTCCCAGCCTCAATGCTATCGGGCGGGAGGGAATGCGTACAACAGGACGAAAGTACTAGAGTTGGCGGATAAGTCACATAGGTTCAGGAGGTTCCGGAGGTTCAGAGCGCCCGACTCGGGCAGGCTCACTTCCGGAATTTCAGGCGTGGCTCTTCTCCTGCTATCAAGCGCTCGATGTTGGAGCGATGCTTTGCGAGGATGAGCACGGCGATGAGGATCGTCCCCAGGCTGACGAATTCCGGGGGCGCATGGCCTGGAGCGTAAAGGATATAGACCAAAACCGGCATGGCAGCGGCGGCGGAGATCGAGCCGAGTGACGAGTAGCGCCAGAAGACGACCACGAGGAGCCAGAGCACAACTGCCGCGATGACGGCCTGCCAGCAGATGGGAATGAAGACGCCGAGTCCGGTGGCGACGCCTTTGCCGCCGCGAAATTGCAGCCAGACAGGGAACACGTGGCCGATTACCGCGAAGATTGCGCCTAGCATCATCCAGCGGATGTTCCAGCCGGTCCAGTGGCCTGCGATCCAGACGGCGAGGTAGCCTTTGCCCGCGTCGAGCAGCAAGGTGAGCGCGCCGGCGATGGGGCCGGCGTTGCGGGTGACGTTGGCAGCGCCGATGTTTCCGCTGCCGACGCTGCGAATATCAGCGCCGCCAAATGCCTTGACAACCAGCAGGCCGAACGGAATTGAGCCCAGAATGTAGGCGACGACGGGAATCAGCGTCGTGACGTTCACAAAGGATGGGTCGAGGGCGGCGAGTGGCGCGACGGAGACGATCATTGTCCTTTGCTAGTGTTTCCTTTTGCTAGTGTGTTTGGGCGGTTGAGCCGCCGACGAATGAAAAAGACGCAACGCGATTATATTGCGCGCCGGTTGATTTCAGTAGGCTTTCGTAGAGGTGAAAATTCGTCTCGGTGGCGGCGCCGAAGTCGGTTGACTTCATGTCGGTTGCGGCTTGAACCACTTCGCGGATGCCTTCATCCGATTTGAATCGGGCCAGGGTGAGATGTGGGGTGAAGGGGCGCGTCTCGGCCTCGACGCCGAGGGGCACGAGCGCGCGATCGATATTCGCTGCAAGCTCTGCGAGATTCGGCGAGGAGGCGATGCCGCACCAGAAAGCGCGTGGACGGCGCTCGTTGGGGAAGAAACCCATGCCGCGGAAATGGATCTCGATGGGATGCGCGACGTGGATCGACGAGAGGGCGGTCTGGATCGGGCTTAACTTTTCATTTGGCACGTGGCCGATGAATTTCAGGGTGATGTGGAGATTTTCGGACTTTATCCAGTGTGCGGCTCGCGATTTTGGCTGGAGCTTTGCGATCAGCTCTGTGATTGCGTGGCGGACTGGTTCCGGCAAGTCGAGCGCAACGAAGAGACGCACGGCTACGACCGGTTGCGCGGGAACAGAAAATAGCGGCGCACGGAATCGAGCGCGGTTTGAGAGGCGTGCATGCGGATCCGTTCGCGGTCGCCGGGGAATTGGAAACGGCGCTCGCGCGGGCCTCGTTCATCGGCGATGCCGATGTGTACGAGGCCGACTGGTTTCTCGGGCGTGCCGCCGCCGGGACCTGCGATTCCCGTGACGCCCACGCCGATCGTTGCGCCCGTCCTCTTGCGTATACCGTCGGCTAGAGCCAGCGCCACTTCGGGGCTTACTGCTCCTTTGGCTTCGATCAGCTCTGCGGGAACATCGACCAGCGCAGATTTCAGCTCGTTGCTATAGCAAACCACGCCGCCGAGAAAATAGACGGAGCTGCCGGGGATATTGGTGAGGCGTTCGGCGAGAAGGCCGCCCGTGCAGCTTTCGGCGACGGCAATTGTGGCGCGATTTTCTGTGAGCACGCGGGCGACGACTTCCTCCATTGCCTCGCCCTTGGTGGAATACAGGTGCTCGCCGAGCGCGAGGGCCATGCGCTTCACCATTTCATCGAGAATCTGATTGGCTTGGGCGGGATCGCGCGACCAGACGCGCGGATGGAGTTGAATTCCCGGTGGCGACGCGAGGATTGTCGTTTCGGTGTCCGGATAAAGGGCGTAGAGCGGCGAGACGCGCTGCTCGACTTCCGATTCCGGCAGCCCGGTGATGCGCAGGTCGCGCGTGAAGAGGCGCTCGTCGTGGCCGAGCCTTGTGAGCCGCGGCCGGATTTCCCGGTCGAACATTGCGCGTAGCTCTGACGGAACGCCGGGAAGCAGAATCACAATGTGGCCGCTCGCTTCGATCCATAGGCCGGGAGCGCTGCCGCGCGGATTCGGAATCACTGTGGCGCCTTCGGGAACCATTGCCTGGCGCCGATTGATTTCTGACATCACGCGGCCGAAGCGGCGGAAAAGTACCTGGATGTGGCGGAGCACGCCTTCGTTCAATTCGAGCTTGCGGCCGAGCAAATCGGCGACGGCTTCGCGAGTGCGGTCGTCGTCCGTGGGGCCGAGGCCGCCGCAGGCGACGACCAGGTCGGCGCGATCGAGGGCTTGGCGGAAGGAAGCGCGCATGTCGTCAAGCGAATCGCCAACTACCGCTTTGTGCACTACGCGGATGCCGACTTGATTGAGGCCGTCAGTGAGAAAAAGGGAATTCGTGTCGAGGCGGTAGGGCGTGAGCAGTTCTGAGCCGATGGCGATAATTTCTGCCCGCATCGCTGGGCGCTAACCGAAGAGCGGGAGACCCTCGACGTCCCAGTCGAGGGAGTAGATGGCGCTATTGGTGGTGATCATGGCGCGGCGGCTGGGCATCAGCGCGAGGCCGACGATGTTGCTGCCGCCGAGGACCACTTGCGGCTCGGCGTGAGGACTAAGCCGGATGATGCCGCGCCGGCCGCTGAACGATGCCGCGACGTAAAGATTGCCGAAGCGATCGAAAGCGAGGCCTTGCGGGCGTCCGAGGCCGCGGAAGAAAACGCTCACGTCGCCGCCGGGCGTGATTTTGTAGACGCGGTCGAAGCTCGAAGTGGTCGGGCCGGTGACATGCAGATCGCCGGTGGGACTGAACGCGAGATGATATGCGGCGAGCGATGGTTCGAGCGTTGCGAAGACGAAAATTTCGCGGTCGGGGCCAATCTTGAAAATCGTGCCGCTGCGATCGCCCACGTAGAGGCTGCCGGCTTTGTCGAAGGCGAGGCCGGTGGCGATGCCCATGCCCTCGATCCATTGCATGGCGCGGCCATCGGGTGAAATGCGGTGGATTGTGCCGTCGTTGCGGCAGGAGACGAAAAGGAAACCGTCGTGGTCAATCGCGAGGCCGGTGGGATTCATCAGCTCGGTGATGAACGGCTTCACGGTGTGGTTCGAGGTGATTTTGTAGAGCGAGACGGGAACTTTTTGGCCGCGCTGGCCGCTGAAGGTGACGTAGACGTTTCCTTCGGAGTCGACGGCGGGGCTGGCGACTGGATGGAGATTGTCGGCAATTTGAACTCCGAGCGCCATTGGGAAAGGCGCGCTTTCGACGCTGCCCATTTTCACTCGGACGGCTCCGCCTTCTGCGCCATCGGGGACGCGCGCGATCAGCATATTTTCCGCGGCCATTACGAGGCTGCCTTCCGCGGCGCCGAATTGAACCTGGGCGCGGGTGTGGTTGCGCGTGTCGAAGCCGCTGCCTTTGATCGAGACTTCGCCGCCCGGCAAGGCTGCTGCGGGGGTGACGCTTTCGATTCGAGGTGTGCCGTTCGATTTCAATTTGATTGGTCCCGTTGATGCCATGTTGCGTTTGTTACGTTCGAGTTAAAAATGCCGGTCTGCCCTTTGGGGGCTCAGGATAAAAACGACCGGCGCGCAAATTCAAAGAAAACCTGCCGGTCTGAAGACCGGCGCTACAAAATTCAAAGACCGGCGATACAGAAACGGCGCTACAAAATTCAAAGTCCTGCTGCGCGTGCGATCCAAAGGCCGATTGCGGCGTAGATGCCTGCGATCCAGTCGTCTGCCATGATACCCCAGCCGCCGGGAAGGGACTCGGCTTGTCGGGCTGGGAACGGCTTCCAGATATCGAAAACGCGAAAAAGTATAAAACCCAGGAGCAAATATTTCCAGTTGAGCGGCGCCAACGCCAGCAAATAGGTCATATGCTGGCCCGAAACTTCGTCGACGACCACACGTTGAGGATCGCTGACACCCCAGAACCGTGCAGCTGTCGTTGCGCTCCAAACACCCAGAGCGGCGATAGTGGCCATTACCGGAAGACCAGTCCACGCGAGCCACACGATGCGAAGCTGATTCGTCTCGTGCATCCCGGGAAAACGATCAAGAGGAAAATAAAACGTAATCAGCGCCCAGATAGTCACCCCTCCAAGGGAACCCCAAGTGCCGGGGGCTACGGGGATGTAGCCGAGACCGCAGGCGGTGGCGATGAAGAGGGCGAGGCGTGGTTTGCGCTCGGCTGTGGCTGGAGAGCGCGACGCGTCGGAGATGTTTGGCGCTGCGGTGCCTGAGTCGGCGCTCATCCGTGAGCGTCCTTGGTGTCGTCTTTGTCGTCTGGGTCGCTTGGGCGCGAGTCTTCTTCTTCTGATTCGTCGAAGACTGGGTTGCTGATTACGTATTTTTCGCTGGACCAGTTGCCGAGGTCGAGGAGGCGGCAGCGTTCGCTGCAGAATGGGAAGTCGGCGCTTGTTTCGGAGTCGGTTGGTTTGCGGCAGATGGGGCAGCGGTGCTTCATGGGTTCTATAGTAAGGCTAACATGGATGGATTCGGTGGGAGTTTGATGCTGCGCCAGTAACAGAGTCAAAAGAGCCGACGGGACGCCGGCGGTACGGAAGTGCAGCGGTGGCGTTTGGGATGCTGAGGTCTGGATCGCTTGTGCCGGAATCGAGGGAAAGGCCCACGATGAGGACGGCGCCGTCGTGGCTACCTAAGTTCAAAATCGCCGGCCGGAGGCCAGCGGTACAAAAACCGGGTGAGCCTTAGCGGGGCGCTAGGATTGGGAATGGATTTGGTGACGACGTGGGTGCTGCGATTTCTGCGCCGATTGTGCGGGCTTGCGGGGCGGCGAACTCTACTGCGCGGGCGATCAGGTCGTAGTCGTTTGATTCGGTGACTTCAATCGTCGCCATTGTGCCTGGTGCGGGCAAATTCTCGGCGTCGTTTACGCCTTCGAATTCGGTGATGTAGACCTTGCCGTCGATTTCTGGGGCCATACCTTCTAGGCGGGCTTCCCAGATTAGATCTGTGTCCTTCGAGGGGCCTTCCAGCATCACCTGCAGGCGCTGGCCTACGCGTTTGCGCAGTTTGCGGGCGGAAATTTTCTTCTGGATTGCCATCAGGGTGTCGCGGCGGCGGACGATCGTTTCTTCGTCCACTTTATTTTCGAGGGCGAAGCTCTTTGAGGTGTCCTCGTCGGAATAGGCGAAGACGCCCATCCAGTCGAATTCGGCGGCGCGCACGAAATCGCAGAGCTCGCGGAAATCCTTTTCGGTTTCGCCGGGGAAGCCGACGATGAACGAAGTGCGAATCGAAACGCCGGGAATTGCTTGGCGTGCCCGGTCGAGCAGTTTCAGGAATGCGTCGCCGCTGAAGCCGCGCTTCATGCGCGCGAGGACGCTGCGGCTCGCGTGTTGCAGCGGCACGTCGAGATACTTTGCGAGGCGTGGATGCGCGGCGATGGTATCGAGCAGGCGCGGCGTGATGCGATTCGGATAGCAATAGAGGAAGCGAATCCAATTCAGATCTTCGATTTGCGCGAGACGCTCGAGCAGGATGGGGAGACCGTCACGCAGGCCGAGGTCTTCGCCGTAGAAAGTGGTGTCCTGCCCGATGAGCGAAATTTCGCGGACGCCCGTGGCGGCGAGATTTTCCGCTTCGCGTACGACTGATTCGAAGCGGCGGCTGCGGAATTTGCCGCGCAGCTGCGGGATCACGCAGAAGGTGCAGGGATGGTCGCAGCCTTCGTTGATTTTGATGTAGGCGGTGTGGCGGGGGGTGGCGAGAATGCGCGGCGTCAAGTCGTGGTAGAGGTATGACGGCGAGGAAGCGCTGTTGCCATCCGAGCTTGTGGCGCGAAGCTGGCCTTCGCAGGCTTCGAGGATTTTGTCGACTTCACCTGTGCCGATGACGGCGTCGACTTCGGGAATCTGCTCGCGAATGTCGTTGCGGTAGCGTTCGACCATGCAGCCAGCGACTATTAATTTTTGCGCGCGGCCGAATTTCTTGTACTCCGCCATCTCGAGGATCGACTGCACGGATTCCTGCTGCGCCGGGGCGATGAAGCTGCAGGTGTTGACGACGAGCACGTCGGCATCGCCGGCGCGTGGCGTGATTTCATAGCCTGCGCGCGTGAGAATGCCCATCATCACCTCGCTATCGACGAGGTTCTTGGGACATCCGAGGCTTACAAATCCGACTTTAGGCATACTTGCGCGCTTCCTTGGGTGGTCGCAAACACACAATTCTAACATGGGCGACTCAGGCGTGTTGAACTTCGTTAAGGCTTACGCAAGCGTAGAGTGTCGCGGATTGAGCGGAGAAGAGAGGACATTTGCTCGATTGGCGCGGCGTGTTCGCCGAAGCGGGCGGACTGGTATAGCTCGGTTAGTTGCGCGACTGGGGCTGAAATTTCTGATGATGGGATTGCGGCGGCGAATTCGAGGGGCGTTTGCGATTCGGCTTTTTTCCAGCCGCGCTTTTCGAGGAGGCGCAGCATTTCGCGGTATTCGAGGGCGGCGAGCGATGCTGTGAGATTTCCGGCGCGGCGGGCGCGCAGGCTCCAGCGCGCAACCACATAGGTGATAAGCGGGCGGCCGCGCAAGTACATCAGCAGAGCGACGAGCAGCACGAGGAGCGTGGGCAGGAAGTACGGCGAGGCTTCGATTCGCTTGTCGAGCGCGAGAATCATTTGCATCAGCTGGCGCTGCTTTTCTTTGTAGTATTTTTGCGCGCGGTCGCCGAAATCGTGCGATGTGCGCTGCACGTTCTGGGCGAGATTCAGCTGGTGGCCGAAATCGTAGTTGACGATCCATTCGCTCCACGCGAACTGGAACCAGTCCCAATACATCGCGAGGCGTTCGAGCAATCCGCCGGGGCGCGCATTGGCTGGCGGCGTGGGGTCGAAGGTGATCCAGCCGTAATCGGGGAAATAAATTTCCACCCAGGCGTGCGCGTCGCTGGCGCGAACGATGTAGTCACCGCCTACGTCGTTGTACTCGCCGGGGAGAAATCCGGTGACGTAGCGCGCTGGGATTCTCTGCGTGCGCGCGAGGATCGTCATCGCGGAAGCGAAATATTCGCAGTGGCCGGCGCGGCGGTCGAAAAGAAAATAGGAGAGCGGGTCCTTGCCGTGAGGATCGGTAAGGTCGAGCGAGTAGGCGTACTTTGTTTTGAGGTACGTTTCGATTCTCGAGGCTTTGTCGTAGGGATTTGTCGCGCCGCTCGTGATTTGCGCGCCGAGCTTCGGGATGCGGGGATCGAGGGGCGGCAGCTCCAGATACATTCGGCGCGTGATTTCCGGATAATCGGCTGGAGCCTGGCGAAGCTCAGGTGCTGGAATCACCGGTAGCAGGGAATCGGCCTGATAGCGGACTTTCGTTTCGTTGTGGAAGGGGTTGGAGAGCGAGCCGGTTTTGTCGTAGACGAGAAATCCGGAGCGCTTGGTGGAATCGGGGCGATCCGTTTCGTTTGAAAAGCGGCCGCGCACATCTACAAGCTTCAGCGCCACGAAAAGAGCGTCACTCGCGATCGGCTCCATCAGAACTGTGTAGTGCAGCGGGTAATATTCGCCGCGCGCGGGCATGGCAGGCATCAGCTGATAAACGCCACTGCCATTGGGGCTGACCACCGTGGGATCGTGATTGGGCGTGAACCAGCGGTGGCCGTCGAAATCGGTGAAGGCGATGCCGCGCCAGTGGACGTTGGAAGCACGCGAAGGATCGCCATCAATTTTGATGCGCATTACCACGGCAGGATTTTTCTTGATTTTGCCGATGGCGCCGAGGGTGACGCTGTCGCTAAAGCCGGTCATCAAGGTGGGCTGGATGTTGATGGCGCTCATGTAGCCGGCGGTGAATCGAGGAATTACGAAGAAGAACGCGGCGCCGACGACGAGCGTGCCTACGGCGACAAGAATCGAGGTGAGACCGAGCGCGCGATTCAATTTCTGGGCGAGCGGAGTGCCGGGTTCGAGAGCCGGGGAAACAGCTCCCTGAGAGCTGCGCCGGATTTCAAGCGCGACGAAAGTGGAGACAGCCAGCACGAGAAAAATGGCGAGCGAAATCAGGAACCCGGTTTCGACCGTGAGAATCGCCGAAGCGAGAATTGACGCGAAGGCGAGGACGGCGAGAAAGGCGTAGTCGCGATTCGTTCGCGCAGAATACAGGCGCACGATCACCGCAAACAGGAGCAAGTGAATCGCTGAAAGCAGCGCGGAATAGAGGGCCGGATTCGGCGCGCCTGCCGCGAGATTGCGCGAGATCACCCAGAGATCGAACGGGAAAAACAGAAAATACGCGAGGACCAGCCAGGTGGCCAGTCGGACCGAAAGCTCCGGTCCTTTTCCGCGCCAGAGCCGAAAGCCTTTGTAGGCCAGCGCGAGAACCGGCACCACACTAGAAAATGGATCCAGCTTGCCCGTGGAGACAACGGCGATCACGCTGGTCAGGACGAGGAGATAGAGCGAGACCTCGAAATATCGTTGCACCGCCGAGAGGGGCGGCGCGCTGATGCGTGCGGCGGATGCGGACATGGCCAGTTGAAATTTTAGCACCCGGCGGAAGGTGGCAGCTCTTCGGGCTGGGACGACGGTGCCGGGCAGTTAACGCCGACGTTTTGAGGCTACTGAGTGCAGAGCACGTCGTGGAAATAGTTGATCATTGCGCGTTTTGGTTTTTGGGACAGGCCGCGCAACGCAATGTCCCTCTCGAAACTGCTATTGCCGATCAGCGGGGCAGTTCCCACACGAAACGGATGGCCATCGGGCAGCTCAATGTAAATTGGCACGAGCATGCGGAAAGATGGATCGACTCCCGATTGCTCGAGCTTGACGTGAAGCTGCATAGCGCCGCCGGAACCTTCGGAAAAAGAGTAGTCGAATTTATATTTCGGCAAAGCTGTTCCGTAGACGTATTCGTTGAAAAACCAATCCATTTTTCCATCGCCAGCCATGTTGAACGACGGTTGCATGTATTTTTCGACGGCGGCTTTGAAATCTTCGGTAGTCGCAGCACGGCCGGAGTAAGACTGTACGAATTCGTGCATCATTTTCTTGAAGTTCGCGTCGCCAGTTTCGTTTGTCCAATAGAGCATGCGGATCATGTTGAGGATGTAAGCGCCCTTCGGATATATCAAGCGGCGGGGAATACTGAAGCCAGCCCGTGTAGAGGCTAGCCGGTATCCCAGAGTCACTGGCCCCACGTCGATGGCGCGAAAGCCTTCTGCGTCTTTCTCAAGCAGCATCTTTCTCTCATCGTCCCAGAATTTCTCGACCTCGCCTTTGTAGAAAGCTTCCAGAAAAAGAGAAGCCGAGAACTCCGCAAAACCCTCGCTCATCCATTGATCGCGATAAGAACCCCAACCAACCGTATGGCCCCACCATTGATGCGCAATTTCGTGAGGATCGACCGACTCGAAGAATCGATGTTCCCGGAATCCCACCAGAGCGCGCGCGGCGTCATCGAGGAATGAAGTAATGGGGAGAAAGACAAGTTCGGGCCAGGACTGGCCGTATGTGGGAGCGGTCTGTTGGGTCACAGCCAACCGGCCGAAAGGCGTTGGTCCGTAGAACTCGGTGTAGAGCGGAATCGAAAGTTGCTCTTCGCCAAGCGCTTTTTTCATCATCATGTTTACCTGGGGGCGCATGCCCGCGGGGAGCCTGACGACAATATCTGCCGGGTCTTTGTTCACGAACGCTTGTACGGTATATGCCGGGTCGGTTATTTTTGCTTCGGCCTTCTCGAATCGGCCGAAATTGAAGCCTGCAACTGCAATGGGCACATTCGAAGTCCATTTCGAAATCGTGTGATCGCCGTCCGCAGTGTCGCCGGCCGGGTCTCCCGTCGCCACCATTGTCAAACCAGCCGGAATTCGAAACGACATCTCGTAAGTGCCAAAATTGTCGAACTGAGTTGTATTTGGATACCAGGACTCGCGCCCAACCGGGTAATAGTTGCCGCCGCCTTCATTCATCACCACATCCGGGCCAGCATAGACAGTTGTGATTGTGTACTTTTTCCCGAGCGAGAGTTTGTTGGGAAGAATTACGGCGAACTGTGCATCTTCTTCCTTTTTCTCCTGAATAAAATTCAGAGGCGTTTGATTCTCGCCAGTGACGCTCCGGACGCGCAGGGTCGGAAAGAGTCTCAACTGTACGACGCGAAGACCATTGGTAAAGGATTGGACCGTCGTTGTCGCCGCGCCCGCTATTACGCCGTTCTTGTCGATGGCGGTGTTGAGATTCTGATGCGGAATAACTATGAAATTATTTTTTTGCCTTCCAGATGCGGCTCGGTTGGCATATTCATCGGAATAATGGAAAGCGGCCCAAATGCCGAATTTGTGCTCTTCCCACGTGGAAAAGGATACTTCTTCCGGTGCGACGGAAAAGCCGGTAAGGCCGGCCGGTACCCCGTGCGGGTCGACGGCAAACACTTCCTTGTCGCTGTATTTCTTTCCTTTGATGAATGCCACAAAGAAGCCGCCGGATTGGTCATTCAAAACTTCTTCGAGAAGGCGGATATCGAGATTGTAGCGAAGATGCTTTCGGAGAGCGGTGCGATTCTCTGCCAGCAGCTCGCCGGCGCGCCCTGGAATAGCTCCGGACGAGGCGGACCCTGCTTTGGCGATCTCTTCTTCGGTGCCGTCACTGAATCGGAACACGGCCTCCGAAAAATCCTCCGTCATTTCTTGCGACTTCGTGAGTAGCTGCAAGTTTTTCCGTTCGATGTCGATGGGTGGATCGAGCGCGAATGTGGCATCCCCGATGAAAATAGCGCCGGTAACAAGGCCCTTTACGGGCGCGAGAAAATAGAATGTGCCGGACTTGAACCGGAATGTTCCGGCGTCGCGCTTCAACACCACGTCTTTCACGACGACCGCCTTGCCGCCAGGGGTGACGCTGCGCAATTCTTGATACACCGGATCGGAATTAGCCTGTGTCGCAGCCGCCTGAGGCGGAGGGTTTTCCACACGGGGCCGCGCTTGCGTGCGATTTGCCGGCAGCAAAGTTGCTGCCAAGACGAGCATCCATGTAGCGGGCGCGAGACGGATACGGGAGGGGGTTGCTCCTTGCGACCGAGAGGCGTTTTTTGTAGGCATGGAGATCAGGATGGCTGGCCTCATTCTTAGAACGCTTCTAGAAATCGCCGAGCGGGGAATATTTCGCATGCCGGTTAGATTAATGCAACTACGATTTTGGTAACTGTGCTTAACGCAAACTATCCGGCTTTTGTTTCGGGAGTCTTTGTGGGGCCTTCAAGAGCTGCGGCGATTTTGCGAGTTGCGCTTGAAATTGGAACGCGGGCAATTTTCTCGAGTGGCAGAATGCGGCTGTGTGCGCGGCCGTTGGCAGGCAATCGGTCGACGCGGGCCAGGAAGGGCAGCAGTGTTACATTGCGAAACGTTACGCCGTGGCGTGCTTCGGGGAGCGCTTCGAGGGCGATCCCGTTCATACCCAGTGTCGAGCGGAGATGCTTTGTGAGTTCGTTGCGGGCGTTTCGTTTTACTTCGGTGGCTGGGAATTGCCACATCCGCGAAAAAAGGACGTGATCGTGCGCACCGGGATCTTTCACGAGTAGTGTGCGGCCTTGGGGATCGCGCAAAATGGCGGCGGCGATTTTGACGTTCACTGTGGCGCGCTTCTTGCGTGGTGCTGGAATTTCATTGGCGAGGTCTTGCGCCTGTGCTTTGCACCAGCGGCTGATGGGGCAGGCCGGGCATTGCGGCGATTGCGGGGTGCAAATTGTTTCGCCCAGTTCCATGAGAGCTTGATTCCAATCGCTCGCTGCCTCGTGCGCGAGTAGTTGTTGTGCCGCGTTTGAAAGGTTTCGCCATGCGCGCGGCTTGCGCAGGTCACCACGCACGGCGGCGAGGCGAGCGAGTACACGGGCAACGTTGCCATCGAGCACAGCGAGAGGTTCGTCGTACGCGATGCTTAATACCGCGGCGGCTGTGTAGTGCCCGATTCCGGGCAGGTCTAGCGCGGCTTTGAGCTCCCGCGGGAATTCGGCGTTATGCTGCGTGACAACCGTCTTCGCGGCTGCGTGTAGATTGCGAGCGCGGCTGTAGTAGCCGAGGCCTGACCAGAATTTCAAGACCTCTGGCCGGCGGGCGCGCGCGAGTGCGCGCACATCGGGGAAGCGGCGGAGGAAGCGGTCATAGTAGGGAATCACGGCGGCGATGCGCGTTTGCTGCAGCATGATTTCGGCGATCCAGATGCGATAGGGATCGCGGCTTGAGCGCCAGGGCAATTCGCGGCGGTGCGCGCGGAACCATGCGAGCAGGTGGTATTGAAATGCGCGGAGTGCGCGGGGCTGGAGGTGGATGGGCATTTGATTGGAGGCGCGACGTATTCTCGCACAATGACGCGCCGACGATACGCCTGTGTTCAGCGCGCAGTAGAATTTGTCGCTGAGATCCTTCGCTACGCTCAAGATGACAGGGCTAAAAAAAAGGCGAGATGAAAGAACGGAGGTGCGACGTATTCTCGCACGGATTCAGAGGCGATGAGATTGGCTGAGATCCGGGGGCGCAAGTTACGAAGGTGCGTTTTGCGTCTTCTGCGACCTTAGCAGCGTCGGGCACGGCATGCCGTGCCCCTACTGTGAAAAGATCGGCGAGCTATAGGGTGTCGATGAAGACGAAATAGGAGGAGGACCAGAGGGAACTGGGGATTGCGGCTTGCGGGCGGCTGGTGATTATTATTTTGAAGATTTCTTGTTCGCTTGCGAGCGCATTGAGGAATGTTCCGCCTGTTGCGGACGAATCTGGTTCTATGAGTGCGAGTTCGCGCAACGTGTCGTAGATAATTTCGTTCGCTGTGACCATGGGGGTTGAAAAACGATCTGTGCGGAACTGCATCACGGAATCAATTTCGTGGAAGTGCCAGGCGATGCAGGCGGCCATCGAGACGGCGCGCTCGAAGCGGTCCGCATGCTCCGTTTCTGCAAGGGGACCCAAATCGGCTCGAGCAGGCCCGATGAATGGATCGAGCACCAGCATCACGCGGCGTTCGTCCTCGCGCGCGAATTCGCGGACCATCACGCGGCCGGTTTTCCCGGTGACTTTCCAATCGACGAAGCGGGCGCTGTCATTCGGTTGATAGTTGCGCAGCGAGTGCAATTCGTGGCCGCGGCCGCGGAAATAGCTGGCCATTTCTCCGCTCAGCAGCGGGAGCACTTCGTAAAACTGGTCGGCAGGCTGCACGCGCGGGTAGATTGTGATTTCGATGTTCGAGGCGACCGTGCGCGTTTTCTCGAAGAAACCGAAGGGGAAGCGGGTGCGGATTCCGAAAGCGTCCTGACGGTAAACGCCGCGTTTTGGGAAGGTGAGCTCCACTTTTTGGCGGGCGGCGCTTTGGCGTGGAATGTAGGGAAAATATACCGGGCGGGTGAGCACCTGCGCCGTGCTTTTCTTTGTCTCACCTACGACCAGCAACGAAAACGAAGGCCAGGTCTGCTTTTCGTTGCGCAACTCGAGCTCAGCAAGGACCGGTTGCTCCGCGAAAATGTGTTCTGGCATGTCGAACTTCAAGTCAACGCCAGTGAGCACGACGCGCGACAGGACTCCAGAAATCAGAATGCCGGCGAGCGTGCAGGCGAGAATCATGAAGAGGAGGTTGTTGCCGGTGTTCACCGCCGCGAGCACCAGGATAAAGACCGCGCCGAGATAAATAATTCCTTCGCGCGTGAGCCGGTAGTCCACTTGATAGACGAACCAGCGCAGGCTGGTACGCCGCGCGAGCGCCGGGACGATGGTGATCGCGACCCAGCCGGCCATGCCGAGTGCTATCACCGTCGCAGCGGCGGCGACCCAGATGCGGCCGGATTGCGCTGCGGCGGCGGAGAACAGCGAGACGAGGAGCGCAACGGAGAGCACCAGCATTGCGATGCCGAAATTTTTCCAGCCGGGACGATCGCGTCCCCGCCACCAGCGTGCTGCGAGTGTTTCCTGCATTAGAGCGGGACGCGGGTGGTTTCGAGAATTTCGCGGAGAATGGCTTCGGCTTGTTCGGATTTTTTCTGTGTGGAGACGTAACGCGAGCTGACGACGACGCGGTGCGAGAAGACGGGAACGATCAGGCGTTTAAAGTCGTCAGGCAGGCAATAATCGCGGCCTTCGAGAAATGCGCGCGCCTGTGCGGCACGATGGAGCATCACGGCGCCGCGCGGGCTCACGCCCAGGCTCAGCTGCTCCGTCTGGCGCGTGCGCTCAACGATCTCGAGCGCGTAATCGAGCAGGCTTTCTTCGACTTTGATGTGCGAAACCGCTTCCTGCATGGAGAGAACGTCTGTGGCGTCCATCATGGGCGCGACTGATTCGACCGGCGACGGCCCTGCGTTGTTGCGCAGGATGTTTTTTTCGCTTTCGCGGTCCGGGTAACCCATGCGGATGCGCATTAGGAAACGGTCGAGCTGCGATTCCGGCAGGGGATAGGTGCCGTGGTGCTCGATCGGATTTTGGGTGGCGAGAACCAGGAACGGCTTGGGCAGCGGATGCGTGTGATTGTCGACTGTGATTTGCGATTCGTTCATTGCTTCGAGCAGGGCGGATTGCGTTTTTGGCGTGGTGCGATTGATTTCGTCGGCCACGATGATGTTGGCGAAGATCGGACCGGGCTTGAATTCGAAGCCTTGCGTTGTCGGATTGTAGACGCTGACGCCGATCACGTCGCTGGGCAGCAAGTCGGATGTGAACTGGATGCGCTGAAACGAGCAGTGGAAGGAACGCGCGAGGGCTTGGGCGAGAGTTGTCTTGCCGACCCCGGGAACGTCTTCAATCAGCAGGTGGCCGCGCGCGAGCAAGGTGGTGAGCGCGAGCTGGATTACGTCTTCTTTACCCTTAACGACGCGCGAAATCGTGCGCAAAAGCTCGGCGAGTCGTTTGCTGGCGGCGTTGGCCGGGGCGTTCGTGGTTGATTGCAATTCGCGTGGCCTTCTGCTACAAAAAGTAGGTTCGCGGGCGACTAGCTCAGTTGGTTAGAGCGCTCCCCTCACACGGGAGAGGTCAAAGGTTCAAGTCCTTTGTCGCCCACCACTTCTCCTGCCCTAGTCATTCTGCCATCGCGTGTTGGATGTCTGAAGTAACGATTTGGCAGCATGTGTTCAAGAAGTGATTTTTCCCTTCGCGCGGACGTCATTGCCACCAGTGCTTCTTCTTTATTGTGGTGGTCCCCTCGCTGCCGTTGTGGTCAACAAGCCTGGCGTTTGCTGAAATTGTCACCCGATCCGGCAAATCGAAAGTTATCTTCACGATAGGATGGTCGCCATCGTCTCCTGGAAGCGAGTCATCGAGCTTGAAGTCGTACACGATAGTCTGCATGTAAGGCGCCGCAGGCGGCTTGGCAAAAATCCAGAGACGGATGTTGTCGGTTGCGGCCGACTTCAGAAGTCCAACCCACTTATCGTCTTCGTTTACAACTTTTGCGTCGGTGACTTTACCGTTCGCATCGAGCGTGAACGTCAAAATCACCTTTCCTGTAATATGAGCTGTTTTGGCCACGCTTGGATAAGCGGGAGTCTCGATGTGCCTCGGGCAGAGCATCTCCTGCGGCTGGCCAAAACAGCTGTATGCCAGGCAGAGCCACAGATATCCACACGCGACCATCTTAGTCATGGCTCTCAATTCTGCCATTATTTCTTCGACATCTCGCACCACTAAGTGAATGCTTGTGCTTAGAAAAGTGGCGTCGCGCGGTGGCAAATGTGATCTTGTCGCGAGGTATTTTGTCGCGCCTTAAACGAGCCGTTTACCGCCGATTGGGAAAATGCATCCTTTTGATTCTTATACACATAGACTGAGATTTAATCGCGGAACCGTTGATTAAAACTCGAATGCTAATCGCAACAATTGGCCTGTCGTGGTAGTCTCGCACCGATGACCAACATTTTGAAGTTCGTGCAGGTTTTTGCGCTGGGGACTTGGGTGGGGTCGATTTTTTATTTCAGCGCGGCGGTGGCGCCGGGGGCGTTTCGGGTGCTGCCGAGTCCAGACTTGGCGGGAGTGCTTGTCGAATTCACATTGCGACGATTGCACACGCTGGGAGTTGCGGCGGGGATTGTGTTTCTGCTGGCGTCGGCGGCGCTGGCGGTTTCCGCTAGCGGTGCCCGGAGATCGGTGCTGTTGCCGTCGATCGGCGTGGCGATTATGGTGGTGCTGACGGTGATTTCGCAGCACGTGGTGATTCGGCGGATGATGGAATTGCGGCCGGAGATGGGGTCGGTTGCGGCGACTGCGGTGGATAGTCCGCTGAGAGTTGAGTTTGATCGATTGCACGGCGTGTCCGTGAAGCTGGAGGGTGCGACGTTGTTGATTGGTTTTGCCTCGCTGTTTTTGACTGTGCGGAGCTCGTAGGGTACGTGTCACCGCAGCGAGGGTGGTGGTGCTTTTAGCAAGTGGGTGCTCGTAAGAGCACAGGCAGGAGTGCCTGTGCCACTTGAGGCGAAGGACGATGCTGCTCATTGGTTTTGCTTCGCTGTTTCTTACTATGCGAGCGAATCCTTAATCAATTTCGAGCGCGCTTCTTAGCTGCGGCTTTGTTCGAGGCGGGGCGCTTCTTTTTTGGGCCTGGCTTGGTGATTTTGCGGGCGTCTTTGCCGGCCAGGTGGACGGCGCGCCACATGTACCAGCTGGCGACGGTTCGGTAGGGGCGCCAGCGCTCGCCAAATTTCAGCAATTCTTTTGGCTTCGGCATTTTGCGTTTGCGGTAGGTAATCGCCCACCCTTTTTGTACCCCCAGGTCGTGAATGGGCAGCACGTCGGGGCGGCCCAGACGGAAAATCAGAAACATTTCGACGGTCCAGGCGCCGATGCCGCGGACGGAACTCAGGCGCTCGACGAGTTCTTCATCGCTCATTTTTTGTGCTGCGTCGAGGGTGGGGACGATGCCGTCGATGGTTTTTTGCGCGAGGTCTTTCATCGCCAGCGCCTTCGCTTTCGATAGGCCTGCTTTACGCAGGGCTGGGATGCGCGTTTTCAAAATTTCAGCCGGCGTGGGACAGACGCCGTTCGCGCCCAAGGCCTGAATGCGCGAGAAGATTTTTGCGGCGGCTTTGCCGGAGATGCTCTGGTAGGCGATCGCTTCGAGAAGCGATTCGTAGACGCTGTCGCACTCGTCGAGCTTGAACAGGAATTCGCCGGTGCGCGTGATCACGTCCGCGAGGTGCGGATCGTTCTTAGTCAGGAATTCATGCGCTGCGACCTGATCGAAGGGCAGTGACAGCTTTTCGGTCGTTATTTTCATTATCACGGAGAGCCCAGCATAGCGGAGTTCTTGGCGTCTTCCAAATTTCACAGAAGTTTCTGTTAGATTACCGAGGCAATTCCAATCCACAATGAGGACATCGGGTCCGGAGAAACAAGGGGTGACTTCCCACCGAAGTCGAGAAACTGTCCCCCTGCCACCGGCGCCCGCACCGAGGACACGGCCAGTATAAGTATTGATATCCTACCCACGCGCCTAACAAGCCCAAACCGAATAGGCAAATTGCATTCGCGGTTCTGTGCTCATCCCTAGGGTCCAAGAGAAGATGGAAAGGTAGCCAAGCGATCGCGCCAATCAGGGGCAAGAGCAAAAGCCATCTGCGGAAGCGTCGGAATTTTCTCCACTTTTCGATGTAACTGGTATTGATCGCGATCGTTTCAGTCGCAGGGGCGCCCGGAGTGGGTAAGGAATCAGTCATTTCATGCGCATCTTACGACTGCGCCGCGAGAACTGTCGAGACCTTAGCAATCGCTATTCGAAGATGACGGTTTTGTTGCCGTAGAGGAGGATGCGGTTTTCGATGTGCCAGCGGACGGCTCGAGAGAGGACGACCTTTTCGATGTCGCGACCCTTTTTCACGAGATCGTCGATTGTGTCGCGGTGCGATACGCGTTCGACGCCTTGCTCGATTATGGGGCCGTCGTCGAGGACTTCGGTGACGTAGTGGGCGGTGGCACCGATGATTTTGACGCCACGGTCGAAGGCTTGCTGGTGGGGCTTTGCGCCGATGAAGGCGGGCAAGAAGGAATGATGGATATTGATGATTTGCTGCGGAAATTGCTCGATGAAGCTGGTGGAAAGCACCTGCATATAACGGGCTAGGACCACGAGTTCGATATTATTTTCGCGAAGAAGATCGATCTGCTGCCGCTCGGCCTCCTGCTTGTTCTCCTTTGTTACTGGAATCACGCTGTAGGGGATGTCGTGAAAGTCTGCGTGATTTTTCGCGTCGGGGTGATTGCTGATGACCAGGGGGATTTCGCAGGCGAGTTCGCCGGTGCGCTGGCGGTAGAGCAGGTCGACGAGACAGTGGTCGTATTTGGAAACGAAAATGGCGACGCGAGGGCGATAGTTCGAGGTGGTGACGCGCCATTGAATCGAAAACTGCTCGGCGATGGGAGCAAACCATTTTGGAAAATCCTTGAGGTCGAACTCGAAACCTGCGAGATCCCACTCCAGACGCGCTAGATAAAAGCGTTCGACGCCGGGCTGGTGCTGCTCGAAATGCAGGATGTCGCCGCCATGCCAGTAGATGAAATCCGCGATTGCGGCATCGAGGCCCTTTCGATCCGCGCACCGCAGTAAGAGGATGGCGCTGTTCTTCAAAGTTGAGCTCTCCGCGTCGGCGACATTTTACTTCAGTTTTGGCGTGTTGTTTCGGCGAGATCTGCGAGAAAGAAGATAGTTCGCGATCGGGCGCGAGCATGCAGAAAATGGGGAGCTCAATGATTGTATTGTTTGATCAGGGCGTAACATTCGCAGGCGAACGATTCGAGTTTCTTCCGATTCAGAATTCTTACGGAGCCGCGAGTGTATTCGATTATGCCTTCTCTTTGGAGGATACCGGCTGCGACGGTGACGCTTGGCCTGTCCGTACCCAGCATCGTGGCGAGGAAATCGTGGGTGATGGGGACAATCCCTGAATCGACTCGATCCTGGGCAATCAGCAGCCAGCGAGAAAGGCGTTCCTCGATTTTGTGGAGACGGTTGCACGCAGCGGTTTGTGCTACTTGCATGGCGAGTCCGGCAGCGTAGCGATTCAACGTGGCTTGAAGAACCGGAGTCGAAGGTAGAAGTTCCCTCAGCGGGTTTACCCGCACCCTGAATGCATCACCATCAATTTGTACGATCTCTCGAAGCGGGCTTCTGCTCAAGCCGAGAACCGCCGGCATTCCGGAAGCGCCTTCGTTGCCGAGGAGGCCCGCTTCCACGGTTCTACCGTCTTTCAACTCGACAACCAGCGAAATCAAGCCTGCATTCGGGAAGTGGGCGAAACGCACGGTCTGGTGAGGTTGGTGAAGAATGAAATGGTGCGGCAATTCTACGAATTGCAGACGGGAGCGAATCTTGCGGAATTCTTCGTCAGGGATGGCCAGCAATAGCTTGTTGCGTACAGGCTTTCCTGCAGGATTTGTCCTTTCTCCGGGCTGCACGATTGCGAGCTTAGTCAGAGCCATTTTTGCCCTCAGGTTTTATACCGTATGCATGGTATTCACAAGCGTTTGTAGGGTAGACGACACTGACGTTCTAGAGCGATGGCGACACGCATATTGATTGCTGACGATAACGAGGCAGTGAGAGGGCGCCTGGGCGAATTGCTTGCGACTCATGACGGGTGGGAAGTGTGCGGGTCCGTCGGGAGTGGACGGGAGGCCGTCGAGAAGGCGGTGGAGCTGAGACCGAGCCTGATTATTCTCGATTTGGCCATGCCTGAGATGGATGGGCTGAGCGCGGCGAAAGAAATCGGGAAAAAACTGCCGTCGGTTCCGATTGTGATATTCACGCTTCACAAATTTTCGACGATCGATCTCGAAGCCAAAAAGGCTGGCGTTCGTTACGTCGTGGCCAAGCCCGACACCGAAACGTTGCTGCGTGTCGTGGATGAGCTCGCGAAAACTCAACCGGCGGAGTCTGCTCAACAGGGATCGGATCTGCTCGCGCCTGCTTCGGGTCCGCTGGATGATCCAGCGAGCAGGGTGGTGGCTGCTCAGGCGCAACCGAGTGAGGCACCAGGCGGCGCCGATGGAGATTTAGAAGGTTCAACTTCAACCGGAATAAATTAGAAGCTTTGGAAACTCTTTCGAACCTCATCGCAATCCAACCAGCGATGACAGCATTTCTCACCTTATAGAAAACAATCTCTTGCCTGCGTTCTTATGCTGATACTGCCGCGGGCGTTCGATGTTATTCTGGCAAATTACACAGGAGGCTGAGCGCCGTTCTGGGAGTATGCCCGGCGGCACGTACTTTTAATTATGCAAACAGGAATCATTGGGCTGCCGCAGGTGGGAAAGACGAGTTTGTTTCGGATTTTGACGCGGGCAAAGGTGGATACGCGGAGCGCGCCGGCGCAGATGCACCTTGGGATTGCGCGAGTGCCGGATGCGCGGGTGGCGAAGCTGGCGGATGCGTTCAAGCCGAAGAAGGTGACGTACGCGACGATCGAGTACGTGGATATCGGCGGCTTGCAGAAAGACCGGGAGAAAAATTCGGCGTCGCTGGTGCCTTTGCGCGAAGCGGATGCGCTGGCGCACGTGGTGCGGCTGTTTGAGAATCCGGCGGTGCCGCATGAGGCGGGTTCGCTCGATGCGTTGCGCGATATCGAGAGCGTCGAGATCGAACTGATGTTTTATGACCTGGAGCAGGCGACGAAGCGGATCGAGCGCGTTGAGAAGGATTTGAAGAAGAAGAAGGAGACGATTCTGGAGGCTGAGCTGGCACTGCTGAATCGTTGCCGGCAGGCGCTCGAATCGGAAACGCCATTGCGCGAGCTGGAGTTCAAGCCCGAAGAGATCAAGATGCTGACGGGCTTCATGTTTCTCTCGCGCAAGCCGATGCTTTACGTTCTGAATCTGGGCGACGAAGAGGCGGCGGACATTGACCGCGTTGTCGAGAAATATCATCTGGAGAAGCTGGCGTCGAAGCCGCAGACAGCGGTGGTCCCGTTTTGCGGGAAGATCGAAGCGGAGCTTTCTGAACTGGATGACGTGGAAGTGGCCGAGATGATGAAGGCGTACGGCCTGGCTGAATCCGGCCGCGATCGGCTGATACAGGGGAGCTACCGGTTGCTGGGGTTGCTCTCGTTTCTCACGTGCGGCGAGCCGGAAGTGCGCGCGTGGACGATCGAGCGCGGCATGACGGCGCAGAAAGCGGCAGGCGCGATTCATAGCGATTTGGAGCGCGGGTTTATAAAGGCCGAAGTGGTGAATTGGGAAGATCTTCTGAAAGCTGGGAGCTTTGGCGCCGCGCGTGAGAAGGCGCAGGTGAGGCTCGAAGGCAAAGACTACATCGTGCAGGATGGCGACGTGATTTTGTTTCGGCATTCCGGATAGGCTGATGCATTTCGCCGATGGCTCACGATTGCTGCTGGCGCTGCTGCTTGGATTGACGGCGGCTGGGGCGAACGTGATTGGCGGGTCGCTGATTGCGCACCGGCAGTGGTCGCACAATTTTCTGAAGTATTTCATCGCGCTGGGCGCGGGATTCATGCTGGCGACGGCGCTGCTGGAGATGATTCCTGAGTCGCTGAAGTTGCGGGCGGATTCTTCTTCGGCTGGCGCATTCGTCAACAATACCGACACGGTCTTCTTTTTTGTTCTTGCCGGATATTTTCTGGTTCACTTTTTCGAGCATACGATTGCGCCCCATTTTCATTTTGGCGAGGAGACGCATCACGAGGAAATCTCGCACGCGCACGCGAGCTATGCGGCGCTGCTTGGGCTTGTGATCCATACTTTTTTTGATGGCGTGGCTATTGCGTCGGGGTTGCTGGTTTCTGCATGGCTTGGGAGCTTAATTTTCATTGCGATCTTTTTGCATAAGCTGCCGGAGGGATTCACGGTGGCGTCGTTGATGCTGGCTAGCGGACAGACGAAGCGGGCGGCGTTTCTGTCGGCTGTCATCTTGGGTGGGGCGACACTTTTGGGCATGGGACTGATGTTTGTGCTGCGGGGGACGGTGGCGTTTGCGTTGCCGTTTTCGGCTGGGGTGACGCTTTATGTGGCGGCGTCGGATTTAATTCCGGAAGTGAACCGGGAGCCGAAATTCGGGATGGCGGTGATGGTTTTTGCGGGGGTTGCGGTGATGCTGGGGCTGAAGGCGGTGTTTCATTTATAGGCGCTCGCCTCGAACGCCGTTTGGCGGGGTATTCCTCGAATTAATCACTTTCGATCACACGTAGTCGAAGAGCGTCATGAATCCGAAGTCCATGTGCAGCTGCTGGTGGCAGTGAAAAAGGGTGAGGCCGGGATTATCGGCGACGAAATCAACTTCCGCTTCCTGATAGCCACCAAGCATAAATACGTCTTTGAGAATTCCGGCAGTGGGGATTCCCGCGAGCCGGGTTAGTTCAAAACTGTGCCGGTGCAGATGGATCGGATGGATGTCGTCGCTCGCGTTGCGCATGTGCAAGCGGTAGCGCTTTCCTTGCTTGAGGTGAAACGCAGCGGGGATTACCGCCTGAGTCATCGGATAGGCGACGCCGTTGATCGTCCAGCGGTTGAAACCCTCTTCGGCAGCGTTGTCCTTCGCGAAGGTCATCTGAAATGTTTCGTCGGGCGGCGCAGCCGTTGCGCCAGTTTTCGCGAAGCGCGCGTAGTTCCATTTGAATGGCGGTGGCGCGATCCACGCTGGTTTGCTGATTTGTCCGGCATATTCCACGACGATGCCCATGCCGTGGCGGCGGTCATCGTTATCCGAATCCCCCAGAATCCATACGCCCGGATGCTTCATTTCCACGATGGCGGAAATGCGTTCGGCGGTTCCCAGCCAGAGAACCGGGACGGCGACGGGATTCGGGACGGGATTTCCGTCGAGTGCGATCACTTGAAAAGTGTGCTCGGGCAAGGCCAGGCTGCGAATTTCCGTGGCGCTGCCATTGAGAATATGGAACAGCACCCGCTCGCCGTGTTTCACACGGATTGGCTCGCTGTGGCCCAGCATGCGTCCATTGATCGTGAATGAGTTATAGCCCACTTCAAATCCATGTTTCATCCCTTTGGCTAGCGACGCCTTCATCGCAGACTCGCCCACGTCTTTCAGTTCTCTGACTTCCGCTGAGGGAGATAAAAAATCCTGCGGCATGTCGCCGCCTTGACTCAATGTGGGCTCGAACTCCTTCAGCGTGAGAAATACCTCGCGGTCGAATCGTCCTGGATTTTCTTTGGGCTCGATGTAAACCGGTCCCACTTGGCCGCTGTATTGCCCGGCCTCGAGGTCGGCGCCCGCGCGATTGTGCGTGTGATAGAAGCGAAGACCCGCAGGATTCGGAGTGAAAGTGATGCGGCGCGTGCCCTGGGCGGGAATAAATGGCGTGCCTTCCTCGGCGGCACCGTCAACGTCGGTGGGAACGCGCTGGCCGTGCCAATGGAGTTGTTCGGGGGTGTCGGTGTCGTTAAAGATGTCGATGGTGACGGGCTGCCCTTCTTTGAAGCGCAGCAGCGGGCCCGGGAACTGCCCGTTGTACGTGGTCACGGAAATGAAGTGCTTGGGAGCTATCTCTACGGCCGAGTTCTTGATGTGCAGCACGTAGTCGGGAGTAGCGGTTTCCGCTTGCGTCGCGAGGGCACGGCGGGCGATCGCGGGTGCGACTACGAATGTTCCGGCCGCTAGGCCCGTTGTTTTGAGAAATTGGCGGCGTGAGAACGCGACTTTGTTCATTGGATGCACCTCAGCATGCGCCTCAGAGTGCGCCTCACGGCGTGCTCGAGGGGGGGCGAGCATCGAGAGCCCAGCTTCCCCCGCCTTCCACGAGCAGGAAGATCAGGCAGCAGAGCATCGCGAAGTCAGTGCGCGCATCGCTCACCATGTACCAGAATCCCTGGTTGGGCCGGAACAACTCGGGAATCTTTGTCGTCGCGATTGCGGTCGAGATCACGACAAGGAGCGGGAGGGCCGCGGGCCTTGTCCAGAGACCGAGCAACACCAAAGAGCTGCAGACAATCTCAACGGCACCGACAAAGTGAGCGGTGAAGTACGGATGTGGAAATCCTATTTTTGTAAATCGAACCACGCCCATAGCAGGATCGATGTATTTAAGAATGCCCTGGGTGAGAAAAATCAGTCCCACGGCAAAACGAATGAGCGCGGTGGTTGCGAGGCCTTGAGCGCGTCCGAAGAAGAAGCGTGCGAGAGAGCTCATGTCGCATTCCAAATTTTAGCCGTCTTCGCGGCAATCCATTTGTCCTTTTTCTTTTCGAGGAGCACGAGGTAGCCACTTCCGCAGAGCATCCCGCACGAGTTTCCCACATAGACGAGCGCCTGATGGTGTGGGGCGTTGAATCCGATGGGCGACACGATTGTAAAACCTGCAGCGTTCGGATATTTCTTGGCGAAGTCCTTCCACGGATCGGTATTTTTCGAGAAGAGTTCGTCCCGTTCCTTCGGACTCACTAAGACGACCCCGGCGCTGAGCCCTGGATTTGCGGTTAGGTCGCAACTGAGTTTTGCCGTCGCGTCAAAATCAGCCTTGGTTGCGGGGTTGGTCACATCGAGCAGTTCCGTTCGATCTGGTTTTGCCAGGAGGTGAAGGCAGCCAGCCCCGGCGGATATGTGGAGGAGGTTTGGGAAAGAAGTACGATTTGGCGTTTGTCGTCGCGGTCTTTGAGGATGACCTTTGTTAGGGCCGCTGAATAAATCGCGGCGTCGTCCGGGGAGGCGTCGCAAGTCGCGGCGGAAGCGGATTGAGCAGGGGAGGACGGTTTCTGTGCGCCGTGCGCGCGGGGCGCCATAAGAATAGCCGTTGCTATGAGGACCCGTCGTATCATCGTCGTATCATGAGTTCCCCCTAACCCTATCACGATAAAGGCGTTATGCCTACTGTCCACTTTTCTGGAGGCGTGTGCCTTGCGCCTGGCGGTGGGTTGCCGGCTTGATACGTGCCTTGTTCGGCTCAAAGAGGCGCCCCGCAACTTTATGGCTCTGTGCGTGTTAGATACACTGTGGAGGCTATGGCCAGGACCGACGTCCAACTGATGATGGACGTGAAGGCGGGGGACTCTGCGTCCTTCGAGCTTCTATTGCAGAAGTATCGAACGCCACTGGTCAATTTCCTCTACAGAATGGTTCGGGATACGGCGACGGCAGAGGATCTGGCGCAGGAAGTTTTCCTGAGGATTTATCGCGCGCGCAAGGATTATTTCGCGGGCGCGAAGTTCACCACCTGGCTTTTCCGCATTGCCACGAATCTGGCGCTGAATTCGATTCGTGACAACCGCTACCGGCGAACGGAAGTTTCGATTGACGCTCCTGCCGATGAAGATGAGGCGCCGATTCAAGTGCCCACGCGAGAGATGCGGATCGACGAGCACATGATCGAACGGGACCGCGCTGAATTCATCCGCCGCACGATCCAGGGGCTCCCGGAAAAGCAACGTGCGGCGGTGTTGCTGCATAAATATGAAGAGATGGATTACGGAGAAATTGCGAAAGTTCTGGAATGCTCGGAGAGCGCGTTGAAATCGCTTTTGTTTCGCGCGTACGAGACCCTGCGAATCGAACTGGCTCCGCTGATGGCGCAGCAGCCGGTAGGGAATCGCGCAGGGGAAGGAAGGCTGTGATGAAGTGCGAAGACGTTTCAAGAGAGCTGATTGCGTATCTGGACCGCCGGGCGAATTCGGCTGAGCGGATGGAAGTGGAAGACCACCTGGCGAGTTGCGCTGCATGCCGGACGCGCGCTGAGGAATTTCGCAAAGTGTGGAATGTGCTCGACGAGATGCCGATCGAGGAGCCCTCGCTGGGATTCGATGCGCGTATCCGGCAGCGGATTGCGGATGAGCCGCGTCCGGGCTGGTTCCGATGGTTTGTGCCGCAGCCGCGGCTGGCACTTTCGATGGCGTTGCTGGTGGCGTTGTGCGTGTGGGTGTCGCGATTGCCCCGCGATTATCCGACGACTGCGACGATGCCGGCTCCGGTTACGGAGCAGCAACAGTATCAGGTGATCGAGAATCTGGGCGTGCTGGAGAACTACGACGTGCTGTCGAAGTTCGATGCGCTGTCGGAGTTGCCGGTGCCTGCGGCGCCGGAGAAGTCGAAGGGCGATTTGAAGCAGGATGACACTGGAGGCATGTAGGTGCGTCGTTTCGCGCTACTGATCGCGCTGGCTTGCTGCCTGATAGGCGTGGCGGCGCAGCCTGCCTCGGCGCAGCAAGGCCAGTGGGCTGCGGCGCGGCAGCAGAGGCGGGCGATGATGCGAGCGCGGAGGCAGGCGGCAGCGCGCGCGTACGGCGCGCAGGCTCATTCGCAAGCACATCCGCAGGCAAATCCGCCGGCTCAGCGCGCAAATGGGCAGGCGGGCGCAGAGATGCATCCGTCGGCGGCACCGGGGACTGCTCCCAGTGGGACGCGTCCGAACGCCGCGAGCGCGACTGAGAATTCGCGGGGTGAAGGTGCTGGCGCGGACGCGAATACGCAAGCCGGCGGCGGCGCAAATGGTGGCGCGGGTAATGGTCGCGGCATGGCCGGGTTGCCGCCGAAGTGGGTAGAGAACCTTCGAGACAAGCCGCCTTCGGAACAAGAGCGCTTCATGCAGAACAACGAGCGATTTCAGAATCTTCCGCCGGGGCGGCAGCAGCAGATCCGCCAGAACCTGCAGAAATGGAACAATCTGACGCCCGATCAGAAGAACGCTTTGAGGGAACGCGCGAACAGGTGGCAGCAGCTTTCGCCTGAAGATCGCGACAAGGTGAGAAACGAGCTGCTTCCGAAGTGGCAGGGAATGACGCCGGAGCGGCGCCAGGCCGTGAACGGGAAGCTGCACACGCTACAGGGAATGAGTGCTGGGGACCGGGACAAAGCGCTGAACGATCCGAAGTTCATGCAGGGGCTGAACCCGGACGAACAGTCCATGGTGAAGAGCCTGAGCACGCTGCGCAGTGCCCCTGCGGCACAGTAATTCGATCCCCGAAGAAATTTTTTATTAACTCTTACAATACATTTTCAGATTTTCCCATCAATCGGACAACTAGGCGTGCGATGAGCTGACTTTTCTCACCACAAGTAATTGTGGTTTTGAGCAAGCGCACGCACTAGAAAACTACGCGCGCAGTTCGTTTTTTCCACAAAAGAAAATTGATTTTCTCGAAGAATTTAACTTGACACGCGGAAGAACCTATCTACAATCGGGGCACAAAGTGGGAAGAAGTGGCGCAGAGTGGTAGAAGGTGTCAGGCAGTGGGCGCAGTCGGGTGGTCCTGAAGTGGCGCAATGCAGGGGTGGCAAGGCGAGTGATTCCCAGGGCGTACACGCCGGGCGACGAAGGTTTTCATGCTGCGGGGCAACTATTCGGCAACTGTGGACGAAAAGGGACGGGTGAAGATCCCCGCCGATTTTCTGGCCGAATTGCGCAAGTCGGGCAAGAAATTCTACGTCACGAGTTCCAGCGGCGAGTACGCGAGGATCTATCCCATGAAGGCGTGGGAAGAGATCGAGAAGAAACTCGCGAAGCAATCCTCTTACAACCGGGCGAAGCAAAAGTTTTTAGCACGGGCCAATTACTACGGTCAGCTGGTCGAGGTGGATGGGCAGGGGCGCATTCTAATTCCACCGGTACTGAGGGAATCGGCGCAGATGAAGGGCGAGGTCGATATTCAAGGCCAGCTCACTTATCTGGAAGTATGGAACCACGCGCGATTCCTCGAACAACTGAATCGTAATCCCATCACGGCGGAAGACGAAAAGGTACTGGAAGATCTGGGCATCTAGCTTTTGAGCGTTCTGCATATACCGGTCCTGCTGAAGGAAGTTGTGGACTGGCTGCAGATTCGGCCCGAGGGCACGTATCTGGATGCCACCGTTGGCACAGGCGGGCACGCACTTGCGATCGCCGAGCGGCTAACGACGGGGCGTTTGGTGGGGATGGATCGCGATCCGCAGGCACTCGAAATTGCGCGGGAGCGATTGAGGGCGCACGAGCGGCGGGTGAGTCTGGTGCACGCAGAGTTTTCGAAGATCGGCGAAGTGGCGGCGAATTTGAACCTGCCTCCGTTAGACGGAGTGATTGCCGATCTGGGGATTTCGAGTTTGGAGCTGGACAGCCCTGAGCGCGGATTTTCATTCCGCTGGGCGGCGCCGTTGAACATGCGCATGAATCCCGACGATGCGCTGACGGCAGACGAGATTGTGAATTACTGGCCGGAGAAAGAGCTGGCCGATCTCCTCTATCAGAAGGCGGAGGAGAGAGATTCACGAAGAATCGCCAGGGCAATCGTTCGAGCGCGGCCGATCCGCGACACCGAACATCTGGCAACGATTGTGGCAGGGGTTCGAAAAGCAAGGGGAAGGCAGAGACTGCAACCCGCGACAAAAACGTTTCTGGCGCTGCGGATAGCGGTGAATCGAGAGTCGGAGGAACTCGGGCAGTTTCTTTCGCGGACCCCTGCCACTTTGAATTCTGAAGGACGGTGGATCGTCCTCAGTTATCACTCACTCGAAGATCGTCTCGTCAAACACGCCTTTCAGGGCCTGGCCCGCGAAGGCAGTTTTCAGGTGCTCACCAAAAAAGTGATTCAGCCTGGCGACGAAGAGATTCGAACGAATCCGCGAGCGCGCAGCGCAAAAATGCGCGTGGCGGAGAAATTGTCGCCGGCGGAGATTCTGATGGCTGGGAGCGGGTCATGACGCATTCTCATACAACGCAATATCACACAGTGAAGCGTATTGATAATTCGCGATTGGCGCGGCCGACGCCCAAGGCGCGGCTGAACGATTGCTGGCGAACGGTGGCGATTGGCGCGGCGATGGCGGCATGTTTGCTGAGCTATGCCTGGCAGCATTTCGAGTGCATTCAGATTCATTATCAGCTGGAACAGCTGCAGACGGCGCGGTCGCAGGCGCTCGAGCTCAATCAACAGTTGCATGTGGAAGATGCGACGTTGCGCGCGCCAGGGCGCATTGACACCTATGCGCGGAAGCATCTTGGGTTGACGGTGGCTGCACCTGGTCAGCAGAGTTCGGCGGATGCGAGCGATGCGGTGGTGGCGCAGGCGCGGGCTGGTGGGCAGGTTGTGCGGCCTTAGCGGATTATCGACTCGCTGCAGAGATTTCATTTCGAGATTTGTGAGAGGCAACACCGACGGGTTCGCGCGGAACTTCGGTGACGCAACTGCGAAGGCCGCGGCAAAGCTTCAGACAGGGTAGAACGGATTCCATGGAGCAACGCAGGCCGCGTCTCCGCTGGTTAGTCGTTTGGGTTTTCGCAGTGGTTTGGATGGCGGTTGTCGTCGGGCGCCTCAGTTATCTTCAGTTGTTCTGCTACAGCGAGTACTTCACCAGGGCTCAGCACCAACAGCAGCGAGTTTTCGAAATCAGCCCGAAGCGCGGCATGATTTACGACCGCGAAGGCCGCGAGCTGGCGATCAGCCTGCCGATGGATTCCGTTTTCGGCGACCCGGCGGAAATTACCGATGCGGAAATGATCGCGCGGCTGCTGGCGCCGGCGCTTGGCATGCCGGCCGACGATCTTGAAACGAAAATTCGCGAAGCGCACACGCCGGTGCGGCTGGCGAAGAAGCTCTCGCCCGAAACCGTGCAGCGAATTCAGGACATGAATCTGCGCGGCGTTTTCTTTCAGAAAGAAAACCGGCGGGTGTATCCGCAGCACGAGCTTGCGGCGCACGTTCTGGGCTACGTTGACGTGGATGAGAAGGGCAACGGCGGCATCGAGTACGCGCTCGATAAGCAGATTCGCGGACGTCCCGGGAAAATGATGGTAATGGCGGACGGGCGGCGGCGCTGGTACGACCGGACGGAATCCGCTGCCGATCCCGGCGCGAGCGTGGTGCTCACGATCGATCAAACGATTCAGTACATCGCCGAGAAGGAGCTGGAACGAGCGATCGAAGAGACACATGCGAACAACGGCGCGGTGGTGGTGCAGGACCCCAATACCGGGCAACTGCTTGCTGTCGCGGTGCGCCCGACATTCGATCCCAATAACCCGGGTAGCTTTCCGGATGAAGTGCGGATGGATCGTGCGGTATCTGCCGCTTACGAACCTGGTTCGACTTTCAAAGTGGTAACGATGACGGGAGCGATTGAGAATGGAGCGGCGCGGCCATCGGACCTGGTGGATTGTCAGATGGGCTCGATACTGGTGGCGGGACGGTTAATTCACGACTGGCATCCGTTTGGAGTGCTGAGCGTGCAGGAAGTGCTGGCGCATTCGAGCGACGTGGGTTCAATCAAGGTTGCGCTCAGGCTGGGCGCTCCGAAGTTTTACGAAACGATGCGAGCGTTTGGGATTGGCCAGCTTACCGGAATCGAATTGCCCGGCGAAAATCGCGGGCTGTTGCGTCCGCTGGAAAATTGGACGGCGAGTTCGATTGGATCGCTTGCGATTGGGCAGGAAGTGAGCGTTACGCCGGTGCAGATTGTGTCGGCAATTTCGGCGATTGCGAACGGCGGCGAATTGTATCGGCCGCGCATCGTAAAGGAAGTGCGTGGCGGAACGTCCGCATACACGCGCGCGGCTGTTGAGCCGGAGCAAGTGACCGACGCGAAAACTGCGGCGACTGTGCGCGAGATGATGGAGACGGTGATTCTGGAAGGCACCGGCAAGCCGGCGCAGCTTGATGGTTATACGGCGGCGGGCAAGTCCGGCACGGCTCAAAAGATTGATCCGGCGACGGGACGATATTCGCCGAACCAATACAATTCATCGTTTGTGGGTTTTGCGCCGGTGAACGAGCCGGCGGTGACGATTCTTGTGGTGCTCGATTCGCCCGTGGGCGCGCACCATGGCGGAGAAGTTGGCGGGCCTGTCTTCAAGCGCGTCGCCGAGCAGGTGCTTACGTATCTCGACGTGCCGCGCGATGTGCCTTCGACGTCGGATGTGCAAACCGCGAAGAACAGCGATCAGGCGCAACCGCAGCAGGTGGAGATCGGGTCTGAGGCCAGCGACCGCGATGATGACAACGGCGCGGGCAACGAGGCGGGCGCCGAGAAGGTCGAGAAAGTTGACAAGAGCGGTACGACGAAGCCGGGCGCTCCGACGATCGCGTTTGGAAATCAGGAAGCGGTGGTAGTTCCGAACCTCGCGGGGCAGACAGTGCGAAGCGTGATGGAGGCGTGTTCGCGGATCGGGCTTGTCCCTGCGCTGATTGGCAGTGGAGTTGCGTTGGAACAGTCTGTAGAAGCCGGGACGCAGGTAGTGCGAGGCACGCGGTTGACGGTGCGATTCGGCAAGGCAGGGCGGCTGGTACCTGCGTCGGTGAAGGGAGCGGGGAATTGAGTTTCGTTATGGAACGGGATCGACCCAAAGCGGGCAAAAACGGTGGTGCGAAGAGCAGCGGGAATGGGCCCACGGAAATGCAGATGGAGCTTGCGGAAATACTGGAGGGGATTACGGGAGTTCGCGTGAGCGGGCCGACCGATCCCGCTGTGCATTCGATTGCATACGACAGCCGCAAAGCTGAGGCGGGTGCGATGTTCTTCGCGCTGCCCGGCGAGAAAGTGGATGGGAATCAATTCGTGGGCGGCGCGATCGCACATGGCGCGAAGGTAATTGCGAGTTCGACCGGGCGCCCGGCAGATACGGGTGCAGAGATTACGTGGATTGAAATTCCGCCGGGTAGAGAGCGGCGAGCGCTCGCGCAGGCGGCTGCAAATTTTTGCGGACATCCAGCGGACGCGCTGAAGCTGGTGGGAATCACCGGAACGAATGGGAAGACGACGACTGCGTTCCTGGTGGACTCGATTGTGCAGGCCGCGGGATTCACGAGCGGCCTTGTTGGCACCACTGGGTATCGGACGCCGCAAGGCAGCCGGAAGGCGACGAATACGACGCCGGAATCGCTCGACTTGCAGCAAATGTTTGCGGAAGTGCGGGATGCGGGCGGTTCGCATGTGGTGCTGGAGGTGAGTTCGCATTCGCTGGCGTTCGAGCGGGTGTGGGGTTGCCATTTTGCGGTGGCGATTTTCACGAATCTCACGCGCGATCATCTGAATTTTCACAAGACGTTCGAGGATTACTTCGCGGCGAAGCGCCGCTTGTTTGAGGGTACCGGCGCAGGGGCGCCGGATGTTGCAGTGATTAACGCGGATGATTCTTATGCGACGCGGCTCGAAGGGCTTGCGAAACGAACGCTTACATACGGGCTGAAGGGCGAGCCTGATCTGACGACGAAGAAATTCGCGCTCAGCTTCAAGGGGCTCGAGTTCATCGCGCAGACTCCCGCGGGGAAGATCGAGGTGCGTTCGCCGCTTGTGGGGCGAATTAATGTGTACAACA
This sequence comes from uncultured Acidobacteriota bacterium, assembly GCA_963736465.1. GTDB lineage: Bacteria > Acidobacteriota > Terriglobia > Acidiferrales > UBA7541 > Palsa-295. The sequence continues at coordinate 122,300 of CAVTOS010000010.1, read as the reverse complement.
TTCTGGCGGCGATTGGCGCCGCGATCGCGCTGGAAATTCCGAATGCGAAAATCGAAGAGGGAATTGCGAATCTGGCGCTTGTGCCGGGACGGTTTCAGCAGATTGATGAGGGACAGCCATTCTATGTGGTGGTGGATTACGCGCACGCGGACGACGCGATGCGCAACCTGATCACGACCGCGCGCGAATTAAATCCCTCGGGACGCATCATCACGCTTTTTGGTGCGGGCGGTGAGCGGGATCGTTCGACTCGTCCGCTGATGGGCGAGGCGGCGGGGTCGTTGAGCGACCTGGTGATCCTGACGAGCGACAATCCGCGCACCGAAGATCCCTTGCGCATCATCAACGACGTGGTCGTGGGATTGCAGAAGGTAAACGGGAACTACCGGATCGAGCAGGATCGCGAGACGGCGCTGGGAATGGCCTTTGACGAAGCGCGCGCAGGAGACATCGTGCTGCTCGCGGGTAAAGGCCACGAGAACACGCAGATTTTGCGCGATCGCACGTTTGAGTTTGACGATCGCGAGATGGCTCGAACAATTTTGCGCAGCAAAGGCTTTTCGAAGCAGACGTCGAAGAAGTAGAAGCAATTTCGTATCCTGAGAGCTTGCGCTTGAAATTGAAGCTGAGCCCGTTGGAGACCGAATGCGGTGGCGAGTGGCGGAGGTGGCTGAAGCGCTGGGTGTCCCGGTGCCCGCGGGTCTTGACCCCGTGGCCGGGGTGGCCGGCGTGTCGATTGATTCACGCACGGTTCGCCCCGGAGAACTGTTTATCGCCATACGCGGTCCGCGTCACGATGGACACGGTTTTATTGCCGGGGCTTTGGCTGGCGGAGCGGCGGCCGGGATGGTGGCGCAGGAGCGCGCGCCAGAGTACGCGGCGGAAATTCGCGAAAAACTCTTTGTTGTCGACGACACGCTCGACGGATTGCACCGCCTGGCCGCGCGCGCTTGCGATCGGTGGCGGCAGGCGAAACCGGGACGAAAGATCGGGGGCGTGGCGGGGTCGATCGGCAAGACCACCACAAAAGAAATTCTGGCGGCGCTCGTGGGCGCGCGGTTCCGCGTTCTGAAGACGCAGGGAAATCTGAACAACGAGTACGGGCTGCCGCTGACGCTGCTGGGGCTGAGCGACGAATACGATGCGGCGATTATCGAGATGGGGATGTCGCATCGAGGAGAGTTGGCGCGGCTGGCACAGATTGCTTCGCCCGACGTGGGCGTAATTACGCGCGTGGCGGTAGAGCATCTGGAATTTTTTGCGTCGGTTGACGAGATTGCGCTGGCCGAGCGGGAGTTGATTGAAAATCTCGCGTGGCCGAACGCGACCGCTGTGCTCAACGCGGACGATGAGCGCGTGGCGCGGTTTTTGGAAGTGGCGCGCGGACCAGTGATTTGGTTCGGTGCTTCGCCGCAAGCGGAATTTCGCGCGGAGAATATTGAAGAGCGGGGCGTCGAGGGATCGGCGTTTGATTTCGTATCGCCGTCGGGACGCGCGCGCCTGGAATTGCCGTTGATCGGGCGGCACAACGTGATGAACGCAGTGGCGGCGCTGGCGGCGGCGAGCGTTTGGGGAATTGGCGCCGATGACGCGCGGCGCGTGTTTCCGTCGCTTGTGCCGGCTGATAAGCGCGGCGAGGTGGTGCGATTCGAGGACGGATTTACAGTCATCAACGATTCTTACAATTCGAGTCCCACCGCACTTGATGCGTTGGCTGAACTGCTGGCGGCGACGCCCGGTTGTCGCCGGCGAATTCTAGCTGCCGGCGAGATGCTGGAGCTGGGTGCGGCCGCGCCGGAATTGCATCGCGAGTGCGGAAGGCATGCTGCAGCTCTCGAGAAGATTGATTGGATCTTCGGCGTGCAGGGCAATGCGGCGGAATTGGTTGGAGCAGCTATTGAAGCAGGGCACCCGAAAGAGCGAGCGCGGTTCTTCGGAAATTCGGCCGAAGCGGCACAATTTGTGAGCGGTTTCATCGAGCGCGGCGATCTGGTTTTGCTGAAGGGCTCGCGCGGCGTGCGCATGGAGAAAATTCTCGAGGCGATCGAAGCCGGGCATAAGCGCGACGCTTCGAAATCGAGCGGAGAGCGAGCGGAGGCAGGACAAAAGGTGAAGGGCTGAAATGCTCTACTACCTTTTCTTTTATGTACTGCGCCCTTATTTCAGTCCGCTGAACGTTTTTCGCTATATCACGGTTCGCACGGCGGTGGCGAGTCTTACGGCGCTTCTGATTTCGCTTCTGCTCGGGCCCTGGGTGATTGACCGGCTGCGCGATTTGCAGGTGAAACAATTTATTCGCGAAGAGGGGCCAAAAGCGCACCAGAAAAAGGCCGGCACGCCGACGATGGGCGGGGTGCTGATCGTTGCGGCGATCGTGATTCCCACGCTGCTGTGGGCCGATCTCCGCAATTTGTACGTCTTGCTCGCGGTCGGCGCGACGCTTTCATTTGGCACGATAGGATTCATCGACGATTACAACAAAGTGGTGAAGCGGCGGAACATGGGTCTGCGGCCGAGCGTGAAGTTTCTTTATCAAGTGCTGACGTGCGCAGGCGTCGGCGCAGTGCTGCTCACGTTGCAAGCCCACGGAGCGTATTCGACGCAATTGAGCGTGCCCTTCGTCAAGCGGCTGCATCCCGACTTGGTGATCGACTCGCTGCTCACGCACCAGTACATCTGGCCGCTGGCCTTTGTGCCGTTCATTTTGTTTCTCGTGCTGGTGATTGTGGGCTGCTCGAATGCGGTGAATCTTACGGATGGACTGGACGGGCTCGCGATCGGCTGCGTGCTGGTTTCTTCCGCGGCGCTGACGGTGCTGACTTACATTTCGAGTCACGCGCGATTTGCGGAGTATCTGGAGATTCAGAAGATTCCTGATGCGGGCGATCTGGTGATTTTTTGCGGGTCGGTGGTGGGGGCCTCGCTTGGATTCCTTTGGTACAACGCGCATCCCGCGGAGATGTTTATGGGAGACGTGGGATCGCTTGCGCTCGGCGGCGCGATTGGAACCGTGGCCGTGATCATCAAGCAGGAGATTCTGCTGCTGTCGATTGGCGGCGTTTTTGTGCTGGAAGCGCTGTCGGTGATCATTCAGGTCGGGTCATTCAAACTGACCGGGAAGCGCGTGTTCCGGATGGCTCCGCTGCATCATCATTTTGAATTGATCGGCTGGAGCGAATCGAAAATCATAGTGCGGTTCTGGATTGCGGCGCTGGTGTTCGCGCTATTTTCTCTGACGACTTTGAAATTGAGGTAGGCGACTAGTGAGACCGGGATACGATCTCGAAGGAAAACACGTGCTGGTGGTGGGGCTGGCGCGCACGGGTGTGGCGACGGCGCTTTTCTGCGCCGGATATGGCGCGATTGTGGCTGCGACGGATATTAAGCCTGAGGACGAGTTGCGCGAAGTGAGCGCGAAACTTCGCGCGGCTGGCGTAACGCTTGCACTGGGTCCGAACGCGGCGGTGGATCTCGGCGGACTGGATCTGATTGTCGTCAGCCCCGGCGTGCCGGCGAAGATCGCACTGCTCGAGAAGGCGCGCTCGCAGGGAATTCCGGTCTGGAGCGAAATAGAGCTGGCTTGGCGGTTTCTGCGCGGGAAACTCATAGCGATCACAGGCTCGAACGGCAAGACGACAACCACTTCGCTCGTCGCGCATATTTTGAAGACCGCGAATATTCCTACGCTCATAGGGGGAAACATCGGGACGCCGCTGCTGGCGCGCGTGGAGTCGTCGATGGACACGACGGTGACGGTTGCGGAGATCAGCAGCTTTCAGCTGGAAACGATTGAAGCTTTTCGTCCTGAAATTGGCGTGCTTTTGAATCTCACTCCCGATCATCTCGACCGGCATGAATCGTTCGAGCAGTACGCGGCGGCGAAAATGCGTATGTTCGAGAATCAGCTTGAGCGCGACTTTGCGATCTTGAACGCCGACGATCCGGAGGTGACGCGGCGGATGCGGTCGCGCCCGCATATTTATTGGTTCAGCAGGAAAAAGCGAGTGGCGCAGGGCAGCTTCGTGATGGATGGTCAGATTGTTTTTCGCATTGAAGGTTCGGAAAACCCGCTGCTGAGGGTCGAGGAGATTCCGCTCAAAGGTGAGCACAACGTAGAGAATGTATTGGCAGCATGTACCGCCGCGTCACTAGCTGGAGCGGACGCGGCTTCCATAGCGAATGGCGTGAAAACATTTCAGGGAGTTGAACACCGGCTCGAATTTGTTGCTGAGGTGAATGGCGTTTCTTTTTATAACGATTCGAAGGCGACGAATGTAGACGCGACGGTGAAAGCGATCGAGTCGTTTCCGGGATCGCTGATCGTAATTCTCGGGGGCAAGGACAAAGGCACAGGTTATGCCGAGCTTCGCGAGCCGCTTCGGCAGAGAGCGCGGCTGGTTTTACTGATCGGCGCGGCTGCAGAGAAAATCGCCGCGCAACTGGAAGGCGCCGTTCCGATGGAGCATGCGGGAACGATTGGCCGTGCCGTGGAGCTTGCTGCGGATCGCGCGAAGCCGGGAGACGTTGTGTTGCTCGCGCCAGCATGCGCCAGTTTCGACCAGTTCGAAAATTACGAGCACCGCGGCCGCGTTTTCAAGGAGCTTGTGGCGCAGCTCGGGCGCGAATCGCGCGGCGGCACAGCTCATATGGCGGCTGCGGAAATTCCTCTCGATAAAGGTGCCAACGATGCCTCGTAATTTGCAGCCTGACCGGCAGCTGTTTGGCGTGACGCTGGCGCTGTGCTTCATCGGCGCGGTGATGGTGTTCAGCGCGTCGGCGGTGACGGCGGGCCAGCAGACCGGCAACGGCTACACGTTCCTGCTGCGGCAGGTTCTATGGATCGCCATCGGAATTGCGGGAATGTTCTGGCTGATGAATACGGACTATCGAAAGCTGCGCCAGCCGCGCGTAATTTTTACGGCGCTTTCGGTGACGCTGCTGCTTTTGATCGCCGTGTTTTTTCTCGATCGTTCGCACGCGACGCATCGTTGGATCCGGTTAGGCCCGGCGAGCTTTCAGCCGTCGGAGCTGGCCAAGCTGGTGGTGATTTTTTTTCTGGCGTGGTTTCTGGAGATTCGCCGGAAGCCGCGCGGATTCGGTATCAATGATCCCTTGCATTCACTCCTGCCCGCGCTGGGAACCGTGCTGGTGATGGCGGCGCTGGTGCTTGCCGAGCCCGACATGGGTACTGCGTGCATGATTTTCATGATCGCGTTTGTGATGCTTTATGTTTCCGGGCTTTCGCTGCGTTACATCTTTGCCACCGGGCTCGCGGCAATTCCGGCGATTTACCTTTTGATCGTACGCGTGCCCTATCGTTACGAGCGCGCCAAGTCATTCTTTTCGCCCGGGGCCGACCCGCAGGGGCACGGATTTCAGCTGTTGCAGTCGCTGATCGCGGTCGGCTCCGGGGGATTCTCGGGAGTGGGGCTGATGGAGAGCCGGCAGAAGCTTTTCTTTCTGCCAGAGGCGCACACGGACTTCATCTTCGCGATCATCTGCGAGGAACTTGGGTACATCGGAGCGGTCGTCGTGCTTTTGTTGTTCGCCATGTACGGCTGGCGCGGGTTCGTCGCAGCGATGAAAGCGCCTGATGAATTCGGCCGGCTTTTGGCGCTGGGCATCACGACGATGGTGGTTGGGCAGGCAATGGTGAATCTGAGCGTCGTGCTCGGGTTGATGCCGACGAAAGGAATTCCGCTGCCGTTCGTAAGCTACGGCGGTTCGAGCCTGCTTGGCATGCTGCTGGCCACTGGAGTGCTGTTAAACATCAGCCAGCACGCGGACGAAAGTTGAGCGCTGCCGTAAAAGAGTTGCTGGTGGCAGGCGGCGGCACTGGCGGACACGTCTTTCCGGCGATAGCCATCGCGCGCGAATGGCTGCGGCGCGGATTTTCGGAATCAGAGACGGATTCTCGAGGGGAACGGCGAGTGGTGATTGTGGGAACCGAACGCGGGCTCGAGTCGAAGCTGGTACCGCAGGCCGGGCTGCCGCTCGAAACCATTCGCGCGGCCGGCTTGAAAGGCATGAGCGGCGCCAAATTGATGCGCAATGCGGCGCTATTGCCGCTGGGAATGTTGGATTCCGCGGCGATCCTGCGGCGGCACCGTTTTTCGGCTGCATTCGGAGTAGGAGGCTACGCGTCAGGCCCGATGATGCTGCTGGCTACCCTGAGCGCGATTCCCACCGTGGTGTTCGAGCCTAACGTCGAGCCGGGATTCACGAACCGAGTGCTCGCGAATATGGCCACCCGAGTGGCCGTTGCGCACCAGGAGACGGCTGCAAAGCTAGGCCGTCGCGCGATTCTCACCGGCTGCCCGATTCGCCCGGAGTTTTTTTCGGTGCCGCGGAAGGAGCATCAGGCTCCGTTCACGATCCTAATCACCGGAGGAAGCCGAGGCGCGCTGCCCATCAACCGCGCCGTGGTTGACTCGCTCGACCTCTTAGTACCACGAAAAAATCAGCTTTTCATCGTGCATCAGACCGGTGAAGCCGACTATAATGCCGTGCGCGTGGCGTATGCGAAACGCGAATTCAAGGCCGAGGTCCTACCCTTCATCGAAAATATGGCGGAGCGGTTTGCCCAGGCGGACTTGATCGTCTGCCGTTCGGGTGCGATCACTGTCGCAGAAATATCTGCCGCAGGGCGCGCCGCCATCTTTATCCCTTTCGGAGCCGCCACCGACGCGCATCAGATGCGCAATGCGGAGGCAATGCAGAACGCAGGGGCGGCCCGTCTGATCCCGCAGCCTGAATTAACGCCAGAGCGATTAACCGGCGAAATTTTCTCCCTCCTCGACCAGCCCCGGAAAATTTCGGAAATAGAAGACCGCGCGCGTGCGTTGGAAAAGCCGCGCGCCGTGGAAGATATTGTAGACCTGCTCGAAGAGGTGTCGCGGCCATGATGGTCACGTTCCGCAATTTTCAGCGCATTCATCTCGTCGGAATCGGCGGGAGCGGAATGAGCGGGATCGCGGAGGTGCTGCTATCGAGCGGCTATGCGGTGTCGGGATCGGATTTGAAGGCGACGCCCATAACTTCGCGCCTTGAAAAGCTGGGCGCAAAGATTTACGAAGGGCATCAAGCCTCGAACGTGCATGGCGCGCACGTCGTGGTGATTTCTTCGGCTGTTCGGCCGGACAACGTGGAAGTGATCGAAGCGCACCGGCTGAAGATTCCGGTGATTCCGCGCGCTGAAATGCTGGCGGAGCTGATGCGGCTGAAGTATGGAATTGCTGTGGCTGGCGCGCACGGGAAGACGACGACAACCTCGATGGTCGCTTCGGTTCTTGCTGCGGCAGGACTCGATCCGACGTTTGTGGTGGGCGGGCGCGTGAATCATGCCGGCTCGAACGCGCGCGTGGGGCAGGGCGATTACATGGTGGTCGAGGCGGACGAGAGCGATCGCTCCTTTCTGCTGCTGGCGCCTGTGGTTGCGGTGGTCACGACGATTGACCGCGAGCATCTCGATCAGTACCGGTCGCTCGAAGAAATTCAGTCGGTGTTTTTGGAGTTCGTAAACCGGGTGCCTTTTTACGGGTCCGTGATTTTGTGTCTCGATGAACCGAACGTGCAGGCAATGCTTCCTTCGGTGAAACGGCCGGTGATTACGTATGGCACCACGAGCCAGGCGGACCTTGTGATCAGCGACGTGAAACTCAAGGGGCTCGCAAGCGAATTCCGGCTCACCTATCGCGGCGAAGATCTGGGAATTTTCAATCTGCCGTCGCCGCCGGGAATTCACAACGTGCGGAATGCGGCTGCGGCGGCGGCTGTGGCGCTGTCGTTGAACGTGCCGGCGGATTTGATTCGAGCGGGACTTGAGAAATTTTCAGGTGTCGGCCGGCGCTTTGAAGTGAAGGGGGTATATGCGGGCGTAACGCTGATTGACGATTACGGCCATCATCCCGCAGAAATTCGCGCGACCCTCGAAGCGGCTCGCGGATGCGGCTACAAGCGCCTGCTGGTTTTGTTCCAGCCGCACCGTTATACGCGGACGCAATTTCTCTGGGACGATTTTTGCCGCGCTTTCAACGACGCGGACGTTTTGGTGCTCACGGAAATCTATGCGGCGAGTGAGCACCCGATTGAGGGCGTCACAGGTGAGCGGCTCGCGGAAGCAATCAGCGCGGCGGGGCACAAGAATGTGGTGTTTACGAACACCATGCAGGCGGGAGTCGAGTTCATGCTGCGGGAAGCGCGGCCGGGCGACGCGATTTTGACGATTGGGGCGGGCAGCGTGGGCCGCGTTCTCGATCAGCTCGCCATGCTGCTGGGGACACAGGTTTCGAGTTCGCATGCGGATTAACGACAGCGCGATTGTCGAGCGGTTGAAGGAATTGGGAGTCGAGTTGCGTCCGTCCGTGTCGCTGAAGGAAAAAACGTCACTCGCGATTGGCGGCGTTACGGATGAACTGCTGCTGCATCGCTACGACACGATTCCGCAGGTGATGCGCTTGCTGGCCGACGCGAAGATTCCGCATCGTTTTCTTGGTGGCGGCACGAATGTTTTGATTCCGGATGGCGAATTGCCGTGGGTGGTGCTGCACCTTCCGGCGGCGCATCCGGGAATGCGCGTGGAGGGGAATGCGGCGTTTGTGGATGCATCGGCCGACCTGGGCGGCATGGTCACCTTCTGCGCGAAACACGATCTGGGCGGGATGGAAGGGCTGATTGGCGTTCCGGGAAGCGTGGGTGGAGCGCTGCGGATGAATGCGGGCGCGTACGGGACTCAAATCGGGCCGTGGGTGCGCGAAGTGGAGCTGTATCGCGCTGCGACCGGTGAGGTGGAGACTGTTCGCGGCAACGACATTCGCTTCGATTATCGCCACACGTCATTCGCAGACGACGACGTGATGCTGCGCGTGAAGCTCGAACTGCCGTCGAAGCCGTACAAGGAAATTCTGGCGGGTATCAAGGTTTGTAATGAAAAGCGACGCGCCAGCCAGCCGCTGAATCAGAAAAGCGCGGGCTGCATTTTCAAGAATCCTCCGGGCGGGTCGGCGGGGCGAATGATTGACGAATTGAAATTGAAAGGCCATCGGGTGGGCGATGCGGCGGTAAGCGATCGCCACGCGAATTTTTTTGTGAACCTGGCCAATGCAACTTGTGACGACATGCGCCGGTTGATTAACGACGTGCGCGAGCGGGTGCGCGCCGCGTACGGAGTGGAGCTCGAGAACGAGGTGATTTTCTGGCGAAACTGAGGGCCATGGACGCGGACGTCTACCCGCAGGAAGTTCTGGCGGACGAGGAGCCGAAGTATCTCCGGAGGCAGAAGCCGCTCGAGATCAAGCGGCGGAAGTTCGGCCGGAAAGCCTGGATGACGTATCTGCGCGTATCGCTGTGGATCCTGGCCGCTGTCTCGCTGGCCGGCATGGCTTACGTGGGCGAAAATTTCCTGTTTCACGCTCCCGCAATGGCGCTGCTCAAACCCGACCAGATTCATATCGCGGGCAATCATTACGTTCAACCTGCGAATGTGCTTGGAATTTTTGCCGCCGATCGCAATCACAGCGTGCTGCGCATTCCGCTGGACCAGCGCCGGAAGCAAATTGAATCGTTGCCGTGGGTAGAGCAGGCAGCGGTGCGGCGCGCACTTCCCAATCGAATCGAAGTTGAAATCACCGAGCGCACTCCGATCGCATTTTTGCGTGATGGCAGCGAGATGAGCCTCGTCGATGCGTACGGAATGATTCTTGAGCGGCCGTTGAAAGGCGATTTTCATTTTCCGGTGGTGAGCGGCGTCAGCTCCGAGATGCCGATTGAGGAGCGCGAGAAGCGCATGGAGCTCTTCGCCGGATTTATTCAGGCGATTCAAGCGGCGCATCCAGGAGCGACGGAGCAGGTGAGCGAAGTGGACCTATCCGACGCCGAGGATTTGCGCGCGACTCTTACAGGCCTTCCAGGTGGAAGTTTGCCGGGCGGCGTGACCAGCGGCGATTGGGGCCAGACCGAAACGCCGCTGCTGGTGCATTTCGGCGACAGCGATTTCGAAGGCAAGTACCGCACGCTGCTCGACAATATCGGTCAGTGGCGCGCCACCGCGGGGCGAGTGGAATCAGTCGACTTGCGATTCAGCCGCGAGGCGGTGGTGAATCCTGAGAACGCTGGCGCTGGGCAGCAAGCTCCGGTGCATGCGCCTGCGCTAGGCGCTACGACGGCGCCGTCGCAGAGGAAGCCCGCAGCGAAATCGACGAAAAAAATGGCACAGCATCGCGACAAAAAACATTTGGCAAAGAAGTCGGTGTAAGCGCGCGGCTGTAAATCGGGCGCGTGAAGCAAGGAGCGGCGGAATTGGCAAAGAAAGACCGGTATGTAGTGGCGCTCGACGTGGGCAGCACGAAAACCTGCGCGCTGATCGGCGAGATGGAAGAAGAGGGCGGCGCGAAGTTTGCGGCTCTCGGCGCGGCGGAATCGAAGGGCTGGCGCAAAGGCCAGATTGTGAATCTGGAGCTCGCGGTCAGTTCGATCCGGCGCGCGATTGAAGAAGCCGAAGCGATTGTAAACGTGCCGGTCGAGTCGGCTCTCATTGGTGTTGCTGGGGTTCACGTGCGCGGACTCAACAGCCGCGGCGGGATTACAGTAGGCGCGCGGCCACGCGATATTCAGCGTGACGACGTTCGCCGAGCGATTGAAGCTGCGCGCGGAGTATCGCTGCCGGAAGATCGAGAAGTACTTCACGTGCTGCCGCAGGAATTTTTCCTCGACCGGCAGGACAACATCCGCGATGCGATTGGCATGGTGGGCGTGCGCCTGGAAGCGAACGTGCATATCGTTACTGCTTCCGGTTCGTCGACTCAAAATATCGTTACAGCGGTAAATCGCGCGGGTGTGCGCGTGGACGACACTGTGCTCGAGCCGCTGGCCGCCGCTGAAGCGTGCCTCACGCAGGACGAGCGCGAGCTCGGCTGCTGCCTGCTCGATATCGGCGGCGGCACGACCGATATGGTTGTTTTTACGGGTGGAGTTGTTCGGCACACTACCTCGATTCCCGTGGGCGGCGATCACGTTACGAACGATCTCGCCGTGGGCCTTCGCACGCCAATGCCCGAAGCCGAGCGACTCAAGCGCGAGCACGCCTGTGCGTTTCGCGACCTGGTGAAAGAAGATTTTCCGATTGAAATCGCGAGCGTGGGCGACCGCCCGCCGCGAACGATTTTCGCGCGTATGTTGACCGACATCGTTGAACCGCGCATTCAAGAATTCCTGATGCTCGTGCGCGATGAACTGCGCCGCGCCGGACTCGAATCGCAAATCCCCGCCGGAATCATTCTCACCGGCGGCGGCGCAAAACTCCGCGGCCTGGTGGAACTGGCCGAGCACGTGTTCAAGCTTCCGGTGCGCGTGGCCGCGCCGCGCGGGCTTGCGGAGATGAGCGAAGAGGTTTCCCAGCCTGAATACTCGACGGCTGTCGGGCTTGTTCTCTACGGGGCGCGCACGCGGCGCCTCGCAGGAGCGCGTCCTAACGGCTGGACGGGAAGATTGAAGGCACTTTTTGCGGGGCAGTAAAAAATTTCTAGCAATGGGCGAATTTCTGGGGGAGGAAGCATGACGTCAAAAGATACGGGCATGAGAGTTTCGTTCACGGAAGAGCCGCAGAATGGGGCAAAGATAAAGGTAATCGGAGCGGGAGGCGGTGGTTCGAACGCCGTTAATCGCATGATTCGTGCGAAGGTGGAGGGCGTTGAGTTCATCGCCGCGAATACGGACCTGCAGGCGTTGAAGCTCTCGCAGGCGCCGGTGAAATTGCAGCTCGGCGCGAAGCTGACGAAGGGTCTTGGTGCTGGGGCGAATCCTGAAGTTGGGCGGAAGGCGGCGCTCGAAGACACGGAAAAAATTCTCGAAGCGCTCGACGGGGCGGACATGGTTTTTGTCACCGCCGGGCTTGGCGGCGGCACCGGCAGCGGCGCGGCGCCCGTGGTGGCGAACCTCGCGAGCGAACTCGGCGCCCTCACGGTAGCGGTGGTGACGAAGCCATTCGCATTCGAAGGCAAGCGCCGCATGCAGCAGGCGGAGCAGGCGCTGACGGAACTGATCGGCTGCGTCGATACAGTGATCGTCATCCCTAACGAGCGGCTGATGGAATGCGTGGAGCACGGGACGAGTTTCTTCGAGGCGTTCCGCATTGCCGACGATATTCTTCGGCAGGCGGTGCAGGGGATCAGCGATATCATCACGATACCCGGCATCATCAACCGTGATTTTGCGGACGTGAAGACGATCATGTCCGGCCAAGGCTACGCGGTGATGGGCACCGCCGTCGCGACCGGTCCGAACCGAGCGATCGACGCCGCCAATCGCGCCATCAACAGCCCGCTTCTCGAAGACAACTGCATCAACGGCGCGCAGGGAATTTTGATCAACGTCACAGGTTCATCGACACTGAGCTTGCAGGAAGTGCACGAGGCTTCGTCGATCATTCAGAAAGCTGCGCACGAGAATGCCAACATCATTTTTGGCGCGGTGCAGGATGATGCGATGAAGGAATCCGTGAAGATCACCGTGATTGCCGCAGGCTTCCGTGAAGTGGCTGGAAAGAAGGCGGCGCAGAGGCCGTCATACTTGCCGAAGACCTGGGCTGCTAAGCGCGAACAGCCGCCCGCGCAGGTGGCGCCGCAACAAACGAATGTGGTGCAGCAGGTGGCGCGGAACGTGCGCGAAGCGGCTCCGGAGATGCCGTCGGATGATCTCGACGTGCCGACGTTTTTGCGCAGGCAGGCGCAGAAGGCGTAGACAATTTACTGGGGTTGCAGGCACGGACGGGAATTTTCTGCCCGCTCGTTTTCACACACAAGCCCCTGTCGGGCAAACCTGCGCCCAAAAACAAACGCAAAATTCGGTGGAGATACTGCTCGGCAGACACTACGAGGTTACTACAATTGAGTTTATAACGACCGTCCCGAAACTGCAAGTCGCAAGTTTAGTAGAGAAAAGTCATCCAAGGTAAGAGCTGCTTGATGGACGAAATTCGGCTCGCGCGAAGCGTTGCGGCTGAGATCTTGAATCACGTGCGAGGCAATCCGGAAGAGGAGTGCTGTGGATTGCTCGCGGGGAGCCACGGCGCGATCGCACAAGCATTCCCGGCGAAAAATGTGGCGAAGCAGCCAGCAACCGCCTACGAAATTGCACCCAAAGAGCTATTTCGCATCATGCGCGAGATTCGCGTCGCCGGGCTCGAACTGCTCGGTATCTACCATTCGCATCCGAAGGGCGACAATCAGCCTTCGCCACGTGACGTCGAGCGAGCTTACTATCCCGGCGCGGCGTACTTCATTCTTTCATCGCGTGCGGATGCCCCTGAACCAATTCGAGCCTACTCGATTCGCGATGGCCGCTGGACGCAGCTCGAAGTAAAAATTCAGAATTAAATGAAGTCGCTGGAATTCTACAGAGAGATCGCAGCACAGACCGGCAGCTCGCCGGATGGCTCGAAATTATTTTCGAGCGATGCAACGCCAGGCGGGCTGCTTCTCACAGCCTCTGGTTCGATGGGCACCTTCAAAGCGACTGCAGTGACATCGTCCTGAGGTCCTGAACCATTTGAAAAAGACTTGGCGCCCTCGAAGAGGTGATCGAGGGATTCGTCAGCAGTTTTTCGCGTGCACTCGCACCACAGCTCTCCCAGGCGGTCCCAGCTGAAGTCTTCGTCGCGTTGATTTCGTAATTCGTGCAATCCGTCGGTGGCAAAGAGTACGGAATCGCCGGGTGCGAGCCGCACCGTGTACTTGTCGTAAGACGACCCCGGAAAGACCGCCGACGGAAGGCCTCCTTCGCCAAGGCGCGAATATCTTCCGTTGGAGACGAGGACCGGATGCGGCAGGCCGGCATTGGAAAACGTGAGTTGCCGCGTGATCGGATCGAAAAGCGCGTAGAGCGTGGCGCAGTAGCGGCCTGAGATCGGACGCACGAGCAGCCGCTTGTTAAGAAGGGTGAGCACGGTCGCCGTATCTTCACCTGTTTTGTTGATGCCGCGGAGCGTTCCCATCACCAGGGCGGCATACATGGCGGCCGCGAGTCCCTTTCCCACGACATCACCAAGGTAGAGGCCCACAAGCCCATTGGGCAGTTGGAAAAAATCCGTGAAATCGCCACCCACTTCAGCAAATGGTGAAAAGCGAAAAGCAACTTCCACGCCCGCGCTGATCAAATTTCCAGACGGCACGAGTGAATATTGAATTTCGCGAGCAGCTTCCTTGTCGGCCTCGTACGAACTTACGCGCGGAACCGTTTCAAGCGCCGCTTGAGTACCCATTCTGAGGAAGCTCCCCCCGCAGCTCGCTACCGCTGGTGCGTAGCAGTACATCGCAACCGGGATACCAAAGTAATCGGCGAACAGAACGGATGCCTGAACTGAAATCAGGACTTATTGTAGCGGTAGGGAGCTGATTTGTCGGGTTGGAAAGGAGTACTGTAACGCACCGGCACAGATGCGCTTTGGTGAAACATTCCTGCACGTGGCCGGGTCCGCTGAGTAGGCAACTGAAGAAACAGCGATGCGCGGAGCTTAAGGGTTTGCTCGGTGGGCGTGCAACGTAGCAGCGTTCTCTGCCTCTTCCAAGCGGCGTGCATACAGTGGAAACTTCGCTGCGAGATCGGCAACCTCGCCGCGCACTCGTTGCTCGGTGGCTGAGTCGCCCAGGCGAGTGAGCACGTCCGCTATCCAGCCTGCAATCTGATTCATTTCCGGCTCGCGCATGCCGCGCGTTGTAACCGCCGGAGTGCCCACGCGAATTCCACCTGCCTTCATGGGAGGAAGGGGATCGAAGGGAATCGCATTCTTGTTCACGGTCATACCCGCGCGCTCAAGAGCCAGTTCGGCATCGCGACCGGTGATTCCGCGCGAATGCATGTTGACGAGGAACAGATGATTGTCCGTACCGCCGGTGACGATGCGAAATCCGTGCTTCGCCAGCGCCGCGGCGAGCACGCTCGCATTGGTCACCACTTGTTTCTGATACACGCCGAATTCGGGCTCGGCCGCTTCTTTCAAGCACACGGCCTTCGCAGCGATGATGTGTTCGAGCGGACCGCCCTGCACGCCCGGAAACGTGATGCGATCGAGATCCTTGGCATATTTTTCACGGCAAAGAACCAGACCGCCTCGCGGGCCTCGCAAAGTCTTATGCGTAGTTGTCGAGACGAAATCCGCGTGAGGAACAGGGCTGGGATGAATTCCCGCCGCCACGAGCCCAGCAATGTGCGCCATGTCCACGAAGAAAAGCGCGCCGGCGGCCTGGGCGATTTTTGCGATTCGCGCGAAATCAATGATGCGCGCGTACGCACTGGCGCCCGCGACGATCATCTTGGGCTGATGCTCGCGCGCCAACCGCTCGATTTCATCGTAGTCGATGGTTTCGGTGTCTTTGGTCACGCCATAGGCGACGAATTTGTAGGTCTTGCCCGAAAAATTTAGCGGATGCCCGTGGGTGAGGTGGCCGCCGTGCGCCAGATTCATTCCCAGCACCGTTGCGCCGGGCTCGAGCGCAGTCATATAGACCGAAATATTCGCTTGCGTCCCCGAGTGCGACTGTACGTTTGCGTGTTCCGCTCCAAACAATTGCTTGGCACGCTCGATGGCAATACGCTCGACGCGGTCAACATTTTCACAGCCGCCGTAATAGCGCTTGCCCGGATAACCTTCCGCGTACTTATTAGTGAAAACGGAACCCATGGCCTCGAGCACCGCTTCGGAGACGAAATTCTCGGAAGCGATGAGCTCAAGCCCGGTGGCCTGCCGTCGAACTTCGTCATTCAATGCTTCGGCAACTTCGGGATCGACTGCTTCCAGCGGTCGGCTCATTCGTTTCAATTCGGGGGTTTCGTTAGCCATGGAAGGATTCTCAGAGATTCTATCGGAGCGCTGGGACGTTTGCAATTGGCCGTCACACCGCATTGGAAATACAACCCAGCGGCGGGGACGAGCGTCCTAACCGGTGCAAAGTGGCATTGCTGCTATTTCCACGAAGCAAAGAAGCGACGTCTCGATTAAGATGTTGGGACCATTCCCCTCGCACATTCCAAGCTGGGGAACGTGCAAAAGGGGGATTATTTTGAAGTGGTTCAGTATTAGGTTTGCGGCGGGCGCGGTTTTATTTGGTTTAGTTCTCACAGCTGCGCACGGGCAAGACGCTGGTTCGTCGCCGGCACCGCAAAGTCAGGACTCGAAGGCCCAGAGTTCGCGGCCCGCTCAGAAACCTGCTCAGAATCAAGGAAAGTCTGCCGATCCCTCCACCCAAAATCTGCCGGACAAAGTTCAACCGGCCCCTGACGCGGCCACCAAGAACGCCCAGAATCCCAAGCGCATTTTCGGGATCATTCCGAATTTCATCAGCACGAATGACACGACTGCCAATCAAGAACCATTGACAGTTCACGAAAAATATATTCTTTCGTTTCACCAGATGTTCGATGTAAGCGCACATATCGGGAATCTGCTGCAATCTGCTATTTCGCAAGCAGCAAATGGCCAGCCTCATTACGGACAAGGCTGGGGCGCGTTTGGAGAGCGCCTTGCCGCTTCGGAAGGGGATCAGATGACGTCGTGCCTCTTCATCTATGGAGTGCTGCCATCGGTTCTTCACGATGACCCTCGTTATTTCCGCCGGGGTAGTGGCTCAATCGGCAGCAGGCTCTGGTATGCCGCTTCGCGCACCGTGATCACGCGGAAAGATTCGGGGCAGCCGACTTTCAATGTGCCGCAGACGCTCGGGCAATTGATTCAACAAGGGATTTCGACTTCCTACTATCCGGCGCAGGATCGCACGGCGCCTGGCGTCTTCACGCAGTGGGGTGTAAATCTCGCTTACAACAGCGGGTACAATATGCTGCGCGAATTCATGCCCGATCTAGGGCAGTATTTGGCGCGGAGAAAGAGTAAGAAAGCAGCGCAAAAGTCTCAGACCCCCGTTCCTCCGCCGCCCAGCGCCCAGTCGAACTAGCAAAACTTGCCGCTGGCAAAGTCGGTTGCATTGTGGCTGTCCGAGCTGCGCCGAGTCCTGGTCGAAAGTGATCGTGCGGGCCTTGGCTCAGTAAGTTAGGTATTTGCCGGGTCCGAAGGATTTCCATAGACCGCGTTCCAGCCGCCGGACTGTCTCTTCAGCTTCATATGTCGCCAGATAATTTGGCGGAAGCCCGGACGCGAGCTCTGCTCGAGGCCCCTTGCCAGAGCAACAGTTGATACCGAAGAACCCGTGATCCAGCCCAAGTACCGAATAGCCGACGTCCCGAAGGAATTGATGAGTAGCGGCAGGATAGTCACGCTGCTCTTCAAACACGACGTAACGGATTCGGCGCGCGCGCAGCATCTGTTCCATTCCCATTAGCGCATCGAGTTCAAATCCTTCCACGTCCAACTTCACGACGCTGACATGTTCACCCTGTGAAAACACTTCATCCAGGCTGACCAGCTTCACCTGACGGTTCGTGATTCCGCGGTCGAGTTCTGAGATACCTTGCTCATCGGCCACGGCAGTCTCAATGCGGGCTCTTCCACCATTCCATTCAAACGAAGCCGGAATCTGGAGAGTCGCAGTGCCTGATCGCGCTCCTAGTGCTTCCTGGTGCAAGATGAATGCACCGCGTTGCCCGCGATCCTCCCATTCGATCACGTTA
The DNA here is from genome assembly GCA_963736465.1 of uncultured Acidobacteriota bacterium. GTDB lineage: Bacteria > Acidobacteriota > Terriglobia > Acidiferrales > UBA7541 > Palsa-295. The sequence continues at coordinate 104,687 of CAVTOS010000010.1, read as the reverse complement.
CGTTGCAGCTCACCAAACGAGCGGGGATCGGGCTCGAAACTGTGAACCTTGCCCCGAGGCCCGACGCGGGCGGCGAGGATGCTGGTCGCATATCCAATATTCGCTCCGCCGTCGACCACGATATCGCCCGGTTGTGCCAGTCGCCACAGCGCCTCGGTGAGTGGCATTTCATAGATTCCGCGTGAGTAAATGGCCCAACCAATCGATTCCGCCGGGTTCACCATTATCGGATAACCCCACGGCAGCCAGACCTTTGTGAATTGGGATCTTTTCGGAAGGGCCTCAACCCAGAGCCTCCGGGCAATCTGATGCGGCCGAAGCACATATTCGGGTTTGGCGACGTGAGCGAGACTATCGATCGTTAGCAATTTGAGTCTCGCTCTCCTGCGGCATTTCAGACCAGAGCGGTTTCGTCCGTAGTTCGCGAACGATAAAACGCCCACTTCACTCTAGCTTTAGATTCTTGCATGAATCAAGTGTCACAACGTCGCCAACTAACGCAGATAGCGCTTGCGAAGCGGCGCTTTGCATAGGAAATTACGTAAGTGATGGAAGACTCGCTCGGAAGACCGATCTCCCGAAAAACCGTATTGCTCGTTTCCTGCTTTGCCGCTGCGATTCTCACATATCAGGCGATTCGAATTTGGGTAGCCGATTATCTCGTCCATAAAGATCGCGTCGACCAAGTGGAACGCGGAGTGGCCCTGGAGCCGGAGAATGCGGCCGCATGGGAACGCCTGGGCCGCGTTCGTGAAGCGGATTTAGCGAATCCTGATCCCACAGAAGCGGTGGCAGATTTTCAGAAGGCGGTCGCGCACGTCCCGCTGTCCGCTCAGTATTGGATGGATTTGGCAATTGGATATGAGTCCATCGGAAATATCCCGGCCGCGCGAGAAGCTTTTGGGCGCGCGCGCGCTGCGTATCCCGCCTCATCTGTTGTGGCCTGGGTTTACGGGAATTTTCTTCTGCGTCAAGGTGACACTGACGGGGGCTTCGCGCAAATCAATCATGCCTTGCAAGCGGATCCGAGACTCAGCGATCCAAAACTCGTACCGCTCGCGGTTTCGCGCGTCTGGCATTTGAGTCAGGATGCGAATGTCCTCTTGAATCAGGCGTTGCCTCCCGAACAGGACGCCTACTTCCAGGCAATTGATTTCATGGAGGAAAACAGGCAGCCAGCGGCGGCGCTGCTGATTTGGCAGCGATTATTATCGCTGGGCCAGCCCATTGAGTTGCGCCGTTCGTTTCCTCTGCTGTGGCTCTTGATGGAAAGTGACCGTGGCGCGGACGCGAGCCTGGTGTGGCGAGAAGCGCTGGTTGCCGCTGGACTTCCTCATGACGAGCCAGCGACCGGGTCGTTAGTTTGGAACGGGAATTTCGAGCGGGATTTCTTGAACGGCGGATTGGATTGGCGGTGGAATTCCTCTCTTGTTGGCGCTTCAATGGGTTTCGATGCGCCGCCTCCTTCGTCGGAAGGCCGGTCGTTGCGGCTCGATTTCAGCGGAGGCGAAAACTTAGATCTCATGAACCCTCAGCAGTTCGTTCCGGTGGAGCCCGGCCAGCGATACCACTTTCACGCGCTGCTGAAGACGGAAGGAATCACCACCGAGAACGGAATTTCTTTTTTGATCAGCGACCCGAATCACGGCGCGGCCATGGTGGCCACAGAAAATTTCACGGGTACGCGTCCGTGGACACCTGTTGACGTGGACTACACGACGACGCCCGCGACACATTTCCTGTCGATTCAGGTGCGCCGTGCTCCGAGCCGCCTGTTCGACAACAAACTGAGCGGAACGGCGTGGATTGGAAATGTCTCTCTTACTCCGTCGGACGGGGCGGAGGCGCCACACACTGAATGAAAGCGAGGTGTGCGCGAAACAACTAGACGTCCACATTTCGCCCACCATTCGACGCCTTTCTCGTGCTTCGTTCTCGCCTAAATTCTTCATGGTTTGATGTCTTGTACCCCCCCTTTTACCGCTATTAGAATTTTGCAAGTTGCTGATTCGTCGTCCTTTGTGCGACGTTTTAATCGCGGAACCGTGTATTAACTTTAGTCCCTGGCGGCCGAAATTTCCGGGGGCGAAAGCTGCGGGGCGAAGGGGCTGGTCGCAGGTAAAACTGCGCAAGCGGTAGCGTCGCTGCGCGATATTGTTTTTGAATGAGTGGCGCAAAGAGGGGGCGGTTGTGCGGCGGGCGCGATGGCGTGAAGTTAGCGGAGCCATTGAAACTCGTTGCGCGGGTGAGGCTGCCCAAGCGGTGACATCGCTGGGCGATATTGATTTCGAATGACGGGCGCAAAGCGGGGGCGGTTGTGCGGCGCACGCGATGGCGTGAATTTAGCTGGTGGATTCGCCTCGTGGTTCTTGCGGTCATGTTTTGGTTGTCTTTTTGTGGGTTAGCCCTTTTTGGGATTCGCGGGCCGCAGGACGCGGGCGCGAGGGTTGGGAGGTGGGAGTGGCTTCGGTTTTCGTCAACCGGGCTTCGTTTGGCGAAGGGGCCGGTCGATTTTTGCCAATGCCTCCTTGGGCCGCTTTAGCGCGGCCTGTGATACTACAAGGTTGGACGGTGCGCGGGGGGAAGAGGTTGTCTGGGGCTAGGGTGTTGAGGCTTTGGATCAGAAAATCGATCTTGGGAACCAAAGGCACCCTGGGATATGACGGCCGTCATTCGGGCAGTCGTAGCCCGCGCAAGAGTTTCCCTGGATGCTCGCCACAGCAAGCAGCATCCGCCTGTTATTGAATCAGGACCCGAGGATTTAGCCTAATCCTCCGGAACTATTGCTGCAGCAGGATTGATACTGCTCCAAAATTCACCACCACGAGGTCGAGCTTTCCATCATCATTGAAATCTGCTGCCAACATTTGGGAAGGGCCGGTTCCCACCGTATAAGGCGAACCTAATGCCTGCGTGAAGGTGCCATCACCATTCCCAAGCAGAAGCGTTACTGTTCCGTCCTGATAATTTGCTACCGCGAGATCGAGCTTCCCATCGTTATTGAAATCTCCGGCCACGATCGCAAGCGGCTCTTTGCCGACCGGAATCGTTGCCGGGGGGCCAAATGTTCCGTCGCCATTGCCGAGCAGGATCATCACCACGTTGGTGACGCCGTCGGTCACCGCGAGATCGAGCTTTCCATCGCCGTTAAAATCGGCTGCAACGATCGCGGTTAAACTAGCGCCTAGCGGAATTGGGGAATTGGGACCGGAGGTGAATGTCCCATCACCCTTCCCCAAGGAAACAGCCAGTCCCGACCCCGGATATTGTTGCGACCCGCTGGCCGCGATGACAGCGTCCAGCTTTCCGTCATTGTTGAAATCGCCCAACGCGATGGCTGCGGGGAAGCCCGTGGGTGAGAGGTCACCGGCGGGCGTGAAGGCGCCGTCTCCGTAGCCCAGCACAACGGGCAACTGGCCCGATAGCCCGTTGACGAGTGCGAGATCGAGATTTCCATCCTTGTTGAAATCAGCCGCGGCGATCGCGACGCCCGGATCACCCAGCGCGTTGGCGAAATTTGCGGAGGATGGAGAGAACGTTCCATTCCCGTTCCCCAACAGGATAACGGCGGCCTCATTCTGGAATTCCGTAACAGCCAATCCCAGATGACCGCTGTGGTTAAAGTCCCCCAAAGCCATAGACCCGGTGTAGGGTGAGGCACGATCGTCGTACGGCGGACTTGCCGGTGACAGCGGAGACCCCGTTGGGGGCGCAAACGTGCCATCGCCGTTGCCGAGGAACACATACACGCGGATATTCCCCGTAATGACGAGATCCAATTTACCGTCCCCGTTGAAATCGGCAGCCACGATCGCCGACGGCTCGGCAACCTGAAGCGACGGATTGGCGACCTTCGAGAAAGCGACCGTTGATTCCGGTGCCGCGACCTGGAAGTAGACCACGTTGGAAAAGCCACCGCCCGGGGCCGGATTCGCAACTGTGACTGAGGTGGTCGCCGCACTGGCAACGTCCGCCGCGGGAACCACGGCGGACACATGCTGGCTGTCCAGAAATGTTGTCGCAAGCGGCGCGCCATTGAAGTCGATGGTCGAGCCAGAAACAAATCCCGATCCGCTTGCGCTGAGGGTGAAGGCAGGGCTGCCGGGCGAAACCGCGGCCGGCACTAGCGGCTGGTTCAAGAAGGGAACCGGATTCCCCGGCAGGGCAGTAGGATTGATTTGGAGACTCATGAAGCCGTTGGCCGCGCCAACGCCGGTCGCGTCCGTCACAGTGGCCTCGAAATACCAGGTTCCTGCACCAGTGGGTGTTCCGCTGATGGTACCGCTGGTGGGATCGAGTCGCAGTCCGTCCGGCACCGATCCACCGACGCTCGTTCCTGAGGCAATCGGGCCGTTGTAGATGCTCCATTGAAACGGAGCGCTGCCGCCGGTGAGCGCGATCGCTTGGCTGTACGGCGCGCCTACCGATCCGCTTGTAAGTGTCTGAAATGGAATTTGAGGGAAAGGGTTCACAGAGATTTGTAGCGATGCGCTCTTTGTCGGGTCTGCTACCGAGGTCGCCGTCACCGTCGCCTGCTGGCTGCTGGTGAGATTCGCTGGAGACGCATAGACAACAGTTAGTCCCGTCGAATTGCTGAGCGTGCCCGGGCCAGTGAGGCTCCAGGAAACCCCTTTGTAAGACCCGCCATTCGCCAGGGTTGCTGTGATTCCGACATTCTGGTTCTGATCAATTGCCTGCGGAACGGAAGGAGATAGGCTTACCGAAATTGGGGGCGAACTTGAACACCCGCCGGCCAGCATGACCATCGCTCCTACGAACAGAGCTACCCAGCAAGGGAACACCCGGAACATAGCTCCTCCAGCTACTTTGTAAGGAGTGAGTATCTCACATTTTAATAGACTATTATATTATCTCGTTCGAAATCACCAAACTTAACTCAAGGACAGAAGAAGAACAAGGCCGTGATGAGCGCCACGTATTTAAGAGTGGGTGCCGCACGGAGCTTGGGGCACAGGCAGGAATGCCTGTGCTACTGGAAGGCAACGGCAAGGGCACTTTTCCAAGGACCAGAGTAAGAGCAGTCCGGGCTTCGTAGGGCTTGGCGTTCTGTGGTCTTATGCTCGGCCGACCATCAATTGTTTTAGACTACTGCCATCGCGCGGACGGAAGATGAAGGGTGGCGAGACGCGACTGAAGAAGCATGGCGAATCCGGCTGGAGTATGGGGTTCTAGAGGCAAGGCTTAATCATGTACCGGACCTTAGGTTCACGACGCTTTAAAATAACAGACCGACAATTCCGTGGAGGCCGCAAATGAGCACATCGACGAGCTTTCGGGCGGATATCCTTCCGCTTTTTACCGAGCGAGACATTCAAGGGATGATCAAAGGCTTCAACCTGGCCAGTTATGACGAGGTGAAAGCTCACGCGCCCGCTATCTATGACCGCATTCGAGGAATTGGCGGCGCCGTGATGCCGCCTCCGCCGCCCAGAGGAGAAGGTCCTTGGCCGCAGTCTCGCATTGACCTATTCGCCAAATGGATCGCGGACGGCTGCCCACCCTAGGCGGCGTCCAAGCGGTGAGAGATATTGCGAGGCTTCGACTTGAAACACACACACATTCCTGGCGTGGTGAACATATTTGAGGTGAATGATCCGGAAGAGATCAAGAGTCTGGCGAACGATCCTCTTATTGATCGCCAGTTCGAGACACACACGTGCCCGATTAATTGGTTCCTCTTGAAGCGCTCCCTGAGTGTGCTTTCGTTTAAGGGACGGCGCTTTCCAACGATGGAGCCTCGGGGCTGCGCAGCGCGGGCTCGTGCGCAGGAGGGACTCTGGCGCAGGCTGAACGATCAGGCTGAGGGCATCAAGGCCGGTCCCATTGCGTTGGAACCTTTGGCGGAAAGGGTTCGAGGCGTTGGTTCTGACGCGGAAGCGGGCATCCGCACGCAGCAATTGTTGGGACGCTTATTTCGGAGTGACTTCACGGCAACAGAGGAGAGCTGGGCGGCGGCATTGGTTCTTGTCGCAGCTCCTCATTTGTCGAACGCGCTGAAACTGGGTTGGTGGTTCGTTGGCGGAAAGGTGAGACGAGCCAAGCGCCTTTTGGCCGGAATGGTGGGTGGTGATCTCTCTGCGGTGAATGCGATCGGAATCGCCGTTCACAACGTCGTGAAGGGCCTTCACCATATGCGCGCGCTGTACGCCGATGCCGGCTCGAGAAAGGCACTCTCGGCTGAGGCGGCCGCGGGTGAATGCCTACGCGCACCCGTTAGTGTCTATCGCCAGTCCACAGATCGGGGAACGCTGACGGGGAACAGCTTCCCCAAGAACTCCCTCTTCGTACTCAACATTGGTGAGGCAAGCCAAGTTAGTGGCGGCCGGTCCCTTGTGTTCATGGAGGAAAGCTGGAGCGCGTGCCCGGCATCTGCCTGGGTTCCTGCGATGCTTGAGGGCGTGTGGAGGCGGTCGGTGCGCTAGGCTATAAGGTGAGCTACAGATGGATCGATGGCTGCGGTTGAGATTTTTCGAGACCGACAGCAAGTCAAAGGCATCCCACCCTTCGCAAAGACCGCGAAGAGTGGGGCACCCGCAAAATCTAAGGCTCAACTCCAAAGGGACTTGCCCGAGAGAGAGCATCCGTAATTCGTGATACCGCAGACAAAGCAAAGAAGGGTGGAGCACCCGGCACTTTAATTCAGGTCATCATCTTTGTAGTACTTGGTGCCCGTAGCGCTAATCTCAACGGCCAAACCGTTGTCGGTCAATTGATACATCCAGACACCGTCGGCGACCGACACCGCTCCACTCATGGCGCCCCCCTTGTCCCCGGCTTTTGCCGCAGCTGTCGCTTGTTCACCAAATTCCCAACCGGAGTTTACGAAGCTGTTAAACGCCTTCTCGTTGTCAAATACGAAGACAACGCGAAATTTCTCCACTCCCATCCCGAGCCCGGCTTGGACCTCAAACATCTTCATAAATGTCTCTTGTTTACTGCGGTTGTTGACGGCAATGCCCTTTCCGTCTCCCGAGCCAGCGAAGAGGATCTTCACTCCCACGTCGCTGAACACCGCATAGCCGCTGGCGCGTTTGACCGATACCTTGGCCTTTGGCTCTGCTTTGTAGAGGCGTTGGAGGGTGTCTTGGGCCATATTCCGGACCTGCTTCTGTTGCTTTTCTTTGTTGTTATCGGCGTGAGCCGACAATGCTAGGACGTACACTACCGCAAGTAGGATGAGTTTTGGTTTCGCCTCTCTTATGAACGTCTTCACTTTTTTCTCCTTCCTGCTCGTCTGGCAAGTTCACCATTAGGCTGTCACTCGCCGTTACCGGCTGACAGTGTCAAAAGTAACAGGGTGTTTGGCCACCAGGACTAAGGATGGTTTCCTCGATTTGCGACTTAAAATAGGCGCCCGAAAGATCGCGGCTATATCAAGAATTCGAGGCCGGTGGCCTCAGCCGGTTTCTGATACCGCAGACAAAGCAAAGAAGGGTGGGCCACCCGCCCGCTTCTGCTCGATGTCTACTACGAAGGGACACATACCCAACCTTACTGGGGTAATGGCAAGGGCGAGGATGAAGGATTTACGTTTACCTTCAACGGTCCACACGGACACTTTTCGGCTAAGGCTCGAACCGAGCACGAGTTGGTCAGCAGGGTGTGCAAAGCGACGAAAGGGCTCGGCGCGGAGATTGACGATAGCGTTGGCTACACTCACTGAAGACGGTATTTCAGGCCTTGACGGCCAACGACTCGTGCTCGAGGATCACGGTGATGACGACGTGTCCGATTCCCCCAGCTCCACCAGCCGCATGGGCCGTCGACATAAGTATCGGCTTCCATCCGCTTTGACCCAGCTTGTTTACTTCTACCTCGAGATGCGCCGTGCGGATGGTAGCACGCGGGGCCGTTGGGTCGAAGGTTGGCTCAGCGGCCTTTTACTTTTGAGCGCAGCCAGGTCAGCAAGCCGCCTTGAATGTGAAGGTCGTCTCTCGCTACTCGAACCAACGTGTTGTGAATGCGGTCGATCACTTTGAAGAGATCATCTACAGTGGACTTATCAGCTTTTATCATACCAGCCAACACAGTCCAGTCGTTTCTCGCGCCACTCTTCTGTACCGCTAGATAGGTAAAGATCCTGTCAGCAAATGCGTTGCTTACCGCTCCCATCGACTTTGCCAAGGCTATGTCGTCGTACTTCTTTTGTACAGCAACGGCTACCATCGCGACCTTGTACAGCGCGTAGTATTCGCCTAACGTGAAGCGATAGGAATTGAGGACATCGAGAATGCCGCGATACTCGGCTGTCTTGTTATCTAGAATCCATTTATTTCGTTGCCAACGCGCGGTGAGCCATGCACCAAGAAGGACGCCCACCAGAGGTCCGACCACAGCCCACGCCTGTCCGACCACAGCCCACGCCTGGTAGAAGTGCGCCGTGATCAGGTAAAGCAGCGAAGCCATTTAGCGGGATAGTAATACACGGCACGAGTAAGAAATGGCGCGCCCGGAGAGATTCGAACTCCCGACCCTCTGGTTCGAAGCCAGATGCTCTATCCAGCTGAGCTACGGGCGCAGTAGAGGGGAGTGTACCCGTTCATTTGAGGCGGTTCAAGATTGGTTCGACATTGGTTCAATGTGGGGTGATGCGCTGACGGGATCGGGGACGGGTTAGCGCTTGGAATTGGATGAGGAAAGGGCGGCTTGGAATTTTTGCTGTTCTTTCAGTAGCGCGGGGTTGCCGGGATAAAACTTTAGCATTTCGTTTACGAGGGCTAGAGCCGCTTGGTAGTTTCCTGAGTTGTAGTATTGAGCGACCCGCGTTTTATAGCCTGCGACGATTTGCTCTTCCAAGGCTTTGCCTGCCGGATTGCCAGCCTGTCGCGCGAGGATTGCCCAGTGAAGGGCGGAATCGTTGGTGGGTTCGAAGTAGTGTTTTTGAGCGAATGCGGCCTGCGCCTTTTGATACATCTGCTGGCCTTGATCCGGGGCGGGCTCGGTGGGCTTGGGATGTTGAGCGGGCTGGCGTGAAGCGCGTTCCGGTTTTGGTTTGGGAGCCGCTGCTGGAGGCGCGGTGGAAGTCGTCGGTGGAAGTTCGTCGATTGCGTGAGTGGCTTCGGAAGGTGCGCTGGCTTCGGGCGATACGGATTGCGCGGGAGGTGCGACGGGTGAAGAGCCGGAGCCGCTGTGGGGAGTGGGATTCAAGACTTGATAGGCTGCAACGCCGACGACGAGAAGGAGCGCGACGGCAGCCGCGGCAATCATCAGCGGCTTCTTTGATTTTGGTGCTGCGACTGGCGCTTGCGTTGGCAGATGAGCCGACGCTGGCGCAGAGGATTGAAGAATGGTCGGCGCTGGAATGCGCGTAGCGCCGATCGCCGGATTGCTTGGAGCAGTGGGAGGCGCGGTGGGGAGGGGAAGAGGAGTGGCGAGAGAAGCGGCAGAACCAGAAGCCGCCGAAGACGGCGCGGGTGTAGCTGCAGCGGATGGCGCTACGGGCGGCACTGCGGACACTGACAAATGCGGATGCGAAAGTGTGCTGCCGCCGCCGATGGACATGGTTGGCGCGTCGGCTGGAGCGACTGACGGAGTGTAGGCAAGCGCATCGGGATGCTCGAGCGCCGCGCCGAATTGTTCGACGGTTTGAAACCGTGCGTCAGAATTTTTTTCGATGGATTTCAGGATGACGTTTTCGACGCCATGGTTGATGTACGGATAGTATTTGGAAGGGGGCGGTGGCGGCGTATAAACGTGGTCCTGCATGATTTGAAATTCGCTATCGCTTTCAAAGGGCAAATGGCCTGTCAACATCTCATACAGCGTGATTCCGAGTTCGTAGACATCGGAGCGGATGTCCACATTGCGATTCTGGATCTGCTCGGGCGACATGTAGGCGAGCGTGCCGAGTTGCGTGCCGGTGCGCGTCATGCCGCGCGCGCCCATCACTTTCGCGATGCCGAAATCCATCACCTTCACGAGGCCATTCTTATTGAGCATCAGGTTGCTGGGCTTGATGTCGCGATGGAGAATTCCTGCGCGGTGCGCATAGCCAATGCCGAGGAGAGCTTGCCTGAAAAGGGGAATCGCTTCGACTTCCGGGATCGGGCCGCGGCGGCGGATCATTTGCGCGAAGGTCTCGCCGTCCACAAACTCCATCACCATGATCGCGGTGCCCTGATGAACCATGAAGGCGTAGAGAGTGGCGAGGTTGGTATGGTTCAGGTTGGCTTGGGCTCTTGCTTCCGACCGGAAGCGCTCGACCAATTCGGGGTTCTTGGATAGATCCGGGTTCAGGACCTTCATCGCCACCATGCGGTCGAGGCCTGTATCGACAGCCTTGTAGACCACGCCCATGCCGCCCTGGCCGAGCTTCTCGAGAATCCGGTAGCTGGCGATCTCTGTTCCGATCATGATCGGTTACTCAACTCCCTACGGCTGTCGAATCTTCTTTCGCTGCGGCCGACGTTGCGTCGATGCGCACAAGTTGAATCGTGATGTTGTCGGGCCCGCCACGTTGTTTTGCGAGATCAATCAGCTTCCGGCATGCGTCGCGAGGAGAATTCTCGGTGGTGGCGGCGAGCATTTCCTCGTCGTCAACCAAACCGTGCAAGCCATCAGTACAGAGCAATAGCATATCACCGGCGAGCAATGGTACAGGAGCTTCGGCGAAATCAGCTTGGACGGCGGAGTCCGAACCGAGCGCGGACGTGAGAATATTTTTAGAGGGGTGCGTTTTGGCTTGTTCGGCGGTGATTACTCCGTTGTCCACCATCTGCTGCACGTAGCTTTGATCGCGGGTGAGCTGGATGATGATACCTTGCCGCAATAAATAGAGCCGCGAGTCGCCGACGTGGCCGTAGGTGACGTAGCCATCTTTCAGCACTGCGGCTGTGCAGGTGGTTCCCATCCCAGCCAGTTCCGGATGCTCGCGCGCATATTCTTGGATGGCTTTATGGGCTGACTGGTAGGCGGTCTCAAGCGCGGTGGAGGGGTCATCGGCCGGGCCGTTGAGAAAGACGTCGCGCACGGTGTCTACCGCGATTGTACTCGCAATCTGACCGCCTTCCTGGCCGCCCATTCCGTCCGCGACTACTGCGAGCCGGCCGCGCCGCTGCATCTCGTCGTCGTTTTCCGGCTCGGCGTAGCAGTAGTTGTCTTCGTTCTGGCTTCGCTCGCAACCGACATCGGTGAGGTTGGCCAGTTCAATCCCGGGGCGAATCTTCATGAGGTGCGGGGTCCCTTATGGTCGCTTATAGTCGCTTAAATTTAACAATAATTTCGCCGAATCGAATCATGTCGTTGTCTTTCAATTCCTCGCGAACGATTTTGCGATCGTTCAGGAAGGTTCCGTTCGAAGAATCGAGGTCGGTGACGAAAAACTTGCCGTCTTCATAGCGAACGCTGGCGTGCTGGCTGGAGACGGTGGAATCCTTTAAGGCAATCTGCGAATCGGTGCCGGAGCCGACGGAATTTTTCCCATCGTGCAGCCGGAAGTCTTCTCCCTTTTGATCGCCACTCATTGCCACGAACCAGCCAACGACGGGAGGCTTGCGCTTTTCGGAGATGAGCACGGTCCTGCGTCCGGCGCCACCAGCGGGACTGCCTGCGGCTTCTTTTGAAGCGTCGCTTTCCAGGCGAGTCTTGGCGGCCGCTCCGCCGCCGGCTGCCGGCCCGCCCGGCACTTGGTAGCCAGTCGTCTGGCACGTGGGACAAGTCTCCCAGGAATCCTCCATCTGATGACCCTTGGCGCAAAATTTTGACATCCGAATCTCCTGTTCGCGAGTTCGCTCTACGAATTGAAATATGTGAAAACGTTGGCACCCTTCTTGCCAAGGAAGATTCGATCTCCGTTGCGGAGTCCGATCTTGCTTACCTTCGGCGATTCGACTGAGTTCACATAGGTTCCATTCGAAGAGCCTTTATCGATCACCACCACTTCGTTTCCTGAAGGTACGATCCACGCGTGTTCGCTCGAAACGGTGTCGTCCTGCAAAACCACCTGGCACTTTGGCGAGCGGCCTATAAGCAGGCCCTCTTTCGGGACTTTGAAGGTCTTGCCTGAGAGTGCTCCGGCCGTCGCTTGAATGTTGCCATAAGTTTGTCCCGCAGGCAGAGCGGCCGGCGCCTGAGGAGACTCGATCCGTGTGCCACCCGGCATTCCGCCCGCTGGCCTCACCACGTTGACGGGCGCCCGCGCGGTGCGCGAACGCATCACTACGGCTGCGATGCCCAAAATCGCAATTCCAACCAAGCCATATAGAAGCCACGGACCGGCTGGACTGTCTGAAACCTTGTCAACGAAGCCCTCGCTGTCGACGCATTCGACAGCAGACGAGCGGAGGCGCGTTGCATCGGGGAGGCCGGGCATGAACTGAAGCACGTCGTCAAATTCCGGAATCGAGGAGCGGCACTTTTTTTCGTCGAAGAAATCGAGCGCCTTGCGCCAATGTTGAGTGAACGGGCCGACATCGGGCGCTACACCTTCGCGGCGCACGAACTCCCATGCCGTATTGATTGGCACGAAGAAATTGAAGCCCTGCGTTGCTTCAGAACCAGCCGTAGCGATGCCGATTACCTCGCCTTGCGCGTTGAAGGCAGGACCGCCGCTGTTGCCGTGCGTGACGGCAGCGTCAGACTGAAGGACCGGCGTGCTTGTCGCGGCCAGCGTCTTGATCGCCGAAATGCTGCCACTCGTCACCGAGGGAACCAACGCCGACTCGCTGCTGATGAGTTCGTTTCCGCCCCAGTCGGAAGCCACGCCCGGATAACCGATGACCATGATGCGATCTTGTTCGCGAACTTTATTCGAATCGCCGAGCGGAACGGAGGGAAGATTCGTGCCATTGATCTTGACGATGGCGACGTCCTTGCCGACTCCAATTTCAGGGCTGTAATTGGGAGTCAATTCGCCCGGCACGTGCGTGCCGTTCGCGAGATAGACCGTCAGCGTGGGATTGTGGTAGTGAATTTGGACGGCGCGCGATTGATAGAGCTCGAGCTTTTGCGCGTTGGTGAGCGGCGGGTGTCCTTTGCTGGCGAGAAACTGATCGAATGCCTGGAAGACCTCAGTGTAAACTTTCGCGCGCAGCTTTTCTTCGAGAGCTTCCTTTGCCTGAGGGTCGTTGATTTTCGCATTCTGCACCACGTGCCCGTTGGTGATGAGATAGCCGTCGTGGCGGAACAGGAAGCCGCTGCCCGCCGTGGTGAGGTACGGATTTCTAAGCTGGACCGGTTGTCCTCGAAATTCCGCCTCGACTTTCACGGAAACCAAGACCAACACAACCGCCGGCTTGAGCTCCAGCGTGCGCTTTTCCTCCGGCGTGAGCTGCGTCCCGCCCAGCGACGAAACCGAAAGAAAAGTTACCAATGCAATTAAACAGGCAAGCTTCTTCACCACCCACCTCCAAGATTTCCGCGAGGGCTGAAATAATTTGCGAACAGCACAACTAAGCGACATTTCGATTGGAGCAACCTCGTACAAGACCTGTAGGACAACCGGATCACGATCGAGCTAGCAAGACAAATTACATCCGTTATTAGACGGCAAGCTGCCGGTGCCTACTGAGCATTGCGCAAATGTGCGGGAAAAACCGTCACATCGCCCAAATCCTCGATCTCCGAGCGCACAGTCCTGTCAGTTGAGCGGGATTCGAGAGCTGTATATATAACCGTTTTTATGGGGTGTCAACGCGTTCAGTCTGCCGCTTGGGGGCGGCGGTGAGAGATTCTTCTTAAATTCGTGATACTTCTGGAGCGCGGGTTCGTCATAATAGCGAAGATAATTCCATGCTCAGTCGCGCGGAGAGTATTCGCAGGTCGCGGGACCCTACAAGGACTAATTCATGAATTCAGCAGTGGGTCAAACCTCAACGGCACAAACAATCGGCGGATTTTCCATCGAAGCGATTCGAGAAAAGTTTCCCGCGCTGAAGCATGCCGCGCCGTTTATCTTTCTCGATAATGCTGCCGGCGCCCAGATTCCGCAGGCAGTGTTTGACGCGGTGAATCATCATCTTCTCGAGCACAACGTGCAACGAGGCGGCCGCTATCCCAAGAGCCGCGAAGTGGATGCAACGATTGCGCGCGGGCGGCAGAGCGTGGCCGATTTTGTGAACGCGCGAAATCCGAATGAAATCGCTTTTGGGATGAACGCAACATCGTTTATCCGAATCGTGAGCCTCGCGATTGGGCAGACTCTCGGTGAGCGGAACGAAATCGTCGTCACCGATATGGACCACGAAGCAAATATTGCCACTTGGCTCGCGCTCGAACGAGAGGGCGCGAAGTTTCGCTGGTGGAAAATGCGGGACGACGGGAATCTGTACGCCGACGACTTGCGCGAGGTGATGTCGGCGCGCACGCGGCTGGTCGCGGGGACGGTGACCTCCAATGCCCTGGGCTCCGTAGTGGATGTTGCGGCGGCGGCGAAGGTGGCCCACGCTGCCGGCGCGGAACTTTTTCTCGATAGCGTGCATTTCGGTCCACACGGCGTGATCGACGTGCAGGCATGGGATTGCGATTACCTGGTTTGCTCGGGATACAAAATTTTCGCGCCGCATATGGGATTTTTGTGGGGAAGGGAAGAGCTACTGCGGAAACTCCCGACGTTCCGCGAGGACTTTATTCCAAATGAACCGCCGCTGAAGATCGAGGCGGGAACGTTCGTATACGAAAATGTTGCCGGCATGGATGCCGCGATCGGATATTTGGCTTCGCTCGGCGCAACGCAAGAGGGAAATGCTTCTGCATCATCTTACCGTCGTGAAAATATCACCCGAGCCATGAAAGCGATTCGCGAGTACGAGGAGACGCTGTCGCTCGAGATGTTGCGCATGCTGCGCGAAAGCGGCGCGATTGTCTACGGGATCAGCACAAAAGAGAGAATCGCGGAGCGCGTGCCTACTCTGTGCTTCAATCTCCCCCGCGTGGTGCCGGCAGAGGTGACCGAAACGATGGCGCGCGCGAACATCGGCATTCGAGACGGCCATTTGTATTCGCCGCGGCTCATGAAACGACTAGGATTGAGCCTCGAAACAGGAGCCGTGAGAGCGTCGCTGGTCCACTACAACACGATTGAGGAGATCCACCGCTTTGGCAATGTCCTGCTCGACTTGAGCAAGCATGCCTAGCCCCCTCGTTCCGCTAAATCCTCAACAGGCTCCCGCAACCGACAAAGGCGCACATTCGCATCACTCCGCTGCGCTTGGCGCTCCGCAGGAACTTCGTCGAAAGCTCAATCAGCGCCAGTTGACGATGCTCGCGATTGGCGGCGCGATTGGCGTCGGCCTGTTTCTCGGCAGCGGAGTGACGATTCAGCTGGCCGGCCCCGGCGTTATTTTGAGCTACCTCATCGGTGCGATTGTCGCACTCATCGTTGCGTGCGCTCTTGTCGAGATGGCGGTGGTGCACCCTGAAGCGGGTTCTTTCGGCGTCTATGCGGAAACATACCTGAGCCACTGGGCGGGATTTGCAGTGCGCGCCACATACGGATTCGTCGAGACCATTGCGATTGGAGCAGAGGTGACGGCGGTTGCGATCTACTTCGCGTTCTGGTTTCCGGCGGTGCCACAGTGGGTGTGGGTGGTTGGTGTCTCGATGGCGCTCATCGTAATCAACACCCTCCAAGTAGGTAGATTCGGTGAATTTGAATATTGGTTCGCGCTGATCAAGGTCGTTGCGATTCTCGTATTCATTGCGATCGGCGCGGCTCTGATATTCGGAATCGGTTCGAGACAAGCAATCGGCTTATCGAATCTCACCGCGCACGGCGGATTCTTGCCGCATGGGCTGGCGGGTGTCTGGCTCGCACTCACGCTTGTTTCGACGAGTTACATGGGCGTCGAAGCGATCGCCGTCACGGCCGGCGAAGCAGAAAATCCTGAGCGGACGATTCCCAAAGCGATGCGAACGATTGTGGTCCGGCTGATCATATTTTACGTCCTCGCGATCACTGTCATGCTGGCTATGACTCCCTGGGATCAAGCCGGTGCCGGAAATGGACTCACCGCCAGTCCTTTTGTGCGGGCA
The DNA here is from genome assembly GCA_963736465.1 of uncultured Acidobacteriota bacterium. Classification (GTDB taxonomy): domain Bacteria; phylum Acidobacteriota; class Terriglobia; order Acidiferrales; family UBA7541; genus Palsa-295. The sequence goes on along the minus strand of CAVTOS010000010.1, from coordinate 88,697 downwards.
TTTGCAATCATCGGCGTGCCATACGCCGCCGGCATCATGAATGTTGTGGTGATCACGGCGGCGTTCTCCAGCGGTAACACGGATCTTTATCTCACCACGCGAATGCTCTTCTCGCTTTCTCGGTCGCGTTATTTGCCAGGATGGGTTGGAAAGCTGAGCAAGAATGGCGTGCCACTGCGGGCGCTGGCTGTCGCGTCAACGGGCATGGCCGCGGCGATCCTGCTAGCCATTTATGCGCCGGGGCGTGCGTTTCTCGCACTGTATGGAATCGCAGTCGCGGGAATGTTTTTCGTGTGGACCGTCATTCTCATCACGCATATCGCTTTCCGCCGTTCGGTGGGAAAAGATCGAGTCGCGAGCCTTCCCATGCATTTGCGGCTGTATCCATATTCGGCCATTCTTGGAATCCTGGGGCTGCTCGGGATTGCTGCGGCTACCTTCTTCGTCCCCGGCCTGGAGCGTACGGTTCCGGCATTTGCCCTATTCTTGCTGCTCATTACCATCGTGTACTGGATTTCAAATCGTGCCGGCGCACTTTCGCGTTAACCTCATCTGATCATGGCAACAGCTCTCGAAGATTTCTGCGACGCGATTCGCTGCGAGTTCAGAGGCGACTTGATTCGCCACGAGAATCCGGAATTTGCTGAAGCCTGCAGAATCTGGAACGCCATGGTTGCGCGCAGGCCGGGCGCGATCGCCCGCTGCGCAGATGTGGCTGATGTCAGGCTCGTCGTCCGACACGCGAGAGAAGGCGGCATTCTGACGGCGGTGAGGTGCGGCGGGCATAGTCTCGCGGGCTTCGGCAGTTGCGATGGCGGATTGGTGATCGACTTATCGCGGCTTCGCGCCGTGCAAGTGGATGCCGGGGCGAGGCGTGCGAGATTTGGCGGAGGCTGTCTTCTAGGCAACGTGGACGCAGCCATGCAGGAGCATGGCCTCGTATTTCCAGCCGGAGTGGTGTCGCACACAGGCGCTGGCGGCCTGGTGCTGGGCGGTGGGACTGGTTGGCTCACTCGACTGCTTGGACTTTCGTGCGACAACGTCACCGGCTTCACGCTAGTCACAGCCGATGGAGCTCTGATTCGCGCGAGTGACACTGAGAATTCCGAACTCTATTGGGCGTTGCGCGGAGGCGGTGGAAACTTTGGCGTCGTCACCGAATTCGAAGTGCGATTGCATCCCTTGACCTCTGTGCTGCTCGCAACCTCGTACTGCCCGCAGGACGACATCGTTCGCGTATTGCAGGAGTGGCGGGAGTTCATGCCCGCTGCCCCAGACGAATTGAAATGGAATATCTCGCTCGTCCTCGCGCCGAACGACGATCGCGTGCCGGAAGAAATTCGCGGAAAGCCTGCGCTGAGTTCAAGCATCGTGTGGTTTGGCGACGAGGCCACCGGCCAGCGTCACACCAATCGCATATTTTCAGTCGGCAGGCACGTTGGCCGCAGCATGAAAACCATTTCATATCTCACGCTGCAAACAATGGCGGATTCCGATTTTCCTCATGGCCGCCGCTACTACACGAAATCCGGATACTTCGCAGAGTTTGCTGACTCCGTGATCGAAATCATGGTTCAGGCCTTCGCCAGCATTCCGTCACAGAGCACACAGATTGAACTGGCCTACCTCGGCGGCGCGGCTGGACGTGTAAACGCATCGGAAACGGCGTTTGGCGATCGTAGCGCGCCTTTTATTTTGAATCTGCTGGCAGATTGGAAGGATCCGGCAGACGATGCCGCGAACGTCTCGTGGGTTCGGAACCTGTTTAGCAGCTTGCGTCCGCACATGAAGCCGGGCGTTTATGTGAATTTCATGAGTGGCGACGAACAGGAACGCGTCCCTGAAGCCTATCAAGACCGCTGGCAGCGCCTGCGAAGGATCAAAACGCAGTACGACCCTTCGAACTTCTTTCGCCTGAATCAAAACATTGCGCCGCTGACTAAGTGATACCCATCGCCCTCGGCTATGCCCTGGCGTTGTGCAGGAAATGTTGCTGTAAAGCTCTCGCGGGTGTACATTTTCACACCCTACCGGAGGTGGGCGATGAGGCCGCTATCTTCTATTCTGATGCTGTGCCTGCTGGTGTCTTTAGCTGTTGCGTCTCGAAGCAGTGCTCAGCGCGCACCGCGGGGGAAAGTGCATTCTCTTCAGGCGACCTCTGACAAAGGCGGCGAGCATCCGGCAAGCACGGAAATTTCAGGACCTGCGACCGTCACTTGCCTTAACGGTGTTTCAGAGACTCTCAATACGCAAGTGTCCTGTTCTGTGACCGGTCCGGGATTTTCCGGAGTCTTAAACAAAGGGAAGTCGGCAAATTTGACTGGCGCGGGAACCGTGACCCTGAAATGCCGTGGGCAGGGTTTTATGAGATGCGATGCGCGAGTAGACATCCCGCCGCCATCGAAGTGAACTGCATCTCATAGTAGGTGGGCACCGGCAGTTGTATTTCGATTTTTGCGTTTCGAATCAGTCTGGGGGAGCGCGCGATAACGACCGGACGAGTCGTGCCCGGCGAGAAGCCGCACGCTTGATTCTGACGCGGAGGCGTTGGATGGAACCCATCAAAGCATTCACCCTAAAACGCGACCTTGTCGCCGAGTATGACGAAGAATACTTGGAGATGAAGGTGAGCGATTTGCGCAACAAACTCGAAGCGCTTTCAAGAGCGAATTACGGTTCTCAGCTGGAGATCAAGGAAATTCAGAACAGCCTGAATCCCATCAAGGCAGGGGACATTCGCACGAAACGCGGCATCTATCAGCTGGCGTATCGGCGCTACATATTGATCTGCCCGGACGATGAACTCCTGAGCGTTATCCTGGAATTGAAGTCTCGTCTCGATCATCTCGATCGCAATGGCGATGAAATCTGGAGCCCACGAAAGCTGGAAGCGATCGAGCACTCCATTCGAGCGCATGATGGCAACGGTCATCTGCGTGTGGAAGTAGAAGCGCTGGCCAAGGCGATCGACGAAGGCAGATTCCGATTGCGGCGGGATGAAGACTTGCGCCGCGATTTCCTCGTCTTTGCATTCCGGTCGAATCTGATTCTGTTTGCGGTATTGCTCTGCGTGCTCGGCTTGTTTGTAATTCTGAAGATTGATGTCCATTCGCAGTGGCGAAAACTTCCCGTGCTGCTGTTTGGCGCGTGCGGAGGGATGCTCAGTGCGACGATGCAGTACCGGCGCCAGCGCATTTCGCCTGGTGAACTTCGCATCGAGCCCGTCCAGTTATTCTTCCGTTCGGTGTTGGGTGCGTTTGCGGCCGGCATTGTCACTCTGTTTTTGCAGCTCCGAATCGTGGATTTTCCGGTTCTGCACGTGGGAGCGGATGACGGAGCTTTTCTCACCTCCAGCGCGCAGTACATCGTGGCGTTCGCCAGCGGCTTCGCAGAAAGACTCTTCTTTCGCTCCATCGAGAAACCTGCTCCAAAGCGCTCCGAAGCTCCGCCCGCAGTAGTCCAACATACGCCCGCGCGCCCGGCCGCGAAAAGCGCAACAGCAGGCCGGTAGTCGCGGCGCTGTTCCGCGGCTCGCCGCACAAACATGAGCGTAGCTCAGGTCCCATTCTGGCCCGACGCTGGCCAGAATTGACCTGAGGACTCATGAGAATCAGAGCACCACTTTCATCGTCCCAGCAACCATCTTGACGCGCCAATGTCGCAAGGCGTAAACCGTTAACCTCAACACGCTTAGATGTCTCATGGGTCCAAGATTCTTGCGAAGGGTCAGGGCGGTAAAAATCCGAGTTGCCACCCTTTATATTTTCTGGCCTCGTGTGTCTGGAAATGATTAGGTTCGGATTCAGGGATGGGTGGCTTGCTTGTGCTCTGGGCTGCTTGGTTGGTCCGGGCAATGCGATTCAGTTTGGGATTGGTCCGGAGGTGGCGTTGAGCAGCCGGGTTGTGTCGGCGAAGAAGGTCGACCTGCATGCGCATGCTTGGCCATGAACTCAGTCACGCCCTTTATGAGTTTGACGGTTGCGATTAGATTAATGAGTTGAGGCGATGGTGAATCGAACCTCGTTTTACTCAATGTGTTCCTCAATGCGCGGTCAGCCGTCCTATTGATAACCCACAGCCCTACTCCCGCTGTTGCTAAGATTATGGCGACAGTAAGAACTATCGATTGGGCTTGCTGGATGCGGTGCTTTGGAATCATTCCGTGCCAGACTCGATTATATCCGCTGAATGCATCCACCAATGAGACGGTGCGACCGTTCTCATTGCCTGTATTGATTTCTGTGCCATTTTTCTACGTCTTAGCCTGCGGATACCGCTGAAACTCAGAATCACACCGCGAACCTGTTTTTTAGTTCCCGATCCGTCTCATATACCTGCCATACATTTGGAGGCTTTTAGGAAAAACTCGTTTTTGGCGAACAGCGATTAAACCATTTATTGAAAAGAGTGGCGCGCCCGGAGAGAGTCGAACTCCCGACCTTCTGGTTCGTAGCCGTGAAATCCAACAAATTAAAATGCTGATTCGGCGTAACTTCCGACCCAGAAATGCTCGCAACTCACCTCTCAGTTGTACCCAATGTACCCAAATTGTTTCACCGCCGGATGGGAACCGTTGACTATCATGTCCGCTGAGCTGCTCGCGACACGCAATGTACTAGCAAACGGAATCGCAATCCCCGTGCGTCCAAAAGCGAAATCGCGTCCGGTAACTTTATACGAGCCGACCGAAGCGAATTTTGTGCCGCTACGCCGAGCGAAAGTTGCTCGGATAAAGGAACGCTTCTACCGGGCGCACGCTGTACAGATTTGGACAGCGCACGCCAGTCGTACTGTTATGATTCCCACAGACGCTGCGCCCGCCATAGGAGGAAAGTAAACGTGACAGATGCTAGTAAGGCTGACTCGTTCACCGTCTTGACCCTAATTGCTGAACGCATGAAGCCGATTACGTTTCCAGACCTTCCGCGTCCGCATTACCCAGCTGGGACCCCTGCTACTGTTGAGTTGGTGAACTGGGGCGCGCAGTTGTACTGCTACGCTTGGACGCTGCATGTTTGCACGCTGCTCAACGGCATTGTCACGCTTGCGAACGCCGGGAACATGCCTTCTGCGCGCATAGTGGCGCGGTCTGTGTATGAACTTAGCGCGCACATCTACTACCTGAAGAAGCATTTGAAACAGCACCTTGATGCGGGTGACGTGGGTGCCGCTTTTGATTTTCTGTTGCCGATTGGAACAGGCAGCCGTTACATCAAGGAGCAAAACCCTGAAGACAGTGAACTGTTTCCGTCTCCCCCGCATATTGCCAAGGCCATCAAATGTTTTCAGGAAAGGCTTCCCCCATACGCGCCGGAAAATTACAGCTATCTCAGCGAATTTTGTCACCCGAACCTGCTGACATTCACGCAGTACTACGAGTGGACTGACCCACATACCGCAACATTTGCGGACAAGGAACCGATGGAAGGGATATTCGGGCCAACCACAGGTGCTGTCATTCAAGGTCTGATGACGCTGAACGAACTGCTATGGCTGACGAAGGAAAAATCGGTGAATCATGCTGTTCTTCAACTCTTAGAAACCATCGGTGAAGTAATAAAAAAGCCATAACCACCGAACGCTTAATTAAGCCGCAACCACAGACGCTTCCACATACTGGGCTTCCGTCAGAGCTCTGCAAAATACGCTGCCAGCTGGTCACAGCTGCACTCGCTATCAGGGAAAGCAGATTTTGGAGCGTTAGGGCACGGCAGTCTTGTTAACCAAAATCGTCAACGGCAGAGCAATTGAAATTGATGCGCTTCCGAACCAGCAAACGGTGAAGTGTCCCCGCTGTGAGCAGACCTACCGGCTTGGCTACCTCCGGATTAGCGAGCCGTAGCTGACCACAGGAATTGGTAGTTATTCGCAAATCGCATATCCCGACTGCCATCCCTACGTGGGCTACCAAACGGCGCATAGAAAAGCGGCTGCGCCCGGAATGATTAGAAAAAGCGCGACCCACAGCAGTATGATTTTCGCCGTCCGCGCCCGTTGGTGGTTGATGAACTCTTGAATGGACAGCACAACCAGAAGTATAGGAAATAGGCTTGAAACCCAAAACCGCAGGCTCCATTTCACGGCGACCTTCTGACAGGAAGTGAGAAAATCCTGTTTGCCAGTTTCAAGCAAAATTACCGCGACGATTGCGAAGCTGAGGAATGTCAATAACTGCGTAGCTTTATGGTTTAGTTCTCGAAGGCGCGCTTGGATTTCGTCACTCATCCGACTGGCTTCTGCATATAACCCCAACCTTGAATCCCCGCTGGCATCATGCCTTCGTCGCGGCGAGCAAGCTAGTTGACGCGCGGCTAAACGTGCCTAGTGAGTAACCAATCGCGCGGACTTGAGGTAGAATTCGCACAGTATGACCGACGCCAAAGCAGAGCCCCCACCAGCCCCTGTACCTGCGAGTCCTAAGAAGCCCATCCGAACTCTTAAAGAATTCCTCGAATCCACGCCTCCTGATTTTGCCGAAGAAGTATCCCAGCGGGCCTACAGGAAACCTAACGGTGCAGGTCCGTATCTGAGCGAGCCAGACTTGGAGCTTCATTGCGACAGTAAAACATGTGATGGCGTCAGAATGTACTATTGCACGAGTAGCGACATTTATCTGGGAGATGACAAGCTAAACTTTGCGTTTATGTCTTATGCCTGTCGGAATTGCCGGGCAGTTGCCACGGCGAAAACATTCGCCCTTGCGATAAAAGGTTCCGGCATGAGCGGACTGATACAAAAGCTTGGCGAGCTACCTCCATTTGGCCCACCTACGCCGTATAGGGTCTTCAAGCTGATTGGTGAAGAATACCGCGAGCTATTCCTGCAAGGGCGAAGGGCAGAGAATAAAGGCCTCGGAATAGGAGCCTACGCGTACTACCGGCGAATAGTGGAGCACCAAAAAGGCAGAATCGTCGAGGAAATTCGCAAGGTCGCTGAGAAGTTGGGTGAGTCGGAACAGATGTTAAAGGCGCTGAGTGGCGCGCGCACCGAAAAGCAATTTGCTAAGGTAATTGACATGGTCAAAGGTGCGATTCCGAAGTCACTGTTGATTGACGGCCACAATCCACTGTTGCTGCTGCACGACGCGCTGAGCGACGGAATTCATGAATTTACTGACGCGGAATGCCTAAAGCTCGCGACAAGCATCCGAGTGGTGCTTATTGAACTTGCAGAACGAATATCGGCGGCATTGAAAGACGAAGCTGAACTCAAAAGCGCAGTCAGCGAGCTTCTTAGCCGGAAACCGAAATAAGCCGCCATCGCACGAGTCCCACGCATCCTGAAGTGCCTTCGCTTCGGCCTGCATCCGCGCGCCAACTTCGCACTAAATCCGCGCATATAACCTAACCGGATTGGGATAGCCAGTGCGACAGAAACGTTCGTTGACAGCTATAAGCGACACGCTCCCGAACCAGCAAGCGGTGAAATGTTCCCGGTGCGAGCAGGAATATAGCTTGGCTATTCAGATGACGAATGGCACAAGCTCAGCGCTTGGCTTGGGAAAGCTCAAACGGCGATGCGGGAGAGCCATAAAAAACGGCACGACCGGGCGGCGTTGGAATTGAGCTGGTAAGCGCTAACGTTACTTGCGCCTTCGGTGCCCACTGGGAACCATCTTGGGCAGCTTTATTTGCTCGGCAACCCCGTGCGAAGTGCGCGTGGACCCCACTGGTAGATGTGCCCCTTGTTTGTTGTTCAATCGGAGGTAGAACGGCAGGCTTCTAAGAAATATCGCTTCTAGCTCGCGGCAACGACACTCTTCAGCAACGGCGAACCAAGTGAATCGGTCCCAAACCTTGCTCCTTGACCCCTTGTGTCCGGCAATTCTTGTGAAGAGGTTACCGCAGCCCACGTAGACTGGAAACCAGCCACAATAGAGTAAGTAGACGCCGCTCAAACCTTTGGCTTCCGCTCGCAGCTTCCGAAAGTTCTCTTCGTTTCTGGCCCAAAACGGCCCAAACTTGACTATCAGATTGCGTTTCGCCTGTTTGTCTGAAGGCATGCCCGCCAGCGTAGCATACCGCCGCCGCCGGGTAAGTTTACTGCGATCCGTCCGTTCCCAAATCGGTAACAACCGGCGGGCATTTGCGATTACGGCTGCAATTGCGTGGTAGCCTCCCCAGCGCGCCGCATTAGGAAATTTTGATATCAGCGCTCGTTTCCGCATCTCATAATAAAACCAGAGCCTTTAGGACTACCCGCACAGGCACATCTGCGAGCGCCCTGCGCCGTTTGAGGCGATTGTGGCGGCTCCCTGCTGCAAGCTCGGCTTAGTTGCTAACAACTTTTCAGCTGCGCGCTCCGTGTTTCGCTAACAAGCCACCGCAATCCAGCGCCCGAACTTGCGTCCATCGACGGTTCGACAGAGAATCGCCACGATATGCCGAGCTTCTTTCTCACGTTCAGATGCCGCCAGTGTCAGCAAGGTCGCTGCATCGCAGCTATATGGTGGGACATTCGCGCAATTAATGAACTCAAAGACAAAGATTTCTCAGCGCGATGTCCTGATTGCAGGCATCAGGACATCTTTTTTGGCATCGAAGCTATCGAGATTTGTCATGGGGAGCTGTCAGCTATCGAGCGAATGGAGTTGCATGAAGAAGAGCTGCGGGAGTTCGGACTGGACGAAGAGGCTGAAAGTGAAGAATAAACATGGCGAACTTCGAAACGGCCAAAGAAATGGTGCGATAGAATCCAGAAATCATGCCCGCGAGCCCGTGGCGAACATTTGGGTCTGCTGAACCTGAGCGAGAGTACGTCGCTCTGTTGTCCTATCTCCCGCTGAAAAGTTTTTGGCGGATTCCCCATTTTTTCTTTTATACAGCACAAGTGGTGGAGCAATTGGCATCAGCGGACGGCATACTGGGCTATTCGGTTCTCGTTTCACGCTCTCTTTATGTGCTTTCAACCAGTCGCGTTTGTACAACATTTTGGAGGTAGGACAGTCAATGATAGTGAACACCTTCAGTAAGTAACCTGTTGCCGAACGTGACCAGTCGGCCAGTCCATCTTGAAACTGACCCCATGAAAATAAAGCCTTTCGCGTGAGCATTCGGTTCGGAGCGCCAACTGCATGGCTTCGGAGCAAATCCGCTTGGAGTTGTGTTCTAGCGGTAGTAGTATGTCGGCGCCATGAAGTACAAGAACAGGCAACGCGGCTCCGTGCTCGTTGAGATGGCGCTTGTGCTGCCCCTGCTACTGTTGCTGATTCTGGGCGGCATTGACATAGACCTGATGGTCACGTCAAAGTCGGCGCTGAACTACGTGGCTGGCGAGACCGCTGTATGTATGGCTCACAACCCCGGATGTGTGCCCGCTACCTTCGCGCAGACACCAGCAACTGGCCTTGGTCTCCGTACCGCTAGTATGACGGTCACGCCTCTCACGCCAAACTGTCCTGCGCCAGTGGGGGTTCCTACGCCTTGTATAGCGACGGTAACGGTGGTTTACGCGTGGAAGCCCATTTCACCGTTCTTTCGTGCTACCTCATTGACGAGCACTGGTAGCGCCCAGCAATAGCAGGTGACTCTTTTTCGTTTCCGGTCACGTGTTAGAATCCAACACCCATGTCAGCCGCCGTCATCTTCTGCCGCGTGTCCACGTCCAAGCAGGCTTGAATTTTCAGGTGTGGTGGGTGCTTCGGTACGGCGCGAATATAGTGCAGGGCACTCATTTATCCAACGCTAACGTGGTCGTCGCTTCGCTAGATGCTGAGTCGCACCGCAGGACGGGAACTATTCCGCTAACAACTGTCATCGGTAGGCGTCTGAATCTGTTGAGGAAGGAACATGGCACGGTTGACGGCCAATGTCTGCGGCTTCGCAGTCTGGATGATGCTGCTTTCGCTGCTACACACGACGGTGTGGTCTTACCAACACAGCGATGCCGCGCTGAATAATCGGGGAGACCATGTGATGGGTTTCAGTCACGATAAAGCGACCCATCATTTCACGCTCACTAAAAGCGGCGGAATCATTCAGGTGCGAGCCAACGACGCCAATGACGCAGCAAGCCGCGACCATATCAGGATGCACCTGCAGCACATCTCCAAATCGTTCGCAGCGGGCGACTTTGAAGACCCGATGGAAGTGCACGCTGAAACACCGTTCGGCGTTCCCGTGATGAAAAATCTCAACAGCAAAATCACCTATAGGTATGAATCAATCGAGCGTGGAGGAAGGGTTGTAATTCAAACGCAGGATGCGGATGCGCTGAAAGCAGTACACGAGTATCTCGAATACCAAATCCAAGAGCACAAGACTGGCGATTCCATGGAAGTGAAATAAGTACGGTCAGTAGCGTCTCACGATGACTTGAAAGCCCACACGGTTAAGCGCCAGCTTGGCGAGATGTACGGATTGGCTGTCAGTGTAGGGTCCTACTTCGACGCGATAAAACTTGTCGGCAGTAGGTTCCAAGATAAGAGCGGCAAATCCTCTCTGCCGCAGCGTGCCAGCCAGCGTAAGGGCATCACTTTCGCGCGGCGATGCTGCTACTTGCAACAGGACAGCACCGCGCGGAATCATTGACGCTCCTTGTGATAACGGCTGGGTACGCTGAGCTGCTACCTCTGGTTGGATGCTGCTTTCGGAGGCGTTGGAAGGGGTCTCTGGATTAGGAGCGCCACCGCTCAGAACTTGGCTTGCATAACCCAAAGCGAAGGACAAGGCACACACCATCAGAATGGTTAAATAGAGAACGAGCTTTCGGCGGGCGCTTACCATAACTCGTGGTTCGCGGAATCTCTGGCTGCCTTGCCATTTCCAACTTGCATCGCGCACACTCCTGAAACAGCTTTCCTGTGGGGTGGCACTGCAGTCAGCCGCGACCGCGAACAAGGCTAGTGTAGATTTCCGCGCTCAGCAATTCTGCGGTTGTTCAAAGATAAACCCTCACGTTCGTCGTCGCCACAGCCGCAGAGAAACCGGGCAAATAAGACCAAAGCACGGCGTTTCGTTTTGACCTTTGGGCCGTCCTTCAGCTGAAATATAATCCGCTCGGAAATCCAGAACGCGCAATGAACGCTTCTTTTGAGCAAGCGCTAGTTGATGTCTGGCGACAGGTTCTAATTGAAAACGCCAGCGTGGTGGAGCTGGATGGAAAACGGTATCCAGTTCGCATCACTCCACGAAAGGGTTTGCGACAGATTGATTTCGTCTTTGACGGGAACGAGGTTCGAGGGCTGGAACAAAACCCGGACACGCAATCCCGCTGGGCGCAATTGGCACGTGCTGGCAAAAAAGTGATGCAATTCCTGAGCGAAGGACGCTACGTCGCGAATGTCGTGGATGGGAAGGTGACCTTCTACGGTGGGCGATGACGAGTTGGTGAGATGACCCTATGACGCTAGCTCACTCCGCTTAAACTTCCATCGGACTTGACCGCCTTATTTCATTGCACCAATTCGGGTTTACTTGCTCCCTTGAGCGTTTCCCTGTTTTTCCCGATGATGCGGACTTCCTTTCCGTGGAGTCCCGCGAACTTTATCGCCTTCCCCAGAAGCGCATACTCGTGGTCTTGATAGTCTGCGGCAAATGCGTCCTGATGAATAATCACAATATCAGCCTTGTCGCGGCAGGAATTTACGAAGTCGGGCAATAAGCGCTCGACCTCCGCTGCGAGAGCGCTTTTCTTTCCATCAGTTCTTCTGCTGGCATGTTTTGCATATGTCGTACCTTTAGGCTTCGTTGGCGTTCCGCGCATGATAAGAGAAACGCGAGCAAGAAGACTTGCAGTGCGAGGTGTGTCGGCTCCAGAACAACTGCATTTTACACCCGCGATTCGACCGCAGTGCCAATGATGTCAGCTTTGACGGCGTCGGTTGGCGTGTTCTCAGCCGAACCCCACCGCGTGCAGCGGTCTGGTTTTGCGATTGCTGGCTTCTGTTTTTTTGGGAAGCTCGTGCGACTCCGAAGTTGGGCACGATACCTAAGGGGTTCCCCGAAGTAGCTATGCAGTGTTCGCCTTATTAACAACCTCTTTTCATCTCTGTAGGGTATCCGACATTGGTGATGGCTCAATCGTGGAGAGCCTAACCATGCCCTCGCCGCACGAATACTGATTGCCGGTGGCAACGAGGTAGCCCGCCTCACTACTCGCACAATCTGTGACGGGGTGTCAGAGAGTCATAGTGTCCAAGCGGATTCTAGTGGCGGATGACAGCGACACCTTTCGCAAGGTCGTTCATTCATATCTCACCCAACGAGATTTTGATGTTTGTGGCGAAGCTGCCGATGGCGAAGCTGTCATCGAAAAAGCCTGGGAACTCAAGCCTGATTTGATTCTCCTGGATGTGGCGATGCCTCGGACGAATGGCATCGCTGTGGCATCTGTCCTAAAAGAGATGATGCGAAACGTCCGAATAGTACTGTTCACCATGTATAGCGAAGCGGTCGCCAAAGCATTCCCTCACGAAGGGCTTGCTGTTGATGCGGTAATTGATAAAGCGGACGGTGTGAGCAGACTGGCAGACTGTGTTCAAGGCTTGCTGCGTTCGTAGATACCCATGGTGCTGCGATGATTTCCGAGAAAGTGAAACCTCGTGAGACTGAACCTTCCGCTAAAAGCGAAGTAAGCCAACCGCAGGAAGATTCCGACAAAATCAGAGGCGAAGTATTCAAGCGAATGTTTCCCGACGTTTCCCGAAAGCCTCCTGAGTAAAAGCCCTCGGAGAAGCTCACTAGCCGAGATATGTGTTGACGTGTTCCGTGCAAGAGAGTACTTGTGGCTAGACCAGCATCACGCTTCACTCGCCGAGGCTGGCCGTTCCCACCTACCTCTTCTGGTTTTGTCAGGCAAGGCGGAAAAATCCTGGGCATCAGTTAATAACCTCTTCTGGGGGTGCTGCTTTTCGCTTCTAGCGTCAACGGAAGCCTGGGAGGGGAGCGCCTCATGCCCTATCAATTTGTCACCGGTTGTGCCAATTGCGCCAAGCAATTCGGTGTTGTCTGGGTGATGGATTCGACTCGCACTGGCCCTGAGAGCATCGCAAGGATAACCTGTCCGCTGTGTAGGAAGAGCTTCCACCAACATGCCGGAGACCTTCTTCCAATCGGGTCTCAGATTCAGAACTTGGTCGTTGCACGTCCCGTGCGAAGCGTGGAAGTAGACTATGATTGTTCCTATTGTAGCAAGCGTGGAATCGTGGTGTCCCTTCTGCATACAGATTGGTCGTGGGATGAACTGTCTAAAGAGCCCGTTCAGACCGCTGTCTGTTACAACGACCTTTGCCCACACAGGGGATTACTTCAGAGCTTACAGCCTAGCCGTGTCTTGCTGGGGTCACTGAATCCAGACTAGACGCCTGTTACTTTTCGTTGTTCCGCGTTTTCAGGTAGGCGTCATGAGTTGCAATGAGGCTGAGGAATGAAGACGAACGGCGTGGTACGTCGCGTAGCTGCGAGCCCGCCCGGATTCGAGCGTTGGGAAGCACAGTGTTTGTTGTGCCCATGGCGCTCGTGGGAACGGCGTCTGTATGCTTCCAAGAGCGCAGCAGAGCTGGGGATTGGTATGAACTTGAGTGTGATTCACAAGTTGAACCTGAAGAAACGTCGGGTCGAAGAGCGCGCACCACGCGAACGCCATATCCCCGTTTGCGGGACACGGCGCGAGACGTACTCCGACAGGCAACGCCCACAGCGAAATAAAGCGGCAACAGCCCATGGAGCGAACGAATGCGCAGACCAACCTCCTGCACCAATGAAAGCGAACACCCAGCACGGTTCCGTGTGTGGATGAAAAACGGCGTCCCCGAATCCGTTGCCTCCACCTTCAATTGTTTCGTGCCGATGATTGACTGGGAAAGGCGCTGGCGGAAATTCGAAGATGGCGTCGAACCAATTTGCGTTTGCGAAGATGCCGCCAGAGAAATGGGCTTGGTCTCGTAGGTTGGCTAGAAGAATTGCTGGGCAGAGCTAAGCCAAACGCAGACTGGCAAGCGATGCCCGAGCTGCGCCGCCACTCTTGTCAGGTTCGATAACTAATTCAAGCGCTGTAACTGCGGAGAGTTCCACAGCGTAGTCTTCTGCCTCTCGCACTGAATCGGGCGGGCTGAAATTCCATTGTTGCCGGACGATTTCTCGAAAAGAAGCTCCCGCGTCAGGAGACCACCGCAAAACAAACTCCTGCGTACGTGCATTCTCGCTATCCTCGAAAATCAACCAGATACGTCTGAGGGTTTGTGGCTCGTCAAAAATGAGCCGGATGGTCTGAGCCCCCGGTTTCGCCGCACGCCAGCCCCGGTTTTCTCCATCCAGCAACGCCGATTCAATCGGATAGCCGTTTTCTTCTGATGTGACCTCGACCGAAGCCGAGCCGTCCACGTCCAGCCAAGCTTGACCAGAAGGGGGGACACTCAGCGGGGTCGGCGAAATCTGGCGCTTACGCATTTCAATCCTCACTTTACTCCTAGTTCTGCCCCATTTGCCCAGCGATTTGAACAACGGACTCAATTACAATGGGCGCAAGGTCTAAGGAAGGAGGTACGTCATGACAGAAGAAATTCGCCTGACGGAGGGTGTCATGGCAGAAGAGATTCGCGTGGTGGAGCACTACTCGGCATCGATTCTCAACAAGGTTGGAGAAGGAGCCCGCGTTCTGGCAGCGTTGGGTGACGCGGGCGTGAACCTCATCGCATTCTGGGGTTACAAGCACGGAGCGGGCCGAGCACAGCTCGAATTCATTCCCGAAGACAGCGCCGCTTTTGTCGCCGCCGCAAAGCAAGCCAAGCTTAGGCTGCGCAAAGGTACGGCGCTCTACATTCACGGCCAAGACCGCCCGGGCGCCATTGCCGATATCCTCGTGAAACTTGCGAAGGCGGGCATCAATGTGGCTGCAGTGCAAGGGGTCTGCGGTGGCGGCGGAAGCTACGGAACTATCGTGTTCCTGCCAGAAGCTGCCGCTCGTAAAGCCGCGAAAGTTCTGGGTGCTCCGTAGCGCTCCGGGTCGTAGCCAGATGGGCGCAACGGAATGCTGCCGAGTCCTAAAGGGTCCTACGCGATGTGTGGTATTGAACTGACGGTTTGGTCTGCCACGATATGTTAGTGGTGCTGTGATGATTCCTGAGGAAGTCAGACCTTCCGACCCTGTGCCTTCGGATAAGAACGAAACCACACCTAAGGACTCACCGCAGGAAGACCCGGACAAAATCAGAGGCGAAGTATTCAAGCGAATATTTCCCGACGTTTCCCGAAAGCCTCCTAAGTAAAAGCCCTCGGAGAAGCTCACTACGGCATGGAACCGAAAGTGGCTGTGCAGCTCACACGGTTTGCCTCGGACTTGAGGGCGACTAATAAACTGCGAATTTTTGTGGTCACGATGAAACCTTTGGGACTGTGATGCGCAAAGGAGGTACTTATGACGGCGCAAGAGCAGTATGACAAACTGGACAGCGAGCAGAGACGTGAACTCCTGCTGAAAATTGGCGAAACACCTGAAGAAGCACAAATATTAGGTCAGCGTGATTACGTGGCGCTTGGCGGGTGGGTGAAGACCCGGCTCAAGAGATTCTGGAGTAGGAACAAAGCCTAGCTACACGGCAAATGAGGTAAGCAGGTGCCAAATAGGCGATAACACATGCAGAGATAAAGGCGATTTATGAGTGCCTGACAATATCGGATTCCCGCACCCGACGTTCCGATAGAGACCGTTTCGCGCTCCGTCGTGCCATCCCCTGCGCCATGCTGACCAGCAGCTTTCGGTCTTGCTCATCCATTTATAACAACGCCTTAGTAACTTCGCACCGTTGCCCCACAACGAGCTACCGCAGCTCCAACCAGCCGAGATATGTGTTGACGTGTTCCGTGCAAGGGAGTAGTGCTTGTAGTCAGACCAGCATCACGCATCAGTGGTAGCAGCCGGGGGATTGAGGAAAGCCCCTTCAGCCAAGGCTGGCCGTTCCCACCTACCTCTTCTGATTTCTTCAGGCAAGGCGGAAATCCTGAGCATCTGACAAGTGACCGTTTACGCGGCTGCTGCCGTCCGACTTCTAGCGTCAACAGAAGTCCGAGGAGGAGAGCGCCTCGTGGCTTATCAATTTGTCACCAAGTGCGCCCATTGCGCCAAGCAATTCGGTGTTGTCTGGGTGATGGATTCCACTCGCACTGGCCCTGAGAGCATCGCAAGGATAACCTGTCCGCTGTGCAGGAAGAGCTTCCACCAACATGCCGGAGACCTTCTTCCAATCGGGTCTCAAATACAGAACTTGGTCGTTGGACGCCCGGTGCGGAGCGTGGAAATAGACTATGATTGCCCCTACTGTAGCAAGCGTGGAATCTTGGCGTCCCTTCTGCATACAGATTGGTCGTGGGATGAACTGTCTAAAGAGCCCGTTCAGACCGCTGTCTGTTACAACGACCTTTGCCCACACAGGGGATTACTTCAGAGCTTACAGCCTAGCCGTGTCTTACTGGGGTCGCTGAATCCATCTTAGAAATCGGTTTCTGCTCGTTGAGATACAGGACATCCGGCTCCCTACCGCTTTCCGCCGCGTCGCGCCATACCCATTGCCATGCTGAGCAGCAGCTTTCGGTCTTGCTCATCCATTCGTGCCAGCGCCTTCGCAAGCGTCCGAAACGAGCTGCGCTCCTTGCCACGGGTACCCCACAACGAGGTGTCGGTTTTGGACTTTGGCAGTTTCGGCGCTTCCACTGATTCTTCGTCGATGAAAAGGCGATACAGAGGAGTTTCGAGGGCATGGGCGTACTTTTCAAGATTTTCAATCGAAGGAACCGTGTAGCCGTTTTCAACGCGACTAGTGTAAGTGCGAAGGAGACCGGTCCGTTTCTGAATATCGCCTTGGCTCAGATTCTTGGCGACGCGCATTTCACGCAGCTTTGCGCCGATTCGCATTGCGGAAGACTACACCCAGCCGGGCTCGGTACGAAAGCTGCGCGACAAACCTAACTGGATAGCGAGGCGAGCTTCTTCTTGGCGAGCGGTACAGCGTACGCGGCAGCGGGATTGTGTGCGATTGCCGTTGAAGCCTTGCGGTAATACTCCAAGGCTTTCTCCTTGTCGCTCAGCTTTTCGTAGGTCTGCCCCGTCATGCACTGAATGAACGGGTCGTTCTGGTTCGCCTTCAGGAAATCTTGGAGCGCCGCCTTGTAGTCGCCCGCATAAAACGCGACGTAGCCTTCCAAGTATGGAAAGAATGGCTGCTGCTCGGGATTGGTTCCTTTATCAAGGATGGCCTTCGCCGCAGCGACATGCTTCTCCGCTTCGGCTTGATTCGCGAGCTGGGCAGCGATGCGGGCCTGCGCATGCTCCCAACGAAACTGCCAAAGGTCTTGCCGAGCAGGTTTGATGTCTGGCTCCTTCAATCCAGTTTCATGGCCTATCTCATACCAATGGTAAGCGGTATCCAAATCGCCAGAGTCAATGCACACGCGAGCGGCCTCATCGGCAGTCTCTCCCTGCTGAAAAAAGTTCTTTGCGCTCCCGTAGTAATCAAAGACCAGCTGCTCATACTGAACGGTCTTTTTACAATTTCCTTCGAAGGCATACGACATCGCCATCGCTCTTTGTGCCATTGCCTTGCGCTCGGGCGTGTCGGCAACTTGGATTGCCTTCCCGAGATACTGACGGGCTTCCTCACCTTGACCCATCAAATCCAGAACACTCCCTGCGGCAGTGTTCGCGGGCAAAGAATCGGGAGAAGTTTGCAGGGTCTTGCGATACAACGCCAGCGCCTCATCCAACTTTCCCTCGCGCATCAATTGCTGCCCCTGCTTGATGAACTCGGGCTGTTCCTGCTGACTGCTGGGAGTCTGCGCGAGCACAGGTGCAACAAAGACTGAGAGTACGAGAAAGGCTCTGACAATCACGGCGATAGTCGCTTTCATGGCGGGATTATCTCACAACGCCGCTGGCCTGATAGCGGTGGCTGAAGTCCCACCGTTTCCCGCGCGTCCAAAAGCGAAATCGGCGGCTGGCAATTTTGGTATGAGCCGACCGAAGCGAATTTTGTGCCACTGGCGATTGCGGGTCGTGTTCTCATTTGGCAGCATCGGCACGCTTGCGTCACACACCGTCACAATTTTGTCGGCTGAGTTCGTGGACTCAGAATAAAGCCAACGGCGCACAACGCGGTCAGAGCCATTAGCTCCATGCCGATAAGCTTGTAATCAACTTTCGCGGCTCCGACACGTGCGTTCCATTCATTTGCCGGATGGACAGTTGTCTTCCATTCCTCAAGCAGCTTTTGGCGGCTAGGGTCATCCAAGTTCGCCTGCTCTGGAAAAGTGGTGTTGAAGTTATCCTTTTGGCTGAGCCAGTCGAGCACTTCTTGGTCAGACATGCGTTCCAAATTACTTAGTTCAAGCTGCCGAAAGGTCACCAAATCGCGAGCAAGACTAATCTTTTCCCGCACCTTATCTTTGTCCGTATCTGGGGCTTCATGTAGTTCCTGTGCCCATTTCTGACCAAGCTTCCCAAGGTCGTTTGCTCGTATTTCCGCTTTCCAACGTTGACGGGCTTCAGCCACGATGTCTTCTTCTACCGTGACTGGTTTTGGCGCAGCCCACAGCCATCGGTACCCCAAATTTTCTGTCCATGGCACCCAGACGGAAGCGACTGCTACGGCTAGGCCGTAAACTGCCAAGACAATCCGTCGCGTCCAATTCATTACCTCACCTTCAATTTTCCACAGAGCGTGCAGGCAGGGGCTTCTCCCACGCGGCAGGGCAACGTCGCACATGCTACCACGGGGAAAGGGCGCGGCGGGTGTAGAGCGAATCTGGTACGAGCTGTTCTGCCGCCCTGTAATGAGGAAGCTCAGCGCGTGGCTCGGAAAAGCTGAAACGGCGATGCGGGAAAGCCATAAAAAACGGCACGAAGCCGACACGCTGGAATTGCGGTGGTAGCGCACTATCTTGCGGAGACGGTTGCCTTCTTCATCGCGGCAGCAGACTTCGCGTTGGATGATAGAATTTGGGTACGAGAGGTGCAGCAGCTATGAAATATGGAGTGTTCCCATACCAAGAAAGACCATGCCCTTCCTGCTCTAATAAGGTACCTAGCACCGTCGTGTATTCCCTTGAGGGTGCGGCACGCGGAGTAAACTACACGGTTCACGAATGCGCGATTTGCGGAACATCCGTTCATCGCATCGTGGGCTACGACATAGCAAACCCAAACGGGAACAGCCACCTGATTGTTGAACCGGTGGAGTCCCAAGCACAGATTGAAGCGATATGCCAAGCAGCGGAATCCACTAGGTAACTGTGAGCGCTATTCAACCAGCGACTGAGAGCCAGCAAAAGTACGCAGACAAAGCCGCTTACTACGTGGGAAGAGCCGTCCAGTGCTACGACCTTGGCTTGTGGCCTGAAGCTGCCAATCACTTTGGGTCAGCCCTTGAATCCTTGCTCCGTATCCGGTACGGGTCAGGTGGCAAACTAGCTGGGCTTATCAAGAAATTTGATGCCGATGATTTGTTCAATAATGTTGTTTGGCACGACGGAGCCACGAAGGAGTGCGTCTCATGCTATGCAGACAGAGCAAGAATATTGCGCAACTCTGTTCATCCTGATTGCTGGATAGAAGCGACGAAGGATGACGTGTGCAGGAGCGGCACACTGGTGGTGCTTGTGTACCACGTGCTCTTTGTCTGTTCGACAAGGGTTGCAGAATTCAAAGACTCAGCCGATTCCACGCTGCGTAATATGGAAGCTTCGGCCTTTCTTTTTGGCGATGCACCAGCCGCTGGAATGCTGCGCTAGTCTCGCGTACAGTGCAAGTGATGAAGCAAATGGCATCAGCGGAGGGCGTGCTCGGATATTCCGTTCTCGCTCACCCACTCTCCAAGCGATTCTGGACGCTCTCCGCTTGGAATGACGAAGCGTCGGCGCGAACTTTCGTTGCAGTGCCCGCCTCATGTGCGCATCATGACCGCTCTCACTCCCCACATGGGCGAAAGGAAGTTCGTGCGCTGGATGGTTAGAGGTTCTGAACTGCCGCTTCGTTGGGACAATGCATTGCGCAGATTTTCCAGTGGTCCCCTAGAGTGACCAAGAGCGACTTCTGATGGGCAGCGTCTCGCAGGTCACTTACCGCGTGCTATCCTCCAGCCGTCGCTCTGGTTTTGTTTGCCCAGCTCTGTAGCAAAGGAGCAATCATGCAGTGGTATACGTATGTCGCTTACTTCTTGGGCGGCGCTTTTCTCGTGAATGCGGTTCCGCACTTCGTCAACGGCGTGTCCGGGCGCTCGTTCCCCAGTCCGTTCGCTTCTCCACCCGGCAAGGGACAGTCTTCGCCAACGGTCAACGTGTTCTGGGGCACGCTCAACCTAGCAGTTGGGTACCTTCTTGTGTGCCACGTCGGAGAGTTCAACGTCCGTAGCTTCCCCGATGCGCTCGTTCGTGGAGCCGGGGGTCTGTTGATGGGAATCCAGTTGGCCCGATGGTTTGGACGCGCCTACGGCGGTCACTAGTTCGAGTGGCGCGGAAGCGTCTTATGGACGCGTCTTGGAACCTTTCTTTCTTCGCTCCGCCCAACGTTTCTTCATCATCTCCGACAGCCGCTTTCTGCCTGCCGGAGTGAGACGGTCACCCTTCCTTTTGCTGCGGGCAGCTCGGTGCGGAACTGGACTCGTCCGTGCAGCGGAGTGAGGTGAATCGCCGTCCAGTGCTGCTATGGCTCGATTAAGTCGGTCTCTTTCCCTTTTCAGTTCCGCCACGATTCTTCCCGTATCCAAGGTGCTCTCCTGTGGTTAGCTGCCGTACAAGATTTTGAGTGCGCTTCCGTTGATACCTCAAACGAAAGGCCGCACATCATCTCACGAGCGGTCTGGTTTTGACGATTGCTGCTCAGGAAACTGCCTCCGATTCCCTTCCGGCAGGGGTGACTCTTCGGCGATACCTGCCCGTCCGTACAGCTATTCTGTGTTCCCTCGCCGCGCGGATACTCCCCAGACGGAGAACAAAGATGAGACCGAGGCTTGCGCTGCTCGGACTACTCGGCTTTGTGTTCTTCTCCTGTGGTGCAGCCCAAGCCGCACAGCAGATTGAGCGCACGAGAGTCGGCGAGTATGAACTCGGCGAGACGTATGGGGAAATGGTCTCGCCTGAAGTACAGAAAAAGATGGACACGGTTTGCCCCCAAGCCGAAGCGCAATATGCTGCCAGCATTCCGAAGTGGCTTTTAACAGACCAGAAAATTGGTGACGACCTACGCGCGACTCTGGCAGTCTGCAACGCTCTTGCCGACTTTCGCGCCGGGAAGGACGGAGAGTTCAAGCTTCCCAAAGAGAAACTGGAACCGGGAATGGAAGCCGTCACAGCTAAGTTTCACGCGAGCAAGATTGACGAGTTGCGCATGGTCTGGAAGGTGGACGAAACTTCCTTCGAAGCTCAACGGTTGATACTAACGCAGAAGTATGGCGAGCCGGAGAAAACGGACTCCATCGAATTTCAGAACGGCACCGGCGGGGCGTGGCACTGCGAGCAAGCGAGCTGGTCGCTCAAGAACGGCGACCACATCATGGCGTTTGATGGAATCGTGAGCGGCCATCATCGTGTTTCGGTTGATTTTGTGTGGAAGAATAAGCCGCAGGTGTCGAAAGTAAAGAATTCTCACTGACGCAGCATGCTCGCTATCCTGCCAGAATTTGT
This sequence comes from uncultured Acidobacteriota bacterium, assembly GCA_963736465.1. Classification (GTDB taxonomy): domain Bacteria; phylum Acidobacteriota; class Terriglobia; order Acidiferrales; family UBA7541; genus Palsa-295. The sequence continues at coordinate 67,089 of CAVTOS010000010.1, read as the reverse complement.
TGTCGCGCCGAGTAGTATTTGGATTCACGCTGGAAGGATGGCGCGTGGTTTCTCGATTCGGCTCAGTCACTCTAACTGAAGCGGGTAACCTTGCCGTCAACTACGCTTGCTACGTAACGACCGTCGCTGAGAAACTGCGCAACTTTTTTGCCAGACCGAACTAGAGCTGCCCAGCGGTTATTCGCATTTGGACTCTGTTGAATTCCACGCACATCATGTCCTTCAAAAAAGAAGTCCACCTGCCGCAGACGGTGCACGCGACTACGCCGAACTGGGAATTGCCGGTTTCCAAGTTTCACCACATCGGCACCGTCGTTAAACAATTGCCGATACACATCAACGAGGATTTGCTCGAATGAAAGTGCCACCGTAGGGCTCCTTCGAGCGTGGGCACTACCAAGATGCGCCGTTCATCGACACCTTGTCACGGCGCTTGGCGATTTAGATGTTCCAAAAGTTAAGGGCTGTCCGGCTGCGTGGAGCGGATAGGGCGATGCGGGAAAGCCACAAGAAACGGCACGATGCTGCGATACTGAATTTGTGCCGGTAGCCGTTCCAAGCGCGCCGCAATTCGCCCGTGGTAGAATTCCGCAGTTTATAAGATTCAACGGTAGTGAACTTTTCAAACGCAACAACGGCTATGAACCTTGAGGGTATGATTGCACAAGCCACCGCCTTGAGCGAGCGCCTTCAATTGCTGCTTAGCAATGACAGGCAGCACGTCAACAAGACGAACCGCGATGCCCTCTGCCTGCTCCATTGGTCGCTTATCTTTGACCATCATCAAGGGATGCTTCTTTTGCTCCGACACAGGTTCAATGCTCCGGCGTTCGCTCTAATGCGGCCTCTCGAAGAAGCGTTCCTTCGGTTGTTTGTCGCCATGTACGGAACCGAGAATCAAACCAAGGCACTTTGGAAAGGGACTTACAAAACCAAATTTGAAGTGGTGTGGAAGCAGGTCTACGAGAAAATGGGGTTGGAGTTGGAGCCTCGCTTCGACCCGTGGTTCAAAGCCAAGGTCAAAGCGTTGCACGGATTCACTCACGGCGGAAAAGAGCAACTGGTGAGGCAAGCGCGGGGTTCGGACATAGTCTCAAGCTATACGGATGATGAGGTTCGTAGTGTGGTGCGAGAGACTATGCCAATCGCATTGCTCACGGCTCTGTTGACCACGGCATTTTTGGAATATCCGGCAGAGCATCAGAGGGCAGTGGAGATTTTCAACGAGTATGTCCAGTCAGCCGGTTCAGTACAAAACGAGGGGACTTCGGCGCACAAACCGTAAAATTTACCAAGGTTAGCGCGTCTTTTTAGCTGTTATTTTCTTCGCTTCCGCTGAGCCCGGCTCGGCTTTGACCTGCATTCATCGCAGAGCTGATGTCCTTCTACGATGTATTTCCCTTCGCCGCATGATTCACACACGGTGAGGCGCTCAACACCAGCATCGTTAACGACCACTCTGGCACGCTTAATTTGCAAGTGGAGCGGAGGCTTTGGCACGGCGCGAATATAGCATGCCTCCGCGAGTCGGTGGACGGGACAAGGCGACACAGAGCGGGTCACGAGACTGCGGCGATGGAATGCGCATAAAAACCTTGAGCAGCAGTCACTCCAAACAGAACGGGCACATCCGTACCGGGGCGTATATTCTATGCTGAGTAACAGCTAGGTTTTTTTTGTCATGCGAGATTACAACAGGACTGCAATTTCGATTACACATCTCAAAGAAGCACTGGTGTATTTCGATTACGTCATTCCAGTTAATCTAATTGGAGAAGCAGTGCATGAAGCATGGCGACTGAAAGTTCCCGCCGAGGAATTCAAGCTTGAGACATTCCTCCCCTCTAACGCACTGGTCTCCGACATGTTGCCACCGTACTTGAACGGAAATGCGTCGTTTCGTGAGCGGCTTAACAAAGCAAACATCGCCATGCGGGACATTTTCGCAAGAGTTCATCAAGGGGGCAAAGATGACATCGAGCTTTCGGAGGCGGTGGCGAGATGGATGATTCATAGAGTAATCAGCGGCTTCAAGCTGGACAGCGTCCCAGTCATCGTCCTACCCGGTATGATTGCACCCGACGATAGCGAGCACGCGGACGTGGCAATTTCACTTGTCTCTCTGAAACTTGTGGACACAGAAAATGTCAGCTGGCAGCAACTCCTTGAATTTCGGCAGGACCCTGCGGCACGAAAGAGCCTGCGCCGATTGCGGCTGTTTGCGTTCGAGAATTATTCGGGAAAGCCGAAAGATTTTATCAGAGACGACATTCTTACGAGAATTTCCGATTACGAAGTCGCGGTACAAAAATGGGGATTTGAAACTAAGTCCAGCATCATCACTGCGCTGCTAGATTCAAAGCTTCTGCAAGGTGGATTAGTCGCGTCGGGCTTATCCGCCCTATTCCACGAGCCGCTCGCCGCAATCGCGTCAGCGGCGGTGCCGGTGGCTGTGCAACTAGGACGAATCGCACTCGATATTCACAAACAGCACTTTGCTTTGCGAGATGTGATGAAGAACAACCCAGTCTCTTATATCGTTGATGCGAACCAAAAACTTGCCCGCTAACTGCCGGTTGGTGTTTAACGCTGCTCCCGACCCCGCCATCCGCACTCTTCGCATTCGGTCACGTAAGGTCGGGGAATCAATTCTGGGTTGAAGCCAACGTCCAAGTTACGCGACCCGCACTGCGGGCATTGTTCGGGACTCCCGCTTTCCAAACGTATGACTGCGCCGCCGAATCCCTTCACGACTTGATGGGTCACGTTGAATAGCACGTGCAACTCTCGTAGGAAAACGCTTATGGGCAGAGTAACAGCGTGTTTTTACCCGTTCGTGTTGAGTTTCGCGCAGATGGGGCAGGGCGCTTTTGTCCTGTGCCTTTCCGCAGCGCTTATTTTTGGATTTGAATCTGCGCAGGCGTGTTAATAATGATTTCAGGTATCCCTCGATGGCTGGTTATCTTCCCGCTCACGCAGACATTCTTGTCGCGGTAGGTACGTTCTGGGTTTCCGAATTTTGGTCTGTCCGTCCCCCAAATCACAATTGTAAATATCTGTTGGGGATATGGCATATCAAGGTTCATAAACGTAGGCAGACCTTTCGCCTTCTCGGCAAAATGAGCGCTAGCAACACGTCCGCAGACCGTAGCGGTCTCACCCACATGATTTTTAGCTTCTGCCGCAGTTAAATGAGCGGTCTGTGCCTGCGTGATGCAAGGCAGCGCGAAGCAAAGAATCAGCAGCAGTGGAGTTCGGTAATTCCGCATAGTGTCTGGCAACGCGAAATATAGCACGCCTTCGTGAGCCATTGGACGGGACAAGGCGATGTGCGGCAGAGCCACAGAGCAGGTCACGACTCTGACGTGCTGCAATTGCGTTGGTAGCGTTCCGGCGCGACGGCTGCCCGCCGCAATCATGTTGAGTCGTGTTGCCGAGCCGTTGCTGGCACCGAAAAATTGGGAGCGGCGTGATGCCAAGGGTTCTATGAGAGCTTGCGCTTGGGAATGATTTTACCGCGTTCGTCTACGATGCTAGCCGTAAAGACCGGATTTGAGCCACACATGTAGGTGGGAAAATCGTGGTGAACCGCGAGATGGTCGTTCGCGATTTTGGTGCCACGCTTCGCGTACGCCCCAACAATCTCGTCACAGGTTAAACCCATCTTGGCTGTAAGCGCTTTGAGTAAATCCTGAATCTGGTCGGTTGTGAACTGTCCAATGCCCACCTTCGTTTTGAAGATGGTCTCAAGGCCGTCATACCCCTGAATCAACCAGTAGTGTTTGCTCATCGCTTATGGTGCTTTCCAAATCACATTCTTGCTCTTGTCAAACAGGACGAGTGAAGCGGCGGTTGTCTTATGAGTCTCGCCGGTGCGCGGCGTCTCAAGGCTCACGATTCCCAAGTCGGCTGAAAACCCGCGCTCATCAAATGCGCCGACGAAACCGGGAGCCATGAGCACACCAGAATCTCCGTCCCCCGCAACCAAAACAGCCGAGTGTCCAAGTTGCGCGTTTAACTTTCCCCCAGAATTCTCGAACGTAATGCTACCGTCATCCAGCAGTGCTCTTGTTTGCCCCTTGTTATCGTATAACGCTAACGTAGCTTTAGGATTCCACGTAACGGATATCGGAGTGGTCGTGCCCGGAAGAGGCATATTTGTTGTGGTCTTCTCGGTTATAAACAATCTTGCGCGGATGTTCCCTCCGTCATCCTTCAGAACGAACTCATTTGCTTCGACGATTTTCTTCGCCGGGGCTTGACCCATCACAAGGAGCAGCGTGACACCGACCAGCGCGGCAACTCCCAGTAGCTTGAATCGGCGATTCTGCTTTTCCAACTTTGTGAGCCTGTCCAGCACGTCTTCGAAGCTGCTTGGATGCGAGTCCATGATGCCTCCCGTCGTGCCGGTTCGAGCAAAGGTGCGCCCCGAAATCCATGAGCATTTCATGATTTTCGTTTGCGCTTTGCCCGAACCTTGCCGCCGTGTGACTTGCATTCATCGCAGACCTTTTGACCCTCGGCAATGTATTTCTCTTCGCCGCATGATTCACAATGGGTGAGGCGCTTGACGCCAACGTGGTTAACAACGACTCTGGAACGTTAAATTTCAAGTGGGGCGGAGGCTTCGGCACGGCGCGAATATAGCGCGGCGCACTCGCATTATCCAACCCTACCCAATGACCCGGAACAGCGAGTTTGTACTGACTGCGGTCGAGTTGTTCCGTTCGCTGTACAATGCAAGAAAGCGATTTGGCCCTCTGTTGAGGGGAGAACGAACTTGAACCTCAATATCCCCTGCATCGCCGCTGTATTGTTGACAACGTTGATTGCCCAAGAACCCTCGAAGCAAAACAGTCCTACGAAGAAAACTTCAGCCCCCAATGCGGGCATCGTGACGGGTCGCGTTTTCGCAATCGCCCAAGATGGGGACCTCAAGCCTGCACGAATGGCACACGTTTACCTTTTTCTGGAGAAGGGCCCCGAGGCCGCATCACACTCCCCCTTACGAGAACCTCTGCAATGCCCTCATCTCCCTGCAACGATTCGACGACGCCCGGCAGATAATCCACGATGCACGGGCGCGAAAAATGGATGGTGAAGGATTCCATAGTGCTCTCTATATTCTTGCCTTTCTCGGCTCGGACTCCGCCGCGATGGCGGAACAGCAACGATGGTTTGCGGGCAAGCCCGAATACGAGAACTTTGGACTAGCGCTCGCATCCGACACCGAGGCGTATGCTGGTCATCTGGGCAAGGCACGGGAACTGACCAAGCGGGCTGTAGACTCTGCCGTGCGGGCCGACCAAAAAGAAAATGGGGCGGTGTATCTGGCGAATGCTGCTCTCGGACTAGCGGCTTACGGCAATACCGCCGAAGCGCGGCAATCAGCGGCAGCGGCTTTGAAGCTGGCTCCCGGGAGTCAGGGCGGCGGGGTCGAAGCTGCGCTCGCGTTTGCCATGGCGGGCGATACCGCACGAGCCGAATCCTTGGCCCAAGATTTAGAGAAACGCTACCCGCTGGATACGCAGATGCAGTCGCTTTGGCTGCCAGCGATTCAGGCGCAAGTGGCGCTGAACAAAAAGAACCCGGCTGTCTCCCTGAATACCCTGCAAGCTGCTTCCCCCATTGAGTTGGGACAAATTAGTTTCGTCGCCAATATTTCCTGCCTCTATCATGTGTATGTACGCGGAGAAACCTACCTAGCAGCCGGACAAGGCGGTGCTGCTGCCGCCGAGTTTCAGAAGATTCTGGACCACAGCGGCATCGTGTGGAACTGCTGGACGGGAGCGTTGGCGCATCTGGGAGTGGCGCGTGCGAACGCTCTGCAAGCGCAAACCTCACAGGGCGCGGATGCCGATGCCGCCCGCGTTCGGGCGCTCGCTGCCTACAAGGATTTTCTCGCGCTGTGGAAAGATGCCGACCCCGACATACCCATCCTGAAAGAAGCCGAAGCGGAGTACGCAAAGCTGAAATGAATCGCTCGGTCTAGCTACAGACGAATTGACGCTTTGATTAGGCATCTGCTAGCCGGGCATGACGGAGAACCATGTCCCGATGGGGACAGACCTATCGTCAGTATCGCGCAATCGAATTCGTGAAGATTTGAACCGCACACGCCGGGATGCCGGGTTTCGTTGCACAAAAAAAAGGGGTGGTTCCGCTTCCCAGAGGAGCCACCCCATGCCCAGCCCTACTCAGCGACTTTATGAAGATTGGCGACTGACGCCAATAGTACCGATTCTCCAGTACCATTTTGGGGTAGCGCGGTAGGGCTTATGCCGAAGGCCGTAATTCGTTTAGGGGTTTACGGACTCTCGGCTGACTTGGTAGCTTTCAATGAGGGCACCAATTCCCAAGTGGCCGGGGTGACTTTCGCTAGATTCCTCCACTCGAACCGCTCGTGCCATCCCGCTGATATAAGCCTGAGTCGTCCCCGTCATTTCAATCGGGAGAGCAATTGAGTACTCGAACTGCGTTCCTACCGCGAACGCTTGCGTGATGTTGAAATAGAAACCGTGGATTGAAATATCGTGTGTCTTGACCAAGATTGACGCCACCGCATCTCGGTTAGGCGCAACCCTAATTTCGACCGGAAGGACCAAATTGTATCGAGAAGTTGCTCGTCGGTCTTTCACTACGTCCAGCGCTTTGTTGGCAAATCCGTATTCCACGTTGGTTGGTCCATGTGGTCAGATTCTATGCGGTCGCCGGTCATCGCACGAAATATGAATGTTTTTGGGCTTCCGCTTAGTACTCATCAGGAAAATGTGTACCAATTGCGGTGCATTTGTATGGAACAGGACTCGCAACTCTCCAACAACCCAAGTTGCCCAGCGCGAGCAGAAAAAGTAGAAACCCGATTAGACTGGCCAGAGGGACGGGAGGATGTCGTGAGAAAACATCCTCCCGCTGAAGGTGCAAAGCGCAGCTTGCGTCACCGCTTGAGCAGCAATGAAGATACCTAATGTGAACGTCGTATCCTCGGTTGCTCAATACAGTAACAAATGTATTTTCAATCTGTGACACTCTGTACCGAAGCGCCCACCGCTCCATTGCCAGCGCAAGACCGACGAGCGACGCTGCCTGAGCGGTTTTGGCGACTTCCTGTCGCATCTATGAATTGAAGGAATCATTCCCCGGATTTGGTAACGATGAAGGAGGGTCGCTCGCAGGAAAGCTGTCGGCAACGGTCTTATCCATCATCTTTTCTTTCCTTTGCTTTTCGCTGCGCTCGTCAATAACTCGGTCTTCTGGGTCGCGTACGTTATTTCGGATATTCATCACTTCCACCTCTATTTCCAGTGAACACCTGAGGCTACTCCATATTTCCGAGCAGTCTGCGGTATTTTCATGCTGGATTCGGCGGATTATGCAGGAACCAGACAAACCACCGGAAATCGATTCCAAAATGGTTTCAGCTTCGTAGCATGGGTTGGCCGCTCGCTTTTGGCGGCAGGGTCGAGGGGTTTTGTCCCTTTCAGTGGCGGTCTTGACTTCTGCTTCCCTCATCGCGCTTTGGTTGCGGTCGGCTTCGTTGCCACTCGTTAATTTCGTTTCGTAACTCACTCTTTCTCGTTTCGTTCGTTTCTGTTGCCAGTTGTCGCTCAAGTTCCGCTATTCGCCCAGCCGCAAAATCTGGTCGGCCTGATTTCTTCGGTTTTTCAAATCGCATCGCCGTGACTCCTCTTTCAACAGTGTCTCACGATGATGGCTTTCTACCCGATGTGACATTCGACCATCATGCATCGCGAAGACTTGAAGTCAAATGCTAACGCTTGACTATCCCAGCCCAGAAGCACATCTTTGAGTTCTCCACGAACCTCTTTGTGTGAGGTGCTTCATGAATTCGAATTATGAGATTTTCAAACTCCGGTCTGACGGGTCTTTCGTGCGGATTGAATCTGTCAAAAACATTGACCAAGCACAAACGGATTTGAAGAAATTAGTTTCAGGCGAACCGGGCGACTATCGTCTCTGGGATTCGTCTGCCCACAAGTTCGTTGACCCCCGCAATCGTTGAGGCAGCCGATGAGAAAGGGGAGCAAAACGAAGCTTAGCCTGCCAATCGAGTTTCTGCCAGAGGCATGCTGATGGGAGAGAACGAACTATCGAGCGCCAACCTGAAGCATTTCTGTCAGGCCGTGTCGCCTAACGATGAGCCATGCCCTCATCCCTCCACGATTCGCTGTTCGAGGTGCGGTAGGTGGTTCTGCGATACCCACGCCGAAGATGAGGAGTGGCATTCATGCGTATTGTCGCCCGGAGAAGAGGGAGGCGAATCGTAGGACGTACGGCAAAACCGCATAGCCTGTGAGCTAAACACCCGATTGTTGAACGCAGGTTCGGGCTCAACGATTTGCGATGCCCATCTTCCCAGCAGTCGCCCTGCTCGGAGTCGTAATCTTGCTGGCTCTCCTTGCCGGCTGTCATTTCTTCCAAGGACGCCGTCACAAAGACCACGCGAGTCGCCGGGGTCCAGAGGAGTAGCAATAGCAACGGTCGAAATCCAGCTGCTACTTTTGAAAGTATCGGCTTAACAAAAAGCACTAGTACGTAATACCGGAGCATCCCCCGCCAAAACTACTCGGTAACAGCTCGTGAATGCTTACAGCGAGTCCGCTAAGCGCCATCATTTCGATTATCTTGAATGCGGGTGGCAAGCGGAATGCACATTCTAAGTTGAAATGATTCTCCACGACTCAAACTCGTTTCGCAAAGGGCGCGAAGCCGAACCTAGCTACGATATTTTCAAACGACGTGATGGTGATTACCCTTTCTGGATTACCGCAGCCGCGACTCTCGAAGAGGCTAAGAAACGCATAGCTGGCTACGCTCTCATTGTGCCGGGTGAATACTTCATCCATGCGCAACGAGAAGGGATTATTCTTGAGTGCATCGCTCCAGAAAAAGGACACCTACAGCGTAACCGACCCATCTGGCTGTGGCCGCAATCTTGGTATCACGCGCAGCATTGGAAAGTCGCGTAGCGAATTGACAACTCGAAGGTCAAGCTGCCTTCGAGTCGGCCCGCCGGGAGAAGAATATGGAGCATCCGAATACTCAACGGAGAGCAATTGGTTTACTTATAATTTTCGCCACGGTGCTGACACTGATAGCGGCTTGGAACCTACCCGAGCCTGCTGATACAGAGAGAGCAGTTCAGGGCTGATGCAGGAAACTGCTACTTAACGATTTTGAAGCTTTGGGTCAGCGTGCATTCTTTTCTGTTCCACGGCTTCAATGGCCGAGAGCTTCCGGTCAGAGGTGTGGCTCAAAGCGAAGACGACCTGAATGCAGCTCACAAAGGTGCCCGGTTGCTGCACCGCACCTTGGACAGGGAACTGAGAACAATTGTCTTGATGTCAGGTGTTTCATTCTCATTCGAATATGCCGCAATAATACCGTTCCGTAAATCTGTCCTGTTTGGAACAGTCACGTCGTTGCCGCAGCGAAAATTGAAGAGCCGGTTTGAAAAAAGTGGTGCTCCCCGTCCCCGAGCAACCCAACACCACCCCTACCGCGCAATGTTGTAAAGCAGGCACGAACACCAGCCGAGCGCCTACCGCTCCGTTGCCCATACAACATTGCGACCGACGCGAATAGCAAGGCGCGAGGCTGCGTTTCTTTTGCACCAGCGGGACGCCAACGGCTGGAATCTTTGGCAGCACACGCCTGATGGCTGCTGATATAATGCACACCAGCATCAGGAGCGGCTCGGATAAATTCCGGGCCCGGCAACCGGGCTGGAGACGCCACGGTGCCTTGAGCGAGAAATCGCTCGATGCGCGGAATGAAAAATTCCGAAGCGAGTCTCCGATTAAGCCGCCTGATGTGTGGGCGGCTTTTGTTTTTTCTGGCTCTTGATGCATTTCAAGTTTAGGAGTGCACCTGTGAGCAAGAGAAAGAAATTAGACGAAGAATTCCTTCCAGAAGTGATTGAAGACGGCGGCGAAGATTTCGTAGCATTCATTCCGCGTCAGATTGAAGCAGAAGACAACTACGAACCACAGCTCGTCGGATTTCCCTTCAACATCCTTTTCGGGGGATTTGTGGACGACACTCAGACTGGGCAGCAATCGCTCATCGATGTGTGCTACTGGCCCGCCCCGGAAACGTTCCGGGAAGATTCGCAGCGGAAAGAGATGCGCTACTTCACGAGACCGATTAACGATTACTTCGTTCGGGTCATCTTCGAGAAAGACTCAGGCCGTTGGCAAACCGAAAAGTTTCGGGGCAAGGAACTCATCCGCACCGCGTTCGGTTCGACGCTCGATAACGCCATGATTCACACGACTATGGGTGGCCCGGAACCAGACGAGCGCTGACTCTTAGGCTTTCGGGCGAACGGAAGCTCAAAACGGAAATCCCCGACTAATAATTCCACCGCCGCAAGACCAGTATCGCCCGGAAAACCAGCTGAACAATCAGCATCAGCAGCGTGTCGCGCACTGTGGGCAGGTGGCTGTGCATATCCGCGTGGACGGGCTACTCGGCGGGTCTGGGCATCCCCAGAGGGTGCCATCCGTAGGCGCGGACGGTTCGGTCGCCGGTCGTAGCCCGCAATTCTGTGCGCGCAATTAAGAAGCCATAATCTCGCGGTTCGCAATCTCTTGCTAGCACGCTGGATATGGTGTGAGTTGCGCACTATCTTCGGGATGAAAAACTTGCGCGTATGGCAAATATGTTTCCCACAGTGCGCAAACTGATGGACACACATAGGCGAACGCGTTCCCAAGCTAGCGGGGGCTATTGGAAAGACGGTCGGCGGCAAGGCGTATAATTTTGGAGTCCGATGCGGACTCCTAGAATCAAAATCAATCTGTTATCCAGCCGCCACCTTCAGGGAAAATTGCCTGTGCAAAATGGATACCACCGGAACTTTCTTTTGCGGGTTGCCGCAAGAATTGTTTTGAGTGTCGTACTCGGATGTGCTGCTACCGAATGTCTTTATATCGCTGACAAATTTAAGCCGTACAGCGCGCTTCGTGACCGGGTTACCGACGTGCTGACGTTCCCCGGATTTATAGTCTCGCATTTGTTTCAACTCGTTAGCATTCACACCACGGGTGTGAGTGACGAGTCGTGGTGGCTCTTCTTCGCCGGTAATTCTTTTTTCTATGCGGTGGTCTGCTATTTTGTTCTGGATGTGTTGCATCTTCCTCCAGAGTTCCGCGAATCGTGACGGTTGCAAGCCACAGTGAAGTGAAGCGGTCTGTGAGAAAGATGCCGCTGAAGGACGGATTTGCTAGTGCGAGCGATGGGGCACGATTGGAAGTGCACCGCCTACCGCGTGCACGTGGTGAACCTTCCCCATGCACCAGCGGCCACCGGCGTAGAGTAGCCGCGCAATACCCACTCCGAAGATGGCAGAAACTAGAATCGCCAGAAACGAGCCGACCAAAATCACTGCACCAACCACCCAAATCAAAAGTTGTAGCTCTACGGTACTAAACGATGGCAGCGCCATTGCGTTTCTCCAAGAACCCAAGACAACGCGGCAACCTTCAGTGCGGTTCCTTGACTTTGTAATTGCATGTTGAATACCACGGAGGGCACGGCACATCCGCAACCAAATCAAACGGTTACGGAGATGACGTGCATTGCCTACTGAATTTAGCCGAGAAATTCTTTCAATTACAGGGAAAATCCGTGGACATCACGCAAGCTTTGCTGCTTCGCCTACCGCTCCATTGCCAACGCAATCACCGACGAGCGACACGGATAGCAAGGTGGCGCGAGCTGAATCCCCAACTGGAAATCACTGGCATACGTTGGTGCGCAAGCCAGACTTCAGGCGAGTGCTTCGTAGTGTTACGATTGCAGGAAATGCTGATTTGCCCAGTTTGTCGGCACAACGTGGAGATTCCGTTAACGGATTCGCCAGCAGCTTTCCTGTGCTTGAACTGCAAGACTGCACTCCGCGCCACGCTGCGCTTCAGACCGCTTTTCTTGGCTGCCTTTACAATTGTTGCCATCACTTTGCGGATGGTCACACTTGTCGTGAGTCCAAGTGCGAGCCCTACGAAAACTTCTCAGTTGCCTGTTGCGATGGAGAGCGTGTTGGCGCGAGTCCTTTGGCGGACAGGTATCGTTCAGGTGGGATTGAACCCTTCTTCCACAGCTGTTGTTGGTCACTAATTGTCCCACGGCGTACACAGGTGTCTATCGCTCCATTGCCAGCGCAAGCACTGCGAGCGAGGCGAATAGCTATTTCGTGATGACGAAACCCGCTAGAAAACAGAACCGCCCGCCGAGAAACAGCTCCCAACGGGCGGCCCCCAATGCTGATTATTTTTCTGATGCCTGCAATTCGCGGCAATAGCTAACCACATCGTTCGCAGTCCAGTCGAACCGACTGCCGCCAACGACACAGTTGCGCGACACGTCAACGAGCATAAAGTCGCCGAGGTTGTCGGTGGAGATTGCCCGGCGCGATTTAATTACGCGAAGTCCGAGTTGACGAGCAAAACGCCGAGCCCTTCCTTCATTGATTTTCGAAATAGTCATGGAACTGCTCCTTTTTAAATTTTGGGTACACCACTACCACGGAGGAGCTGCAAGCCGCGCTTTCCGTCCATACGCGCCATGACCCCGCTTGCGGGCCTTCAAAAGAAGGTGGGTGCATGTAGATTGCGAAAAGCGAGAACGCTTGTCAAGTGGTGCAGGGGCACTCACGAACACTCGTGGCGGAACTTCATGGGAACTGATGGAATGAATGCCGAGAAAATCCAATTCGCCCACCGCTCCCTTGCGAGCGCAACACCGCGAGCGACATAACTCCCTATTGCGGCGGCGCAACGACCCGAACGACAAACTTCAGTTCATCACTGCCGTAGCGCCCGGTGATTTCCCAGCAGCCCTCAGTTGGAATATCAATGCCCACCACCATGAATGATTTCCAGTCTTCTTGCCGGTACCCGTTGCTCGCACGTGGGGCGCTGACAGCCGGAGCGGACGCGTCCAGCCTTTTCGCGGTAACTGTCAATTTCGGCTGCGGCTCGCCCTGCCAGTCATAGCCTTCTCGCCACCAGAAGAGCTTCTGCCCATATCCTGAATCAGAGTGCGGCAGATTTTGCCAAGTGCCGTCCGCGCGCAGAAGCGTCCACAGTTTCTCCGTGCCGAACCAAAAACTGCCTGATGGAGGATTCGGTGGATATGACGCGGAAGGAATAAACGCTGGGGACGGTGCCGGAGTGACCGGACAACTGGCACCACTCGAAGATGTCGCTGAATGGCGGCTCTGCCATTCTGCTGCCATCATTTGGGCTGCAAGGATTTGCGCGGAAGTCATCAGCGATTCAACGTATTCGAGATTGGGGTTATCAGGGCTCCTGACCGAAAACCACATGTAAGCCTGAACATAATCTTTCGGAACACCAAGCCCTTCCATGTACAGGAGACCTAGTTGGTTTCTGCCTTGTCCCGCACCGCCGAGGTCGGGAACGTGCTCCGCCGCTTTTCGATACCACTCAGCCGCGAGAGCATAGTTTTGCTCAAGACCCTCTCCAGACTCATACATCTGACCCAACGAGACTTGGGCATCTGGGTTTCCTTGTTCGGCGGATTTTCTGTACCACTTCACAGCCTCCTGAATGTCTGTCGTTCCATACCAGTTCTGTTCATAAGCGACTCCAAGCCAAAGCTGTGCATCCGCATCTCCTTGCTCAGCCGCTCGCAGCAACCATCTTTCAGACTCGGGTTCCCCTTTGCCGTAGAAGGCTCCGACCTTTTCTTGGGCAGGTACGTAGCCCTGCTCACTCGCCTTGAGCATCCAACTCTTCGCTAGATTGAAGTCCTGTGGGACAAGCCGACCTTGCGCGTATATCAAACTCAACCAAAATTCAGCTTCGGGGTCGCCCGATGCAGCTTGGACTGTAAGGGTTTTCAAATCGCTCTCAGTCAAAGATGAAAGGCGGGCGGTGACGGCGACACGATTTTGGTTGGGGTCGGATGAAAGCTGAGCCGAAACGACAGGAACTGCGAAAAGCCACAGCGCGAAGGATGGGAGCAGGAGCCGGAACCTCATACAGCCTCCCGTGCCACCACATTACTCCCGCAATAGGAGTACCGTCCAGTAGTGTCAGCGTGTCCCGCGCTCCAGTCACTACCGCCGCAACAACTCTTCTTAACCAAGGATGGCTGGCGCTTGGCACGAAACCAGCAACGAACCCACCAACGAACCCACCAACGAACCCACCAAACTACCCGCTCCATCGCCACCGCAAGCACTGCGAGTGAGCTGGTGCTAACATGTGACTCCATGAAAATTCATCGTGATTGCGATTGCTTATGCCATCGAGGGGGCACGGTTGTTCATTGTGTGCCTTGCTGCCCTTCGCTCGGTTCAAAGACGCTTCTGAGAACGAGAGTTAAGTCGCTTCTGACTCACAGGAAGAAACTTAAGAAGTCAGCGTAATCCTACTTAAGAAATTCCATCTCACGAGAGCGCAGCATGACTCCGCGCACCACCAACTCACCTTCCGTAATCTGGCGCGCAGCGCTTGGCTGGGTTTGCGGGAGATTATCGCGATACTAAGCGGTCATCCATGCTCTCGCTGCGCTTAGCCTGCCTTTCAAATTCGACTGCGGCTTCAAGAGAGCAGGATTCTATAAGGCGAAGCACGGTACCGGCGGTAGCCACCACAGTAAACATCCGTTCGCAATCCCTCGCAGTTTCGAGAACTACTATGACGGCTCGGTCTTCCGTAGTCGCAGGCTTCGTGGCGGGTTTGTCCTGAACGGTTCCTTGTTCGATTATTTTGGCCGCTTCCTTAAGCCAATCGTCATATTCCTTTTTCGCACCTTCCCGCGAGCCCGGATGCACTATCTTGAGACATACCTTTACATGAGCTGTACTTTCGTAGTTCATTCCGCTAACGGCGAAACCGTTGTCAGTCCATCCGTTCGACATTCTGAGGAGTTTGAATTTCATCTGCGGTGTCGCAGCCGGAACGCTTTGCTGGCTTGCGGGAGAATTCGTTTGCCCGGTATGAGCAGGCTGTTGCGAACGAGCAGCAGATGATACGACAAGGCATATCATTCCGAGCCCGACGCCGTATCGTAACTTGCCGATGGTCTCCATGGTAGCTGCCAACAGCGCAAGGCTATCACAGGTTGTGAATGGTGCGGATAGATGTGGGGAATCCCTTCATCATCAGCAATCGGGCCGTCTCCGAACAGTCGGCGTGTAGTTCCTGACACATCTTAGCTCACGGATAATCAGAGCAATCGCAACTGCCCGCGTTATTCCGTGGGTCGGGCGCATTCTGGGAGAGGTGGTGGCGAATTGCTGCCATCAACAATCTGTCGGGCCGTGCACGCCTTGCTCACCGATATCCAATAGGGTCAATAGCTTCTAAAACGGCGGACTTCCGTTTTCTCCTGCCAAAAAACAGACCCAACTCGTAATTTCAAGTGCGTCTAACCTTGCGATAGATTGAATGTTGAACGGGTACTCATCCCAGCGAGTGACACGGTCGCGCAGCAGGGACACCTTTTTTAGGCGCATCATCTGAACGAGTTTTCCGAGAGCCATTATGTCATCTCCAGTATCTGGAAATATTTTGCCCTGTCCGATTCACTCTTGGGAACACAGTTGATGGGCTAGACAGATTTCGAGATGGCACGAGCCTACAATGGCTTCATGACTCTGAGCCATTTTGCAGAGCGTTTCTGGACATATTCGGTTTGGAGCCTTGAAACTCTTTTCTTTATGCCCCCTGTGTTCCTCATTTTCCTGTCTGCGACCGTCAGCCTTTATCTTGCCTTCCGAAAACAACGTCCGTTCCAGAGCCCCATGTGGAAACGCTCGCATTGGTTGGTATTAACTCAGCTATTGTTTTTTCCTATCGTGATTTGTATTGGTGTCCTGTATCCGGCTGACAGTCCAAGTTTCTTGCGTTCCACACCGCGTTCGATAGCAAACGACGTATGTGATTTCCTGAGTTGGCTTTCACTGGCGCTGGCGGCTTTCTGGGTCTATCGGATGAAAGGACTGCGTTGGTTCGCAGTCAGTGTTGTGACGGTACTCGAAATGATTCTCGTCGGAGCATTTTTTGTGGCTGGAATGGCAATTACCGGCGACTGGCTATAGTTAGCAACTCCGCATTCACACGCATGGCATCTCGAATGGCTGACGCACTGCGCGCAGCACCAAATTCACATTCCGTAATCTGGCGCGCAGCGCTTAGATGGATTGTTGGTAATAATCGCTGTTCGCAACATCTCTAACGAAGTCGGCCTCGTCAAGAGTGTTTAACTCTTTTTTAATTCCTTTCGCACACACTCCTACAGTTGTGCAGCCCCGTTGTTTCTCGGGCCAGCGCTGCGCCGCAATTCTCGAGTTCTTGTCCCTGTCCAACCTACGGGCTCGGTTCGTGTCACTTCATCGACTCGGTGTTGCCCACCAGACATCTCTCCGATCACGTGCGACCATGATGATGTATTCAAACTCCCGGCCTTCCAGGGAGGCAGGTAGCCCATTCAGTTGATCCGGTCACTGCTCCGCAGGACCACTGTTGCGATCAGGCATCCCCGCACGGACACTACCGCTTTCCTGCCGCGCTTTTCCGCGACGGCAGAACTCTTGGTAATCAATCTGGTCACGCATCATGATCCAGAGTCGGATCCCGAGTTTCCTGGCTGCTGCGACTCTCGCTTTGCCCAGCCCTTTCTGCACCAGTTTGCGCCGATAGAAGCGCTTCAACTCTGGATCCCGCTCGACCGCGTGCATCGCCGCTTCACACCACAGATAACGCAGCAGCGCGTTCCCTTGTTTGCTCATCGCACCCAGCCGCTGCCGGCGTCCGCTGGAGCGTTCGCTCGGAATCATGCCGATGTAACTGGCCAGTGCTTTCCCATCGCTGAACCGCATCGGATCGCCCAGGAAGACTTCGGTGGCTAATGCGGTGATCGGCCCCACTCCCGGATGCGTCATCAGCCGTCGTGCACCGGGCCGTTGCTGTGTCTGCTCTCCCACCTGCCGGTCGAGCTCGTCGATTGATTCCTGCAAGCCGGGATACAACGTCATCAGTGCTTTCCGTCGCTCGCTGGCGTGAGGAGCCAGAGGCAACGCCCGGAGTTCGCCCTGGCCCGCTTGGCTCCATAATGAGCGGCCTCGCCTGAGACCATGGTTGAGTGCCATCGATTGCAGGGTGTGCTGGACTCGGGATCGCAGGCGCACCCACTGATGACGGTGACGTAGCAACGTGCGCAGATCGCGCTGCTCGCTCGAGGGCATCCAGATCGTGGGAAAGCGATTCTCGGCGAGCAACGTCAGCAACAGTCGAGCATCCCGTCGATCATGTTTTTGTTTGCGTGTTTCTGCTTTGCGGATTTTCGCCGGATGACCCACTCGGCATTCGATTCCCAACTCTTCCATCAACTCCAGGAACCACTGCATTGAGCCGGTCGCTTCGATACCTACCAGAATCGGACCAGGCAGTGCGGAATAAAACTCCCGAACGGTCTCGCCTTGATGTTCGAGGGTCTTTTCTTCCAGCTCACCGGTTTCGCTATCCAACATCGCGATCGTCTGTTGTCGAGCGTGTAGATCGCATCCTATAATTTTCATCTCGGCCTCCTTCGATCCGAGCTCTGTTAGGTTTGACACCGCACAGTTTACTCGGCTCGTCGCGAGGCCGACTTCGTTATGTCATCAGTTATCCTCGATTGTCGCCAGTTTTAGCCGCGTATCGAGCGTGCCCCGGTTGTCGTAAGTTTTTCGCTCTAAGCAACTTTGGAAAATATCGAACCACTTGACGGGCCGTTTTGCGAGAGAGTTGGGGGATGAAATCGCGTTCACTCCAAGTCCTGATTGTCGTCTTCGGAATCTTGGCGTGCGGATACTTTGCCTTCACGAGGCGTCACCAGATTGAGGCCAAGATTTGGCATTTGAGACATGGCTATTGGACAAGAATGGGCGATTTTGACGTGCCCGTACCGGAGCATTGGCTCGTTTATCTCCAGAACTCACTAGATACGGTTCTCATGAATACAGCACCGACCTGGCATCGAGACGGCAAGTTCCATACGGCCGCCGTTATAAGCGTGTCCACGTCTCCGATGGGTCCCCATGTAAGTAACGGAATGGACCTTTGGCTTCAAGTGAAACGCCAGCGAATCGAACACGAAGGAGTGAAATCGGTCGAGGAAAAGAGAGTGGACTTCGAGGCTGACAGTGCTGTGTGCATCGGGGGAACTGAGATGCGTGACGTAATCCTGCGCGGTGCGACGAAGGCGCCCCCTACAGACATCGTTTCGCTGGAATGCAAATCGCAAAGCGGCCTGAACATTTTGTTCGTGGGGGAACCTTCCGACCTTCAACCGTTTTACACGTGGCTCTCAGAAATTCGAAGGCACAAGTAATTCTCTGAGTTTTTTATTCCGGCGCGGATAGATGTCGAGAAATCCGCTTATCACTAGTAATCGGTCATTTCGTGTGCTCCAAACGACGCCTTGCCAAATCACAACCGGCTGCTACGCTAGATTGACCGCCCAAAGCACCGTCGCCCCACCGAAAAGAACGCCGAACGCAATCGAACCCAGCAACACTGGATAATTTCATGAGCAGGAATTCTCCCGCTGTGTGTATTCCATCCACTGCAAGTGCAACCGCCGGCGATTCAAAGAAATTGATATCCAAAGATGCGCAAAGCAAGGAATCTGTTAAGCAAGCGAGCGAGTTTCCAGCAGCCGAATCCTCCGTAGTCCCGCGTCTGCACCGAAACGGCAATCGCATCGGAATCAACCAACGCATGCGAATCATGCAGAAATATGTCGGCGGCAAAACACAGACGGAGATTGCGAAGGAAGAAAGTGTTGACCGCGAAAGCGTCCGAAGAATCGTAAAAGCTCCCGAGATGGATTCCTACGTCGAAGCGAAAAGGGAGCTGTGGCGTGGATTGTGTGACGATGCGCTCGAGGTGCTGCGGCAGAAGCTGAAAGAGGGGGACAAGGACGTAGCGCTAAAAGTTTTGGCGTCGAATGGCGTGATTCCACCACAAGGTGCAACGCTCAATCACAATGTTCCGCCCGCAGCGAACCCGAACCAAGATGACCGCGTTAAGAATCTGCGGGCTTGCTTTGCCGATGTGATGATGGAGCGGTCTCGTGTGTTCCAGACACCGATGCCGGAATTAGCTGAGATTGCTGAAGAGAACGGAATCAAATTAGATTTTGAGCTGAATGGCGCATCCGATGAGGGGGCGGAGGAAGAAAATTGTTGACGGCAATTAAGCTCCTGCACACTGCGATTTGGGCGTTTATGGCTGCGAGCATTGTGGCTTTACCTCTTCTGGGAGCGTTGCGCCGATTTCGCTGGGCTGGGGTTCTGACCGGATTCGTGCTGTTGGAGTGCGGCGTGCTTGCTGTCAATGGTGGCAGATGCCCGCTCACAGACTTGGCTGCCAGATTCAGCAGCGACCGCGCTCCCAACTTCGATATCTATCTGCCGAGTTGGTTAGCCGAGCACAACAAAGTCATTTTCGGGGTGCTCTTCGTTGCTGGAGAATTGGTCGTACTCGCGTATTGGCTCAGAGGGAGATATCCGCTTCACAGAGGTAGATAACATCGCCTGCCCCCTATAAGACATTCCCGATTTGCGCCCCTGCGGTCGCGCTGACGTGGAGACAAATCCGTTCTCGCAGCGAATGCCGTGGTTACTCCTAGCCCCTTGCAATGTGCCATGCCGCCAAACCCAAAGCGATGAGCACCCCTAGTCCGATGAAGAGTGAAAACCAAGGATGTGAATACACAAGAAAGGCTTTCCCAGAACGCGCCCAGAAGCGCGGAACATCAATTCCGAGCCCCAGAACCAGTGCAGCGACGGGAAGAACAACCGCTAACAACACCGCAAGCCACGCGACGCACAAAAGTACAATCCCGAGCACTTTGACGAAATTCATCTGCACGTTCCTCGTTCCGAGCTAAATCACACCGTAGAGATTTTGTAGGCGTAAGCGGAAGCCGTTAGAATCGCTTCCAGCATGGCAACCCCGAGTCCGTGCTCGCAGCGAATCGCCCGTTGGTTAACAAGGAGCAACAGGCGAAGCGGAGCGGTGTTCACATTCAAAAAGCTGCGCGTTAAATCATCGGCAAAGACTCAGCGCTGCTTAACGGGATAATTACGCCCTACGGCGTGAACCAATTCCAGCGGTTCATCGGGCAAACCGGCGAGACGCCTTATGTGTGCAGTTGATGCAAAGTCAGATTGAAGGCTCGTCATAGTGACCCAGAACTCTTGCAGGTCGCCCGAAACGCAGTAGTAAATCACGCCGGGCCGCTGAGAAATATCTGTGACCCGAGGGCCAACGGCGTTGGTCACCACTACGATTTCGTATGGCAGCGAGTCACCCCGCTGCTTGTACCGGCTCACTGGGGCGGGTCCAACACTATATTGCCACGCCTCCGGTCCCTTCCGTAGCGCTTCCCTGAACTCGGATTCATTTGCCGGAAATCTGTGTTGGCCCTCGTACCAAACGCGGAAGAACGCACTCACGTCCGAAAGATAATTAGTATCAGCGATGAGGCTGAACCCATGCGGGGGAAGGTTAGGAATGGTCACCATCGCTGCCAAACCTACGAAGACAGGAACAACCAACAAGAGACCGTAGAAACTCCTGCGCCAGACTCCGTACAAACCGGCCCAGAGGGTAAGGAACCCGAGCGCTAGAAGGGCCAGCCCAGTGCTTGCATACCAGTAGTCGGCGTAATAGACGCTAGAAGTATGGATTCGAACCCAGCACCAAATCAGATAGCATCCGTAACCAATGGTCGGTAATGAGAACAATGCCAAAAACACAGAAAGCAATCCCTTGAGAAATTGGCGAACTGGCCGTTGCATCAGATTCCTTCTACCTTCCAGTGTCGTACCTATTTAGAATTAACATCAGATTTTTGATGACACTCAACTCTTACTCCCCAGTGTGCTCTTTTCGAACACACACTTCGGCACTGGACATGCATCACACCAGTTGGAATCTTCCGTATGACCTGCCCCCCGTTTTTGGTCCAGTCATAAGTTAGCACTCTCGGGTTCCTGCACATCCGAACCTACCCATGCTGGGTCGATAGAGACGACCGGCGTGGGGGGAGACGCCGGTCGCGCGGCCACACTTTCCGCGAACTCTTCCGGTGTCAGATATCTTAGTGAGCTGTGTGGGCGTACCGTGTTGTAATCCACCCGCCAGTCCTCGATCACTTTCCGTGCGTGTCGGAGATCCACGAACCAGTTCTGATTCAAGCATTCATCTCGGAACTTCCCGTTGAAGCTTTCGATGAACGCGTTCTGCGTGGGCTTGCCGCGCTCGATGAAGTGCAGCGCCACCTGATTCTGATAGGCCCATTGATCCACAACGCGGCTGGTGAACTCCGTTCCATTGTCTACTTGGATTGCCGCCGGTGTTCCACGTCGTTCTCGCAGCCCCTCCAGGACTCGCACCACACGCAGACCGGGCAGCGACGTGTCCGGTTCGATCCACAGGGCCTCTCGCGTGAAGCCATCCATCAGGTTCAGTGTTCGGAATTTCCGCCCGCCGGCCATTTCGTCATGCGTGTAGTCCATCGTCCACATCTCATTTGCACGCGTCGGAAGTGCCCGCGGTAGCCGCGCTTCAGACCGAAATTTCCTGCGCTTCCTACGCTGCATCGCCAGCCCTTCCTCCCGGTACAGCCGATACACTCGCTTGTGGTTGACACGCCACCGCAGCGTTCCATCCGCGGTCTTCTCCCGGCGCAGGAAAATGTACAGCCGCCGATAGCCGAATCGCGGACGCTCGCCTGCCAACTCGCGTAGCCGAGCCCGCAACGCCGCTTCGTTCCGTTCCTTCCGCCGGTACCGCCAGCTCCCGCGGTGCATCCCGATCAGCCCACAGGCGCGTCGCTCGCTGAGTCTTGCTTCTTCCCGCACGACACACACCGCTTCTCGCTTCGCCCGCGGGCCTACCACTTTTTTGCCAGCACCACCTTTAGCGCGTCCAGGTCCAGGGCTTGCTGCGCCACGATCTTCTTCAGCCGTCCGTTCTCTTCCTCCACCTGACGCAGCCGTCGGGTCTCGCTCACTTCCAGACCACCGTACTTCGCTTTCCAGTGGTAGAACGTAGCTGTACTGATGCCAACGCGGCGACAGAGGTCCTTCATGGGAACTCCAGCCTCTGCCTCCTTCAACACCCCAACGATCTGCTCTTCACTAAAGCGGCTTCCTTTCATGGCGCTTCTCCTCTCGTGGTCTTATACCCGGAGAAGCTAACTTTTGGCTGGACTAAATTTCGGGGGGCAGGTCACCGTAGTCGAAAAGGTCTGCGTCACCTGAAAAGTGCTAACCATGCCCCATCTCCAGTCCCAACGCTGCCTGCCACACTCAATCCCGCCATTTCGCTTCCGTATCCACCCCTCTCCGGGGACAATTTTTGATAACCAATCTCCAAGCGGGCAGCCGCGAGGGCGGATGTGGGGCGGGGTGATGCTTAACCAAACCTTCCTATCGCCTCCATGCTTTGGATAGCTGGAGATTCCATTTCTTCTTCCCCGGACTCACCATGCTATTACTTCCTGACCCAGACTTTGGTTAACAATCCCTATCCCGATTTCTTCCCCATTTCCTACACCCCTCCGCCTTTTCCGTATTCCCCATATGCGACATCTCATTTCCAGCGACGTTGAGCGATTAAAATCCCTAACATGAGAACTTAAAACAACAATTAGATTCCTCCTTGGATTTATTTATTTATGTTTTACAGTCTTATAAGAACGTCAAAACGGAAATTCCTGTACCCCTTTTGGGGTGGATTTTAGGGAAGAAAACTGAGTTTGAACGTGAAAACGGAAATTCCATGTGCTGGGTTAGAAATTTGGTCATTTGGGGAATACGGGAAAGTTGAGCATTCCAAGTTGGGACCAGTAGGGGTGAAATGATAGAAATCGAGAAAGAACAGACAGGTAGAAAGAAGGAGTTAAGCATGGTGGAGCTACCGTGTTGTTCTCGGTAGAGCGGAATACACGTATGGATTCCTGCCCCTTCCCCCCTGTTCTTTGGAAACAATCTGGCGCTTGATTTTCTTATCCGCGACCATTTGGCGAAGGGTGTCGCGCAAGAGCTTCGTGCTGCCTTCCACCGCGTCATCAATCATTTTCTCCGTCTTCGGCTCGTCGGCTTGTTCAAGGAACCTCAGAATATTTGCTGCCACGCGACTCGCATCCGCTTCCTCCTTGGAAACCCCGAGCCACACGTAGTCGCGGGCTGGGTCATACCTCAGTTCGGTCTCGGCAAGGTTGCCGTGCTGGTCGGTGTGCCGCTGCTTGGTTTGGACTGTGCGGAAGTGCGGGCGCTCGCGCAGGAATAAACCCGTATCCACCATTCCGAAGATTGCGGTGCTACCGAGCACTTGGTCGGATACCTCCGCCCTGTCGGCTTTGCCGAAGTGACCCGCAAAAACGATGTGAACTTTATTTTTTGTGGCGAGCGAGATGATTGGCGCGAACGTCTTCACGTTCTTCGCGTAATCATTAACGTCATCAATACCAAGGAAACGCATGTAGGGGTCAAGGACAATCAGCTTCGGTTGGTGGCGTCTAATACAGTTCTCCAGCTTGGAGTAGAAATTCTTGGGTGTCATACCAGCCGAGATGATACGGATTGGGTCAGCTGCGGTAATCCCGAGTTGGCGGAAGTGGCGCACGGTGGCTGCCTTCTCTTCTATCCCGCAGAAATAAAGGACTGTCCCTTGCTTCGTTCTACGACCCAGAAATTTATCACCGCGAGCCACAGCCACCGCCAAGCAGCGTGCCGTCGTGGTTTTCCCAACTTTTGCTTTGGCGGAAAGCAGTGATGACCCTCCAGAAGGAAGCAGCCCGTCACACAGCCACTCGACCGTTTGCTCAGGTTCTTCCATTAAATCGCCGATTGATTTGTCTTCAAGTTCATCTGGCGAAGACACTTCAATCTGCTGCCAGCTTTCAACCTGCTCAGCGGTCACGATGGGAGCGGCTGTAGTAAGCGCCTTGAACTCTTTCCGGGTTCCGCCGAGTGCAACCCATTCAGTCAGGTCCTTGCCGAACGGCAATTCGACAATCCTTACTGTTTTGGCTACGGGAAAAAGCGAACACGCAACAGCGTGCATGTGTTTCTTGCCAGTGTCATCGTCGTGGGGGCAGAGCACGACCGTTTTGCCAGCGAAATGTTCGGAGTATTCTTCCCGCCATTTCCCAGCCCCGAAAGGATTCGTTGTTGTTGGTAACCCTAGCTCGCGTGCACCCGTGCAGGAGTCTTTTTCGCCCTCTGCTACGACCGCATCGTTGCTGTTCAGAATCGTTCGCAGGCGGTATGGGACCAGCCGAATACCTTCCACGTTGTAGACCCAATTACCTGCGCCATCGGGTCGCCGTGCACTGAAACTTTTGGGCGAATACCGCAGCACTTGATACAGAAGTTTCCCATTCTCATCGCGATAGTTGTATGTGTCTGTCAGCGTACGTTCGCGAGTTCTATCCGAAAATAGGTCGGCCATGGACAAACCCATCGCCTGCACGACATCCGTGGTCGCGCATCCGGCTTGGCAGTAAAGCAGCAGCTTGCCGTCATCTTCAGCGATAGAAAGGCTGGGCTTCGCATCGTCATGCGCTGGACACAATGCCTGCCAGCCGTTCGAAGTTCCGAACACCCCTTCGAGCTTCTTCAGAATCTTTTCTGTGTTCATCGGCAGCCTCCGCGCTTTGCGTTGGCTGTCTTTTCTGATTTTGCTCGTTGCGTTACGTACGTCGATTTCGTTCCGCTCTTCGCCAACCGCAACAACTCGGAGTGCGGGATGAGAGTCCTTTTGCCGATTTTCACGGCTCGAAGCGAACCGTCCTTTAACAGACCATCCAGTTTTCTAAGTGAAATGCCCAGCAAATCTGCGGAATCCAGACGTGGATGCAGAATTCGTTCCATGTTTTGACCTCAACAAATGGATTGAACTACAAACCTACGTACTGGCTAAGAGGTAAGTAAATGGAAGGATTCCGACTGCCTTACTCAGCTTAAAATAATTATATCACAGGTGTCGTGAAAAATAAAGCCGGTGCAGCCCCGTGCGCTACGGTGTGGGCAAAATGTTCAGCTCCTATGCGTCTCAGTAAGCGCATCGGTCGTAGCTTCCGCTCACGCCGTTTCATGCCGCTTGATGCAACGCGCCCCATCACTGCTTCCGCCGAACCGGATTTGGACGCATCGGTTAATCGCGAGCGCACCACGAACGAATCCAGCGCTCCGGGCAACGCGGCGCTCCGTACGGCGCGATGCTTTGATGTTGTCCGTTTGATGACACGGTGATTGTACGCAGCTGGACAACTTCGCGCGGCTCGCTATGCTTGAAATAACCGCGCGGGAATCCTTTCCCGCTTCGGCTGCATGTCGCGACGGAGTGAAATCCCCATCATAATGTGGGGCATTAGTGAAGCCCGAATTCTGTGCTTCCGTCCGCGCGTGTGCGTTGGCGGAACAATCTCAGCATTTTCTTCCAGAAATTTCTCCGAAACTCAAAACTAAGGAAAAACAGACTCCCGCGCATTCTGCTGCATTGCGGTCTGCTGCCAGCGGCGACATCGCGGTGGACGCGTGCGCATTAGCGGCCTACGCAAATGAAACCGTAGCGTCCAATTTTCCCGAATCAGTTCTTCCGCCGTCCAGCGGATTGCGATTGCCCGCTGATGGCGATACCATCCGCCCAGTTACGCCGACTCAGCGGAGAGGCAGAAGTATGTCCCGCCGCAGAGGGCAACGTGGTTACGTGGAGCAAAAGGGCAATTGGTGGCACTTGCGTTACAGGTCGGAGACTTCAGAAGGACGCCCGCACAAGTCCCAGCCAATCTGCCTAGCAGTGGGGAAGGGAAAGAAAACAAAGTCGGAAGCGGAACGGCTTGGTGCGGAGTGGCTTGCGCAGCAAGGCATCAACACCGAGCTATATTTGGCGAGAGCCATATCTCCGACCGTGACGTTCCGCGAGCAGTCCGATACTTGGCTAAGCTGGTTGCAGACTCGAAACAAAAAACCTATACCCCAGACATCGGTACCATCAATTCGGTCGGCTCTCAAATGCTGGCTTCTGCCAGCACTCGGGGACTTGCCGCTGCCCGAAGTTGATGAGTTGGCGCTGAACGGTCTGGTCAAAAAAATGGTTGGGAAGCGTTCGCCAAAGACTATAACGACGTATATCAACCTAGCGAAGGAGGTGGTTGAATCTCAGCGCGATGGCAAAGGAAGACGGATTCCTCATCCGCAGTGGGATAACGAAGCTATTGACCTTCCTGAAGTCAACAAGCGCGAGCAGCGTCGTCCGAAAGTAAACGGGGAAGGAATAAGCCAAATCATCGGTTTGAGCGAGAAAATGTGGGAACGAATGCTGTACATACTGTGTCCATCGGGGGGTCCGCGAATCGCGGAAGCTCTAGCTCTGGACATTGAGAAACATCTCTCAGCCGACCGAACGGTGGTTTACGTTCGCGGACAGGTAAAAGGCTCCAAGATAGTCGAATATCTGAAGACGGACGCAGCATATCGGGACATTGATTTATGCCCTGAAGTAGTCGCGCTGCTTGCCGAGTACATTGGTGACCGTACATCAGGGTTGCTGTTCCCGTCCGAGACGGGCATAACTCCGATGTCGTACTCCAACGTGCGAACCCGTTCACTTCATCCAAAACTGGTGGCATTGAATCTCTACACTCGTGGAGCTGCTTTTCACATGTTCCGCCGTTTCCGTTCTTCAGTGCTCGTGAAGAAAGGTTGTCCCGAAGATTTGAAGAAATTTTGGTTGGCTCATGAGAATAAAGATATCAGCGCCGACTACGCGGAGCAGATACGGGAAGACGTGGAATGGCGACAGATGAAGGCGGCAGAAATCGGTGTCGGCTTTGAGTTGCCACCTTCAGTTGTACCCAATGTACCCAAAACGCAGGAAGAAGAAGAACAGCTAGTTAGGTCGTAAATGATTGCCAACGGAGAGGATGAGTGGCGCGCCCGGAGAGAGTCGAACTCCCGACCTTCTGGTTCGTAGCCAGACGCTCTATCCAGCTGAGCTACGGGCGCGCAGAAGTGCAAAAGCGGTGAAGATAGATTACGACACGCCGCCGCGAAGTTCAACCAGACGAATTGTGGTCACCCGGTAAAGAACGGCATGTGCACCTAGTGAAAATCGTGCGAGACGGTTTCGGCACGCGTGATGGATAAGGGCCGAATGCGCGCAGCTTTCACGGAAATCACGTTGTCCTGATTTTGCAGCGGCCCTTCGATCAGCAAGAATTGCTGATGCACCACCACCACATGATCCTTCTCGAAAAGTTTCGGCGTGATGATGGCGTTTGAAATGCCCGTCTCATCCTCGATGCTGAGAAACACGAACCCCTTCGCGGTGCCAGGGCGTTGCCGCGCGATCACCGATCCCGCAATCCGCACCCAGGTACCATCGGAAATCGTGCCAAGCTCATTCGCTGAACGTATTCCTTGCTTCCTTAATTCCACACGATGGTAAGCCATCGGATGTGGTCCCACCGTCATTCCCGTGCCGTGAAAATCTGCGACCAGCCTTTCTTCCGCCGTCATCGGCTGCAAAGGAGAATCGCTCGCACGCGAAAAAGAAATTCCCCTCGGCACAGTAGTGCCAGCGCTGTCATCGCGAACGTGAAGTTCCTGCTCCTCATGTGCATCGCTTGCCGCGCCATCTGCGCCCGAAGTGTCCAGCGCCGCATCTTCTGACGCAACTCGCTCGAGCAAAGGGCCCGCACGCCGCGAAGCTCGCTCGATCTGCCACAACGCATCGCGCCGGTGAATTCCGCGCCACCGGCCATCGTTTTCTGCAGAAATAAAATTCAGCGCGCCAATCGACGCAAGCGTTGCCATTTCACCCTTCTGCATCGCAGGTACGCGCAATTTTAAATCCTCGATCGAAGCGAACGGCCGCATCGCGCGCTCCTCTAGAAGTTTCAGCGTAATCTCCTGTCGCAATCCTTTCACGTAGCGCAACCCGAGCCTCATCACCAGCCGTTGGCCATCTTTTTCGAGTGTGCACGGCCAGTCCGAACAAGTCACATCGATCGGCCGGATTTTCAGCCCGTGCCGCTGCGCGTCCTTCACCAATGTGGCGGCATTGTAAAATCCCATTGGCTGGTTGTTCAGCATCGCTGCCGTAAACGCTGCGAGATAATGGCACTTCAAATACGCACTGGCATACGCGAGCAGAGCAAAACTCGCCGCATGCGATTCTGGAAATCCATAGAGCGCAAATGACGTGATGGACTGAACGATTCTGTCCTGCGTCGCTCCAAGAATTCCGTTCTGCTCCATCCCTCGGCGAAGTTTTACCTCCACCTCTTTCATGCGCTTTTCCGAACGCTTGAACCCGAACGCTCGCCGCAACTCTTCCGCTTCTCCTCCAGTAAATCCTGCTGCAATCATCGCCATGCGCAGCAGTTGTTCCTGAAACAGCGGCACTCCCAATGTGCGCGAGAGCACCGGTTCGAGCGACGGATGCAAACATTCAGCCGGCTCGCGCCCCTGTCGCCGCTTCAGATACGGATTCACCATCTGACCCACGATTGGACCCGGCCGTATAATTGCCACCTGCACCACAATGTCGTAAAAACAATTCGGCCTCAGCCGCGGCAAGCACGACATCTGTGCGCGACTCTCGATTTGAAACATCCCCACGGTATCCGCCTTGCACAGCGTCTCGTAAACAGTCCGGTCAAACGCCGGCAAGCGCGCCAAGTCCACTTCCTCGCCGTAATCCTCGCGAATAAGTTTCAGAGAGTCCTCAAGAACAGCCATCATGCCCAGTCCAAGCAAATCAATTTTCACGATCCCCATGTCCGCGCAATCTTCCTTGTCCCATTGCACCACCACGCGCCCCGGCATCGTCGCCGGCTCAAGTGGCACCACGGAGTCAAGTTGCCCCTGGCAAACCACCATGCCTCCCGAGTGTTGCCCGAGATGACGCGGCAAATCCTGCACCATTTGGCAAAGTTCAAAAAACTTGCGAATGCGCGGGTGCGTCGGATCGAGCCCGGCATCATGAAACTGCCGCTCGAGCGTATCGTTTGCGTCCCTGTATTCCCACGCGCCCACCAAACCGGCCAAGCGGTCGAGCGTCTCCGGATCAAACGAAAGCGCCTTCCCGATTTCGCGCGCCGCCGAGCGCCCGCGATAGGTAATGACGTTCGCCGTCATCGCCGCGCCCAATTTCCCGTATCGCTCGTACACATATTGAATCGCGCGCTCGCGCTGATCTCCGCTCGGCAAATCGAGATCGATGTCCGGCCATTCGCCGCGTTCCTCGGATAAAAAGCGTTCGAAAAGCAGATCCATCCCCACCGGGTCCACAGCCGTAATGCCCAGCGCGTAGCAAACAGCGCTATTCGCCGCCGAACCGCGTCCTTGCACGAGAATATTTTTCTCGCGACAAAAGCGCACAATGTCCCACACGATCAGAAAATATCCCGCAAGCTTAAGCCTCTCGATCAGTTGAAGTTCGCGTTCAATCTGCTTTCGCGCGCGCTCATCGTCCTTTCCATAGCGCGCCACCAGGCCTTCCTGCGCCCGATCGCGTAGAAAACTCATCTCCGTCTCGCCGTCCGCCACCGGATAGCGCGGAAATTCATAGCCCAGATCGCTCATTGCAAATTGCAAACGCGATGAAAACTCTTGTGTGTTGGCAATCGCTTCGGGAAGATCGGCGAATAGTTCTGCCATCTCGCGCGGCGATTTCAGATGGCGCTCGGAATTGCGGGCCAGAAGCCTCCCGGCGCTAGCGAGATTTCGATGGTTGCGAATGCATGTGAACACATCAAGAATTTCCCGTTGCCGCGTCTCCGCATAACAAACGCCATTCGTGGCCAGCAGCGGCAACTTCAATTTGTGCGCGAGTTCAATAGCAGCATGATTGCGCGCTTCTTCATCGCGGCAAAAATGCCGCTGCAATTCCACATAAACGTTCTCTCGCCCGAACAATTCGCAAAGCCGCTGCACGCATTCCGCCCCGCCGGCAACGCCTCCCTGCGCCAGCGCATGCGCAAGCGGGCCCTCGTCGCCTCCCGTCAAACAAATGAGTCCGCGCGCCTTTTCGACAACATCCTCCGCCGCAACGTCTCCTTCACCTTTTCGCGCGCGCAATTTCATCCGCGTGATCAACCGGCACAGATTTTGATAACCCTCACGCGACGCCACTAGCAACGGATACCGCCAGCCTTCCGCCGATGTCACCTCCGCGCCAATGTGCGCCTGAATTGGAATCTTCTTCGCAGCCAGATAAAAACGTGGTGCGCCATACACTCCGTCGCGATCGAGCACAGCCATCGCGCTCATCTCTTTTTCCTTGCAAGCGGAAGCCAGCTCCTCCGGCAGCGCCGCGCCTTCGAGAAAACTGAATGCCGACCGCGCGTGAAGTTCCGTGTAGACCGCTCTGCTCATCAGTCGTACATCCCCCGCACAAACCAGCTCCCGCGCCCCGAGTCGTAATAAATGCAATAAAGGCCACGCTGCGCAGATAGCTCGCGCTCGTTTGACGAAAACAAATCCGAACGCGTGAGTACTCGGCGTTGGCGATTCGTCGAGACCGGTCGCGAAGAAGAGAGAGGCGCAGAATGAGGTGCAGGAACTAAACCGAACCGCACATCAATATCCCATTCGTCGTGTTCCCATCCATCTTCGTGCCACCAATCTCCTGAAGTACGCCATGGACCCGACGCCGCCATCACGTCGCCGCGCACGCCATTGAACGAAATCCGCGCCAGCCGTTCCTCTCGCATCTCGACCCTCGCCGGCAAAGAAGGCCTAAAAACACGAAAAGCCATTCGTGTCCGATGAGCGTCCGTAAGCGATTCGCAATCGTCACCCGACGCCGCATTCCGCAGTTCAGCGCCTTTCTTGCGATTCGCTCCGCGCGTTTTGAAAGCAGTTTCTACCGCAATTCTCGGCGACACAAACCGCCGCATCTGAAATGCATCCGGCCGATGCGTGTCCGCAAGCTCCGGCGCGCCAACATTCCCATCGCCCACCAGATTCGCAAGCCGCGCAATCGTAAGCTCGAGTTTTTCCGGATCGGGCGAACTCGGAAGAAATAATCCGCCCTGCGCGAATCGCGGCTTAGCTGGCTCGGCCGCCATAAATATTTTCAGCACGGCCGTCTGTGGCGGCTCTGCCTGCAATCGCAACCGCAGCAATTTCAGCAGCATCTTCGAATTTCGCGATGGCACCGGCAGCGTCAAAATTTTCTCGTACGTGGGTAACGCAGCCTTCCGCGGAGCACTGTCATTCAGCGAACGCACATTATTTTCAGACACCGGCTCCAACTCGAATCGCACGCGAATCGTCGACGCCGCCAGCGCTCTCGCCGCCAGCCGCGCGCACAATTGATCAAGCAGCCGCCCGACCAAAAACGATAAAGGCTCCAGCTCCGGCACTGCATCCTCAAGCTCCATCTCCTCCTCAAAATGAATATCGGGCTCAGCCAGCACCATCGCACGCGAACTCGCCCCGCGCGCGAATTCATGCAGCCGAACCCCCTCCTGCCCTAGCCGTTCCGAAAGATCGAGCACAGGCAGCGCCGCAAGCACTCCGCACGTGCGCACATTCCAGCTATCAAGCGTCTCCAGAATTTCAGTGCGCGGGGAAAGCCCATCCGATATGACCAGCACGCTGACCGGCAAGCCGCCGAGCGCCTTCGCTTCCTCGCCTGCAGGAATCAAAGTAACCCCCGCAAAACCGCGCGCCGCATGAATCGCCGTTTCCAGATTCGACGAGATCGCCACGCGCGCCTTCAATCCCAGCAGCGAAGCGCGCTCAATCAATCGTTCCGCAATAATTTCCTCAGAGCCCAGCAGGGAACCGAGCCCCGCAAGATCGAGCACAATCGTGTCTGCCGCCGTATCCTCCACACGCGGCGAAACCGACCACCCCAGATCCATCAAAGCCGCATGCGCAGTTTTTTCCAGCACTGGCGATCGCGCCCGAACCTGCACCGCGCAAAAATCCTCAGCCTGCGATTCCGTCATCCCCAGTTCAATCCCAGCCCGCAAACCCGCGTCATCCGCCGCCACCACTTTGCGCAGCGGCGCCGTCCCCTCAAGAAGCGCAATCGCGCAATCGCGCAACTCAGGCTCTGCCCGCACGACCGCCTGCACCATAAAATCCGCAACGTAAATCGCAGCAAATCCCATTAGTCTTGTCTTTTTCGGTAGCCACAGCGAGCGCTTTTCCTCGTTGTGGGCATGCTCAAAATTTATAAAAAGAGCGTGTCATCCTGAGCGAAGAGTCGGCCCGCTTTTGCCTTCGTCCCGCTCCTGCGAGACGGCCGACTCGCAGTCGAAGGATCTCAACGTTGCCACACGCGCTCCATTGCACATATCGCCTCCGCCTCAAAAATCCCCACACTCCCATCCACCCCCACCGCCCCGCCTCCAATCGCCTGCACACTCGACCGCACTACTTCCGCCCGCACCCCCACTCCCCCCAGCAAACAAGCCGAAGAATTCGCACAACAAAAATCTCCCGCCCGATTCCCACTCGCCGCCCCCACCCATCGCGCCTGCTCAAATCCAACCCGCAACACCAGCGACGCACACGTCTTCGCATTCGCCTCCTGCTCGATCAGCATCAAAATCGTCGGCGTATCCTCCACCGCTCGCCGAAATCGAAACCACGCATTCAATGGAACGTACCGTACCTTAGCCGCCGGAATATCGCTCAGGTCCACCGCAATCATCCCGAACCCGCCGCCTTGCAACAGCAAATCCGTCGACCGCAGCGCCTGCTCGATATTCCGGCACCGCACCCACAGCAGTTGCTTCAACTCCACTCCAGCTGCAGCCGCCCCATGTGGATCGAAAGCGTCGCGTCCATCCACAAGCGCGCACACCTCAGCCTGCGCCGTTCTTGAAGCCAGCGCCGAAACCAGCAGGCTCGTTCGTCCAGAGCAGGGAGGTCCGCAAATTTCCGTCAGCCCGCCGCGCGGCAATCCTCCCGTAAGCGCATCAATTTCCGGAACGCCCGCAGACACCATCTCCACAAGCTTCCGGTCGCGATACGAAAAGGGCGCAGCAACGCGCCCGGCCAGCGCCGTCTCCACCTGCAATCGCAAAGCAGCAAGATTCCCAGGCATGGGCCCGATCCAACGGCGAGGAGAAAGGTTCAGTAGGGGCACGGCATGCCGTGCCCGAACGCGATGCCTGGCGCCAGTGCGCCATTAAAGCAGTTTCGTTGTTTTCGCTTTTTCTTCGCCTATTTAAAATTCTCTCTCCGTTATCTGCCCTTGTCAAGCAGCGGGGAACAAGAACTTACCTGGGCCTTTTTGTCTGCGACTCTTGCGTCAGGGCACGGCTTCAGCCGTGCCACCACACCGCAGCAACACCGCGGCTTTAGCCGCTGAGGGGAACTCTCGCGGCCGCCGGTCTCTTTCTTTGTAGGTCACGGCTTTAGCCGTGACAAAAAAAATCGTCGCGCGAAGCGCATACCGAAGGCTAAAGAGAAGCGAGAGCCCTCGTTTTCCGCACCCAACATTAATCGCACACCCCTACACCAACTCCCCGATTCCTTACGTCCCGCCAGCGCATTACGCTTCCCCATGGCCAAACGCACCGCCGCTCAACCA
Source organism: uncultured Acidobacteriota bacterium (assembly GCA_963736465.1). Classification (GTDB taxonomy): domain Bacteria; phylum Acidobacteriota; class Terriglobia; order Acidiferrales; family UBA7541; genus Palsa-295. Next base: position 33,472 of record CAVTOS010000010.1, on the reverse strand, counting down.
GCCCTCGCGCTATTTCCGTCCAACGCCACGATCGAACAGCTTCAAAAAGAAGCCGCCCACTGCAAAGCCTGCGATCTCTGGAAGAACGCCACGCAAACGGTTTTCGGCGAAGGCGCCGGTGCAAAGCCAAAAGTAATTTTCGTCGGTGAACAACCAGGCGATCAGGAAGACATCCAAGGCAAGCCCTTCGTAGGTCCCGCAGGAAAACTTCTCGATAGCGCGTTAATCGAAGCAGGCATCGACAGAAAAAAAGTTTACGTAACAAACGCGGTGAAACATTTCAAATGGGAACCCCGCGGTAAGCGCCGCATCCACAAAAAACCAAACGCCGTCGAAATCGCCGCCTGCCGCCCCTGGCTCGACGCCGAGATCGCAGCCATCCGCCCCAACGTAATCGTCTGCCTAGGCGCCACCGCCGCCCAATCCCTGCTAGGACGCGATTTCCGCGTCACCCTGCACCGCGGCGAATTCCTCAAATCCGATCTAGCCCCGCATGTGATGGCCACAGTGCACCCCTCTTCCATCCTGCGCGCCCCAGACGAAGCCACCCGCCACAAAGAAATGAAGCGCTTCATAGCCGACCTGAAAAAAGTAGCCCACCACGTCTAACAGCCGGGTAGCCACGACGATACCTTCCTCGTCGTAGGCCTTCGTCCCTTGTAGCGCCGGCATCCTGCCGGCTCTTTTGACTTCAGTGGCACAGGCACTCCTGCCTGTGCGCCGTTTGTAACGCCACATTCCCTTCGACTTTGGCACTCACACGATATCGCACCCAATGAACGCAATTCGCTACCGAGGCCGCGTACTCAACCCAGCCCGTTTCCAAAGCTTCTCCCAATGCCACACTCCCGGAGTATCATGCAACACGCGATAGCCAAGCTGATGCGCCAGCATCAAAATCTGCCCGCGATGATGCGCCTCATGCGAAAACATATAGGCAAACATGGTCCCGCCAGCCGGCCAGATTTGCGCCCAACTCCCCCGAGAAAATTTCGTAACCCGCCGCTTCGGATCCGCAGAAAGAGCATCCGTCAACATCCGCAAACACTGCCCAGCGCTTTTCCTGTGCGCACTCGCAGCCTGCTTCATCGTGCACCGGTCAGGATCAAGCGGCGCAGGGCACTTCAAATGTGGCGCTGAATTCCTAAGCCAATTAAGCCGGCAATTGTGCAAATGCGCGAAGATCGCCGCAATCGTCCGCCCATTGCCTTTTTTACCAGGCGGCTCAGCCCGCCAAGCCCGAGAATCAAGGCTCGAAAGGATCACCTGGTTCATCCCATCATTACTCGCATAAGTTTCAAGCAACGTATCGCGAATCTCAGCAAGCATCGCCTGCGATCGGCGTGCCTCGGTTTGCTTTTTCATAAAAGACTCCGCCAAATTTATAACATGAGCCGCACCCACCAAGCGCAGGTAGCCATGACGTTCCCCTGTAGCGCCGGAATCCTGCGCGCTGTCCGCGTCCCGACGGTGTTTGCGGGGCCGGCTCTTTTGACTTCAGTGGCACAGGCACTCCTGCCTGTGCGCTTTTCTTACGCAGCACTCTTCCAATCTTGGCATTCGCACGATATCGCGCTCGATGAACGCAAAACGCTTTTCAGTAGCGCAGGCTTCAGCCTGCGCCCAGTTAGCCAGATGGCTGCGTTTTGACGCGAAGACAATCCCGCCAGCGTGGGTTTGCCGTAACTCCCCTAACTTCAATCTTCTCGCTTCCGATTCCCGCCTATCAGCAGCTTTACGTAATTTTGCCGTATCCAAACGATCACATTTGCGCTACCATAGCCCGTTTTTATATGAAGACAAAAACTACGCTATCGGACGAAGAGATGGCCCAGCGAGGCCCGCACTCGGGCTCGCCCAGAGCCACGAGGAGCCTGTGCCCTTGTGCCGCGCCAAGCATTCAAGGCAGGTCAAACACCATCCCACCGCGCAACGCCGAATTTCTAATCGCAAATCTGGAATTAGAATTCGAGTTAAACCACAGAAAACAAAGCCCACTAAAAATTTCTAATCGCAAATATTTCGCGATTTTTCCTTTCAATTCGCCGCCCCTTTATGTTTGCGGAGTAGCTCAGCCGACCATTTCTAATGGGAACAATCAGACAATTAGAAATTTCACTAAACCCCGCAGCATCATCACTTACGCAATTCCTAATAGGGACAAAATCGCGTTTTTTAGGATTTGCGCCAACCCCCGCTTTTCTCCTCGCAAGGGCACATCCCGCGATATGATACCGGCGCTGGCACCACTCCAATGACCACACCACATCCCGTCCACCTGCTCGGTCCGCTCTTCACGACCGACGATATGCGCGAGATCTTTTCCGATCATCGCCGCCTGCAAGCCATGCTGAATTTCGAAGCCACACTGGCTCGAGCGCTCGCGACTGCCGGTGTCGCGTCCAAAGAAGCCGCCGTAGCGATTGAGGCGCAATGCGATGCGAACCTGTTTTCGATCGAAAAGCTGGCCCGCGAAGGCGCGCTTGCCGGCAACATCGCAATCCCGATGGTCAAGCAGCTCACTTCACTCGTCGCCAAGAACGACGAGAAGGCTTCCGCCTTCGTCCACTATGGCGCCACAAGCCAGGATGCGGTCGACACCGGCCTCGTCCTTCAGCTGCGCGAAGCTCTCGAGGAAATCGGCAACGGACTCTCCAAAATTTCGAGCGCCCTGGTAAAACTCGTTGAAGCCCACGAGTTGACGCTCGTCGTCGGCCGGACTTGGCTGCAACATGGTCCACCCGTCACTTTCGGATTGAAAGCCGCCGGTTGGCTTTCTGCAATCGAGCGGCATCATGCCCGTCTCAACCAGACGCAAAAAGATGTTCTCGTAATTCAATTTGGAGGTGCCGTGGGCACGCTCGCGGCGCTCGGGGATCGCGGACCGGCAGTTGCCTCCGCGCTAGCCGATGATCTGAAACTTGGTCTGCCGGATTTGCCCTGGCACACGCATCGTGATCGCTTCGCGGAAGTTGCCACTACTCTTGGTTTGCTGGTCGGCACGCTCGGAAAAATCGCGCGCGATATTTCGTTGATGGCACAAACCGAAATCGCGGAAGTCGCCGAACCCTCCGCAACTGGCAAGGGCGGCTCATCGACTATGCCGCACAAACAGAACCCGGTCGGCTGTGGGGTGATTCTGTCTGCAGCGATTCGAGTTCCTGCACTCGTTTCTACGATGCTGACTAGTATGGTGCAGGAACACGAGCGAGGTTTGGGCGGCTGGCACGCCGAATGGGAAACCCTGCCGGAAATCTGCATGTTGGCGGGTGGAGCAGTCGCGCAGGCTACTGGAGTGCTTAGCGGATTGCGGATTCACGAAGATCGCATGGCGGAAAATATAGAAGAAACGCGCGGCTTGATTTTTTCCGAAGCGGTGGCGATGGTTCTGCGGAAAAGGCTGGGCCGTTCACAATCGCATCAACTGTTGGAGGACGCGAGCCGCCGCGCAGTTGAACAAAATCGATCACTGCAAGATGTGCTACTCAACGACCCCAAAGTTCGCGAACACCTTTCCGCCGAAGAGATCGCCCGTTTGATGGACCCCAAGAATTACATCGGCTCGGCCAGAGAAATGGCCAAGAAGGTTCTATCCAGCCTGGATCGAAAACTCTAATGCCACAATTCGGAGAACTCTAAGCATGCCTTTTGCGGACTCAAACGGCGCGCGGCTGAACTATCGCTTCGACGGCCCGACCGATGCGCCGGTGCTCGTCCTTTCGAATTCTCTGGGCACGAATTTGTCCATGTGGGATCCGCAAATTCAGGCGCTGGCAGCTCAGTTTCGCGTCTTGCGCTACGACACGCGCGGCCACGGCCAGTCGTCTGTCACGGCCGGGCCCTACAGCATTACTCAATTGGGCCGCGATGTCGTCGGCTTGCTTGACGCGGTTGGAATGGAACGCGCGCATTTTTGCGGACTTTCGATGGGCGGCGTGACCGGCATGTGGTTGGGCATCTACGCTCCGGAACGAATCAACCGGCTGGTACTGTGCAACACAGCAGCGAAGATTGGCTCAGCGGAAATGTGGAACACTCGCATCGAAACAGTCCGAACCAACGGCCTGAGCGCGGTTGCTGAAACACAGGCACAACGCTGGTTCACTGCCGCGTTCATCGCCAAGGCACCGGACGTGATTGCGGCCACGCGGCAGATGATCGCGAGCACGTCTCCTGAGGGGTACGCCGCGAATTGCGGCGCCATCCGGGACATGGACCAGCGCGAAACGATTTCGCGCATTCGGGCGCGCACCCTCGTGATCGGCGGATTGCACGACCCCGTAATTTCCGCGGCAGACCTGCGCTATCTGGTGGACACGATTCCGGGGACGAAGCTTGTGGAGCTTGATGCATCACATCTCTCGAATGTGGAAGCTCCGGTGGAATTCACCAAGGTGCTCCTCAACTTTCTGACGGAACCGGAGGGGAAGTGATGCCCGGGAAAAATATGAGTGATCGCGAAAGGCACGAAGCAGGGATGAAGGTGCGGCGCTCGGTGCTTGGCGATGCGCATGTCGATAGAGCCGAGAAGAACAAAACCGCCTTCAACGAGCCGTTCCAGGATCTCATCACGCGCTACGCCTGGGGAGAAATCTGGTCGCGGCCTGGACTTCCGCGGAATACGCGCAGCCTGATAACGCTCGCGATGATGATCGCCCTCAATCGCAGCGATGAATTCCGAATGCACGTCCGAGCCGCCCTGAATAACAAAGTAACTCGCGATGAAATTCAGGAACTGCTATTGCAGAGCGCAATCTACTGCGGTGTTCCCGCTGCCAACACAGCCTTTCACGTTGCCCAGGAAGTATTCGCGGAGATAGACGGCAAAAAATGAACGCGCTCTGCGAAGCTCCCATACCAAATATTCCAGAGCGAATCGATCCATGAATTTATCCGCCTCGAACGAAGTGGGGCTGTCGGTCGCACTCTTTTTCGGCATCTTGCTCTGCCTGGAAATTGGCTTCCGGATTGGCCTGGCGAATTCGAAAAGAAATCACGAACTGGCGTACGAAGGGACCGGGACGATCGACGCCGCGGTGTTCGCGCTGCTTGGACTTCTTCTCGGATTCAGTTTCGCGGGCGCGATGTCGCGTTTCGACGCTCGTCGTCAGCTCATCGTCAATGAGGCCAACACGATCGGCACGGCGTATCTTCGCATCGACCTGCTTCCTGCATCCGACCAGCCGGAAATTCGCACTCTCTTTCGCGAATATCTGGATGCGCGGCTTCGCGCTTTCGAGGTGCTAAGAAACAGGGATGAGGCTCGGCAGGAATTTGCGCGCGCCGGCGAGATCCAGCAGCAGATATGGTCGCGTGCTCTGGCTGCCAGCAAGAATGATTCGACGCAAAACTCCGCACGGCTGCTGATGCCCGCCATCAACGAAATGACCGACGTTACGACCGCGCGAATGATTGCCGCGGGCACTCGTCTTCCGGCGCTGATTTTCCTGTTGCTGGTGAGCGTCGCGCTCTTGAGCGGGCTTTTAGCGGGCTATGCGATGGCGAAACGGAAAAGCCGCAGCTGGTTGCACATGATTCTGTACGCGACGGTGATTCCGATCACGATTTACGCGGTTCTTGATTTCGAAGATCCTCGATCGGGACTCATCCGCGTGGACGCTGCCGACAAGGCGCTGATTCAATTGCGAGATTCGATCCGCTAGCGGGCCGAAGCGCGGCGAGCGGCGCCATCAGGTGGGAACGTGCGGCAGATTCCAATGCCGCCAGACGCTGATCAGGCGAATCGCGAAACACGATAACCCGCCGAGAATGGCGGAGGGCGTATCGCCCATTCGCCATCTTCGCGCAATAATCATTACGGCCGAACCGATGAGTGCGGCGGTGGCATAGACATCGGCGCGCAACACGTTCGGAATCTGCGCAAGGAAAATATCGCGAATCGTCCCGCCGCCGACGGCTGTGATGGTGCCGAGCAATGCAGTTGACGAAAGGATGCATTTTGTATTTCAACGCTTTCTCGGTGCCTGCAACCGCGAACAGAGCCAGCGCGCCGGCATCCAGCACGATGAGAGGCTGCGTCGGCAGATTCTCGAAAAGTGGATGCAGGAAGAAAACAATCGCTGCGCCGGTGAACGCCACGGTGGGGTAGCGCCAATCACGCAGCGACTGCGGCGGCACCGCGCCGATCAAAAGGTCGCGAGTGATTCCGCCTGCCAATGCCGTGGAGAACGCCAGCACCATCAGTCCCAGCAAATCAAGATCGCCGGTGACGGCGGCGGTAGCGCCTTCGATCGCGAAGAGGAAAGTTCCGGCAATATCGGCCACCGACAAGAGCCGATCGTGGCGTATGAGCGCAGCCTGGGTTTCGTTGTTTGCTTGCGTCATTTTTTTATTTCTGGGTGTAGCGAATCATCCTCGCGCGTTGCGCCGCTCTTTTGGTTCAGGCGCGATTCTCGGATAGCCGGGCGATCACCTCTGGCGGAAGCGGACGGGATTTCATTCGCTTCGGATCCTGCGGGTCGAGGCCGGCCCAAACGCGCGTTTCGATGCCTTCGACGGCGAGAACCTGATCTTTGAAATATTGATGGCGGAGCACGAAGCTGCTGCGACGAAATTCTATGACCATAGATTCGGCGCGCAGTTCGTCGCCGAAGGTAGAAGGCACGATGAATCGCGCCTTGACGTCCACAAGCGGAACGCCGAGAACACCGTGCGAACGGAACAGATTTTGAATCGGCAGGCCGGCTGTGAGAAAGAGGGCCGTTGTGCAATCGTCAAACCACGCGAGATAGCGCGGATAAAAAACGATTCCGGCGGGGTCGCAATCGCCCCACTCGACGAGCAGTCGTTTGTGGCTGACGAGCATTCGCAGGGAACTCCTTCGATAGGTTTCGTAAGTTGCGGAGTGAGGCTACCGGAGATTGTCGAGAAGCGGAAGCGGAAATTTACATCTTCGCAGAGCAGGCGGCGGTTCGTAGTATCAGCCCTTCAAACATCGAGGCCGATCGATCGCATAAGGTCCAAAGCATTGCTTGTCTGCACGACTCCCCGAGTCAAATGATAGTCGAAGCGCAGTTTCCCGTCCTCCAGACGATCTTCGAAATGAAAGTTCCCGGCGCCGGGTCCGAGGCAATCAGCGATTTCCGCGAGCGCCAGATCGTGTGTGGTTATCAGCCCGATCGCACCACGCTCAAACAAGCTCCGTGCTATCGCCTCCGCGCCTATCCGTCGATCGTGTGAATTTGTTCCTTGAAGCAACTCATCAAGGAGGAACAGGACCGGGACAGGCCGCCTCGTTAGATCGACAATCAGTTTCAAACGGGCGATCTCGGCATAGAACCTGGAGATCCCTCCTTGTAGGGAATCCAGGATGCAGACCGAGGCTGCCACCGTAAGGCTCGAGAGACGTAATCGCTTCGCGCGCACTGGCGCTCCGCATTGCGCAAGCACAGCGTTGATTCCAACAGACCGCAGGAAGGTACTCTTCCCGGCCATGTTCGGGCCGCTGATGATCATCAGACGAAGGTCACGACCCAGTCGCAGATCATTCCGCACAGCGCGGGTTTCCGGTATCAATGGATGGGCGAATGCTTCCGCATCAAAGCATGGAGCGTCTTCTGTGAACTCCGGGAAGACGTCGGCGGGATGTTCATAGGAATAGCTTGCCAGTGAGGACAAGGCTTCCATTTCGCCGACGGCGGAAATCCAGCCGCGTACCGCAGGACCAAACCTTTTGCGCCACGCCTCAATTGCGAAAGCCAAATTTAGGGCCCATAGCACAAACGGATCGGTTAGCTGCAAGATTGGATTTCGCCTGGATATCAGAAGCTCAACCAGGCGGCCTAAACGCGCAATGGAGCGGGAGGGAAGCGCGCCCCGAGCGTGAAGTCTCCCCTGCAAGTCAACCAGCTTTGCCGCCGAGAATTTCTCGCGCTCCAGCCGCGCGAGTACTTTTGAGAGCAGCGCGAGATCCTGAGCTGACGCTTCGACGTTCGCAACAATCGTACCCACGTTCGCACGGTACACAAACCCGAAGGCCAGATTGATCGCGGTGCTGAGGAAAGCAACGTATCCCAAGTCCCAAACGACCCAAGCAACCAAGCTTGCGAGCCATGACAGCGAAAGCAAGAGCGAGGCGACGCGCCCCGCTCTGTATTGGAGCAGCGGCTGGCCTTCGGCCCAGGCTACGAGCGAGTCCGGCCGCACTCCCAAACGGACGGATTCGCCCAAAGTAGCTAAATCCTCACGAAGGTCGAGCCGGCATCGGAGGTCGGTGATTGCGTCGTTTCGTGAGGAAACTTCCGCAAGTGGCGCGGGCGCAAGAAGCCAGTGCGCCAATGCCTCCTCGCCGGCGCGTGTGCGTGCATCGCAAAGCAATTCGAATAGTGAGCCCTTGCCAAACAGATCGAGGTCGCGGGCATACGGATGCGACGGATCTAAGAAACGTTCGCCCGTCTCTCCTTTTCCGACCCACTCGCCACTGATTCGGGCGAGCCCGCGCCCATGGAAGGAAATTGCGCGGGCGCATCTTTTCAACGCACGGATTACGCGCTCATGCATGACTGCGAAGAGAATTAGAAGGAATGCAGGGAACAGAATCCAGAATATCGAAAAGCTACGAGCAGTCAAAAGCCAGAAGGCCATGACTACGACCGAGAGCAATAGGAACAACTTCGCGTACCCGAGCAAGGTGTCGCGTTGCTTGAGCTTCACTTCGCTCGCATGTAACAGCTTCAATCTACGGTTGTACTCGCGTTCAGCTTGCTGGATGGTTGAAACGTCTGTCGGCATGCGATTAGAGCGTGCGGCGCAACCACGTCAACCTAACAGAAATTGAGCGGAAAAGGTTTGAATTGCCAAGCCGGCGATGAGAAACAGGCCGGTGATGCAATCGCCAAGCTCCACGGACGGGTTCTGTAAGTTGCGGAGTGAGGCTACCGGAGATTGTCGAGAAGCGTCAAGCGGAAGCGGAAATTTACATCTTCGCAGAGCAGGCGACCGCTCGCGGTATTAGAATGGTGGCGTGAAAAAACTGCGCACGCAGGTGGGAATTGTGGGCGCCGGGCCTGCTGGGCTGATGCTCTCGCATCTTTTGCATCTGCAGGGAATCGAATCCATCGTTATTGAGAATCGCAGCCAGCAGTATGTGGAAGAGCGGGTGCGCGCGGGAGTGCTGGAGCAGGGGACTGTGGACCTGATGGTCGAGACGGGAGCAGGCGAGCGGCTGAAGAAAGAAGGGCTCGTTCACTACGGAGTGAACTTGCGATTCGGGAGGCGTACGCACCGGATCGATTTTGCGGAATTGACTGGAGGAAAGGGAATCACGATATACGCGCAGCATGAGGTGATCAAAGACCTGAATAAGGCAAGGCGCGAAGCGGGCGGCCAGATCTTTTATGAAGTGGAAGACGTGAGCGTCCACGATTTCGCAGATGCGGGCTCGTCGACTAAACCGAGCATTCGATTTCAAAGCCACGGGGAAGCGCACGAACTGAGCTGCGATTTCATTGCAGGCTGCGACGGATATCACGGCGTCTGCCGGCCGAGCATTCCGAATGGCGTACTAACTCTGTTCGATCGAACTTACCCGTTCGGGTGGCTGGGAATCTTAGCCGACGTAGCGCCGTCGTGCGATGAATTGATTTACAGCTATCACGAACGCGGGTTCGCGCTGCTCAGCATGCGCTCGCCGCAAGTGAGCAGGCTGTACCTGCAATGTTCGCCGGATGAGGACATCAACAAATGGCCCGATGCGAAAATCTGGGAGGAGTTGCATCGGCGCCTTGCGACGGATAACGGATGGAAGCTGATTGAAGGGCCGATCACGCAGAAGGGCGTGACGGGAATGCGCAGTTTTGTTGTGGAACCGATGCAATGCGGGAAACTGTTTTTGGCGGGGGATGCGGCGCACATCGTGCCGCCCACGGGCGCGAAGGGATTGAATCTAGCGGTTGCGGATGTTCGCGTGCTCGCCCGGGCGCTCGAAGAATTTTATAAATCGGGCCGCCGCGAGCGTCTCGATGAGTATTCGGCAACTTGCTTGAGGCGCGTGTGGAAGGTGCAGCGATTTTCGTGGTGGATGACCGCGATGCTGCATTTATTTGATAATGACAACCAATTCGATCAACGGCGGCAGTTGGCTGAACTCGATTATGTGACCAGTTCGCGGGCCGCATCGCAGTCGCTGGCTGAAAACTATGTTGGATTGCCGATGGATTACTAATTTTGTGGCGACGAATTCAAAAAAGGAGGTTAGGGAACATTGCCGCTGAATAAACCTGAGAAAATCTTTTGGATCAGCCTTAGCTCATTGATTGTTGTGATTTGTGCTGTATTTCTGGCAGCGCCCGGATGGACCTATCACCCGCCACAGCGTCCCCACTCAGCAGAGATGGCGGAGATGTCCAGTATGGGAGATATGGCGGATATGCCTGGTATGGAGCAGAGCGCCGTGCCGGAGGTGAGTCCACAACTCAAGGCGAAGTATGCCCGGGACAAGCGCGAAAGCGAATTCAATCATCATCTCGCCGGACTGCTGGTAATTCTGGCGGCCATATTTTTCCTGGGGCAGCCGATGCTGACGAAGAGATGGCCTTCGGCGCGGTATGCGTGGCCAATGTGTTTTTTGATTTCGGGGATTTTCCTGCTTTTGTTCAGTGACACCGAAATCTGGCCATTCGGGAATCAGAGCATTATTTATGCGCTAACACACAATCCCGAGGACGTGCAGCACAAGACATTTGCCCTCATCCTGCTGGTGCTCGGAGTGGTGGAAATGTTGCGAGCCAGCGGGCGCTTACAGGCTGCGTGGAGCGCGTGGGTATTTCCTGTGGTGTCGCTAGCGGGTTGCGTTCTGCTGCTATTTCATCATCATGGAGGCATGCACGGGCCGGACGCCATGAAGACGATGGTGAGCGTGCAGCATCAACACTTACATTTTGCCGAGGCCGGCGCGGGAGCAGCGGTGGCCAAAGGGTTGGCGGAATCCAACGCGAGCTGGTACGACATTTTTAACAAGATATGGCCGCTTTTCATGATCGTGCTCGGCGTGATGCTGATGATGTATAGCGAATAGCATTTTGAATCTAACGCTTCGGCTTATGGATCTTTTCCGGGGAAAACTGTTTTTTATAGGCGGCGAGAGCATTCTTGATTATCGGATAGGCTTTGGAGGGCGGCAGGATCTCGTCCACAGCCACTTCTTTACCTTCTAATTGTTTGTAATCCTGAAAAAATCGCCGGATTATGGCCAACCGGTGCTGCGGCAGTTCGCCTGCTTCGTGATATCCGTTGAATTCGGGATCTTTGGTGGCGACGGCGATAATTTTGTGATCGGGATCGCCCGCATCGATCATGGTCATGAGGCCAATCACTCTGGCGTGCATGAGGGTAAGAGGCACCACCGATTCCTGGCAGAGCACCAGAACATCGAGCGGATCGTGATCCTCAGCGAGCGTTTGAGGGATGAAACCGTAGTTCGCGGGATAAAAGACGGCGGAGTAAAGAACACGGTCCATGCGAATTATTCCGCTGGCTTTGTCGAGCTCATACTTAACGTTCGAGTGCAGCGGAATTTCGATGACGGCGTCGAATTCGTAGGGAACCTTGTTGCCGGGACTCAGGTCGTGCCAGGGATGAGTCATAGGAGCCTCTCAGGCTGCGATGAAGATGCGAGACGATTGTATTACGAGAGTTCGCGCTCAGGAGCCGGAACCGGAAGGCATGTTCGAAGGCGAGATGGGTTGATTGGTAAAGACGACCTTCCCGCCGCTGCGCGCGAAAATGTGCGCGGTCTTCGGATCAATTCCTCGCAGGGCTTCTTCAACGAAGGGATCTTCGGTAAATAGATAGACGCGGAGAGGTCCATTCCACAGACGCAAGAATGACTCCTGATCCTCGAAAACGGGAGGCACGTCCGGGAAGAGCGAACCAAACCAGAGGTCGGCGCGCCGCCCGTCTATGATATGCACTCGTTCGCCGGTGTAGAAAGTGATTGAAGCGCCACTTTCGTAATTGCGGTAGAAGACGATGGTCTGGCCGGGTTGTAAATCTTTGCGAATCGCAAGAGCGAGATTCTTTGATGAGATTTCGGGCGAGAAAATCACGAAGCCCTGGAAAACGCAAAGAAGAATTACGATCATCATGGCGGCGAGAGCGAGATTTGCTTTGAGCGTGGAGCCGCGGCGGCGAAAAAACCAATTGAGACCGGTGCCAAGCAACATTGCAGAACCGAACTCCCAGAGCGGCGCGCGAAACATGCCGAGGGCTTCGATGGTGAGGTCCTGCATATGGCCGAGAGAGAGTTTGTAATGTCCCGGGTGTGCGGTGAGGACATCGCCGATGTCTGTGCCGGGAGGGAACGGATGTGTTTGCGCAAAAATACTCATGCAGGCGATAAAGACGAGACAGCCGATGGCGAGAAGGAATCCCGACGCGATTCTACCGGCGCGACGTGCGCGGCTATCGGCGGGGGAATTGTTTTCGCGCTGAAGCCAGCCGGCCGTGAGCAACGCGAGAGCCGGAACGGCGGGGAGCGAATAATATTCCTGGCGGCTTGAGAAGCTGAAAAAGCCCACGATTACGGCGATCCAGATAGCAAGAAGGAGGTTGACGCGGCCACGCGCGTCCAAGCGGTCCCGCCAAGCGTGGAAATTTGCCGGTATTTCCTTCAGTGCGGGGAAAAAGAATGCGCACCAAGGAAGAACCCACAGAAGTAGCAGAGCATAAAAGAGCAGGAGAGGAACTTTACCGTAGTCATGAGGAATGCGCTTATTGAGAAAGCGCATGAATTGTTCGTTGATGAAATAGGACCAGAGAAAGCCCTTTTCCGGGCCTGTCGGTTGCGCGGGATTCCGGATTGCCGCGAGAGCGTGCCACGGCACAGCAACGACGAGAAAGACGAGAGTGCTCGACAGGGGATGAAGCTTCCAAATTTTCTTCAGGCCGCCGGTGAGAAACAGGTACGCCAGCATGATTCCTACAGGGAAGACCAGGCCGATCAGGCTTTTTGTCAAAATATTGAGGGCCATCGTGACAGCAATTCCCCAGCAGAGCCAGCGGGACGGCTGGGTTTGTTCGCACGCCATGAGGAAAAAATACAATCCGAGCGTGAGGAAAATTGCGACGAGGACTTCGGGAATGAGAAAGCGCGTGAAAACGTAAAAGCCGGGAGACGTAATTGTGATGAGTGCAGCGTAGAATCCGGCCTCTTTGCCAAAGAAGCGCCGCCCGAAAATGTAAACACACCACGCGAGGAGTAGGACGCTGAGCGCCAGCGGCAGGCGCGTCTGCCATTCGGAGATTCCGAAAAGTTTGTAACTGATCGCCACGAGCCAATACATCAGAGGGGCTTTTGCGAGATAGCGGATGCCGTCGACGTAGAGAGTTACCCAATCGTGGTTGAGCAGAATTTCCCGCGAAGCTTCGGCATGGACGGAGTCAGCGTCGTCGAGAAGCGAAGGACGAAAGAGACCGGGAATGTAGACGACAAGCCAGGCGCCTACGGTGATGCAGAGCATGGACGCATTGGAGAGCAAGAAATTGGGAGCGAGAGAACGCCGATCCTGGGTCGCGGTGAGTGTGTTCATAGAATCATTTGGCAAATAATTTTACCTGAGGTGGAGCGCTTGGCCTAATGCGATGAGTCGGCTGGTGAGGAGAGGAGCGCGTTCTTCATTTCCTTTCTTATGGGAATGACGTATGTTCGCGTGCTGTTTTGTTGCGGTCTGACGGAGTAGAAGGATCGAAACGACTGAGGGGAAAGGAAAGCTACCATGGATTTGGACGGCAAAGTCTGGTTTCAGCGTGCGAAATGCATGGCGCTAGCTATGACGGTTGCGATTGTTCTTTGGATGCCAGGCAAAATGACGGCGCGGACGGCGGTGCGAGGTGAATCCGAACGCGACGCCAAGCCCGAGACACAGAAGACCGCTGCGGAGGCTTTCAAGAACATTCAGGTGTTGAAAGATATTCCCGCGAGCGAATTGATTCCGTCGATGCGCTACATAGCCGCATCGCTCGGGGTGGGGTGCGATTATTGCCATCAGGCCGACCATTTCGACAATGACGATAAGCCGACGAAGCAGCGAGCACGGAACATGATGAAGATGATGTTTGCGATCAACCAGGATAATTTCAATGGGAAGCGAGAAGTGACTTGCTACACGTGTCACCGGGGAGCCGCGAAAGCGGCCAGTATTGCGTCGCTTTTTGCAGCGACCAATGGCGCGACGACGGCGGTTTCGGAATCTGGTGCGAGCGGCAAGACAGCTCGCTCGACTGAATCTGGCGAGACGGCAGGGGTTTCGAACGAAGCAGCGAAGGAGATGCCGAGTATGACGGAGATACTGGCGAAATATGTGGATGCGATTGGAGGCAGCGCTGCGATCCAGAAGAATCAGACGCGGGTGGAGCAGGGTGCCGTTGAAGGGCCGCACAATCTTCACGCAGCAATTGAAACGTACCGCACCGCACCGGATAAGGCATTCGCGGTTGTGCATCGGCCGAATGGCGACGTGAGCGAGGGGTTGAGCGGAGAGATTGGTTGGGGGAAAAGGGCGAACGGGGAAGTGACGGACGAGTCGGGAGACGAGCTGGCGCGGAGCAGGCAGTGGGCCGAGTTTTATGCGGGCGAACGATTCGATAAAGACTATGAACGTTTTCAGGTGCGGGGGGCGGAGAGTGTGAACGGCCACGATGCGTATCTGGTGATGGCGTGGTGGAAGGGTGATGGCGCAGATCGGATTTATTTCGATGTGCAGACGGGATTGTTACTACGGATAACGCATCGCATTGAAAGTCCGCTGGGAGCGCTTCCGCTTCAGACCGATTATGAGGACTATCGCGACGTGAATGGATTGAAGATTCCGTTCACGGTGCGGGTGACACGCGTGGATGGGACGACGACATATACGTGGCAGAAAATGGAGGCGAATGTGGCGATTGATCCCGGTCGTTACGAAAAGCCCGCAGAGAACCCGAGGGCGGAGAAGCCGGTGAAGACAGAGGCGAAACCTTAGTTCGATTTTGCGGGGGTGGTGGCGGCAGCGGGCGCGGACTGTGGTGCGAGAGTTGTTGGCGGAGCCGGAAGCGCGGGGTGAATTCCGCCGCCGCATTGAGCGTCGACTTGGAGTTGCATAGCATCGTCGAGCTGCAGACTGTTTCGAGAGGCTGCTGAGCAAACTTGATTGGCGCTCAATCCAAGGGCGCCGTGCATGTCCGCGTAATCCAGATTCGCGCCCTGCAGATTCGCGCCATTGAGAACGGTTCCCTGGAAGCGAGCTCCGTGCAAATCGGCATTGCGCAGGTCTGCGTCGATAAAAATTGCGGTGCTTAATTCAGCGTTGTCGAGTTGGGCCGAGGAAAGCTTGGCCGACCAGAGATATGCCTGGTGCATCGCGGCGTGTTCGAGATTGGCGGACTCGAGGTGCGCCTCGCGGAAGTCGGCTTTGTCGAGATTGGCGCGAATGAGAGTGGCGCCGCTCATGCGAGCTGAATAGAGGCTTGCGCCTTCGAGTTGCGCGTCGACGAGAGTTGCATTTTCGAGCGATGAGTAGGAGAGATTGGCGCCGCGGAGGTCGGCGCGAGTCATATTGGCGCCATCGAGATTGGCGCGATCGAGATTGGTGTGAGCCATTTGCGCGCGATCCAAGATGGCGAGGCGAAGAGTTGACTGGCCGAGGTCGGCGCCGCGCATGTCCGCTTCGGAGAGGAAGGCGCCGGTGAAATCTGTGCGGAAGAGATGAGCAGTGGCAAGAAAAACGCCGTAGGCTTGGGCGTAACGGAACTTGGCGCCATTCAGGCGCGCGCCTTTTACGGAAGCGAGTTGATCGTCTGCGCCGGTCCATGCCGCGGGCTTTGTGGAGATTGCGGCTTCCGTCAAATCGGCATAAGGATCGTAGCCGATGGACCAGAAAACGCTTGGAGCCCAGCGGCGAATATCGCCGGCTGAAAATTGCGGAGCGCGGGCGACGTCGTGCGGAACGCCTTTGACGGTGCCGAGCGAGAGGAAGAAAAGGCCGACGACAAGGGCTGCAATCAGCCGCGAAAAGCTGAGAGATTTGAATTTTTCGAGAATACCGGCTGAAATCTTCTTTTCTGAGGCCCAGGCTTCTTCGGGGCGGCCTACGCGAGTGGTGGAATAGACGGCGACACCAGTGGCGGCAGCGAAGAGAAGCACGTGGAGAAGCGTGCCGTGCATATCTTGGGCGGTGAGGTAGCGTCCCCAGACGCAGAGGATCGTGATGGGAACGAGCCAGTACGCGAGCAGGATGGAGATCGCTTTCTCGATGAAGCGCGTGGAAGGCGCGTCATGGTTCATCCAGCGGAAGTGGGTGCGGATGAGACCGGTGATGATCCAAGGCTTGTGCTCGTCGAGCGAGCTGCCATCGGGGAAAATGGCAGGCAGCTCCAAGACAGCGTCCCACAATCGCTGCAAATGATATTGGAAGGTGAGATAGACGGCTACGAGCAGAGCGGGCATGATGAGATAGATTTCGGCCGTCGGGAAAGCGGCAGCGGAATGCAGGAATGGGAGTATGGAGGAGTCGGAGATTAGTTGGACGTCTTTGGTTTTCCAGATCATCAGCCAGGAAAGCGCGCTGACAGAGAGCGTCGCGGTGAAGAACGACATCACGGTGCGCGATGCGCGCGCAAAATCCGCAAGGCCGGGGAATTCTAGAATTTGCGGAGGCAGTGTGGCGTCGCGCAGATTCGCGCCGGCGATCTGGCGCGGGACAAGTCCCATGGCGGAGGCAAGTGCGGCGCCTTCCATGTTGGCGCCTTCGAGATTCGCGCCGACCAGACATGTCTCTTCCAGATTCGCGCGTGCGAGGCAGGTGTCGCGCAGATCGGCGAGAAGAAGATCGGCGGCTTTCAGGTCGGCTTCTTGCAAGTCGGCGTAGCGGAGATTGACGCCTACCAGTTCAGCTCCTTCGAGCTTGGCGCTGGCGAGATCGATTTTTTTACCTGAGATACCCTGGGATTCGACCCATTCCTTGTGCATCGCGAGCTTTTCTTCGAAGGCCCAGTCGCTGGCGATGGCGGGGAATGCCGGGGCTAGAGGCGCGGTCGCATCCGCTAGCAGGCTTTGCGTCGTGTCGGCGAATGATTCGGACGTGGTGGGGGCGTCGGTAGCTTGGGTGACAGCAACGTTGTTGCCGGGGATCTGTGATTCAGGCTCTGCGCTAATGTCGGTCGATTCGTCCTTCTGGGCTTCTTCAGTAACGGCGGAGAGCTGAGGGTCTTGTGCTGCCGTGGCGAGCTCGGGGGCTTCTGCGGCCGATTCCGAGGTGGAAACTGAGGCGACGGCCTCTTCGGTAGCTACGTTTTGGGACGCTTCCTCGGGCAGAGCCTCGGCAACCTGTACACCCGTGCCTCCGTTTTCTTCGCGTCGCGAGCCGAGCCGAAATCTCCACGCCATGAGACTAGGTGCTCCCGTTCTGTGGGGACGAGGTGCGGCTGCTGGTGAACGTCAACGTCGAAGATGTGGAATCCCCAAGCATCAATTTTAATCTGATTCGAGAATCGCCCTTGGGGCATCGTACTTGAACGTTTCTGAAATCGCTCCTGTACGAAAGTGCAAGTCTCGTACAGCTGTTCAGGCGATTTTTCAGGGCCGGTACCTTTCGTTCTGGTCATATATATGTGCAGATATGACGATTGCGACGAATCGGGCTGCATGCCGTGCAATTCCGCAGTATTCTTTAGTGTTGAAGGTGCTTTAGAGGGCACTACGACAGAGGTTTGGAGGAATGAAAGTGGACGCGAATACGACGGTCGCTACGAAGCCGCAAGTCCGGATCGAATCGGACAGCATGGGCAAAATTGAGGTTCCCAACGATCGTTATTATGGGGCGCAGACGGCGCGGTCGTTGATCCATTTCGACATCGGTCGGGAGACGATGCCGCGCGAGCTGATCCGCGCGTTCGGGATTCTGAAGAAAGCTGCGGCGTTGGTGAACCAAGATTTAAAGAAGCTCTCGCCGGAGAAGGCGCTGCTCATCGTTCAGGCTGCCGACGAAGTGATTTCCGGGAAGCTTGATGAACATTTTCCGCTTCGGGTTTGGCAGACGGGAAGCGGCACACAGACGAATATGAATGCCAATGAAGTGATTTCAAACCGGGCAATTGAAATCGCAGGCGGAGTGATGGGTTCGAAGAAGCCTATTCATCCGAACGACGACGTGAATATGTCGCAGTCGTCAAACGACACATTCCCGACGGCGATGCACATCGCGGCTGCGACTCGGGTAGCAAAAGCGCTGATTCCGGCGTTGATCCGGCTGCGCGACGCGATCGATGCGAAGGCGCGCGAGTTTCAAGATGTCGTAAAGATTGGGCGGACACATTTGATGGATGCGACGCCGCTTACGGTGGGGCAAGAGATGTCCGGCTGGGTGAGCTTGCTGGACCGCGACATCGCACGGTTACAGATGACCCTTCCTGGGTTGTACGATCTGGCGATTGGCGGGACAGCGGTGGGAACCGGGTTGAACGCGCATCCGGAGTTTGCCGAGCGGGGGGCCCAGAAAATCTCCGAATTGACGGGGCTGCCCTTCCAGTCGCATCCCAATAAATTTGCGGCGCTCTCCGCGCACGACGAGATCGTGTTTGCGAGTGGAGCGCTGAAAACGCTCGCTGCGTCATTGATGAAAATCGCCAATGATATTCGATGGCTTGCTTCTGGTCCGCGAGCGGGCTTCGGCGAAATCACGCTGCCTGAAAACGAGCCAGGCTCGTCGATCATGCCGGGCAAGGTGAACCCTACGCAATCGGAAGCAATGACGATGGTTGCCGTGCAGGTGTTCGGCAATGACGCAGCGATTGGATTCGCCGGTTCGCAGGGGAATTTTCAGCTGAATGTTTACAAGCCGGTGATGATTCATAATTTTCTTAATTCTGTGCGATTGCTTTCCGACGCGTGCCGTTCGTTTGCGGACCACTGCATCGTAGGAATGCAGCTGGAGCGCGATCGCATTCGAGAAAATGTAGCAAACTCACTGATGCTGGTAACCGCATTAACCCCCAAGATCGGATATGACAAGGCTGCCGAAATTGCGCATAAAGCGCATCACGATCACAGCAGCCTGCGAGCTGCGGCGTTGAAGCTTGGATATCTCACGGAGAAGGAATTTGACGAGCTTGTGCGGCCAGAAAAAATGACGTATCCGTGAGATTGTTCCATTGCGAAACTAGTCTTTTTTAAAAATGGCTCAATGAATCTCGTGCGGGTGAGTTTTATGTCCCGCGATGAAACAGCGTAGTAACTTCTTCGAAAAATCTTAGCGTCGAACAACGATTTGTTTTGACATCTTTGTGACTCTTCATTAAATTCACATCCCCTTCGAGATTATCTTTGTGGTTGTCCCCCCTCCATTGGAGTTTTTATGCGGTTGCTAGTGGCCGAAAATGATCCATCGTTAGGAATTTTTCTGCAACGCGGTTTTGGCGCGGAGCGCTATTCTGTAGACCTGACTCAGAACGGTGAACAGGCGCGGAGCCTCGTGCGGGAAACCGAGTACGATCTCGCCATCCTGGATTTAAGCCTGCCGAAGGAAGAAGGCGTCGCTGCGATGTGGCACTTACGGATCTCGCGGCAGGGCATGCCCATACTGGTGCTTACGAATCGCAGCCAGATTACGGAACGCGCGGGCGAACTCGATATGGGGGCGGACGACTTTGTGGTGAAGCCGTTTGCTTTTTCAGAACTTTCGGCAAGAGTGCGAGCGCTTTTGAAAAGGGGCGCGCGTTCTCCGGAAAACATGTTGCGCGTAGAAGACCTGGAACTGAATCGAGTGGAGCATTCGGTGAGGCGCGGCAACCGCGCGATTGAGCTGACTCCCAAGGAATACTCGCTTCTGGAGTTTCTGATGCGCAACACGGGACAGCGCGTGACGCGGTCTCAGATCATCGAACACGTTTGGAACCTCTCGCACGACACAGCTCTCGCAGTTGGTTGACGTGCAATCGATCCAGGCCGATGGCACGAGCCTCACGCTCACCACGTCGGGAGGCGCGGCGCTCGTCGTTGGCAACCAAAGCTTCAACCTCACGACGCAAACCAATCCCGCCACTGGATTTCAGGATGTGTTCTCGCAGGGGAAGGACATTACTTCTTCGATCACCGGAGGCAATCTGGCCGGCGATATTCAGTTGCGTGATCAGGAGATTCCTTCGCTGCAATCGGGCCTCGACACTCTCGCTTCGGGAATCGCAAATTCCGTGAACACGCAGAATGCAGCAGGCTTCGATTTGAACGGAAAAGCCGGAGGAAATATTTTCGTTCCGCCAACCGGCGTTCCAGGCTCGGCCATCAATCTTGCCGTCGCCATCACCGATCCCAATCTCATCGCCGCGAGCGCTGACGGCACAGCGGGCAATAATGCCAATGCCACGGCTCTTGCGAATCTGCAATCGCAGAACATCGTCTCCGGGCAAAATCCCATCAACTACTATTCCGGAATTGTCTTCCAGGTGGGCAACGACGCCTCGAATGCTTCTGCGGGTCTTTCCGGCGAGCAGCTGATCATTCAGCAGCTTCAAGATCAGCAGAATGCCGTGTCGGGCGTTTCGCTCGATCAGGAAGGCGCGAACCTGGTCCAATTCCAGAACGCTTACGCTGCGGCGTCGCGCGTAGCAAGCATCATCGCGTCTCTGTTTCAAACAACCATCAACATGATAGGTGGCTAACATGACGGTCCGCGTAAGTCCCAATATTGTTCCCGATGTACTTTCGGGTCTTAATGGCTTGAAGCAGCAGCTCAATACCGCCGATCTCGAGCTTGCTTCAGGCCGGTCGATCAATTCGCCTTCGGACAACCCGTCGGGCACGGCGGCGCTCGTTCTGAACCACGCGGCGCAGTCGTCGACAGACACCTTCGAGCGCAACATCGGAAATTTGCAGAGCACGCTGCAAATTGCGGACTCGGCGTTGAACTCGGGTGTCGGGGTAATCAATCAGGCCATCTCGCTCGGTGTGCAAGCAGGGAACTCCACCCTCTCGGCAGGCGACCGGCAGGCGATTGCACAGCAACTCCAAGGAATTCAGCAACAGCTCGTCAGCATCGCCAACACAAGGTCGGGCGGGACGTATCTCTTCGCCGGCACGCAGGTGGAAACTCAGCCTTTCACTCTGAATTCTGCCTCGCCTTCCGGCGTGAACTACAACGGCAACGGTTCGGTGACGCAGGTTGAAATCGCCAACGGCCAGTCCGTGAATATCAACGTTCCCGGGGATCAGCTTTTTCTCAATTCTGCGGGAAGCCTCCTCGGTTCCATCAATCAATTGATCACCGCCGTTCAATCCAACACCGGCATCGCTGCCGCGAGCGATGCGCTTGGCCAGGCCGCCAGCGAATTCGATACGCAGCGATCCTTCTACGGCACGGCCCTCAACCAACTGCAATCGACCAGCACATTCCTCTCGAGCCAGGGCCTCCAGCTCAGCTCGCAGGAGAGCAACATAGATGCCGCGGACATCGCCAAAGTCACCACCACTTTCAGTCAGGCGGAAGTCGCCTACACCGCCCTCCTCGAAGCGGAAGGCAAGGTTCTCAGCCTTCCCAACCTGATCAGCTTCCTACAGTAGCAAGTCCGAGCCGGCCGGAAGAGAGCAGAAAACGGAAGGCAAAACCGCAATACGCCACGGCGCACGCAAAACCCGCGAATATTTGCGATTAGAAATTTGTAGAACGCTGATTCGCTGTGACTTAGGCGGAATTCTAATTCCAGATTTGCGATTGGGAATTCGGAGCCTTTTGCGAGGTGGCGCCGCCCCGATGAACGCAAGGGGGACCACTCCTTCCGGCTGAACCAGAGTCACGGCCCACGGTAATGTATTCGTCATCATATAAAAACAGGCAATGGTAGCACAGGTTGAGGCAGCTGAAAATCCGTAAGCTGTGAGTAAGCTGTGGAAAACCCGAAGATATTTGGCGAGGCGTCGAAATCAGGCGCTGATATCCAGTGCCGCCAGTACAACTTTCCGGGTATTGCGCGCGGGCTAGCACACAGCTAGCGTCTTCTGGACGTTAATTCTTCTGTTTGCTGTTACCAGGCACGCGACACCCGGAGCCCAGCGAGATGGATACCGACGGCAAACTGCTCCTGATCGTGGACGACTTCGAGGGTGTGCAGCACCCCTACCGCTACTTGCTCGGCCAGGAGGGCTTCCGGGTGGAATTCGCGACCGATGGCCAAGACGCGGTGGACAAGGCGCTTGCTCTGCAGCCGGATGTTATTTTCATGGACGTTTCGCTTCCGGTATTTGACGGATGGGAAGCAACACGCCGTCTAAGAGCGGACGAAAGGACCAGAAAGATTCCTGTGGTCATGCTGACGGCATTTGGACTCGAATCGGCTCGCGAGCACATCGTCGACGCCGGATTCGACGGCATGCTTTCCAAACCTTGTAGACCCGAGCAGATTCATGCCGAGGTTGATCGAGTTTTGGCCTGCCGGTAAGAATTCCAAGCCTTTACGATCACCGGTCAACTGAAGGTCTGGCGGTGCTGCCGTCGGTGGGTCCGGCTGAACCCGGCCGGCCGTGACAGATGGACGCTTGCGTTTCATTTCATTTCATTTCACTACTTCCACTTCTACTGTGGTTGTGCCCTGTGTGACGAAATCCAATTGTTCAGCGACGGCTCGTGAAACGTCGGCAAGCCGCTTTTTCGAAGTTGGCCCCCGGTCGTTGACCGTAGCTACGACGCTTTTGCCATTTTTCGTGTTTGTGATGCGAAGCTTGGTGCCACAGGGCAAAGTTCTGTGCGCGGTGGTTAGTTCTGAGGACGAATACGTGCCGCCACAGGCCGTCTTGTGGCCTTCCAGACGCCGACCGTAAAAGGCTGCTAGACCCTTTTCAACGTGTGCGCCACCGCCGGTGTCAGTCTGTTTTGGTGCGGCATTCATCGAATGTGAAGCGCCCAACCAGATCAGAGCGACAATCGCAGTCGTCCGGCGCAGCACGGAATCAGGCCCTCTTTATGAGTCGGGTAATGCCGACCAAAATCACTGCGCCGACAAACGCAACAATGATCGAGCCGATCATGCCGCCACCCGGAAAGATACCCAGAACGCCAAACAGCCAGCCTCCTAGCATTCCGCCGAGAATGCCCAGGATGATATCTACCAGGACGCCGTAACCGCCGCCCTTCATCACTTGTCCGGCCAGCCATCCAGCGATCAGGCCGACAACGATCCACGCGAGAAATCCCATAGCGAATTCTCCTTTTTGGGGTTGCGACTCGAACTGGTTATTTCTTAGGGGCCGTTGCTTCGGGGTCTGCAGCGATTGTAACTTCGACGGTTGCGCCTTTCTTCAAGCTGACTTCGTTGCCATCCGCATCCTGGAAGGTGTTCTCCACGCGAATCTCTCGATACAAGTGCTCGGCGCCTTCGATTGCAATCTGCGCTTTTTCCGGCAGGGCAGGCGTGATGGGAGGAATGATCTTTTCAACGGTTCCGGGAAGCGTGACGGTTGCCTTCTCGGGCGAGCTCTTATCTTCCGGAATTTTCTCGCTCATCAGATATCTCCATTCGGGGTAGAGCTGGGATGAAACGCACGCGGAGCGACAATACACCCAGGGTGATTCTCTGGAAAGAACATTCGCAGCGGGATGGAATTGAGGCGGAAGGGCGTAGCAAGAGCGCTACGTGAGACCTGGCTGTGTTTTACCGAGCGAGCGAACGACGGGATCCAACAGATTTTCTCCTTTAGCAACGACTGCAGAGACTCCTTCAGGCAGCGCTTGTTTCCTGCGGAATACATCAGCGAATGCCGTGTACAAAATCACCGGGACGTTTGGGCAAATCTGCTTGAGCTCGCGGGCGGCATCGATGCCGTTCATGCGCGGCATGGACATGTCGAGAATAATCAAGTCGGGCCTAACTCGCGTTAGCTTGTCGAGGGCGTCGATTCCATCGCGAGCTTCACCACACACGCGGAACCCCGAGCGCTCAAGTTGCCGCCGAAGCGCTGCTCGGATGTCGGAATTGTCGTCGACGATGAAAATGGAATGAGGCATTCCCACTCCCTGGAAAGGGAGTGGGCATCTGATGCCGATCCGATGGAAGCACCCGGTTTCGTACGGTAGCGTACTGAATCGCCGAAATAGTTGCCATACCCAATACTCTGTAGGGAGTCATCCCGGGAGAGTTATAAGGAGGCGCGGAAGCCACAGATGGACGCTTGGTTTTGGCGATCGGAGATTCGGAGGAGAAAGGCTCACGACGGGGGACGGCGTCATCGTGGCTACCTCTGCGACTCTGTGAGGATGCCCGGAGGTCAACGAGAGACGTCGTGCTCGCTCTCTCGCCTCAACATCTGGAGAGCGGACATTGCATCTTGAATTGCTATTCGTTCGTCGCCGGAGACCTGGCCATCGAGGGAAGCGCGCGCACGAATCGCCTGTTCCGCCGCAATCACACGATCTTTCAATTTTTTCTTATCGGTTTCAAGAACAGCGAATTTGTACGGTTCCCACCAGGGATACTCTGTCATATTGCCCTCCTTGAAACAGGAGGGCATGGAGGATACTTCGGAGGGCGGGCATTGTCAGCGCGGTAGCGTACCGAGGCCATTGGCTTCCTGATCCCACATCAACGACTGTTTCTTCATGGCCCCGTAGCATTCACAAGCGGCGTCTTCCAGGCGTTCACGGCTTTCGATCCTTACATGGCCACGGTTGTATGTAATCAATCCGGCCTTCTGCAGGATGCCAGCGGCGACCGTTACGCTGGCACGCCGGGTTCCCAGCATGTGCGCCAAGAACTCCTGCGTCAGGGGCACGACATCTCCGCCGAGCCTATCCTGGCTCATGAGCAGCCAGCGAGCCAGCCTCTCGTCTACCTCGTGGAGTCGGTTACAAGCCGCCACATGGACTGCTTGCATCCCTAAATCCAGACTGTAGCGACTCAATCTTTTCCCGAGCACCGGGCAAGTGGCCAGCAGCCTCGAGAAATCTTTTGAGTTGATGCGGTAAGCGGAGCCTTCCACCTGCATGATGACGCGAGTGGCACTCGTACTTAGTCCAACGACGAGCGGAAGCCCGATGAATCCTTCCTTGCCGGCGAGCCCAACCTCAACGCTTTTCCGGACTCGATCTCAACAGCGGCAAAATTGTTTTCCGCCTCGGCTACTCCGAAGAATAAGAGCATACGAAAAACCCTCCAAGAGATGATCGATAGCCAGCAGCAACTTCTCGCCGACGATGAGGCCGAACTCGATCGGGAAGGGAGCGCGCTGGTTCGCGCGATATTCCTCGCGTTGCTCGTGGCAGTAGCAATCGGGACTGCAATCGCCAGGTATGTGGGGCGGAAGGTTTCCGGCGGGACTCGTACTGTGCTCGATCGGGCGCAAGCAATTGCGAGAGGCGACCTTACCGGCAGCCGAGTTGATATCGAGAGCGAAGACGAACTCGGCGATATTGCTGCCGCGATCGGCGAAATGGAAACGAGCTTGAGGTCCACGCTCGATTCAATTCTGGCGTCAACAGAGCGACTGGCATCGGCGAGCGAGGAAATTTCGGCTTCGGCCAATGAGCAGGCTAGCGGCGCGGATATGCAACGGAATCAAACGGGGCAGGTGGCGACGGCGATGCAGGAGATGTCCGCCACTGTGCTGGAGATATCCGGCAATTCAAGCAAGGCGGCCGAAGCGGCGCGCAAAGCGTCAGACACGGCACGGCAGGGCGGGAAGATCGTGGAGGATACGCTGGGGAAAATGCGAGGAATCGCGCGGTCAGTGGAGGAGACGGCGAAGAAGGTGCATGGGCTAGGGACCAGGTCGGATCAAATCGGGCAGATAATCGGGGTGATCGACGATATCGCGGATCAGACGAACTTGCTGGCATTGAATGCGGCGATCGAAGCGGCGCGTGCCGGGGAGCAGGGACGAGGATTTGCGGTGGTGGCGGATGAAGTGAGGAAGCTGGCGGAGCGAACGTCGAAGGCGACGAAAGAGATAGCGGCGATGATTCAGAGCATACAGGGAGAGACGAAGAGTGCGGTGGAAGCGATGGAAGCAGGGACGAAGCAGGTGGAAGCGGGAGTAGCGACGACGCAGGAGGCGGGGAACTCGCTGGGGGCGATTATAGAGTCGGCGGAGCAGGTAGGGGAGATGGTGACGCACATAGCGACGGCGGCGACGGAGCAATCGGCGGCGACGGAGGAAGTGAACGCGAACCTGGAACAGATCGCGAAGATCACGGCGGAGACGGCAGAAGGGGCGCAACAGTCGGCGAAGGCGTGCCATGACCTGTCGAGCCTGGCGCTTGATCTGCAGAATCTTGTGGGCAGGTTTCAACTCAGGTCGGATGAAGAAGAGCCCGAGAAATCAAATGCGGCTCGTGGAAAAGATTCGCCACTGCGCCCTTTGAAGACATTCTTGAAGCCGCAGGTACTGAAGGCAGGACGGAAGCAAGTTTTGGGAAACCGTCCACACGGCGTCCGAGCGCGAGCGAGCTAGATCTTATCAACCCAAAATCGCGGGGAGATCCGAATGAGCAAGCTAAGTCTCAAGCAGAAGATCGCAAGCGGATTTGGAGCGCTGCTAGCGATCCTCGGCATTCTCGGCTTTCTGTCGTATTCGAAGGTGAACGACCTCGATGCCGTTTCCCGGGAAGTGGACAGCATTCATGCAAAAGTCGCGCTGGCCAAGAGAGTTGAGTTCGACGTTGAGCGGACGTCCAGCGCCACACGCGGCTACATTTTGACAGGGCAGGACAAGCTTCTGAAATGGGGAAATGAAGGAAGAGACGATCTCAAAGAAGCTTTCAATCAACTCAGCCAAACGGTCACGTCCGAGCAGGGGAAAAAGCTTCTGGTAGAGGTTCAGCAGGCGACAGACCAGCTCGACAAGCTCCAGGAGTTTGCTGTCGATTACCGGCGTAACAACGACGTGAAAGGCGCACAGGATGAACTGTTCGGCGATACGGCCGATGAGACACGCCAAAACCTTCGCAAGGTTCTGAAGGAATTCGACGACCTTGAGGAAAAACTTCGTGACGAAACGCTTCAAAAGCAAAGTCACGTGCAGAGCCGAGCCCGGATGCTTACCGTAACGCTCAGCGTGACGGGCTTTGCGATTGGGACGTTCGTGGCGTTCTGGATGGGACGCGATATTTCAGCGGCCATTTTGCGCATGCTCGGGCTGATTAACGAGATTGCTGCCAATAATCTGACTGGTTCAGACCTTGAGGTGACTTCGCAAGACGAACTGGGCAAGGCCACCATTGCGTTGAACGGAATGAAAAACAATCTGGGTGATGTGCTTCGTTCGATCGCCTTTTCGTCGGAACGGCTGGCATCGGCGAGCGAAGAAATCTCGGCTTCGGCCAATGAGCAGGCTAGCGGCGCGGATATGCAGCGGAATCAAACGGGACAGGTGGCGACGGCGATGCAGGAAATGTCCGCTACTGTTCTTGAGATATCCGGCAACTCGAGCAAGGCGGCGGAAGCGGCGCGCAAAGCGTCGGATACGGCGCGGCAGGGCGGGAAGATCGTGGAGGATACGCTGGGGAAAATGCGGGGAATCGCACGGTCGGTAGAGGAGACGGCGAAGAAGGTGCATGGGTTGGGGAGCAGGTCCGATCAAATCGGGCAGATTATCGGGGTGATCGACGATATAGCGGATCAGACGAACTTACTGGCGTTGAATGCAGCGATAGAGGCGGCGCGTGCCGGGGAGCAGGGTCGAGGATTTGCGGTGGTGGCGGATGAAGTGAGGAAGCTGGCGGAGCGGACGTCAAAGGCGACAAAAGAGATAGCGGCGATGATTCAGAGCATACAGGGAGAGACGAAGAGTGCGGTGGAAGCGATGGAAGCGGGGACGAAGCAGGTGGAAGCGGGAGTAGCGACGACGCAGGAGGCGGGGAACTCGCTGGGAGCGATTATAGAGTCGGCGGAGCAGGTAGGGGAGATGGTGACGCACATAGCGACGGCGGCGACGGAGCAATCGGCGGCGACGGAGGAAGTGAACGCGAACCTGGAGCAGATCGCGAAGATCACGGCGGAGACGGCGGAAGGGGCACAACAATCGGCGAAGGCATGCCATGACCTGTCCAGCCTGGCGCTTGATCTGCAAAATCTTGTGGGCCAATTCAAATTGAGCAGCAATGGCCATCGGTCAGGGGCCCGAAGCAGCCGGCGGCAGCCGCCGCGATCGAATGGCGGAACGCCGCAATTTGGCGCTACGGACCGCGCGGTTGAAGGGCGAGACGAAATGGAATTCGCTCGTGAGGATGAAGGAGTGCTCGCGCACTAAACCCAATGCGCAGCGTAGAGGAGGTTGGGATGGCAGTCTCACAGACAGAGAGAGCGGACTCGGCTACGCAGAGCAATAGTCACGGCAGCGAAAGTCTGCTGCAAGTAGTGAGCTTTCGGTTAGGAAGCGAAGAATACGGATTGGAGATTCTCCGCGTGCAAGAAATCATTCGAATGGTAGGACTCACGCGGGTGCCAAATTCGCGGAAGTTCATCGAAGGCGTCATCAATTTGCGAGGCAAAGTAATTCCAATCCTGGGTTTACGCAAACGCTTCGGGCTGGAAGCGAGGGAAAGTGACAGAGGGACCAGAATTATAGTGGTTGAAGTGGCGGGTGAAGTGATCGGCTTTGAAGTGGACTCCGTTTCTGAGGTTCTTCGGATCCCGGTCGAGACAATCGAGCCACCGCCGAGACTTTCGCGGCACAACAATGAATACGTTTCCGGTGTGGGGAAACTACAAGATCGCTTGCTGCTTCTGCTGGACATCAATCGAGTCCTGGCGGAACCTCCGTCTGAGCCTGCAGCAAGGGTCCCCGCGCCTTCGATTATCGAGGAGCCAGTAACTTTTCCTGAGGAGGCGCTTGTATCGTGAGTGCCTGGAGAATTGAATTCGAGCGATAGAGTTCGAACGGGGTCCTTCGTGACTGAAGATCTGGCGCAAGATGCGAGCCTGCTGCAAGATTTCCTGACTGAATGCGGCGAACTCCTTGAACAGTTGGACCAAGATTTAGTGACAATAGAAACCTCGCCGGACGATACCGAACTGCTGAACCGCGTATTCCGCGCATTCCACACAATTAAAGGTACGTCCGGCTTCATGGGTTTCCAGAGCGTAGTGGCCCTCACGCACGAAGCGGAAGACGTGCTTAACCTAATGAGAAAGGGCGAGCGCAAAGTGAGCCGCCGGGCAATCGACGTTTTCTTGAGTGTGCTGGATCAACTTCGGCGCATGCTCGCTGACATCCGGCAAAACGTCCCGCACCAATATGAGCTTGGCGAACTGCTCGGAAGGATTCGACAGCTGACCCAGCCCGAAGGACCGGACCGGCCGATGCTGGGAGAAATCCTTGTGGCAGACGGTGCGATTTCTCATTCGGAACGCCGCGAGGCGCTGAAGGAATCCGTCGAGAATCAGCAACGGCTGGGCGACGTGCTGATTGAAAAGAACCTCGTCACGCCGGGACAAGTTCGCGAAGCGCTGCTGAAGCAGGCCACAATTTCAGATTGCAAAGAAGAAACACGTACGATTCGAGTCGATGTGAACAAGCTCGACGAAATCGTGAATCTCGCGGGGGAACTGGTGCTCGAGCGGAACCGCGTGGCACAGCTTAGCCGGGACTTTGTTGCACGGCGATTCTCCGAAGAACAGTTCGAGAGCGTATTAGGCGAATCGTCTGCGCGACTGGGCGCTATCACCGACGAACTCCAGAATGCCAGCCTCAAGGCGCGCATGCTGCCCATCGACGTAGTATTCCGACGATTTCCCCGGATGGTTCGGGACCTTTGCAATACTCTCGGCAAGGAAGTGACTCTGCAGATTCGTGGAGAAGAAACTGAACTCGACAAAACAATCGTCGAACAGATTGCAGATCCGCTGGTCCATCTAATCCGCAATTCGATGGATCACGGATTTGAAATGCCGGCCGCCCGCGAAGCGAAAGGGAAGCCACGTAAAGGAACCCTGAAACTGGAGGCCCATGCAGAACGGGATTTCATCCTGGTAGAAGTGGGCGATGACGGCGGCGGTATCGACACAAATCGTGTCGCGGCGAAGGCGGTGGAACGAGGGATCATTACGCAAACCCGCGTCCGCGAAATGAGTCACCGAGAGATGCTGGATTTGATCTTTCTTCCCGGCTTCAGTACGGCGGAGAAAGTCAGCGACGTCTCGGGGCGCGGGGTGGGCATGGATGTCGTGCGCTCCAATCTGAAGAAATTGGGCGGGACGGCGGAACTGGAGAGTGAGTTCGGAAAGGGCTCCCTTGTGAAATTGAAGCTCCCGCTGACGCTTGCAATCCTTCCGGTGCTGATCATCAAGGCGAGCGGCGATACGTATGCCCTGCCGCTGCGATCAGTGGTGGAGATACTGCGAGTGGAACGAGAAAGTGTACATCGCAGTGAGAAGGGAGAAATCCTGCGTGTTCGAAATCAGGTGATTACCGCTCGGCCGAATCTCCCATGTGTTTAACCACGAAGCTTCCGCGCAGAATGACGATCGGCTTCGCGTGGTCATTCTCTCGATTGCGGACAAGAAACTGGGTCTCGTTGTGGACGACTTCATTGGCCAGGAAGAAACCATCATTCGACCGCTCGGGTCGTATCTGGGGCATGTGCCGTGTGTGGCAGGCGGAACGATCACAGGTGAGGGAAATATCCGCCTAATTCTCGACCCGGCGGGACTAATTGAAGCACTCGAATCTCGTGGGAATTGAACGACGCGTTGGAGCCCGGTGTCCAGCCGCCCTACTCTAGCCAATCTCACTAGCGAACGAGAGCGGAGCGTCCAGGATCCAAACCTCGTGTTGATCCGCGATCTGATTTACAGGAACAGCGGGATATTTCAGCCGGATAACAAACTTTATTTTCTGAAGGACCGGTGCGCGCGACGGATGCGCGCTGTCGGTGCAGAGTCCACGGCGGAGTATTTCGACCTTTTGACCAATCATCCGGAGTGCGGTTCCGAAGTGCGGCGTCTTCTGAACGAAATCACGGTGGGTGAAACCTGTTTTTTTCGCCACGAGCCACAGCTAAATGCGATTCGAAAAATCGTTTTGCCAAAACTGATCAAGGGGTGGCGAAAGACACCGCGCGTCCAACTGAAGATCTGGAGTTGCGGGTGCTCCACAGGCGAGGAACCCTATACGCTTGCGATGATTTTGCTCGAAGAGTCAGAAGGCCTGCTTCGGGGCCGCGACTGGCAAATTATCGCTACAGACATTAACGACCGTTCGCTGGCGATGGCCAGAGAAGGCGTCTATGACTCTTACTCGTTACGAAATGTGGTGAACGGGGTTAGGGAAAAGTATTTTCAGAGGCACGGCGAAAAATGTTCTGTTGTAAAAAGAGTGAAGGACCGCGTCAAGTTTGGCCGACTCAACCTGCTCGATGACGAAAAGGTTGCCCTGGCAAAGAATAACCACATCGTCGTCTGCGCGAACGTCTTGATCTATTTCGACCCCGCTTCCAAGCGGCGAACTGTCGAGCACCTTTTCAATAATTTGCTACCTGATGGGCATCTATTTCTCGGACATTCGGAATCGCTTTATGGAGTCAGCAAAACTCTTAGGCTGGTTCATTTTCCGGGAGCCACCGCATACGTGAAATCTGACCTGGCTGAAGACGCGGCAACGCGCAGGGCGCTAAGCTGAAACCTTTTACGACACATCCTAAATACGGCTACATAAATCAATCGCCTAGTTCAATTAGTATCATTTCTGGCGATGGGCTCCAGCGCGCAGTCCCTTTGCTGAGACACCGACATCGTCGTATCCCGTAGGCTGATCAAATCTAACGTGGAGGATTTCGATGAAGAGTCAGATTTCCCGATTGCTAATCGTGGCTGGTTTTGCAGTGGCCTTTGTTGCAGGCGCGGCCTCGCACCTGATTCCAAGTGCGAACATTGCCACGACGGTCGCGGCACAAGAGAAACACGAAGCATTGAAGGACGTGCGTACCGCCCGAGATATGATGCAGCAGGCCCGCGGTCTGCTGGCTGGCGCGCCTGGGTCTTTTGGCGGTCACCGGGAAAAGGCGATGAAACATCTGGACCTTGCGCTAGGAGAAGCGAATCAAGCGCTTGAGGTCAGGGAACACGAGAATCACTAGAAGAAAGCTATGGATACAAATCGCTCGCGGCGCCAGGTGAAATTGGGCCCTGCGAGCGATTTGCATCTTGGTCTAAGAAATCAGTTGGTGGCGGCCGGTGCTGGTGGCGTGACCGAAGATGGCGGCACCGCTGGGGACGGTGGAACCGGCCCCGCGTTCACTATTTCTTGAACTACCTTCGCGGCGAGACTCCTGCTGCGAACGCACGACGTATCGTTTATGCGGCACTGAGCCAGGGTCAGACGGCATCCGCAGTTACAGCTTTCCGAATTAAGTTTCTTGAGTGCGATTGTTTTCTGTTCGGGCGAAAGTCCAGAGAAATCGACGTCGGGAAGTTCGGTGGCCCGCACGGCATTCTTCAAAAAGATTTGGCCCGTATCCTCGAAAGTTTCGATCTTCACGTTCACAGGCAAGCCCATCAGGGCACGTACTTCTGTGTCGTACACTTCGGGGGGATATAAACCCTCATGCTTTTGGACGATGCGGGCATCTTTGTTAATCAGAAACGTGGTGGGGAGAGCGGGAACGCCGCCATATTCGGAAATGAGCTCGCGGCTCCACATCACGACGGGATAGTTCATGTGAAAAGCTCTGGCGAATTCCCTGACGTCATCCGGGGAGCCGTCGTCGACAGACACACCGACGACGAGTAAGTTGTCCTTATATTTTTTCGCGAGTTCAGTGAGGATAGGAATCTCTTCACGGCATGGCGGGCACCATGTGGCCCAGAAATTCAAAATTACGACTTTGCCCTGCCATTGCGCAGTGGAAACGACATTGCCATCGAGATCTTGCACAAGAAACGGTGGAACCGGCTGCGGGTTGCTCGCGAAACGAATCACCGAGTCATCATCGTCGTCAACTAAAGCAGACATCTCAGGCTGGGCTTGCGAATCTGACACCGGCTTAACATTTGATGATTTCTCTGCCTCTCGCGCGTGGGAGATGGGGGCGCGAGGCGTCGAACGGCGCCCACGCGAGGCTGCCATGCCGATCGCGAGGCCCGCCGAGCCGGTTACGATTGCAAGAATTGCGATGAATGGTTTTGCCATGATTTGCTGCGAAGCTCTCATTATGCAGCAGCGCGAGAGGAGGGACAAGTTTGGATCCCAATTGTGCGCGAAAAGTGGGGGGAGAAGGTTCGGTTGGGAGCAGGGTTGGAGAAATGCGTAGGGTGCCAGTCTGGGACGCAGCTTCCCGAGTTGGAATTGAATGCGCGAGGTGATTTCGAAGTGGCGCAACTAAGTGATTGAAAACGCAGGCATGTCGGCTGCGAATGAGAGCGCCACGATGGGCCACGCATTTGCATAAGAAGAGGAGTGGGTCGCGTTCCAACACGATCCGCCCAACTGGTGAATGGGGAGGAAGGGGCCCAGACATCGGAAGGAACGGGTCGTTCCCACCTGCCTCTGAGAGGGAAGCTA
>CAVTOS010000009.1:0-123743 GCA_963736465.1 uncultured Acidobacteriota bacterium | reverse complement strand
GGTCATGCCCCCCATCCGGTTAACACCGCAAAGAAGCACAAGGCTGCAAAATAAATAATCAGAACTCAGTCGGCCGTTAACGGCAAATCGACGGCGACTTCGATTTCGAGGCTTAGTGGGAAGGTGCCTTCAGTAGGGGCACGGCATGCCGTGCCCGAATGTGCAGCCAGCACGGCCGACCCATCGAATGGGGTTCCGCATGGATTACCTGCAGCGAATTCAAGCGGTTACTTTAGCAAATCAATGAGTCCATCAATGCTGCGAAGCATTTCCTCAGCCGTCTGACCCTGCGGATGCTGCGATCGCACCAGCGGATGCTGCCGGTAAAGGGTCTCAATCTCCGGATTCTTCTTCCGCAGCACGTCAAACAGCGCAATCGTCGAATCGTGCAGCGTATGCAAATACTCAAAATGGGCGCGCAGCATCTGAGCCAACTGTAATAGCAGCTTGCGTGTTTCGATTTCGGTCATGACAATCTCCCGGACGGTCCGTTGCCTCAAATATGCGGACCGAAGCCCCAGAAGATATGCCGCAACCCGCTCAAGCGCAAGTGCCGGGAGTTTCTGTGGAGAAGGTTTTCAGTAGGGGCACGGCATGCCGTGCCCGAATGCTGCTGGGCATCAGCCCATCCATCGAGCATGCCGGTAACAAATCGGGTCTTGTACCGCTGGCCTCCGGCCGGCGTTTTTGAATTTTTCTGGTAGCACGCTAAACGATTGGCGAATGACTCACGCTCGCGCTGTCTTGGTTTGTTTCACTCGCGCGCTCGCAGATTCGTGCTCCAGCAGCGCCTGCTTCCTCTCCACCCCCCAACGATAACCCGCAAGCTTGCCATCCCCGCGCACCACGCGATGGCAGGGCACCACCACCGACACCGGATTCGTCGCGCACGCCCGCGCCACCGCCCGCACCGCCGCTGGCTGTCCAATCGCTCGTGCCACTTGGCTATAGGTGCGCGTGGTTCCATACGGAATTCGCCGAAGCTCCTCCCACACCCGCCGCTGAAACGCTGTCGCCTGCACATCGGTCGGCAAATCAAGGTTCGGTTCGCGGCCCCGCAAGTGCTCCAGGATTTTGCTCACCCATCCCTCCAGGCCATTGCGATCGCGCCGTATTTCCGCCCGCGGATATTCCTTCTTTAACGCCACTTCCAGCCGCGCATCGGATTCCCCAAGGTAAACCGCGCTGATGCCGCGATCCGTTGCTCCCACGAGTAGCCGTCCGAGCGGCGAATCCACAATCGTATAGTTCACGCGCATTCCCGCGCCGCCTTGCCGGTAGGTGGCAGGAGTCATTCCCAGTTGCGAAGGTGCTCGCTCATAAAGCCGGCTGCTCGATCCAAAACCTGCGTCATACAGTGCCGTTGTCACGTCGTCTCCTTTTCTCAATTGAGATTTCAGCCGCCCCATCCGTTGCGCGTCGGCATACTGGCGCGGCGTGATTCCCATCACGCTGCGAAATGCACGCTCCAACTGATGCGGGCTAATTCCCAGCGGCGCGCTC
This sequence comes from uncultured Acidobacteriota bacterium, assembly GCA_963736465.1. Taxonomy (GTDB): domain Bacteria; phylum Acidobacteriota; class Terriglobia; order Acidiferrales; family UBA7541; genus Palsa-295. Next base: position 122,240 of record CAVTOS010000009.1, on the reverse strand, counting down.
AAAGCGGAGAGCGTCACTGGCGCATCGTTTCCGTCGCCTACGCGTGAATCAATCTCTCTGCACACTTGCGCCACCGCCTTCGTTCTTGGATCGCGCAAGCTGACAGTTCGTGGCTTGCATCGCTTGCATTCTCGAAAACCTTGCTGTTCCGCCGCCTCGGGCAAGGGGAAGAACACCACCTGATTCGCTTGCGGCTTCCGCGAAGCGCATGAAGGACGGCAGTAAACTCCCGTAGATCGCACCGCGTACACGAAAACCCCATCCGCTCCGCGATCGCGCGACTGAACTGCGCGCCACCGCGCCGCCGCTGGCCCGTATTGTTTTTCCGTGGTTGCTCGAAGCGTGCTCGGTGTCATAGATTCTCGTCCACTACTTGTTCCTACGCCCCAAATTAACGCACTCCGGGGCCAAGCTACTATCCGTTTCTTGCGCCCAAACCTGACGGTCTTCTCTGGCGTGTCTTGAAACATCGCGCAGGAAAAAGCCCTTGTTTCAACCGACGTCTGCGGCCCCTGGGACCTTAGCCTAATATTCCTCATGACCCCAAGACCAACATCAGAAAGGACTTGACCCGGGGTCATGCCATGTTACACGATACAACACTTTCGGCCTGTACCGTCTTGACCCGCTCCCAGGCTGCGAGCATATTTGTCGAACCAAGTTGGGGTGTTTTAGGCTTTCAATTCAGCACAGGGCTGAGGAGACGCTATGGGGGCTGCTCCGGAACGTAGTAACTTGGCGTTCGTTTCGCCGCTGCGTGAATCTGAAGTCCGCACTACCACAGTAGCTGCTTTTTCTAACAAGCCTGGACCGCAACGCTTCGCTCGCATTCCTACGCATGCGATTGGCGTGGCCCGAGAACGGCGAGGCAATCCGCGCGCCTACCTCTCGCTGCCGCTTCGTCTCACGCGTGTGGGCGGAAAGGTCGAGCCGATTCCCGTGGTCCTCGTGACGCGGAATATAAGTTCGAGCGGCGTCTATTTCCTCGCGCCTTGCTTGCTTGAAACCGGCACCGCGATCGAACTCGAAGTAGCGCTCGTCGAAAGGCCGCTCGGCCAGGGCTCCGTCCAGATGTGCACCGCCGCGCATATCGTGCGAGCGGAGGATTCGGACATGCCGGGATGGCACGGCTACGCGGCTAGCTTTGACGACTTCGCGATTCGTCGCGACGACGTCGTCCCGACGCGCTACCGCACCGCATAGTCGCGAATCTCTGCTACGATTGCCTGGTGAAACGCAGGCGTTTTTCTGCTCGCGCCGTTCTATTTGACTGGGACGGCACCATCGTCAATTCCTACGGCGCGGACTCGCGCGCCTACCTCGCGATGTTCGAAGCCCTGGGCGTCAAGTGGGGCCGCAGCGATCTTGCCCGCCATTATTCACCCAACTGGTATCGCGTCTATCGCGCCGCGCGTCTCCCGCGCTCTAAATGGGACGACGCCGACCGCATCTGGACTCTCGCCTACAATCGAGAAAATCCCCGGCTGATGCCCGGTGCAAGACAAATTATCCGCGCACTCAGGCGAGAATTCGTCTTGGGAATCGTCACCAGCGGAAATCGGCCGAGAGTGCGCAAGCAGCTGCGCGAATTCGCGCTGGCCGATTATTTTTCTACGTGCGTTTGCTGTGAAGATGCGCCCAAGAGAAAACCGCATCCCGCTCCGTTGAATCTTGCTCTCGAGCAGATTGGACTGGCACCGGAAGAATGCATCTATGTTGGCGATACCGCTGAGGACATCGAAATGTCGCGGCGCGCAGGTGTTCGGCCGATCGGTGTTCTCGGCCCATTTCCTACTGCGGCACGGGTTCGCGCAGCTCGTCCCGATGCCATCCTTAACTCGATTCGCGAACTGCCGGGATATTTACAGAGGCTTGAAGAATCCGCCGGCTGATCGCCTCTCGGTCAATCTCTTCCGCCCGTTGCGCATGAAACGTGAGCCGCTCTAAGGTGACGAAGGTTTCTGCGGGTCTTGCGACGTTCCCCCGCCGGGCCCTTCATTCGCGTTCCCGGTTGCAGGCGGCGGTGCCCCCGGCCCAGCCAGCTTGAAATCCGTATCGTGAATCACCATTCGGATGTGCATCTCACCCGTTTTGTCGTTTTCGATGAAATCATCCGAACGTGTGTAAGTCGGCAGCCAGTATTTATCCTGGAAGTTTTCGCGGAAAGTCTCGAACATCGTGAACGGAAGCTTCGTTCCATTTCCCGCAAGCTCGCTGATGAATTTTCCGTAGCTTTTCACGATCGTCAGGTCGCGATCGTCCACCCACACCGCGCCTTCAAAAAAGCGGCGCTTGCGGCTCAGTTGTTTCGGCTTTACCTGAAAGACGTAGGTGTTCAGCTGGTCGAGCTTGTCCTGCCCCGCATATGTAAACGTGTAATTCGGGATTTCCTCGGTCGTCAAAATGAAAAGTGGAAGCTGCGCGATGATCCTCACATCCTCGAGCGTGAAATCCGTCTGCTTCAAATTGGTTTCCGGTTCCTTCTCGATGCGCAATGTTCGTTCGCCATCGGGCTTGGTGTATACCATTCCGGACACGACAAACTTCCCGCCCGGATCGGTGAGCTCCTCAATGCGGATCGTTCGCGCAAAGTTATACTCGTCATACTCCTTCTTCATCACGTCTTCATTCGCCGCGAATTTCCGGATGATTTCGGGTTCCGGTATCGGCGGTGGACCCGGATGCGGCTGGGCCGGAATTCGCTTTACATCGAATTTCGGCGGAGGCGCCATCGGCCCGGGGTCCTGCGCCCGAACACAAGGCGCCGCGCAAGACAAAAGCGCTAAGATCGCCGCAAGCAGGGAAAAACGTAGCATTGATGTTTCCATGCTTCTTAGATGCATTTCGCACTGTCCAAGTTCACACCTGCGCCTTTCCGCGTGGCCTTTATTCTCTTTCGCTCGCTCGAATATGAATCGTGTAGTGCGTTGCATCAGCGCCGGGCGTCAATTTCGGGAATTCCAGCCGAAATAATCCGGAAAAATGCTTCGGTTCGATGGTCATTCGCCCGCATTCTGCCGCACAATCCCATTCCAAGGTCGTTGCTGCGCGCCCCGTGGTGCGCACCTCGACGAGCTTTGTTCCACTCGGAACTTCAACTGGTTCGCCACCCGGCTTGAAATCCTCGCAATGCCAACCGCTCTTCGCCCGCTGTTTCTGATCGCTGGCGGCAGACTCTCCAGCACTGGCCTCCGCTGGCCAGCAAAACTTCGTCTCCCGACCCGGTCGCGCCGTCGCGGGAAACGAATTCACAACCACAAATGATTGCGCCCGGTTCTCCATCCCGTCAGTCCCAGCGGAGGCATCTTTCAAAGTGACGCTGTATTCCACGCGCACCTCGCTCGGCCCCTCAAAACGGATCGCTTTCTCGATGCTTGCCCCTCCTGGCACAACATCGGGCGCCTCGTAGTGAAGTTTCAAAATCGTATGCTTCTGTTCACCCAGCCACTCGACAGCATACGCCCGATTAAAAAGCCCATAACGCCCGCGTGCGCGCGCGTCATCCGCGCCCGCCGGATTCGCAGTAAATGAAAAACCATCCCGAAACAACCCCACGCTCGTCGCCAAATTCTGCCCCGAGGTCTTGTCCACCAGCGCGAGCGCCCTCCCGCCCGATTCCGGCGAAACAATCAGACGCAAATCCGAATTTTCCATCACCCATTCGTCCGCTCCGTCGCGATCGAAATCGTAACGGTAGCGATACAAGCCGTCTTCCCTCGGCTGCAGGAACGCCACAGGCAATGTCCGCCGCTCGTGCCCCATTTTTATTTCCACAGCGCCATGCAACAATCCATCCGCGGACGGCGGCAGCGCCATCAATTCATTTTGAGCAGGCTTCAGCGCTACCTTCTCCACGGACACGCCCCGCGGCAAAAGCCGAAGCACACCACTGCCGCGTAACGCCCCACTCACGGAAAAGTCCAGCGACAAATTCAGAACGCCGCTCTGCTGATCTGCCTGCATCACCAACACGAAAGTACGATTCTTCCCCGCCATCACAAGCGGCGGATAAGTCCGCATCCCCGTGTCCGCTCCTGTAGGCAATCGCACTGCATTCGCAACAAAGTAGTCAATCTCGCCAAGCCCGGGTTTTACAGGTTTCTCGCGCTCATCGACGTTCGGCTTCCTTGCCAGCTCGAGCGACAAAACGCGAATGAATTGCGGCGCCATCCCCCGCAGGATCTTTACGTGCAATTCATGGCCGTTCGGGTCCCACTCCCCTTCGATGTGGTTGTCATCCAGCGAAAGGCGAAGGGGTTTTTGCGGTAACTTCATTCGAATTTCCGCGCGAGTGGGAGCATAGAGCAGCAGATCAAGCGTCTTCCCCTCCCGCCGCGCGTCAAGAAATTCCGCGCTGCCCGTCGTCACCGAATCGCCGCACGGCGCGTTTTCGGGATCTGCGAAACATACCGGCTCCTCGAGTGGCAGCAGCAATGATTCCCGCGGAGGCACCGTCACGTGAAGCGGAATATAAGCCACGTCGCTTCCGCGCGCCGGTGCTGCCGTCGATAGAATTTCAAACGATTCCTCCGCCGTGTCGCTCGCGCTCAAGTTCGTCACGCTCACAAAACCCCGGCCACTCTTGCGCGCTCCCAGTTCCTCCGTGCCCTCGTTTGAAACGATCTCGTCGACCAGCAGGTCACTCGGTTGCGAGGGCGTTCCGCTGCTTTTCACGCTGGGCGGCACGCCCGCAGCTTGCAGAAATTCGCGCAGCACCCCTGCCGCCCAGTCCGCCTCCCGCTCCCGCCGAATTTCCGGCAGCGCGCGCTCCAGCGCGATCCAGGAATAGAAATCCTTCGACGAAAAAATCACCTCTCCCTCGCCGAATTTCCACCTCGCGCGAATTGCTGAATTCGGATTGCCCGCAGTGCTCGTCTCGTCCCCGGGTGCGTCCTTCCACAGAGCCTCAATCACGTTTCCGCCCGGCCTCTGCGGAAATACCACCAGCGTCCCGCCGCGCCGCACGTACTCCACGATCGCTCTCTGCGCCTTCTCAGAAATCTGAAATTGCGCCTTCCCCGTGTCAAACACCGGCAGCAAAGTAATAGCGTTTCGCAAAAGCTGTTCCACAGGCTGATATTCCGGGTCCACAAGCTCGCTCGATAACAGCGCCGTAGCCCCCAGCCGCTCGATCCGCATCACCACGCCAGACACCAGTGAAATATCCGCGCGCTTCAGCGACTCCTGCGCATAGGCGCCCATCGGATAAATAATTCCGAAGTCCGCGCGCTTATGCGAAGCCGCAAGCTGCGGTCCCCAACGCTGGAGAATTTCCATATTGCGAATCACGGCGTGCATCCGCGGCTGCTGCTCGCCGTCCGAAGCAAGCGCCGCATCCCAGCGATTCGAACGATTCGCCCACGGCACCGAATAACCCGCAGGCGAGTAAGTATCCTGCAGCGGAAAATAATTGATTCCGTGAATTCCGTTTGCGATCAGCAGCCGCGAGCTCAGCAGTGTATTCTCCGGCGGGCTCGCCATCGGCCCGTCATCATCGCCCGGCGTATACCAACCAGCTTGATACTCGATCATCACAGGCGGAAATGCGGGCTGCGTCTTCAGCTCTTCAGTGAAAAATTCCACCTCGGCCACGTCGCTAGCCGTAAAACGCCTCACCCCACCGGCATTTTCCGGCCGCCTCTCCAGATACCATTGACCCATCACGCCAATCGGCCGCTCGCGATCCGAACCCGCAGCCGAAACCCGCATGTCGGTCGGATTGATGAACACCGGCACCGTCACTCCGCCCGCTTCCACCGCGCTGCGCAGCGATTCCACGTAGCGCCAGAAATTCGGTCCCACTCGATTCGACCTGCCAATCGCAAAGTCATCGCCCAATTGAACAAAAAGCAGCGGCCCACTCACGTCACGCGCCACCGCTGCCTTCTCATCCTTCTCGAAATGAACGATCCTCCGCGCGCTGTACTTCGCGAGCTCTTTCGCCACCGCCGTCAGCCATTCCCGCGACTTCTCCGTGTGCGTCGGATTCACAAGCCAGCCTTCCGCCGCCGCCTCCGCGTCACTCGCGTTCAAATTATCAAGCGGCGCATAGCGGCCCTCGATCCAATCAATTGGATCCATCTTGTATTCCGGCCGCTCGAGCAACCAACCGGGATAGCCGCCATGCTTCCACTCGTTGAGAATTTCCGGGCCGGGTCGCGCGATCAACCGCAAATTCGCGCTTTCTATCAGCGCCAGCAGCGCGCGAAGATTGCGGCGCGGATTCGTGTGCCCGTCGAAATCAATCTCGCCTTCCTTCGGCTCGTGCCAGTTCCACGGAATATAAAGATCAATCGTATTGATTCCGTACGACCGGTACACCTGCAGCAAGTGCTCCCATTGATCCACAGGAATTCGATAGTAGAAGAACGCCGCCGAATGAATGAAGAACGGCTTGCCATCCACCCGAAGTTCGGGATAACCCCCGTTCGCCACAATTTCCAGGCCGCCCGCCGTCGGCGCTCCCGCTGATTGCGTTTGCGAAGGAACCGATTGAGCTTGCGAAGGAATTGTCGCTGAAGGATGCCGCGGCGCGGCGCCGCTGAATGCCGTAGCCCACGCAATGGCAAGCGCCACCGGCAGGCCTCTCCATCTGTTTCGGCTCATCTGGTGCAAACGCATCGAGGTCCAGGAGTGGCCCGCGCGGACACTCCGCCAATTCTGCCACGTTTCCGCCAACCCCCAAAGCGCGCACTCCTACCGCGCCAATCCTGGAGCGCGCGTCTCCAGTAAGGGCGGCTCTAAGAGCCGCCCGCACTTACATCACGCAACTCTTCGCATCGAGGCAACGCCTCACGAGCGCACATCACGCCAATCCTGCCAAGCATCGATCAAGCGCCAGGCGTATTCACCAAAGCCTCCCAGTATCGATCCAGCTCGCGTAAGCGCCGTAGGCGCGACATAAGTTAGCCCAGCGCGGAAGCGCTGGGTACATAGACTCGCGCAAAATGTTCGCGACCCATCGCCTCCGAAACGCCCACCCCTCAATTCCGTGCTGCCCCCGCCCGCACCTCTGCTAAAATCGCGCGTTTGCAGTTCGCGAGTCGTTCGGCCATGCACGAGACGCAGGTTGCCAGGCGCTATTTCGTCAGTGGAATGGTTCAGGGAGTCGGATACCGCTATTTCGCGCGGCAACTCGCGCAGCGGCTCGGTATCGCGGGCTACGTGAAGAATCTGCGCGACGGCCGCGTGGAAGTCTACGCGATCGGCCCCTCGCCCGTTCTCGCCTCGCTGCGCACAGAGCTCGAACGCGGCCCAAGCGGCGCATCGGTCTCGAACGTAACCGAAGCAGAAGCGCCGATCGATTCGAAATTTTCGACCAGATTTTCGGTCGAGCGCGATATCTAGACCTGAGGACTCAATGGAAGATCTCAAAGACGCGACGGGCGATCTCAAAAAACTGATCCGCGAAATTCCCGACTACCCCAAGCCAGGCATTCTTTTCTACGACCTCACCACTCTGCTTCAAGATCCGCGCGGCTTCCACACGCTCGTCGACCGCCTATGCGAGCACTACAACGGTCACAAAGTAGACATCGTCGCCGGAATCGAAGCGCGTGGCTTCATTTTCGCGCCCGCTCTCGCCTACCGCCTCAACGCCGGATTCGTCCCCATCCGCAAACCCAAAAAACTGCCCGCGAAAACAATGTCCGTCACCTACCAGCTCGAATACGGCAGCGATTCGCTGGAAATCCACGCCGACGCCATAAAGCCCGGCCAGCACGTCCTTCTCTGCGACGATCTCCTCGCCACCGGAGGCACCGCCGCCGCCGCCATTAACCTGATTCGCCAACTAGGCGGCGAAATCGCCGGCGCCGCCTTCGCCGTAGAATTAAATTTCCTAAACGGCCGCGCGAAACTCCCCGCCACAGACGTCTTCTCCATACTGAAATACGACAAATAGCTCAGCTCAAATACGACAAGTCGCTCAGCGCGTAGGCGCGGCAGAAGTTAGCCCAGCCCGGGAAGAGTCTGTGTCGCAACCGGCTTTTCCACAGTTTGTATTTTCTGGAGAATCGCGCAAGTTGTGTTGCCGCAACAAAGGTCAAAATCGCAAAAGGATGTGGAAATCAACTTTTGGCGGTTGCGACCCACACTCGGGAAGGGCTGGGAACCAAGAAAAGCTGATGCCAGAGCGCCGTAGGTGCGACACAGCCCTTGCCGCTTCGCTGCGATCGCCACCCGCGTCTATACCTGCGACCACCGAATCGAAGCCATGTCTTTCGCGGCGCCGGCGTCCCGCCGGCTCTTTTGACCTTGCCCGGTCGCATGCGAACGTCTCGCTGTTCAAACAGGCCGTTCCAACCCTTTTCCCTTTTCTATTTTCCCTTCTCCAATCCCCTCTGCCGCACCGCCTCAAACAAAACCACCCCCGCCGCCACCGACACATTCAACGACCGCACCGGCCCGGTCGTCGGAATCGACACCAGAAAATCACACCGCTTCCGCGTCAACTCATGCAGCCCCTCACCCTCACCGCCCAGCACAACCCCGACCGCACCCTTAAAATCGACCTCGGTGTAATTCTTGTCCGCGCGCTCATCGAGCCCCACCAGCCAATATCCCGCTTCCTTCATCTCCTCCATCGCCCGCACAAGATTCTTCACTCGCGCTACAGGAAGATGCGCCAGCGCCCCAGCAGCCGCTCGCTCCACAGTATCCGTAAGCCCCGCCGCACGCCTTTCAGGAATCACAACGCCATTCGCCCCCGCCGCAAGCGACGTCCGCACAATCGCCCCCAAGTTATGCGGATCCTCAATGCCATCCAAAATCACCAGCAACCCCTGCGCATTTTTCGCGCGCAGCAAATCCTCCAGCTCCACAACCGGCTTCGCAGCCGCCAGCGCAGCAATCCCCTGGTGCTCCCGCGTCCCGGTCAACCGGTCAATCTGCACCCGCTCCTCAAACCGCACCGGCACATTCCGCGATTTCGCCAGCCGCACGATGGCCTCAAGCCTCTCCCCATGCCGCCCCCGCGCGATCACAATGCGATCCATCGCGCTCCCAGCCGCCAGCGCCTCTTCCACCGCATGAAATCCAGTCAACCAGTTCATGTTGTTGTTAGTCCAGGACGAAAAGTATTTCGGTCAGTCGTAGGACGCGCGAAAAGCAAAATCCAAGAAGACCAAGCATTGTGTTGATGGCAAGCCTGCCGTTCCGTACCGCCGGCTTGTCCTGAGACACGAAGGGCGTCCCGCCGGCTCTTTTGACTTTTCTTTCTTTTCTTTCTTTTCTTTCTTTTCTTTCTTTTCTTTCCTCACCCTTCCAGCGTCGCAATCGTATGCGCCGCAATCGCCTCCCCCCGCCCAATCTCCCCCGTCCCCTCATTCGTCTTCGCCTTCAAATTAATCTGTTCCCCGGCAATCCCCAACGCCCCCGCAATCGCCTCCCGCATCGCCGGAAAATGCGGCCCCAACTTCGGCCGCTCGCAAATCACCACCGCATCCAAATGACTAATCCGCAACGCGCGTTCATCAAGCAGCTTCCGCGTATGCTCGAGAAACACCAAACTCGCCGCCCCCTTCCACTTCGCATCCGTATCCGGAAAATGCGTGCCAATATCGCCAAGCCCGGCCGCCCCCAAAAGCGCATCGCAAAGCGCATGGCACAACACATCCCCGTCAGAATGCCCGACGGAGCCTTTGTCAAACGGCACCTCGACGCCGCCAATCATCAGCTTTCGCCCTGCGGACAGCCGGTGCAAATCGTATCCAATTCCCGAACGTGTCATTTTCCCGCCCGTTCCTGCGCGAGATAAAATCGCGCCAGTTCCATATCCGCCGGCCGCGTAATCTTTAAATTGCGATCCGAGCCTTGCACCACAAAAACATCGTGCCCGAAGCGTTCTACAAGCCCGGACTCATCCGATGCCGTCACGCCATCCTTCTGCCCGGCGCGGAACGCATCGCGAATCAACTCATACTGGAACGCCTGCGGCGTCTGCGCCAGCACGATCCGTTCGCGCGGAATCGTCGAGGTAATCAACGCGACGTCCTGCGGCAAACTCGCGCGCTTCACTTCCTTCACCGTATCAATCGCCGGAATGCCCAGAATCGCCGCCCCTCGCGTCCGCGCTTCCGCAATCACGCGCTCGATCTGCTCCAACGTAACGAACGGCCGCACCGCATCGTGCACCAGCACGATCTCCGTCGTCGGATCCACCTGCGCCAACGCATTCGCCACCGACTGCTGCCGGGTGTCGCCTCCATGCACCACGCGCGCCGGCCGGCCGAGCCCCGCCTTCGCCACAGTATCCTGCAGCGAAACGATATCCTCCGCCCGAGTGGAAATAAAAAACTCGGTAATCGCAGAGCACGCCGCAAGACGTCGCAGCGTAAAAAGAATCAGCGGCATGCCATCCAATTCGAGGAACTGCTTCGGTGTCTCAGCCCCCATGCGGGTGCCAAGTCCAGCAGCAGGCACGATAGCAGCAATCCGGCTCATCAAAGGGCTAACAGTCTAACGCAAGCAAACCCCGCAGGCGAGAAAACCCTGGCGTGGAAGTCTTTGCAGATTGTCGAGATTAATGCAGAAAGAAAATTAACGGAGGTAGCGAAAGCGCCGTAGGCGCGACATAAGTTAGCCCAGGCCGCAAGGCCTGGGTAAAAAAAACGCGCGAAGCGCATTCCTTTCGCGGTGCATTTCCCGCGAGCCTTTAACGCTCGAGGCTTATGTGCGAACTGCAACCCGCCGCCGAACTACGACCGATTCGATTCCGGATACAACGGCCGCGGCGGACGCTCCCCGCCACCCGAACTCTCCACCGCCCGCGGCCCGGGCTGCGACTCACCTTGCAACTGCCCCGCCTGCCCTTGACCCGCCATCGCCACACGCGCCACTTCGCCGCGCTCGTCGTAACGCCCGAAAATCATTTTCCCGGCGGTCGTCTGATGCACAGACGTCACCGTAATATCGATCGTCTTGTTGATCATCTTGCGCGCGCCATCCACCACCACCATCGTCCCGTCATCCAGATACGCGACGCCCTGATTGTATTCCTTGCCCTCGCGCAAAATAAAAACGCGCATCGACTCGCCCGGCAGCACCACAGGCTTCAGCGCATTGGCCAGCTGATTCACATTCATGATCTCGATGCCCTGCAGCGTCGCTACCTTATTCAAATTGAAATCATTCGTCACAATTTTTGCGTCGTAACGCTTCGCCAGCTCGATCAGTTTCAAATCCACTTCCGCGATGCTCGGAAAATCGTCCTCGGCAATCTGTACTTCCAGATGCGACATCTTCTGCACCCGCTGCAGCACTTCGAGCCCCCGCCGCCCGCGCTGCCGCTTCAACGGGTCAGCCGAATCCGCCACCAGCTGCAGCTCGCGCAACACAAACTGCGGAATAATAATCGTCCCATCCAGAAATTGCGCCTCGGCGATATCCGCCACGCGCCCGTCAATAATCACGCTCGTATCCAGCAGCTTCACTGAATGCTTCATGCTGCGCTCGCTGCCAAAAAGTCCGCCCAGCGCCTGCAGGTTGAGCATGTCGCCTTTGTTCGCGCCCAGAATCAGCCCGATGTAAGCCATCACCAGAAAAATCGCTAGGCTGAAAAACGACCGCGTGCTCTCCGGCATCGAAGTGTGAGACAGCACCAGCGTCGTAAAATACGCGCCCAGGATTCCCAAAATCGAGCCGGTCGCCGCGCCAATCAACCGCCGCATGCTCGCGCGCCGCAACCGTATTTCAAAGAGAATCACCGCCAGCGCAAAGAAAAATCCCGTCGCCGCCCCCGCTTCCCTCGACACGCTGAACGGTCGGAAGTGAAATCCCGCCGCCACGCAAATCGCCGTGAACACCACGCGAATCGCCAGCATGTCCCAGAAAGTTCCCACCTGATCCTGGTGCACGCGTGCAGCTACGTTAGACTTGTGCGCTGTAATCTCAGAATTTGTGGTGTTGTTTTGCTGCCGGCTGGGTCCGCTAGGGGTCCGTTGCATTATGGCACCTTATGAAAGTATGAAAACGAATCGGTACGTACGAAACCTCGCTATCCGATTCACATTTTCTTGCAGCCCGGCTTTATGAAAAGTGCAAGGCGCGCCGGAAGGAAAGTGGCCCGGAATTAATCTTATGAGGTCGTAGTATAGCACCGCCCCTCGCGCAGGAGTCAACGAAGGGAACTACGCAGTCATCACCAGAGGTAACCCGCGGTCACATCGCGCCGCGAGCCTCACGATGGAGGCACCGCGCTTTAGCGCGTGTCATCCCGACCGAAGCGGAGTGATCTCTCTTCCTCTTGAAGTTCACCGTGCAATGCCGCGCCGCTCCGGCTCAAACGTAATACTTCGGCACGCGCCGCCCCAGCGCGCACAGCAGATCCGACGTCACCGTGCCAATCTCCGGCGCGACATCCGAAACTTCGATCGCCGCTTTTCCATCCTTGCCGTAAATCGTCACCACGTCGCCGAGCCCGACGCCCGGCACATCCGTCACGTCGAGCATCGTCAAATCCATCGAAATCGTGCCCACCAGCGGCACGCGCCGCTCGTGCACCAGCGCGCAACCGCGATTCGTTCGCGCGCGCACCACCCCGTCCGCGTACCCCGCATTGATCACCGCTATCTTCGACGGCCGCTCGGTGATAAACCGCGCCGAATATCCCACCGCTTCTCCCGGCGGCACATCGCGCAGCGAAATAATCCGCGCGCGCAACGAAAGCGAAGGCTCGAGCGGCATCTCCGCCATCACCTCGCTCCGCCTCTCCGGCGGATCGAAGCGCTGATGATAACCATAGAGAATCGCGCCCGGCCGCACCATGTCCGCCCACGTCTCCGGCCGCGCGCAAATCGCCCCGCTATTCGCAAGGTGCACGATCCCCGGCTCGACGCCCAGCGCCCGCAGCCGGTCAAGACACGACCGAAACAATTCTTCCTGCGTCACCGTCTGCCCGCCGATAAAATCTTCCGCCGAAGCGAAATGCGTGAACGTCCCTTCCAGTTCCAGGTGCGGACATTCCGCCAGCGCCTTCGCAAACGCCTCCACTTCCGAGGGCGAAATTCCCAGCCGGTTCATCCCCGTATTAATTTTCAAGTGGAAGGGAACTCGCAAAGGATTCCCGCGCGCCGACTTTTGTTTTGTTGACTTGCCAAGAAAACCTTTCGCCGCGCGCTCGAGATGCCGCAAGTCATCGACGCGCGTCACCGTCGGCGTCAAATAATTTTCCAGCAGCCGCTTCTCTTCGCCCGGCCAGAATCCCGTGAGCACCAGAATCCGTTTGCGAATCCCCGACTCGCGCAACTCAATCCCTTCATTCGCGCAAGTCACCCCAAACCATTCCGTCCCAGCCTTCTGCAGCGCCTTCGAAATCGGCACCGCCCCGAGTCCATACGCATTCGACTTCACCACAGCCAAAATCATCCGCCGGTCTTTTGTACCGCCGGCGTCTCGCCGGCTCTTTTGCCTTCTATCGTTCAGCTTGTCATCCCGAGCGTAGTCGAGGGATCTGCTTTTTCCGTTCACATGCTCCCGTATAATTTCCAGATTCCTCAGAATCGCCCGCAGTGAAATTTCCGCCCACACAGGACGCCCGCCGACATGAATGGATTTCGTCATTTCGCTTGGCCTTTTAGAATGCCACGCCCCGCCGCGCCGCACCCAACAAAAATCCACCGCGCCACCCGCCGCGCACCCTTTGGGTAAACATGCCAAATTGGGTCCGCCCCGTTCGCCGCCACGGATGGTTGCAGGCCGCGTGCCACATGGAACAAGCCGTCGCCGCACAGGCGAAGGCCAGCTAAATGTGCCACTTGCGCGATGTAGATGCGATCGACCGACAGCCGAGCCTCGCTGACACCGAGTCGCAGCGGACACGCATGCTGGCCCAGAGACACGCCAAGCCATCCGCCATAATCTCATCATCTCATCGCACCCTTCTCCTTATCTTCGCCACTAGCCTTTCCCCTCCAAAATCAGCTTTTTTCCTTACACAGTTCCCCTTCGCCGAATCCGACGTCGCTCCGATTCCACCTCGCACCCCGTCGGCTTATCATCGCAATCACCCGCCCCACAAGGAGCTTCCTCATGGCCCTGTTCAACATCTGGCTAGTTCTCATTCACCTCCTTTCGAAGCGTTCGGTGTAACGCCGATGGATCTGGGCACGTGCGCTGCTAAAGACTGCGGCAAGCCGAGGTTCCTCGATTATTACGTCTGCGCGGAGCATTTCGCTTTCCACGCCGCCCCGCAATACACCGACTCGATGCTCGTCAAGGTGGACAAGCTCGAGCCTGCGCCATTCTCCGACTTCTCCCTGCACCCCGAAGCTGTTCCCTGCGTCGCCACGCAGCGGCAATCTCCGCCGCCCGATCCAACAGGGCGCGACGCCACAAAGCGCGCTCGAATCTACTGAGCCTTCGCTCCGCTGTTCGCACCGCGCTCCACTGTGCCCGGTCATCCCGAGCGCAGTCGAGGGATCTCTATTCTCTCCGGCTGTCCGGCCGAATTTTCTGTGAGTCACGGTCGTCTTGTCCCCCCTTTTACCGCCGATTAGAAATTCTTAAATCGCTGACTGGTCATGGGTTGCCGTACTTTTTAATCACGGAACCGTAGATTAACTTTGCGGCGCGCTGGGCGTCTGTCTCGCGCGACGGAGGCCGCGGGGCGGTAGTCATTATGTGAATTTTGTATGCGACGCGGCCCTGGGCGTCTGGTTCTGAGATTTCCTGATCCGGATAGCCGGGGCGTGGGTGCCAGATGCGGCCGTCGGCGTCCGGTTTCGGTTTTGGAGGGGCCGCTGGTTGCGCGGGTGCGCACGTTGAAGGTCGGGGCAAGGCCGCGCAATCGGTACGGTCAGATGGCGACCGGTCATTCGGATTCTGGCCGCGAACAACGTCTCGCGGCAATGCTTGCGCGGATGAGTCAGCGCAAGCGGTAGCGGTCAAACTTCGACCGCGATGGTTTGAATTTAGTGCTACTGCTGAAACAGTTTGCGCGGGTGAAGCTGCGCAAACGGTGGTCTCTCCGGGACTGTTAGCTTCCTTTTCTTTTTTTGAGGCATTGTGGTCGGGGTCGTCGTCGGGATCGTCTTCCGGGTCGGCTTCGTCGTCCCGGTCGTCGGCACCGGATTGACCTTTGACGCTTGAGGCTTGCGCGGGTGAGGTTGCGCAAGCGGTGGTGTCGCTGCGCGACGGTGATTTTGAAGATTTGAGGCGAGAGGTTACGAGGTTTTCGAGCTCGTTTTCTGCGGCTTCTTCTGATTCATCGTCGGCGGCGGTGGCATCGCTTCGCGATGTTTGATTGGCGTATTTGCGGACGACGTTGAGGACGTCGGAAGCGGTGACGAGCTCTTCGAACTCGTTTTCTGCGCCCTCTTCTGACGTCGGGATCGGTGTCGGAGTCATCGTCTTCGAGTTCGTCGTATTGATCTTCGGCGGCGGTGGCATCGTTCCGCGATGCTTGAACGGCGTATTTGCGGAACACGTCGAGGACGTCGGAAGCGGTGACGCGCTCTTCGGGCGCGTTGTCTTCGTCTTCTTCTGCGTCGTCTTCTGGTTCGGGGTCGATGTCGATTACATCGGAATTTACATTCGAAGTGCGGGTGGGCGGCTGCGGCGGGTGGGCGTCGGTGGAAGTGGAGAATTGGACTTGGGTGGGGATTTCGGTCCAGCGGCCGTGGCTGTCGATGCAGCTGTAGGCGCGCATGGCGCGGAGGATGGTGTCGCCGGTGAAGGTTACGTCGTCGACGGATTCGACGAAGGCGTCGAGGGCGGAGTGCAGACGCTCGCGGCGCTGGAGGAGAAGGCCGGCGGCGCGGGCGTGACGGTAGACGGTGCGGTAGTCGCTGAGTTTGTAATCCTGAGAGAGCTTCCAGGGGGCGCGCCAGTGGACGAATTCCTCTTCGATGGCTTCGCGTTCGGGGTGGTGGCAGATGATGCAGCGGCGGCTGTGCCGTTCGAGGATGAGTGCTTGAAGCTGCTTTTGCAGGCGGCGTTGACGGTTGATTCGATTGGCTTTCTTCACAGACCCCTTCACAGAATGCTTTAGGGAATGCTTTCTATTGGTTTTCGGGCTGGTGGCTTTCGTGGTCGCTTTCGAGGTCATGTTGGGTTGTCCTTTTTTGGGTTCGCGGCCGCAGGACGCGGGCGCGGTGTGGTGAGGTGGGAGATCGTTCGATTTGTCGTCGGACGGCTGGCGCCGGCCGACTTTGGTTCAGTCGCCTCCTTGGCGCCTTTTCGAACGACGCCAATCCTACATAGATGGACGCTTATAAATGGAAGGAGGTTGTCTGGGTCTTAGTGATTGGAGGACTACGTAGTTTTGCGGTTAACTAAGTCAGAATTGTTCTAGAACTACTGGTATCGCGCGGATTGAAGATAAAGGGGTTATAAAAACGGTTGGTGCCAATTCGGGAAAATTCAAAATCAAGAGAGTCGTCGCAGGCTGATAGCTAATGATAAGCCCTGAGGGCTCAACCGGTCGATGCAACACCACCTGGTATAAATCTTTTTTCTAAAAGGTGGTGTTTATGATCCCAAAGAAACGGATACGGCTTTCTGCGATGCAAAGAGTTGAGGTATGGCGTCGTTGGAAAGCGGGAGAGTCGTTACATGCGATTGGTCGAGCGCTGGGCAAAAACAATGTGGTTATTCACCTTCTGTTGAAGCGCCATGGTGGGATTGCGCCGCCCATCCGCCGCCGTTCACCGAGTTCACTCACCCTGGCAGAACGAGAAGACATCTCCCGCGGAATCGCTTGTGGCTCGTCGATTCGCGGAATCGCCCAAGGCCTGCACCGCTGTGCCTCGACGATCAGCCGGGAAGTGGCCCGCCATGGCGGGCGCGCGCAGTACCGCGCCAATGAAGCCGATCAGCAGGCCTGGGAATCGGCCCTGCGGCCCAAGCCGTGCCTGCTGGCCACTCACACCCCGCTCCGGGAGATCGTTGCGAGTAAACTGATGCAGGACTGGTCGCCCGAGCAAATTTCCGGATGGCTGAAGTGGCAGTTTCCCCAGGATGAGGGCCTGCGCGTGTCGCACGAAACCATTTATCGCAGCCTATTCCTGCAAGCGCGCGGAGCGCTGAAAAAGGAGCTGATTCAGCACCTTCGCTCCCAGCGGCGGATCCGCCGCTCGCGGCATTCCAGCGTTCACGGACACTCCCAAGGCAAGATCGTCGATGCCATTTCTATCCGCGAGCGACCTGCGGAAGTCGAAGATCGCGCCATTCCCGGTCATTGGGAAGGCGATCTGTTGCGCGGGGCGCGCAACAGTCATGTGGCCACGCTGGTGGAGCGTCATTCGCGGTTCTGCATGCTGGTGAAGGTGCCCGGCAAGGACACGACTACGGTGGTGGCCGCCCTGAGCCGGCACGTGCGCACTCTGCCCGCGACGTTGCGGCGCTCGCTGACCTGGGACCGCGGGTTGGAGATGGCCCAGCACAAAAGCTTCACGATGGCTACGGACGTACAGGTTTACTTCTGCGATCCCCAAAGCCCATGGCAGCGCGGTTCGAACGAAAACACGAACGGGCTGCTGCGGCAATACCTGCCGAAGAAGGCGGATCTGTCCTGCTACTCACAGTCGGACCTGGACCAGATCGCTCTGCGCCTCAATCAACGGCCACGAAAAACATTGGGATTTGAAACTCCGGCGGATAGACTGCAAGCCAGTGTTGCACCGACCCCTTGAGACCACCCCTGTTATTAACATCTATCTGAATCTAATCGCGTGCGGTAACGACGTTAATCAGGCATATAGTTCACTTCGTGGGCAGAGTTTTCAGGTTTAGAATCGAAAACAGCATGAGATCCGCCGTATCCCAGCATCGGCGACGTTTTCCCAAATTGTTGATTTTGCTTTTTCTTACAGCGCTCTGCACCTCCCTTGGCTGGGCTCAAGACGAACCGCTCGTGATCGTGCAGAACGGTAGGTATGGGTATATCGACCACACCGGAAAGATCATCATTCAACCGAGTTACATATGGGCGGAAGACTTCTCGCACGGCCTGGGAACTGTGTATGCGTGCGGGCATTACTTGTCGATCGATTCGTCCGGAGCGTTGCATCCTTTGCGAATCGCTCTCCCGGGCGAATTGGAAATTCAGAAGCAGGGGGACAAGGTGGGATTTGTGGATGAGCACGGGCGGTTCGAAATCAAACCCGCATTTGATGACGCGCTTCCCTTTTTTGAGGGAATGGCGGCTGTGAAGATTAAAGAAAAGTGGGGATTCGTGAATACGGATGGCAAGCTGGTTATCGACGCGAAGTTTGAAAATGCGTATTACTTTACGGAGGGTGTGGCGATAGCCGAGTTGAAGGATTTGGGCCCTGTATTGATCGACAAGTCGGGCAAGGTGCTGGCGTCGAACTTCGAAAGCATTCAATCGATTTCAGAGGGGCGCGTTCCCGTGGAGCGCAACGACAAGAACGGTTATCTGGACCTACAAGGCAAGGTGATTATACCGATCGTCTACGACGGTGGCCTGAGCTTCTCCGAGGGTCTTGCTCCGGTAGAGCAGGACGACAAATGGGGATATATCGACCGCGATGGAAAATTGGTGATTCCGTTTAAGTTTGATACCGCGGGTCTGTTCGGAAATAGTTTAGCGGCCATTAAAGTGGGCAACCGAAGCGGGTTCATCAACAAGGCAGGAGAGTTTGTGTTTGAGCTGCCGTTTGCGAACGCTTCCGGTTTCGCAACGGATGCGGAATCGCTTGGAGACGGCAAAGCTGGAACGGCGGTGTCGAGTTTCTGGACGGACGAAAGCCATTTCGGGTACGTGGATATGTCCGGGCGCGTAATCTGGGGACCAACCGACGGGGGCCCAGACCATCCGCCGCTATTTGGGTGGCCGGACGAACTGAACACCAAGAGTTGTGAAGGGATTCCAGAATCAGTCAAATCCAGGATAGCCACTTTCTTTCCCGTCGAGTGATTTGCTTGGCCCGATGGAAAAACTGACATTTTTCTTCAGGCTTCTTCCATTTCTCGTATTTCTGTATGCGGGCGTGGTCTCGATCCTCGAAGTATTTTTTCCATCTCTTCGCGATGCTGATTTCAATCGGTGGGAGGTCGATGAAGGCGGTGGCTCTTATATCAATATTCTGGGATGGAAAAAACTGCTCACTCCCCCTCGTGTCGTGGCTCAGGGATATATGTCCGACAGGGCTGCTTGCGCTGTGGCTGTTGTCGCGGGAATCCTTTTCATCTTGATCGCGACGTTCGGCATTCGGCATGTGGGTGGCTTTCCGACATTCTTCCCGGACTTGTTCAACAGACTGTAGATATTTCTGCCGAATTTGCCGTGTAATCGGCTGCCTCTTGCAGTTGACCGCGGTGGTCTGGCCGGACACCGGGTACCCGGACGTTTGGATTTCAAATATGGGTCAACGGCAAAAGAGCTAGACCCGCGAAATTCGAGCGGGACGCAGACTGCGCGCAGGATGCCGGCGCTACAAGGGAAAGGCGAAGACGCCGGCCGGAGGCCAGCGGTACGAACGGAAACGGCGGTCAAGCTGATTTGAAGGATTGGATGGCGCTAGCTTCGTCGTCGTGGATGTCGAAGATCTTGAGGGTGCGGGTCAATTCCAATCCTGCTCGCAGGCTCGGTGGAACGTTCGCGAGCTTCAGTTGGCCGCCGCGATTGCGAATCGTGTTGAAAGTGCGAATCAATTCGCCGAGAGCTGTGTGGCTGCAGTAACCAACCTGACTTAGATTCAGCACAATTTTGTTGCGGCCATTGTCGAGCGATTCCGTGACGAGCTCGTAGAGTTTTGGGCGTTCTTCGCTGGTCCTCGAAACTTCCATGAATGATTTGGGAATGTCGAGGATGGTGATTCCGTCCACCTGGCGCATGGCTATCGGCGACATTGATATGCGGCCTCGTTATGCGTTTTCCGCGCGCGTGCTTTTGCGAGGCATTCTATATTGAAATGTTGCGGTGCGGCCGTGGCGGCTTCGGGCGCCCCTCGTGCGGTGGTGCGAAGGCGAAGGCGAAATCGAAGAGTGACGCTTGGTTGGGTGCTGGATGGCGCGAGCGGAGTGTTAGCGGCTTCAGGCACGGCATGCCGTGCCCCTACTGGAAAAAACTGAAAAAGGCGCCAGGATGGTTTTCGTTCCTCAGGAAAAACCGGCGCTACAAGGGAAACGGCGAAGTTAAAGGCGCCGGCCCCGCGAAATTCGAGCGGGATGCAAACTGCGCGCCGGACGCCAACGGTACGAAAGGCGAAGTCGAAAGAGCCGGCGAGACGCCGGCGGTACGAACTGCAACGGCCGAAGGTGGAACATTTGGGCGCGAATGGTACTGAAGGCCCATTCCTCGGCTTTGAGGGCGGGTGTTAGATTGAGGCACCCGTAATGTGAGCTGGGATTGGAGCCTGTAAAGTGCCTGGATTGAGCGAGATTCTGGCGCCCTTGGTGGAGTGGCTGCGTAGCCACGCGGCCGAGTCGGGGCGGTTGCGGCTGCGGACTAAGTTTTTGCTGTCGCTGGTGCTGGTGATTGCGGCGTTGACGTTTTCAACTTTGCTCATCGTGGGGCACTCGGCCGAGTGGCAAGTGCAGAAGGCGATCGAGCAGGACACGCGGAATTCTGTGCTTACTTTTGAAAATATTCGGGCGGACCGGCAATTGGAGCTGGCGCGCAGTGCGGAGTTGATGTCGACGCTGCCGGCGGTGAAGGCGCTGATGGCGGACAGCGATCATGCGGGGTTGGACGAGGCGTTTGAGGGGATCTGGCACTCGAAAAATTTCGACTTGCTGGCGCTGGCGGATTGGACTGGAAAAATTGTGGCGCTGCACACTTCGTCGAGCGGATTTCCGGTGAGCGCGGCGCAGGAAATGTTCGAGCAGTCGCGAGGGGCGGGCGAGCAGGGCGTGTGGTGGTACGGGCACGGGCATCTATATCAGGCGGCGATGAGGCCGATCGAGTTGAGAGACCCGCCGACGCAGATGCATCTGGGGACGGTGATTGTCGGGCGGGAGATTGATTCGCAGGTGGCGCGCGAGGTGGGGCAGATCGCGTTGTGCCAGATCGCATTTCGATATGGAGGCGAGCCGGTGGTGAGTTCGCTCTCCGCGATTGATGAGCAGGCGGCTTCCGATGAACTTTCGCCCACGGGAACGTCTGGAAAATTGGAATTGGAGGGGAAGCGATACCTTTTCAGCTCGGTGAATTTGACGCCGACCTTGCATCCGAGCCTGACGCTGACCGTTTTCAAGCCGTATGACGAAGCGTTCGCTTATATCAGCCAACTGAATCAGCATTTGATTCTGCTGGGCGTGGCGGCAGTGGTGATCGGAGGCGTGATTGTTTTTTTGATTTCGAGCACGTTTACACGGCCGCTCGAACGGCTGGTGGGAGCCGTGTACGCACTGGAGGAAGGAAACTTCGGTTATCCATTGGGGCCGGATACGGGCGATGAAGTGTCGCAGGTGACCGGGGCATTCGAGCGAATGCGCGTGACGTTGCGCGCGAATGAAGAGCAGCGGCAGATGCTCAGCGAACAGCTGAGGCATTCGCAGAAGATGGAAGCGGTGGGAAGGCTGGCCGGCGGAGTGGCGCACGATTTTAACAATTTGCTGACCGTGATCAAGGGGCACAGCGATTTGCTGGAGATGAAACTCGGGAGCTTGAGTCCGGTGCAGCCCAGCGTGGTGCAGGTGAAGAAAGCGGCGGACCGGGCGACGGCGCTGACGCGGCAACTGCTGGCATTCAGCCGCATGCAGGTGCTGCAGCCGCAGGTGCTGGATTTGAATGCGGTGATCGCGGATGTGAATAAGATGATGCCGGTGCTGCTGGGCGAAGAGATCGAGTACAAATTTCTTCCGGGCGAGCGGCTCGCGCATATTAAGGCGGACCCGTCGCAGGTGGAACAGGTGCTTGTGAATCTGGCGGTGAATGCGCGCGACGCGATGAGCAAGAGCGGGAAGCTGACGGTGACGACTCAAAATGTGGTGCTCGATGAAAAATATGCGCGGACGCATCCGCCGGTGATCGCGGGGAAATATGTGTTGATCGTGGTGGCGGATACCGGGCATGGAATGGACGAGCAGACGAAGTCGAGAATCTTCGAGCCGTTTTTCACGACCAAGGAGCTGGGAAAGGGAACTGGGCTCGGTCTTTCGACGGTGTACGGAATCGTGAAGCAGAGTAACGGATATATCTGGGTGGACAGCGCGGTGAATCAGGGGACGCGCTTCGAAATTTTTCTGCCGCAAACGACGGAGGCGGTTTCGGCCAGCGAGACGAAAGAGGCGTTGCGGCAAATACATCGAGGGGTGGGCACGGTGCTGCTCGCGGAAGATGAAGAGGCGGTGCGTGAGCTGGCGTGCGAGTTTTTGAGCGCGAGCGGATATCAGGTGATTGCGGCGAAAGATGGGATTGAAGCGCTGGAGATAGCGGAGCAGCAGAAAACGCCGATTGATGTGCTGGTGACGGACGTGGTGATGCCGCGCATGCGGGGAACAGAACTTGCGATGCGATTGAGGCGGGCGCACCCGAACATTCAGGTGGTTTATATGTCCGGGTATTTGGAGCACAACTCCGACGACGCTTTCTTGACGGGTGCGGAGTTGCTGCAAAAACCGTTTTCGCGCGAATCGCTATTGCAGAAGCTTTATGCTGTCCGGGCGCGAGATGCTGCGCCGGCCGGCCGCTTGAATTGACGCCAAGCTTCCCGCCAATTTTCGACGCGCTCAATCAATGGCGAGAAACGAGCCTCACTCTTGTCGAGCAGGATTTCGCTTTCTAATTTCACGTTTACCACGTGGTGGTGCCTGGGTGACGGCTATTTCCGACTGAGGCCTCTAGCGGACTGTGTGCCGAGGTTGTCCGAGCGTCCGGCCTTCAGCCGGGACCACTGGGCGGTGGGACGTCCGTCGGTCCGGAGCGTGTCCATAATGTCGTTTTGAGGCCAGCCAGCCGGCGAGTCTTCCCACTTCTCCTGCCGCCCGTAGACGGTCAAGTCAAGCAACCGGTAGTTGTTATCCATCACCTCGACGCCGCGACTTGTGGTCCAGTACGTCTCGAAAACCTGATCGCCTTGTCGCAGGTAGCAAACGATGTGCATCCTGCCCACGCGGCGTCCCACCAAGAGCTTCTCGAGCGAGCCTACCGCCGAATACCAAGGCACTTCCCAGCCCATGAATTCGCGGTAGCGCGCGCTCTCTTCATATGGACCTTGGGCAAAAACGGCGAAGGTGACGTCGCGCGAATGAATGTAGGACAACTCGCGGACCTGGGTTGTAACCCAGGTGCAGCCCTCGCACTGCTCGGGCGCTGGGTGGCCGGTGTGCCACATGAAGTAATAGGCGATGAGCTGTCGACGGCCCTCGAACGCATGCAACAGTGACAGCGCGCCGTGCGGGCCGATCAGCATGATGGCGGGATCCACTTCGACCATGGGGAGCCGCCGGCGGGCGGCCGCGATCGCGTCACCCTCGTGCGTGTGCGCCTTCTCCCGAACCCGCAATGCGTCCAAGTCGGCTTGGAAGGTGTTCCGGTCGACTATTTTGGGCGCGCCAAGTTTATCTCTCATGGCGTCTTTCATCATTCTCTCCTTCAGCGCCTGAGGCGCTGTTTTCATTTTACTAACGTCGAGCTCGACCTCAGTGCTCCCGAAGGGCGACTAGATATCTTTGAGGCTCTGGCCATGGATCAGAAAATACAACGCCACTAACGTGAGCACCGTACCGTTGATCGCCAACATCACTGGCGCTGAGCCGATTCGCGTAACCAGCCATCCGCTAGTAAGACCACCGAGGGGTGAGCCGCCTAAGAACGCGACCAAATAAATGGAGAGCACTCGTCCGCGGAACTCCGGAGGCGCAAGAAGCTGAGCCAGGGAAGTGGTGAGCGAAGAACACATCACGAAGAGCGCACCGCCGGTGAAGAGGAACAATGCAGACAGGCAGATCCTCCGGGAGAGCCCGAAGCCAACAATGATCGTGCCGAACAGCGCGAGCAAGATCAGCAGTATGCGTCCCATGTGCTTGTACCGGCCCAGCCACGCAACGAAGAGCGCGCCGATGACTGCGCCCGCGCCGGAGAACGTCATCAGTTGTGTATAGAAGCCGACGTTCCGGTGAAACACGTCTCTGGTGAAGACGGGAAGGAAGGTGAGCAGCGGCGCTCCGAGAAACGCAACAGAGAATCCAAGTCCCATTACGGTTATAAAATTCGACGAGCTCCGGACGAATCGCAGGCCGCCCCTCAACTGAGCGACCAGGCTTCCGGCGGCCCTGGGAGGCACCTGCACGCCTCGCAGCGCCAGGATTGCCGCGATCACAAACAAGAAAGAAATGCTGTTCAAACCGAAGCACGCGACCATGCCGAATGCCGCGAGGGCCGCACCGGCAACGAAGGGGCCAATAACCTGCGCGAGATTGAACTGAATGGAATTGAGGGCAATCGCGTTGGGGAGATCTTTCTTTCCCACGAGCGTGGGGATGAGCGATTGATACGCGGGGCCGCCGAACGCGCGGGCGCAGCCGGCGATGAACGAGAGCGCGAGGACGTGCGCAATGTGGATGCGCCTAGTGTAAATCAGCACTGCCAGCGCCAGCGCCACGAGCATCTGGATGATCTGCGACATCAGGATCATGTGACGCCGATCGCGTCGGTCGGCGAGCACCCCGCCGAGCATGGTGAAGAGGAGAAGAGGCGACTCGCCGAGAAAGCTATCCAGCCCAAGAAAGAATGCCGATCCGGGTCCGGTCATCGCGACGATCAGCCAGGCCTGCGCCACCTTTTGCATCCACGTGCCAATGCTGGATGTGAGAGCTCCCATCCACAGGAGGCGGAAGTTGCGGTAGGTCAGAGCTATTGCAATGCGACGGGGAGCGGATCGAATGACGTCGAGGGGTTCAAGAAACCGCCCAGAGCGCAAACGCAGAGGTGTTTGCAGAGCCGGCCTCACGCTTGCACGGGTGCGCGATCCCAACAAGCCGGAGGCTTCTCTCCGTGGTGAATTCGCCGCGATCAGATGGTTTCTCATCGGTTCTCCCTGCTTACGTCATTCTTCGTGGCTTCCTGCTCTTTCGTCCAATGAATTACAGATCTCTCTGTGATAACGTTTAGTTATGGATATGGAATTCTCCGAACTTCATGCATTTGTAGTTCTGGCAGGCGAACTCCACTTTCGCAAGGCGTCCGAGCGGTTGTTTCTATCTCAGCCAGCACTCAGCAAGAAGATTCAAAGACTGGAGGAGAAGGTACAGGGGGCCCTCTTTGTGCGCTCGCGCCGGAAAGTGGCGCTGACGGATGCGGGCCGGAGTTTTCTTCCGAAGGCCGCAAAATTGTTGCAGGACGCCGAGGATGCTTTGCGCGAAACACGGGCGGGCATGGAAGGTCGAGCCGGTACGCTGCGGATTGGATTCGGGATTGCCTCGGTATCTGAAATCCTTCCGCGCACCTTTCTTCGTTTCCGCAAGTTTTACCCCGAGGTTGAACTTCAAATGCGGGAAATGCCGTCTCCTGCGCAGGTAACGTCTCTCATTGAGGGCAGGCTGGATGCGGGGATTCTGCGGTTGCCGGTCTCAAACCCTAAGCTGATGAGCGTGCCGCTATTTTCCGAACACCTGGTTTTGGCGATACCGCCGGATGCACCACATCGGCTGAAAAAGGGGATCGGCGGATTCCGCAACAGCGGTTTTATTTTTGTGTCTCCCTCGGTTTCTGAGGTGTTTCACGATCGCGTGTTAAGCCTTTGCCTCAAGGCGGGATTCACTCCCCGGGTAGTTCAGGAAGCGAACGAAATATTGACCATCCTGCACCTCGTTCGAGCCGGCGTAGGAATCTCCTTGGTGCCGAGGTCGGCCCTGCGGCTCAAAGTGCCGGGGGTGCGATTTCATGAACTGGGCTGGAAGGAGCCGTTGTGGCGCATCGGCATCGCATGGAATCGGAACTCGGAGAAACTCACGATGATCGCTCGGCTACTCGAGGTGGTGCGGGCCGTCGTGGGCGACGAAGAGGTTTCGCGGTGGTGAGTGGGCGCGGGGGCGGTAGGCCTCAGGTCAATTCCGGCCGAAGTCGGCCGGAATGGGACCTGAGCTACGGGATTTTGGTGACAGGTCGGGCGGGAATGTATGACCTGAGCTACGGGACCTGAGCTACGGCACTTCCGACCTGAGCTACTTTGACGAGCAGGTTTCGCTGACCATCTTTACGTTCACTACGTGAAGTGTGTTGATGGTGCCCGCGCCGCCGGCTCCTGCCTCGTCTTGCGCGTTATCTACCGTTGTATTCGGGGTGCTCGGGGTCTGGGTGGTTTGATTCTGCGCGAGGAATCCCGAGGCGGTGACTTGATGGCCCACGTGCTCGCTGAGGTCAACTTTGCGGCTCTTCAGGACCCAGGTAGCGCCGTTATCGGTCTTGATGGAATAGCTGCCGGCCTTGTCGCCTTTTTGGAGACAACCGGTGACGCTCTTTCTTGTGTGGGTCGCGGTTCCGTTGGGTTGTTGGGCATTGCTTTTTTCTTGTTGCTGAGGGGTGTTGTTTTCCTGCTGGCTGCCTGCACTTTGGGCGAACGCTGGAAGACTCATGAAGGCGGAGAGTGCAAGCAATCCGAAAATCTTGCTGAACTGTTTCATTTTTGGAGCCTCCTACTATCGGGCTATCAAAGGGCGATGCAGCGATTTATCTTTTGGTTGGTATTCCGTTGGCAAAAAAAGCTTCCAAAGTGCGATCCCGATTGCGACGAGTCTAGGGGATGGATGGGTCGCCTGTGTCGGCGGTTCGAGAATCGGCTTTACGAATCCTGGCGGAGCGAAAGGCCGGTTCAAGGGGATCGCGCTTGCTGACGCGTTTCTTGCCTGACTTGATTTTCTTATTGTTTTGATTGTCCGTCTTGGGCCGCGTGGTTTCCATGAAAGCCTCCGAGAAAACGTCCGTACCAGTTGTCAATTTAGGGGTGCGTCATGTGCGGGGCCATCCCAAGGACGCTGTATATTGGGCGATGTAGCTTCGGTAATGGGGCCTCGGTGGGGTAAGAGGAACTGCAGGAGTTAAAGAAACTGCAGATCCCTGGCTTCGCTCGGGATGACAATCATTGATTGTCTAATGCTTGATTTTTTCGGTGCCCTTGGGCCAGCGGGGCTTGAAAGCGGACTCGGGGATATTCGGGTTGCGGACCATTTTGGAGTAGCGGACGATCATGTAGTCACCGGAACCGGCTTCGAATAACTGCTGCTGGACGGGAAGCCAACTGGATTGGTCGAACCAGATTTGAAGCTTGGAAAATTGCTTGAGAACATCTTCGGATTTAGGAGTTAGCTCGAGCTCCACGGTTTTCCTATCATCTATGGGAGTCTCGCCGACGAGAGTGATTCCGTAGCCTCTGCGCAGTTCCTTTCCTCCCGTGCCAAAACCGAGCAGCAGGAACTGGTCCACCAGGCCGCGATTTTTGCCGAGGTTGAATTCCTCCACGCGCTTCAGGCCGGGCTCGTAAATGAAGAGATTGTCGCCATTGCGAAGAATCGTGCGCGGATCGGGAGTTTTCAGATCGAGAAGCATTCGGTCGCCGCGGACGAGAATCGCGCCAGCCTCCGTCGAACGATCGTTTACGACAACGGTGACCTTGGTGCGTTCGACATCGGCGGAAAGGCTGTGGAAGTTTCTAGCGGAGTCGTCCAAGTGCGCCAAAACATTGTCGAGTGTGAGCGGAGTATGATTCTGTGAGGGATTGGCAGCACCGAGAGCGACTGAGAGTGAAAAAATGGCCGCAAAAATAAATAATAGCGATACAAAACGCCTAACGATCAAAAGAATCCCCCGCTGATGTGGTTGGCCTGTGAAGAAATCGCGACATCATAGCATAGGGTATGAGATGCGCCGCAGGCACGGGGGGTTCCATTTGTTGCTGACGGCAGGCCTTGCGGTGACCAGTCAAAGCTTGAAAAATTGCAAGCGGCTGTAGGATTCGCATTCGCGTCGCGAGCGGGCAGAACGAGCCAACGGCAGGAAGCAAAGGCGCCGGCCGGAGGCCAGCGGTACGAAAGGCAACTGCGAACGGCAAAAGAGACGGCCTCGGCAAACCTCAGGGATGCACTGTTACGTCGTAATAAAGGACGGGGCCGTCACCGGAGCGAACCGGATCGATGCGCTGCACCTGAAAAGTGTGGCCTTTCAGGTCGTCCACGGTGCGGCCGAGGATGTCGTGGGTTTCGCGTTCGAGTTCCGGCGTGGGATGCGCGGCGCGTTTTTCGGCTGGGAGCGCATGGGCATCGAGGCGGTAGGTGCGCGTTTGGGTTTCGGGGTCATCTTGAACGAGTTGAATATCGGAGCTGGCGAGAGATATCGATTGCGATTGATCCTGAAACCAGCGGCGCGGCGAAAGCAGGACGAAGATGACGATGATGATGACCATCACGTCGTAGGGCCAACTGCCGCGCTCATACGACCAGAAAATTGTGTTGACGAAGCCGCGCCAGAACTTTCGCATGCTAGTGAACGGTGGCGCCGTCCACGACGAGGCCGTCGCGCATGTGGAGGACGCGATGGCCGTAGGCGGCGGCCTCGGGATTGTGAGTGATCATCACGATGGTTTGGCCGAGATCTTTGTTCAGGGAGGCAAGCAATTTGAGAACTGCTTCTGAACTCTTCGTATCCAGATTACCGGTGGGCTCATCGGCGAGGACGATTTTGGGTTCGCAGACAATCGCGCGCGCGATGGCGACTCGCTGCTGCTCGCCGCCGGACATTTCCGAGGGTTTGTGTTTCAAGCGTGAGGTGATTCCGAGAAGATCGGCAACAACATCGAAGCGGTGCGGATCGAATCCGTCGGCGCGAATGTGCTGGGCGAGAACGATATTGTGGTAAGCGTCGAGCGTGGGCAAAAGATTGAAGCGCTGAAAAACAAAGCCAACTTTGTGGCGGCGCAACATGGTGCGGGCTGCGTCAGTCATGGTGGTGAGATCGTTGCCGTCGAGAAGGACTTTCCCGCGCGTGGCCTGCGCCAGGCCGCCAATCACGTGGAGCATAGTGGATTTTCCGCAACCAGAAGGGCCCATGATGGAGACAAATTCGCCGGGAAGAATCTGGATGTCGACGCCGCGCAGGGCGGGCACGTCCACCTTGCCCGTGCGATAAATTTTCCACAAATTTTCGGTCTTAAGTATCGGCTCCAACTACCAGGCCCCCGTGCGAACGTCCATAAAATATGCTGTGATTCGATTCTAGACGCGATTCATGCGTCTGGCTAGCGCGCATGTAATCGCGAGCTTTATTCGTATGAAAGCGCTTCCACCGGATCTTTGCGGCTTGCCATCCAGGCGGGATAGGACGCGCCGAGCAGGCCTCCGAGAATTGCAATCAACCCCGCTCGCGCGATCCAGCCCGGAGTGATGAGAATGGTGAGGCTAGGAAACAGGCGGATAAATATGGCGCGCATCAGGTAGCTGAGGCCGACTCCTCCTACGACTCCCGCGAGGCAGAGGAGGGTGGTTTCGCTCAGGACGATTTGAACGATGTAGCTCTTGGAAGCCCCGAGCGACTTCAGTACGCCGATTTCGCGGGTGCGCTCGATGATGGTGGTATACATCGAGAGAAAAATCACGAGAAAACCAATGGCCACGGCGATGCCAATCATCACATTGATAAAAGCCGCGAGGCCGGGCAAATTCGACGAAGTCATCAGAGTGAGGAAATCCTTGAGGGGCCGGACTTCGTATTTCGGCAGCAGATCACGAATTTCGTCGGCGACAGCGGGAGTGTGGTCCGGCCGGTCACACTTCACGTAGAAGATGGAGGCCTTGTCGCGGGCACCGGCCATCTCCTGCAGGGTGGGCATGAGAACAAAGAGCCGGGCGCCCTTGCCGTGCTCGACGATTCCTGCGACGTGGAAATCATGCTCGAGAATGTGAAGCGTCTGATCGACTTTTACTTTCTTGGAGCGGGAATAGACGTCGTCGATGAGAATGTCGTTGGGATCCCGCAAGTCATGACCGGAATGAAAAACGAAGCCGCCGGAAACGGCCCGGAAAGACTCGGGATCGATTCCATAGACGATGTCGAGGCCGTTGACGGAATTGAATTGAACGAGGACCGGTGCCACGGCCTGTACGTACTCGAGCTGGCGCAGTTTGTCGGCAATTGCGATCGGCATCGGCGCGCCGCCGAAGGCCATAAAAACCGAAGCGGAAGGCGGCTGCACCATGATGTCGGCGCCGACCCCTTCGGTGCGCTTAGCGGATTCGAGGAGCAAGCCGCTGGTGAGTCCGACGACAATGATGACGAGGGTGACTTCGACGGCGACGGCGAGCACGGTGATGAATGTGCGGAGCGGCCGGTGCAGCACGTTCTGCGAAATCATGTAGCCAATCAGGGCTGAGACTCCTTGGATTCCTCAGACTCTTCGCCGACGCGGATCAGCTTCGTGCCGGGCGGCTGGGGAAGTATAAAGCGATCCGGGCCAATCGGTTCATTGAAGGTGGCTTTCCCGATCGTAACCTGCAATTGATAGTCGTCGCTGGGCCGGGCGATGTCAATCTGCCTGGCGTAGTGAAGCTCGCCAAATGAATCCCAGTTGCTGTAGCGGTCGTCGGAGGCCAGGACGCCGCCGGGGGAGTAGGTTTCGATTCGCGAGACGTTGAGATCGGCGCGATTGAACCAGATTTTCTGGGCGATTTCGAATTCGTCTGCGGAGGATTGATTCGAATTCGAAGAATCGGCGCCGGCGTTCGAGGATGACGTGCGACGCAGTACGGTGAGCACATAGAATCGCGCCTGGGTTTCGTTGGCCTGTTCGAAAAGGACGGGCAGGCGATCGGAAACCGGAGCCCAGAGGAGCGCGTCTACCAAATGCTGTGGCCGCAGATTTTCGATCGGCTTTTTTGAGGGACGCTGCAAGTTGGTGGGGCCCACGAGGAAATCGTTTTTCGACGGTATGAAGACGTGAAACTCTTCGCCGTTGCTGACCATGTCGAAAATATTCTTGCCAACGACGGGTGCCTGGCCTATTACACGGATATTCGCCGGGTTCGCAGCGAGCATGAAACCGTTTACTTCATGATATTGCTCGATGACGCCGGAATAATTGGAGCCGCCAATCAGTTTCATCTTCACGGAGAGATTCACGGAACGGATTGAGCCGGCCTGGCGGTTGTATTTATCGAGGAGCTGGGTTTTCGTGGCGGTTTGAAGCGCCGCCGGTGCCTGGGAGGGCTTAACGACGGTCTTGTGGCTTATCGAGCAGCCGGAAACGAGGAGGCAGGCCGCGGCAGCGAGCGCGATGGAGGCAGTCGCAGCTATCGTGACAACCGGAGGTCGATCCGTACCGCGGTTTGGTGCCGCTTGAGTTAACCGCTCAGCGAGCAGAGATTTGTTCTCCTTATACAGCAAATAAGCGAGGGTACCAGCCGGTCGGAAGGGAGTCAACGAAGGGGCGATGGAGGCGTGGAGCGGTGGGAATGTTTAGGTACGCTTGCGTACGCGCGATGAAGTGGTGAACAAAACTAGGTAGAATTCTGGTATCTTTTCGGGCCTAAACCTGCGGTAAGCCGAGGTGCAATGGGTAAGTCAGAAACTTCCAGTACACCACAGGCCGGGCTTGGAGTTTATCCGCGAACGATCGAGGCGATTCCAGCAGTGGACGCAGCGGCCTCTTCCTCCGAGCGTCCATTTTTCAAGAAGGTTTTATCGGCGTTACGAATTTTCGCAATCAATTTCGTAATTTTCGCGGTTCTCGCCGAATTGGCGTCTCTGATCTACATCAATGTGACGAAGTGGCCGGGAAGCAAGCCGAGCTATCAGGTGGGATACAACGATTTTTCGGCGGACATTAATCCTGCATTCGGCGCCTGGCACAGGCCGAACGGCCATTTTGTCCACAAATCCGGGTGCTACAGCGTGGAATATGACACCAACAGCTACGGCGCGCGGGACGTGGAGAGAAGCGTACATTCATCGTCGCCGCGGGTGATCGCTCTGGGAGATTCGATGATCGAGGGCGTGGGGCAGCCTGCCGACAAGCGTTTGACGAACATCCTCGAGAAGGAAACGGGCCGCGAGTACCTGAACTTCGGAAGCTCAAGCTTTGGGCCTCTGCAATACGATCTCATGTACAAGACGATGGCGTCGAAGTTCGACCACGATCTGGTTCTCGTTGGCGTGGTGCCGGACAATGATTTCCACGACATGGATTTCGCATACCGAAGGGAGCATGGGCGGAGCGGCGAGTACCGGCCATTCTACGCGGATGATCTTTCTGTTTTTTATTCCGGCCATTTCGATCCGAATGCAGGGGAAGGTTTTTGGGATCGTGTGGAGGCGTTTCTCAGGGCTTATCTGGCTTCGTATCACGTTGGCCTATTCATAAATTCGCGATTGTATTGGTGGCGGCTGAGCCCCTATTCGGGCTACCACGATTACAACAGCGTGGATATCGCGCGGCTAGAAAAGTCTCTTGAGGACATCAAGGTCACGGCGGATGCGCACGGTGCAAAGGTGGGCGTCTTTCTGATTCCACACGCCATCGATTTTCAGCGGGTGCACACGACGGGGACAAACCCTTTGGGTCCGCTTGTCGAGAAGTGGGGAGCAGAGCACGGCGTTGCGGTGAAGGATCTGCTGCCGGAAATGGATGCGGCGTCGGGCGGCGATTTTCTGGCGTATTCGCTTTGCGACGGTCACTGGTCGGAGCGAGGTAGCGTGGTTGTTGCACAGATTCTGGAGCCATGGATCCAGCAGATTTATGCCAATAAGGCGACGCAAACGGCAGACGCGAAGGCTCCGGCCAAATCCGAAGGCAAATCAACGACGAATAATTAATCCTCAGCACAGACTCCGCGGGCGATTTTCGACGTTCAACTTTGAGGTGGCTGCTTCCAAGAAGGTGTATTCTCGTGGTGCGTAGCAGGCCGGCCCTGCATTCAACTTCACGTCTGAGGAGATCCCCATGTCTTACAGCAGGTTCGTACTCGTTTTGCTTCCGGCGTTGCTTTGCGCTTCTGTGGTATTTGGGCAAGGGGCGCCAAAATCGGCGCACGCGGATATCGTCAACGCACAGGGGCAGAGCATCGGCAGCGCCAAGATATTGCCCGCGAAGAAAGGCGTGAAAGTTGAGGTGAGCGTGGCGCAGCTATCGCCAGGCAAACACGGAATTCATATTCACGCGGTGGGAAAGTGTGACGGGCCGGATTTCAAGACTGCCGGCGGACACTTGAATCCGGACACAAAAAAGCACGGCAAGGAAAATCCGGAAGGGCCGCACGCCGGCGACCTTCTGAATATCGAAGTGAAGGCGGACGGAACGGCCAAAGCAACGCTGTTGGATATGATGGTTACGCTGGGAGACGGGCCGAATTCATTGTTTCACGATGGCGGGACGTCAATCGTGATCCATGAAAAAGAGGATGATTACAAAACCGATCCGGCGGGAAATTCCGGCGCGAGGATTGCGTGCGGCGTTATTCAGAAATAGGGGGTTCGGCCGAGCGATCCATGCGGGGCGGGCGATCGTCGCCGAGCGAGACGAGGAGGCGGCGAAGCTTGGAGCGATCTTCGAGGTTCATGCCGACCATTTCGAAGCCGGCTTGATGCGAGCGCACGAACCGAACTACGGCGCGCATGCTGATGGAGCGCAGGCCGGCGGGAATTTTCAGAGTGGCTTCGGTGCCGACCGGTATTTGTATATCGCCGCTCAGAAGGCCGCCTTCCAGACTTAGCACGCTGATGGCGGATGAATATTTGCCGCGAGCGGAAGTGATCACGGCAGGAACGTTGCGCGGCAGCCGCACGCGGCGGTAGCGGCGGTGGCGCACGAAATCGCGTTCCGGGATCGCGTCGAGCGGCGCGAGAGCCATTACAGCAGCGTCCAGTCCGCATTGCGGCAGGAAAGCCTGCATCCAGGCCGGGTCGAGTTTCATGAGGGCTTGCGCGGCGGCCATGCGAATTTCTTCCGGGTAGACCCAGCCGAAGGTTTTGCGAGCTTCGACGAAATGGCGCAGGTGTCCGGCGGCGGCGGGCGCGCGCATGCGGCCCAGCGCTTCGATGGCTTTCACTTTGAGATAATCGGGAGCTTCTGGCAGAAGCTCGCCTTCCGCGAGACGCAGAAGTTTTGACGCGGTGGCCGGGTCGCCGCACATTCCGATTTCATCGAGAGCCAGCGGCAAAATCATCGGATCGATCAGCTCGATACAATTCGTGAGGATCTGGCCGCGCTCGGGGGCTCCGGCTGTTGAGAGCTGGCGAACGACGGCGTCATGAAAACTGCGCTGGCCTTCCTTCAAGCGCACCGGAAGCACTTCTTCGACCGCGAAAACATCGAGGCGGCTGAGTAGCCCGACGGCGGCGGCCGCTTTTGGAAAGGGTTCGCTCCTCAGAGTTTCTCTGAGATGACGCGCGCACGGAGCGCCGATGGACTTGGCGAGGTCAATGATCGCTTCGCGTTCCGTGCGTCGCGCGCAACGCGACAGCCGGACGCCCAATTGCTCGGCCGCCGCCTGCGGAATGCGCATGAGCACGCCGATGAGACCCTCGGGCATCGTCTCCGCAGTGAGCGCTTCTTCGATGAAGTCAGCTACGCGATTCTCGACGCCGAGCCGCGGGCGCAAGCTCGCCGCCCAGCTTGGCTTGGAATTTTCGAGTTCGCCGATGGAATCGAGCGCTTGTTGCATCGCGCGATAGTAGCGGCGCGCCGCGGATTCCTGGCTGAGGCGGACGAACGCAGCGCTGAGCAACGATTGCAGCTCGATGTCTTTTTCTTCCGCCATCTGCTGGCCAATTTGAACGAGAGCATCTTGCAGGCGTTGGCTGGCCGCTTTGCTGTAGAGTTCGGCGAGCTGGCCGAGGCCGATAGCGGCTTTCTTGCGAGCCTCGGCGTCTTTATTGCGAACGCAGGAAGCGTATTGCAGCAAAATATCGCCGGCGGCATCCGATTCGCCGCGGCCGAGCAGTTCTTCGACGTACTGCTGAACGTTGCGCGGGGGAATGCACCACGCTTCGCCGGACATCAGCACCTGGCGCTTGCCTGATTCCGGGACAGCTGCCCAGAATTGGCGATCGAGCACGTCCGCGTGCGATTCGAGATTTACGCCGGCGTTGGCCAATTTCTCCTCGCGCGCTTTCAGCAGTTTGCGCAGCGTCTCGAGTTCGTGGCCCATGCGGTCGAGCATCTGGCGCACGGCATTTACGCGAACTTCGCCGCGTTGAAAGCGATCGAGGGCGAATTTAATGGCGAGGTCCTCTGCGAGGCGCAGCAAGGTAGCCTCGTCCATTTTCGCGGAAGGCGAAGTGGCTGCCACGCCGGCTAGCGCTTGCCGCAGCGTGACCTGCGCGTTGGGAGGAAGGGCCGACATGCGCTGCTTCCACACTTCCGGCTTTTGCTGAGGAGTTTTCGCGTGTTGCGCCTCACCGAATTGCACGAGCAGGCGCAATAAACTTTGTAGATCGCCTTCTTCGAGTTTGGAAATTGCCGCCTGGTTGGCGATCGGAGCTCCGGAGACAAAGCTGCCGCCCAGCACTCCGCCGGTGCCGCTTCCGGATCCGCCGGGAACAGCGCCTGCGCCGACTGCTGAGCCGACTCCGCCGCCCGCACCGCCGCCCGTTCCAGCGCCGCCGATTCCAGTGCCGCCGCCCGCACCGCCGCCCGTTCCAGCGCCGCCGATTCCAGTGCCGCCGCCCGCACTGCCGCCCGTTCCAGCGCCGCCGATTCCAGTGCCACCAACTCCCGCACCGCCAACAGCTGTGCCACCCGGTCCTCCGGACGCGTACGCGCCTCCGGTTTCCATGCCGCCACCTGAACCCACACCACCGCCCGTTCCTAACCCGGGGCCCAATCCAATTCCTGGCCCGCCGGATTGAGGCCCGCCAGGTCCGCCATGAGATCCTTCCGCCGCGGCGATCAACTGAATCATTTTCTCCGGGCTGCTGAGCCAATCCGTAACCAGGCCCGCATCACCGCCCAAAGTTTTCACGGTGAGCTGAGCTGCGACGCGCGCTTCGGAATATCCGGAATCCTCCGCCACGAAACGAATTTCATTCAGCCGAATTCCACTGCGGCCGCCGAGATTTGCTTCGAGGCGTTCGGCAAGAGTGGACGACTTGACCGCGGATTCCATAAACGCGCGCACAAAAGCGAGAAAATCCTCGCGCGTCACGTTAGGGCTGAAGCTGATGCTGGCCACATTTGCTTCCGTGAGCAGGTCCGCAAATTTGCGCTCGGCGGGAGTTGATTCGAGAGGCACTCCATCGAGCAGGAGTTGCGATCCGGAGGCGCCCAGCAGAAGTCCTCTTTCGCCTAATGCTAATACCGCAGCCTCCAGCTCCTTCCAGGCAGACTTGAATTGTTCGACCGAACGAGTGTGCTCCAAACCATAGAGGCGGGAATACTTAAGCAGCACATTGAGGCTGCGAACGAACGTCCGCGCACCGGGAAGAGTGGAATCAGGCACGGTTAACTCACGCGACAGCGGGGCCATCTGTTTGGTCTCTAGAATTAGTGTACTAGAACCAACGATTTGGGAAATGGTACAGACGTACCAAGGTTTCAGACTAGAAACCTGTCCCCCGGGCTCACCTTCGGCAGGTTTTCGCCGTCAGGCGGGCAGGCGAACGTCCACTTCGAGGCCTTCGAGCACGGGACGAACGCGCCGGATTATTTCGCTGGCCCAGAGTTTTTCGCTGAGTAAAACGAAGGAACCATCTTCGAAATTGCAAACAGCGCAGAAAAAATATTTCGCAAAAGTTTTGTGATAACCGTCAACGCCGCGCCGCGCGAGTTCGCCTTCCACTTCAGGGTCGCCTGTGGTGATGAGGTCGCCGGCGCGTGCGCCGAACGTCTCGCTTTGAAAGCGATCGAGCAGCGGCTCGAGCACATTTAATTCAGGCGCGGGGATCACCAGTGTGCGATGGCTGGCTTCGCGGAAAACGATCTCGTGGCGCTCGCAATAATCTTTCACGCGATCGAGGTGGCTGAAAAAATCGAGCGCCCATGGAGTGGTGGCGGCAGCGGCGGTGAGCACGCGGCTCCAGATTTTGGCGGCGTCCGGGCCGCGAACGGGTTCGCGATTTTCGTCAGCCTCGACCAGTTCGAGACCGACCGCTCGCACATCCGCGCCGAGATCGAGCGGCTCAACGTCGAGCAGGTAGCGCAATCTACGCCTCTTCTTCTGGCAACTGCGGGAATCTGGATTGGAAATCCGGCGACTGCTTGCGGACTTCGAGCCAATCGAAAAAGGCGTCGGGCGTATTGAGCCAGATCCCGAACCATTGCGCGATCTCTTCCTTCTCGGCGCGCTTCGTCGCGTCCACCTTGTGGTTGCGGGCGATCATTTCCGCGCGGCGGCGCCCCAATCGGGCTACTTCGCGAACGCGTTCGGCGGCTGCACTTTCCCCTTCGGCGAGAAATTTTCGCAGCAGCTCATCCAGGCGTACGAGACACATTTCGGCCTCGTCGAGCGTGGAGAAATGGAGAAGATCGCTGAATTCCTCTTCGTACTGACCTTCGGTATCCGATTTTGTGGACATTACCACGCGCATGCCCGCTTCCTCGAGCACGCTGACGATATATTCCACCGACGTCTTTCCGTGCGGGCCGAGATTGGCGATCAGCTTCCGGCGAATTTGCTCGATTTCAGCGGGCGTATAACGTGGCTTCGCCAGTTCGCGCGCCACTTCGAGAATCAGCGCTTTCTTGGTCCGCGATTCGCCCGCGTCTGCTGCGTGTGACTTAGCTTGGCTCACAAGCCGCCTCGATGACCGGGAGTTTTAGGTGCAGGATCCGCGGCTGCGTCGCCTCTGAGCAACTGGCGGTAGCGGGCCACGTTGCGATTGTGCTCGGCGAGCGTCTTGCTGAAAAAGTGGCCGCCTTGATCATTGGCCACAAAATACAGGTAATCCGTTGGAGCCGGATTGAGCGCCGCGCGGAGGGAAGCCTCACCGGGATTGGCAATGGGACCTGGGGGGAGACCTTTATGCGCATACGTGTTGTAGGGCGAATCGATGCGCAGGTGTTCCGGCCGTACATTTTGTTCCGGTCGCCCCGCGAGCTGCAATGCATATTGAACCGTGGGGTCGCATTGCAGCGGTGTGCCAAGACGAAGACGATTGTAGAACACTCCTGCGACTAGCGGCCGCTCCTCCGGCCTGGGGGTCTCGCGCTCCACGAGAGAGGCGAGCGTCACAGTTTGCGTTGCGTCAAGGCCGCCGGGCGAGTTCACCGTTCCCGAGGGGTTCAATTCGTTCCACACGGCGCGAAAATGCGACGTCATGGTTTCCGCCACTTGTACGCACGTAGTGAGCCGCTTAAATTCGTACGTCGAAGGAAACAAAAAGCCCTCCAGCGATTTTGCACGCGGGGCGATATCGGAAATCGGAGAAGGGTCGCGAGCCGCTGCGAGAAAGCTCTCGGACGAGCAGACACCCTGGCGATCGAGCTGCGCGGCAATGTCGAACATCGACCACCCCTCCGGAATGGTCACGTAGTGCAAAAATATTCTTCCCTGCGCGATTTTCCAGAAAACCTGCTTGGAATTAAGCGGCTGGTCAATTAGATACTCGCCGGCCTGCAAGGGATGTCGAATGTGCCAAAGGCTGAAAAGCTCGAAAGCCATCCGGTTGCGGATTACCTCGTCTTTTTTCAGGATTCCGGCAACACGCCAACGGGATGTCCCATGAGGAATCTCGACGAAAATTTTGGCCGGCCGACGCCCTGTATAGGGACGCGCGATTTGCGAATCGAGCCAGCCTGCTGCGGCTCCCATCGCTGCAATCACCAGAAGCGCTACTAGGCCAAGCCGCTTCATGATTCGCTGCGCTCTCTCCGATTGTTGTGGCTCATTTTCTCCGAGTGGGTCTCGAGATAGTCGCGCAGCAGAACAGCAGCGGCAATCGCGTCAATGGGTTCGTCTTTGCGACGCGATTTTGTTTCTGTCATCGTTTGCCTTGCCTCCCAGGTAGTCAAGCGCTCATCGACGAGTTCTGTTTCGATTCCAATCTCTTTCGAAAGCCGCATCGCAAACGTTGCAGCTTCGGCGGCCATCTCACCGGCCTCGCCCGTCATGTGCAGCGGATGACCGACGATGATTTGCGCTACCCCGTGCTTCGCGCAAATTTCGCGCAGGCGGCGAATCGCGTCGCGGCGATTCGTGCGCTGTAGCGTCAGCAGCGGCTGCGCGGTTGCTCCGAGTTCGTCGGATAGCGCCAGCCCGATTCTTTTACGGCCGTAATCGATCGCAAGAATACGGCTCATAGCCGACTTCGTCATTCCTTCCGGGAGAACCGCCGGGACAGCAGCCGGAACTACAGCCGGCACCGTACTTGTCATTCTCCAACTAT
The DNA here is from genome assembly GCA_963736465.1 of uncultured Acidobacteriota bacterium. Lineage (GTDB taxonomy): Bacteria > Acidobacteriota > Terriglobia > Acidiferrales > UBA7541 > Palsa-295. Next base: position 83,029 of record CAVTOS010000009.1, on the reverse strand, counting down.
TATACGCGAGGGTAGCATTCGTTCTGAAACCTGCAAACCGTATCACAGTTTCGTTCAGGCACCAGCGCTGCCCGTGTCGTCAGGTTTCCAGGGCGTTAAATTAATTTGCGGATGAAATTTCTTCTTGCGCGTGATGCCGCAACACGCGTACATTTTTCTTTGCCGGGCCGCCCGAAAAATGAGCGGACCGGCTTTTGTGCCTCGCGCGGAGGGCACGTCGATTTGAACAATCATACGAACCACGCTCCCCCAATTCTTCTGACGATTGCCGGATTCGATCCGTCGTGTGGCGCGGGTGTGGCCGCCGATCTGAAGACGTTTGCGGCACACAATTGCTATGGAGTGGCCGCGATTACGGCGCTGACCGTGCAATCCACGCAAGGTGTGAAGTCCGTTCATCCCACTCCTGCCGCGCAATTGCGAGCGCAGATTGAGGAGTTGGTGGACGACGTTACAATCGCAGCAGTGAAAATAGGGATGCTGGCGAATCGCGGGAATGCCGCCGTGGTCACGGAATTTCTCGACAAGCATAAATTCGCGCACGTGGTGCTCGATCCCGTGTTCCGTCCCACAGCGGGGAACGAGGAGTTGCTCGATATCGCGGGGCTGAAATTCGTTCGAGATGAACTGCTGAAGCGCGTGAGCGTGATTACGCCGAACATTCCCGAGGCGGAATTTCTTACCGGCATCGAAGTGAAAGATTTGAATGGCATGAAGGCGGTCGCGCAGAAACTCATTGAGATGGGTGCGAAGGCGGTGGTCGTTACCGGCGGGCACCTTGATAAGCCGATCGATGTATTGTGTGAAGCGGGCGGTGAAGCGGAGACGTTCGGCGGGGATCATGTGAAAAGCCCCAACACACACGGATCGGGTTGCACATTTTCCGCTGCGATTGCTGGACAGCTCGCTTCCGGGCAGCAGCTTCGGGAAGCGGTGATTTTGGCGAAGGCTTATGTGACGAAGGCGATTGAGAAATCGTATGCGATTGGAAAGGGCGCCGGCCCATTGAACCAGCTGTATCGCTTCCATCAGGAAGCGCCCGCGCGTGGAATTCACGAAGTGCCGCAGCACGGTATGCATCCTGCCTCGGAACCCGCCGCACACTAGTAGCGGGCACTAGAAAATAGAAAATCGAAAATGGAATATGGAAGGCGCGGCTTATTTCGCGCTGGCTGCTGCTTCTCGACGATAAACCATACGGCCTGCGACGATCGTCGCCATCGGTGCGCCTCGAAAAGTGCGGCCGTCGAAGGGCGTGTTGCGTGATTTGCTCGGCGAATCGGCGGCGCAGAACATCCACTTGTGCTCGGTCGAGAAAATCGTCAGGTCGGCAGGCTCGTCGGCTGCTATTTTTCGCTCGATACCCAACACGCGTGCGGGGCCGGTGGTGAACAGCTCGACCAGGCGAGCGAGCGGAATTTTGCCGGGATGCACGAGTTCGCTCAGCCCGAGCGCGAGCGCTGTCTCGAATCCGGTGATGCCGAAGGGCGCGCGGTCGAATTCCACGTCCTTGCTTGCGGGGTGGTGCGGCGCGTGGTCCGTGGCGATTGCGTTGACGCTTCCATCGGCCAGGCCTTCGATGAGCGCTTCGCGATCGGCGCGTGATGCGAGCGGCGGGTTCATTTTGTAATGCGTGTCGTACTGCACGTCCTTGTCGGTAAGCGTGAAGTGATGCGGCGTCACTTCACACGTAACTTGCAGCCCCATCTTTTTTGCCCAGCGCACGTATTCGAGAGAAGCCTTTGTTGACATGTGCGCGATGTGCAGCCGTGCGCCGGTGAGGCCTGCGACTTCGACGTCGCGCCCTACGCAGATGGATTCCGATTGCGACGGGATTCCTTTCAATCCGAGCTTGATCGATTGCGGCCCTTCGCGCATCACGCCGCCGGCGAAGAGCGAGGGATCCTCGCAGTGATCGATCACTGGAAGATCGAGCGCGCGGCAATAATCCATCACCTGACGCATCAGGCGGGCGCTTGCGATGGGTTTGCCGTCATCGCTTACTGCGACGATTCCCGCATTTTTCATCGCCGCGATTTCTGCGAGTGCTTCGCCCTTGCTACCAACTGACGCTGCGCCGATCGGCCACACCCGCACACTCGCAGCTGCGGCGGCGCGTTCGACAATTCCGCGGGTTACCGATGCGCTGTCGTTCACCGGCTGTGTGTTCGGCATCGTGCAGACGGCTGTGAAACCGCCGCGCGCTGCCGCGCGTGTGCCGGTTTCGATGGTCTCGGAGATTTCCTGCCCGGGCTCGCGCAGATGGCAATGCAGATCGATGAAGCCCGGCGCGGCGATCAAGCCCTTCGCATCAAAAACTTCTGCACCATTCGCCGGAAGATTCGCGCCGACCTTCGAAATAAGCGCGCCATCGAGTAACACGTCCCTCACAGCGTCGGTGCCGCTCGCGGGATCGATCACGCGGCCATTCTTAACCAGCAGCATTGGCACTCCCCTTCGCGGTCCCGGCGCCGGTGGCGGAACTTGAACTTGAACTGGAACTCGACTTGGACACCGCGTCGGAACCAGCCGGATGCGGCGCATCCGTTGGCGCGCCGCCCACAAGATGGTAGAGCAGCGCCATGCGGACCGCGAGGCCGTTGGTTACCTGCTCCAGCACGCACGATTGCGGGCCATCCGCCACGCTGGGATCAATTTCGAGGCCGCGAATCATCGGCCCCGGATGCAGGACGATCGCCTCAGGTTTCGCGAGGCGCAGGCGCTCGGGCGTGAGCTGATAGCCCAGAATATATTCCTCGGCGGCTAGCGCGGGCTCGTGGATGCGCTCGGTCTGCACTCGCAGCACGATGATTGCGTCGGCTCCGTCGAGCGCGTCTTCAATCCGAGTCACGCGCCGCACATTTGCAGCAAGATCTTCAAACTCGCGCGGCAGCCACATCGCAGGCCCGCACAGAGTAATTGCCGCCCCGAATTTGCTGAGCAAATGAATATTCGACCGCGCCACGCGGCTGTGAAGGATGTCGCCCAGAATCGTCACGTGCAAGTCGTCGAGCCGGCCCAGGCGGTCACGAATCGTGAGCGCGTCGAGCAGCGCCTGCGTGGGGTGCTCGTGCGTGCCGTCACCCGCGTTCAGCACCGGAATCTCGATCCGCCGCGCGACGAAATCCGCCGCGCCCGAAGCGCTGTGCCGCATCACGATTCCATCAGGCCGCATGGCTTCGAGCGTCCGCACGGTGTCGATCAGCGACTCGCCTTTCTTCAGGCTCGACGCTTCCGCCTGCAGATTCATTTGGTCGGCGCCGAGTCGCGAGGCCGCGGTGGCAAAACTGATCCTCGTACGTGTGGATGCTTCGAAAAATGCCAGCGCAATCGTCTTCCCGCGCAGGGTTGCTAATTTTTTGAGGGGGTGCTTCTGAAATTCCTGGAAGGGCGCCGCTTGATCGAGAATAAAGGTAATTTGTTCGCGGGTAAGAGGCTCAATTCCGAGCAGGTGTTCCAATCGCTGCAGCACTTTTTCCCTTTTGGCGAATGCCTCCGGAACGATCGCCGCGGATTCAGGTAACGCGATCCACCAGCATCACACGCTCCTCTCCGTCAATTTCCCGGAGGCGCACTTCCACAATTTCGGTATCGCTCGTTTCCACCAGCCGTCCGATGAACGACGCTTCCACCGGCAACTCGCGATGCCCTCGATCCACCAGGACGCACAGCCGAATCCGCCGCGGCCGCCCAAGATCGAAAAGCCCATTCATCGCCGCGCGCACCGTTCGACCCGTGTACAGCACGTCGTCCACGAGCACAATATCCCGGTCGTCCACGGGGAAATCAATCTCATTCGAGTGGACCACCGGCTGCTGCGCCACGGTCGAGAGGTCGTCGCGATACAGCGTGATATCCAGCGTTCCGACTGGCACGCTGACGCCGGCCGCCGTTTTGATAATTGCAGCAATCCGCTGCGAAAGCGGCACGCCGCGCCGCCGCACGCCGATCAGCGCCAGGTCTTTCGTCCCGCCGCTCTTTTCCACGATTTCGTGAGCCAGCCGCTGAAGCGTCCGCCCGATTTCTTCCGCGGAGAGCAATTGCCGTTTTTCGACGACGCGCATCGCGCGACATCCTAACATACAGCCCCCGCAATCGCAGCCGACGACGCAACCGCCCGGCGATGATTTTGACGATTTTATCGACCGGCGCGTTCTGGGCCTGGCATGCTAGACTTCCCCTCATGAGTTCGCCCGAGGCTGTCAGCGCCCCTCGGCCCACCGAGCCCACCGAAGTTGACCTCCGTGTCAGCGTCGGCAGTGTTCCTCTTAGGAACCCGATCATCGCAGCCAGTGGAACTTTCGGTTACGGCGTTGAGTTCGCCCCCATTGTCGATCTGAACCGCCTCGGTGGCCTCGTTGTGAAGGGCCTCTCCCTCGAACCCATGGTCGGCGCCCCCTCCCCCCGGATCTGCGAAACCTCGGGCGGTATGGTCAACGCCATCGGGCTCCAGAATATCGGCGTCCGAGCCTTCGTGTCCGAAAAACTCCCCGAACTCAGGCGCTTCAGCATGGCTATCGTGGCAAATGTGTTCGGAAAAACTATCTCCGAATACGTCGAAGTGATTCGTATCCTTGAAGATGCGGAAGGGCTAGCCGCTTACGAGCTCAACATCTCCTGCCCAAATGTCGAGTCAGGAGGCATCGAATATAGTACTGACCCCAAGCTAACCTCAGCTGTCGTCAACGCCGCCCGCAAGGCAGCAAAGCGCCCGCTATGGGTGAAACTCTCTCCAAGTATTGGCATTATTGCACTTACAGCAAAGGCAGCCGAAGCCGGGGGTGCCGATGCTCTCGTTGTCGCTAACACTTACCCCGCACTGTGTATAGACGCACACAATCGGAGGTCCCGCCTGGGCAGTACGACGGGAGGGTTGTCGGGCGCGGCCATAAAACCTATAACCGTAAGGCTGGTGCATGACCTACATCGGGTGATTCACATACCGATTATAGGGCTTGGCGGTATTGAGAGCCCGGCCGATGTAGTCGAATATATGCTGGCTGGCTCTTCTGCGGTTGAGATCGGAACGGCCCATTTTGTGGACCCACGGGCGTCAGAGAAGTTAGTGGGTGGCCTCGAAATGTGGTGCCGGGACGAAATGGTGTTTGAAATCAGCAGTTTACGAGGGGCTCTACGGGCATAAAGTGGTTGCTCCTCGTACTCTCGAAAAGGTATAATTTGCTGATTCAAATAAAGTTAAGGTGAAAATGAGAGCTAAGCTTTTCATGATCATGCAGTCGGCGTTCTTAGGGATGGGACTTCTTGTCTTCGTCCCCACGATCAACCCGACTGCATCTGGCAAGCCGAGCGACGCGTCAACTGCTGCCTCCCGGAACACATTCGACTCGTCCAAGCTTCGCAGCGCCTCGGCCCGAAAGCCGCTCGCGGTCTGGGAATGCACATCCAGCTGGTACGGTGACGATTTCGATGGCCAGCCTACCGCCAACGGCGAGACCTATGATATGTATGCCGCCACTGCGGCGCACCCGACGCTTCCTCTCGGGTCGATCGTGCGGGTGGTAAACCCGCGAAACCACCGCAGCCAGATCGTCCGCATCAATGATCGTGGTCCTTATATCGAAGGCCGCGAACTGGACGTCTCGTACGAGGTCGCAAGGCGGCTTGGATTTGACCAGCACGGAATAGCAAAGGTCCGGCTGGAACTTCTCGAGGTGCCCTCACGCCAACGCACCATGGAACGCGCCGACTGATCGTCGCCCTGGACTACGACCGTCTCGGGCCGGCTTTGGCTTTGGCCCGGACGTTACGGGGCGTAGCCGGGATGTTCAAAGTTGGCAGCCAGCTTTTCACCACCGAAGGCCCGCGCGCTGTTCAAAAGCTCGCGGGCCTTGGTTTTGATATCTTCCTCGACCTGAAATTCCACGACATTCCGAACACGGTGGCGGGTGCGGTTGCAGCTGCGGCCAAGCTTCCCAGAGTCCGCCTAGTCAATGTGCACGCTTCAGGTGGGGTCGAGATGATGCGCGCCGCTCGGGAAGCTGCCGGCAACGGAAAATCCCGCCCGGCCGTGCTGGGCGTCACGATTCTGACGAGCCTTGACACGAAAGCGCTGCGCGCCATCGGTATGTCGGGGTCGCCTGCCAGCCGAGCCAGTGCCCTGGCGCAACTCGCCAAACGTGCAGGCATGGACGGCGTGGTGGCTTCGGCTCGGGAAGTGAAGGCCATTCGGCGAGCTTGCGGCCCGAAGTTTGTAATAGTAGTCCCTGGCATACGGCCCGCGGCAACCGCTGCGAATGATCAGTCGAGGATCGCCACGCCCGCAGAAGCCATCCGCGCTGGTGCCGATTACCTCGTCGTGGGCCGTCCAATCACCGCTGCCCGGGATCCCCGCGCCGCCGCCCTCGCCGTGGCAAATGAAATCGCGTCATCGCGCGACTCCTAGCATTCGTGCTGAGAATGGTCACACGCCGCTTTCAGGTACCGGGCTCTTCCTGCTTTTCCTCCGAGTCGTTCCACGAATGCCCACAGGAATGGCATTTCCAGCCTCCGCGCTTTACAGGCAGAGGCACACCCAGCGCGACTGTCACGTAGGAGAGGCGCTTCCCGGATTCCCCGAATGAGATGTCCAGAGACCCGCACTTCGGGCATCGCGGCTGCTTGTAATCGGCGGCTCCGTCCACGGCAAACCCTTCGGGACTCTTTTGATTCAAGAGTTCCGTCGCGGCCGCCGCGTCCCTGGCTCGCACGAGAAGCTTTACGCCTCCCACAGCGTTCGAGTAGAACCAGTCCATGCGGATCACGTTCTCGTCGAAAAGAAAGCATTCAATTTCCGCGGAGTCGAGCACCGTCTTGGCCAATAGTGCATCGGCGAGAACCGTGAATGTTCGGATCGTTGCGAAATCTTCTGGAGGTTCTTCGGCCTCCGGCGCCAAGCGAAGCTCAGTGGGTAACTCACGGCGCTTTATTTCGCGCGCCAGAACCGCTCTTGCAGTGTCCGTCAGCGTGAAAGCCTGATCCGCCAGCTTCCGCAGTTCATCTTCGGTAGCAGCGGCATAAACTTCGGCAAGACGCTTTCGCTCGTCTTCGGAATTCAATCTCTGCATGATGATGCAGTATAACTCCGATGCTACTGAATCGAAGAGATAGCCGGCAAGGCTGTTTCGCTCGCGGTCAAGTCTTCATGGGCCGTTTCCCTTGACAATTCGACGCTTAGCAGTCACTTTGTGCGGCTAGCATTCCCATTCGGAAGGAGCAGTACATGAACTTCGCAACGAAATCCGCGGCAGGTGTGCTTTTTATCGCCGCGATCGCTTTTGCGCCACTGTTGCGCGCGCAGGACACGAAGCCTGCCGATGCGGCGAAACCTGCGGAAGCTCCGAAGCCGGCCACGATCGAAGTCACGCCCAATGGCACCGAAGTTCACGTCGGCGACAAAGTTCAATTCAAGGCGGTAGCGAAAGACGCGTCTGGCAAGGTGATCGAAGCGAAGCCCACGGTCTGGTTTGCCGCTCCTTTTGACGTAGCCGGAGCCGACGATAAAGGCGTCGTGGTATTTCATGAGCCGGGCATCGTTACCGTCGGCGTCGTGGTCAACGGCAAGCCCGGAATCGCGCACGTCACCGTCGTCACGCCACCGGTGGCCAAGATCGATATCGCTCCTGTCTCGATGGCGCTGGCCGTCGGTGGCTCGACGGTTTTGTCTGCCACTGCGCGTTCATCGAATGGCGATCCGCGTACCGATGTGCCGATTCAGTGGAAATCGAGCACACCGGCAATCGCGAAGATCGACGCATCAGGCCTGGTGACTGGCGTATCTCCGGGTGCTGCGAAATTTCAGGCGACTGCCGGGCCGGCCAGCGCGGAAACCAGCGTGCACGTCGTAGCAGACCCAGTGCAGTCCATCACCGTGTCGCCCGCGGATACGAATGCCAAGACTGGCGACGTGGTTCATTTCTCTGTTGCGGCGAAGGGCGCAAAAGGCGCTGTGACGGACGTGCTTACAAGTTGGAGCGTCTCAGGCGCCGGCGCTTCGATCTATCAAGATGGCGGTTTCGTGGCGGTCAGGCCTGGAACTTATCTCGTGAGAGCTTCCATCGGCCGGCACGATGCGGTTGCGTCGATCACCGTCGCGCCGCGCAATGCGGAGCGCAATATCGAAGTGGTGGCGCACATTCCGTCGAAGAATCCTACCGACGGCGCGGTCCTTCAGACATCCGAACAATGGATCGTAGGCAAACATCTCTACGTTTCGACGATCGCTGATCGCGTCTACTCCTACGATATTTCCGATCCCGCGAATCCCAAGGCGCTCGATTCGATGAAGGTGGATGCCCGCCTCGTGAACGACATCAGCACGACGCCGGACGAAAAGGTCGGCGTGTTTACTCGCGAAGGCGCGTCGAACCGCAAGAACGGCATCGTGTTCTTTGACGCCTCCGATCCGGCGCATTTGAAAGTGCTGTCGGAATACACCGAGACCGTTACCGGCGGAGTCCACAGCGCGTTTATCAACTCGCATTACGCGTACATCACCGATGATGCGACGGGCTCGCTCCGCATCATCGATTTTCAGGATGTGGCACATCCGAAAGAAGTGGCGCGCTGGCAAACTGAAAACGCTACCGCGCAAACGATCGGCGGCCCGATGGGGCCCACGGAAACCGGCCGTTACCTGCACGATCTGTACGTGCTTGACGGTCTTGCTTACCTCGCTTACTGGCGCGACGGCATGATCATTCTCGACGTCGGCAATGGAATCAAAGGCGGCACCCCCGAGCACCCACAGCGCGTCTCGCAATTTAAGTACAATCACTTCGAGCTCTATGGGAACGACTGGCTTGCCGGCACCCACACCGCATTTCGCTACAAAAACTACGTCTTCATCGGCGACGAAGTTTTTCCCGCGATGTTCGATCTCGATACCAAGGAACGCGTCCCGGTGCGCGGCATCTGCCACGTGATGGACGTGAGCGATATCGAGCATCCGAAGGAAGTCGCTTACTACGAAGTGCCCGAAGGCGGCGTTCACAACGTCTGGGCGCTGGATGACATGCTGGTTCTAGGCGATTACGCCGGAGGCGGGCGCGTCGTTGATATTTCCGGCGAGCTTCGCGGCAACCTCTACGCGGAAGGGCGCGAGATCGCGCGCGTCTGGACCGGCGACCCCGGCGGTTTCCGCCCCAATGTGCAATGGGCCTGGGGCGCGCAGCCGGCCAACGGCCTGATCTTCTTCAACGACATCAATTCCGGGATTTGGATTACAAAATTAGCGAAGCCCAAATACAAAGGTTCCACCACAGCTCCGCCGCTGCAGCAGAAACAGGCAGCGCAGTAGCTGGCTGATTGGCGCCTAGATAGAGTCGATTGAAAGAAAGATGAAGACTTTTGACGTTGCTATAATTGTGATTCTCGTACTGTTTTTTGGTTTCAGCGGCTGGCTCTGTCTGTTTAAGACAGACATGCTTGTGACGATGGGCCGGAAGAATTACGCGAAGAGCAAATTCATTCGGGGTCAGACATTTTCCAATATCGTCTTTAAGCCTTGGTATCCCACGTTCATTCGTGGCGCTGGCATCTTCATTTGGTTGTGGGCGATCGGCTTCGTCTGTTTCGTATTGGCGCATCCTCACTAGATCCAGGCTGACCGAATGCGGGATTTGACCGGCTGCCACGCGTCCGCTAGCATCGTCCGTCGCATCGAATCCTGCTGATGGAAACTATCAAGCATGTCATCGTTGGCACCGCCGGTCACATCGACCACGGGAAATCCACGCTCGTCGAAGCGCTCACGGGCACGAATCCTGACCGCCTCGAAGAAGAAAAGCGGCGCGGTATCACGATTGACCTCGGCTTCGCGTTCCTCGATCTTGGCGACGTGCGTTTTGGTTTTGTTGACGTGCCCGGCCACGAAAAATTCGTGCGCAACATGCTCGCCGGCGTGGGCGGAATCGATCTTGTGGTTCTCGTGATCGCGGCCGATGAATCCATCAAGCCGCAAACGCGCGAGCACTTCGATATCTGCCGCCTGCTCGGAATCCCGCGCGGCATCGTTGCACTTACGAAGTCCGATCTGGTTGACCCCGATGTTCTCGGCCTCGTGCGGCTCGAAATTGACGAGTTCGTTCGCGGCTCATTCTTGGAAGGTGCGCCGATTGTGCCTGTCAGTGCGACGACAGGCGCCGGCCTCGACGCTTTCAAGAAGGAATTGCTGCGCGTCGCTGAAACCGTCCCCGCGAAAGATGCCACCCAGCACTTTCGCCTGCCGATTGATCGCGCATTTTCGATGAAAGGTTTCGGCACGGTCGTCACGGGCACGCTCGTCTCCGGCTCCTTGCAAGCCGAGGATGAAGCGGAACTATATCCGTTGCGCAAACCAGTTCGCGTGCGCGGCCTGCATTCGGGCGGCAGAGCGGTCGCTCGCGCGCTCGCTGGTCAGCGAACCGCCGTGAATCTGGCTGGTATCGAGCGCGAAGAGATTCAGCGCGGGATGGTCCTCGGGCCGCCCGGCGTCTTCGAGCCCACCAAACGCCTCGATGCGCGGATCACTCTTCTCGCTTCAGCGAGGCCACTGAAAAATCGCTCCCGTGTTCATTTTCATCAAGGTACGGCGGAAGCGATAGCTGACGTTGTCTTGATCTCCGGCAACGAATTGGCTCCGGGGCAGTCTGCGCTTGCGCAATTGCGACTCGATCAACCGGAGATGTTGCTTCCGGGCGATCGCTTCATCCTGCGCCAGTTTTCTCAGGTGGTGACGATCGGCGGCGGCACAGCTCTCGATGTACAGGCCCCGCGTCACAAGCGCGCCGATCCGTCGGTCGCGACCTTTCTTGAAACGCTCGAACACGGCAATCGCGAAGAGACTCTCGCGGCATTCGCAGAGGCGGCACCGCAAGGCCTGAGCCTTTCCCAATTAACCGCGCGCACTGGCTGGAGCGACGCTGAAATCCAGCAGATCGTGAAGAACGTGGTGGCCGCCAAGCGAGTACGAGTAATTGGTGACCAGCCGCTCACGATCGCTTCGGCCAGACTCGTGGCGGCCTCTGCTGCCAGCCTGCGCATCGTTCTCGAAAAATTTCACCAAGCCAATCCGCTTTTGCCAGGGATTCCGAAGCAAGACCTGCGCGGCCGGACCGGAAAAACGAGCGCGGAAATATTTGCTGCCGCTCTCGATGATTTGGTGAGAGCTGGAATCCTCACCGTCTCGGGTGATCTCGTCCAGCGCGCCGGCCGCGAAATCGCACTCTCCGCTGATGAAGCGAAAGCGAAGGAGCTTATCGAAAAGGAATTCGAGCGTGCCGGCCTCACGGTTCCAAGCTTCGCCGCCGTGCTCGAAAAGTTGCCGGTCGAATCGAAGCGAGCGCAGAAAATTCTGCAGATTCTGCTGCGCGAAAAAGTGCTCATCAAGGTGACAGACGAGCTGATTTTCCACCGCTCAGCCGTCGCGCAACTGCGGGAAATGCTCGCGAAATACCGCCAAGAGCGCGGGAACAAGCTGCCAATCCCTGTGTTTAAAGAGCTTACGGGTATCACGCGAAAATACGCCATTCCCCTGCTCGAATACCTCGATCGGGAACGGGTGACGCGCCGGGTGGGTGATGAGCGTGTTATACTCTAGCCAGTATCTACGGTCGGACTGGCTGCAAGGTGGATGTGGTGCGGCCAGAAAGGTAGGTGAGTGATGTGGGACAGCCCGATGCATTTGCTGATTATCGCCATCGTGGTGCTCGTGCTCTTTGGCGGCCGCAAGATTCCTGAAGTGATGCGCGGCCTTGGTCAGGGTGTGCGTGAGTTCAAAGATGGCATGCGGGGCGATCAACCGAATCCAAATCCCAATCCTCCGACGAATACGCCGCCCTCGACTACAACTCAACCCCCAACTGAAGAAAAGAAGTAACGCCACGCGGTAAGCGCGATTTGCCTCTTCTATACCTTTCTACATCTCCGAAGTTTGCCTTGACCCGGCGGATTTTTCGCTGCGGCATCTAGAGTCGAAACAAAAAAGTGCGATTTATTTGCGATTAGAAATTTTCACATGCTTTGTTTTCAAATACTTAGGGTGAATTCTAATTCCAGATTTGCGATTAGAAATTTGGGCTAATCGCAAAAATTGGCCTGGTCGAGCAGTCCATCGGGAGAGGGTTCATTGGCTGGCCAGCCGAATTCCTTCAACATGGCACAGAGGCGTCCTAGGGGCATACCCATTACGTTGAAATAGCAGCCTTCGACGCGGGTTACGTAGCGGCCGCCGAGGCTTTGGATTCCGTAGGCGCCGGCTTTGTCGAAGGGCTCGCCGGTGGCGATGTAGGCGTCGATTTCGGCGTCGGAGAGGCTGGCGAAATGGACGCTGGTGACTTCTTCGATTACGCGCTCGATTTTTTGGGGCATACGGATTACGGCGAGGCCGGTGTGAACTTCGTGCACGCCGCCGCTTAGCTGGCGGAGCATTCTGCGCGCATCGTCGGGCGAATCGGGCTTCAGTAAAATTTCTCCTCGATTGACGACTACCGTATCCGCGCCGATTACGATGAAATTGTTGGCGCTGGATTCCGAACCGACCGCTGCGCGGGCTTTTTCGAGTGCGAGGCGTTGTACGTAGTCGCCAGCTGGTTCGTCTGGGCGACGAGTTTCATCGATGTCCGCCGGGCGAACTTCGAAGTCGATTCCGGCGTTGCGGAGAACCTCGGCGCGACGCGGTGACGAGGAGGCGAGGATGAGTTTCTTCATGGGTGCTCTAAAAAATTAGCACAGAGGACGCGGAGAACACAGGGCTGGAGGGGAGCAATATTTCTTCTTGCGATGCTGCAGCCAGAGGACGAATCCTAAAGAGGCTCCAGCAATGAGTGTGGCGGTCAGGAACCAGCGGGCGCCGGGGATGGTTTCGACTGTCAAAAGAATCACTGCGGCTACGACCAGCAAACCGGCGGGATGTTCGGTGATTATGCCAACGCCATAGCGTCCGAACGGTTTTACGGAGTCGATGTCTTTTTCGATCATCGGTAATTACACCATTGGTGAGATTTTACGCTTCGGCGTGAAAACCGACAATTTATTCGCGCGCTGTTGGCTCAGCGGATGCGCGCGCGGAAAAGAGCCGGCGGGACGCCGGCGTTACGGAACGGCAGTCTGTACACGTCGGAAACGCGGGGCTTATCGAAGGCGACGCTTTGGTGTCGGCTTAAATGATTACGGATTCCTGGTATTCGCCGAAGGCGCGGCGTAGGGCGTCGGAGATTTCGCCGACTGTGGCGTAGGATTCGACGGCCTGGAGGATGGCGGGCATGAGATTTTCGGTGGTGCGGGCGCGGCGCTCGATTTCGGCTAGGGCGGATTTGGTTTTTGGGGTGTCGCGGCGGGCGCGGAGGGCGTTGAGGCGCGCGATCTGAGCTGCTTCGACTGCCGGGTCGATCTGAAGCGTAGGGATGGGGCGTTCTTCCTCCGTTTGGAAACGGTTTACACCTACTACCACCTGTTCGCCGCTATCGACGGCCTGTTGGTACTCGTAGGCTGCCTTTTGAATTTCCTGCTGGATGAAGCCGGCTTCGACGGCGCGAAGCATGCCGCCCATGGCATCAATTTTCGTGATGTATTCTTCGGCGCCCGACTCGATTTCGTTGGTGAGTTTTTCGATCGCGTAAGAACCTGCCACGGGGTTGACCGTGTTCACGACGCCGCTTTCGTTCGCGATGATCTGTTGCGTGCGAAGAGCGAGAAGAGCGGATTGTTCGGTGGGCAAGGCGAGCGCCTCGTCGAGGGCATTGGCGTGGAGCGACTGGCAGCCGCCCAGAACCGCTGCGAGGGCCTGAAGCGAGACGCGGACGAGATTGTTTTCGGGCTGTTGCGCTGTGAGGGAGGAGCCGGCGGTCTGCGCGTGGAAACGCAGCATCATCGAGCGCGGGTCGCGGGCGTGGAAACGATCGCGCATCGTGCGGGCCCAGAGGCGGCGTGCGGCGCGAAACTTGGCAACTTGCATCAGGAATTCGTTGTGAGAATTGAAGAAGAAAGAAAGCTGGGGTGCGAAATCGTCGATCGTGAGGCCGGCGTCGATTGCCGCTTGGACGTAGGCGATTCCATTGGCGAGAGTGAAGGCTACTTCCTGAACGTCCGTGGAGCCGGCTTCGCGGATGTGGTAGCCCGAGATCGAAATCGCATTCCAATTGGGAAGTTCGCGGCGGCACCAGGCGAAGATATCGGTGACGATGCGCATGGCCGGGCGAAGCGGATAGATGTAAGTGCCGCGAGCGATGTATTCCTTGAGGATGTCGTTCTGGACAGTACCTGCGAGGCGCTGGAGATTTGCGCCTTGTTGTTTGGCGACGGCGACGTAGAGGGCGAGAAGAATCGCGGCAGTGGAATTGATAGTCATCGAGGTGGAGACGTGCTCGAGTGGGATGCCATCGAAGAGGGTTTGCATGTCTTCGAGGGAATCGATGGCGACGCCGACTTTTCCGACTTCACCCTGCGCGAGCGGATGGTCGGAATCCATGCCGATCTGGGTGGGGAGGTCGAAAGCTACGGAGAGGCCGTGCACACCTTGGGCTAGAAGATAGCGGTAGCGCTGGTTCGATTCGACGGCGGTGCCGAAGCCGGCGTATTGGCGGGTGGTCCAGAGGCGGCCGCGGTACATCGTCGGGTAGACACCGCGGGTGAAAGGGAATTGGCCCGGGTAAGCGAGCTCGGCTTCGGGATCCCAGCCGTTGAGGGCATCTTGCGTAACGACGGCTTCCATCGGGAGGCCTGTGGGCGAGGCCAGCTTGCGGGCTTTGATGTCGGGAAGTTTTTTTGTGCTGTCGGCCATTTTGATTTATCTGACGCGACGGGCGCGGCGGAAGGATACGAGGCCGAAGATCGCCATCATCAGAACATAAACGATTGCGAAGCCGATCAGCCAGAGGACGGGGCGCGTCTTCCATTGGCGCCAGGCTGCGAGAGCGCCGAAGCCGGCGAAAATCATGAACATTGCGCCGGCGAATTCATGGAAGACCTGGCGGGCGACGCGCGATAGGGCGCGGAAGGTTACGCCTGCGGAGCGCCAGAGGGCCGGGAGCATGTTCGCGCGCATGGAGAGATTGTAGTACAAGCGGGTGGTTGGTGCGGCATGTGGGTTGCGCCGGGGGAATCGGCGGGCGAAACGGCGAAAGAACGAAGCGGCGGTTTTAGGCAAGGATCGGTGGTGGAGATGCGTTGTTACGGGGGGCACAGGCCCTTCGGATCTCAGGTTGAACCTTCGCTCCTCAGGGTAAACAGGAATCCCTGCGCTACTGAAAGGCGAAGGCAGAGAGGCGAATCTCAAATTTCAGATATTTCAGATTTGAAAATTTCAAATAGGGAAAAGGCGAAGGAGCCGGCCCCGCGAATAGCATCGGGACGCGGACAGCGCGCAGGATGCCCTTCGTGCCTCAGGGTAAACCGGCGTGACCGGGAGGGTTGGCCCGGGGGACAGGTTACCGACTTGAATCGCGTGGTGCAGCATGGGCTTGTTTCAGTGTTGTGTGCAGCCTAAAATTAGTGTAGGAAACAGCTGGGGGTAGGAGGTAACCGCTTTGCAACTCGACGACCGCATGAAGCAGTTGCTTCGGGAACTGGGCCACGCGATCAACGACAGTGTTTCGGATTCGGAGCGGATCGCGGAAGCCATCTCCAGCGTTAGAGCTGCTGGATTCGACATCGTGCTGAAGCTGGACGCGACGATCGGCCTAGCGAGGCGCCAGGCTTCGGACGCGAAAATGACGACCCAGGACCGGCGCTTCCTGGAATCGCTGCACATCCAGGTGGACGAGCAGTCGCTCGAAGAAGAGCCGGTGCGATCGAAGCTGGAAATGACGGCGCAAGACATTAAATTCCTTAAGTCCCTCAAAATATCCTTCGATGAAGACGCATAAAATTTTCGCCGCCCTAGCGGCCCTCGCTGCGGGCATCGCGCTCACGTCTGCGCCTGCAAGAGCGCAGAGTGACCAAGCCACTCCACTAACTACGACTTCTCCGATCGTTGTGAAGCAGAAGGCTGCGAAGCCTGTCTGGCTGAAGGCGGAAGTGATTCATGCCGACCAGCTGTCACTTCTGGTGCGCGAAGAAGACAACGGGCTGAACATTCATACGTTCACCTATTCGGATAAAGCGCGGGAGAAGATACAAGCGGTGCTGGAAGCGGGCGGCTATCAATATGGCGACAAGATCCAGATACGCTATATGCCCGGGAAGACCGAGGCGCTCGACATCAAGGGAGGCCCCTCAAAGCCGCTTTGATCTCGTAGTGCGCTTCTGCGATGCGTCACAATTGATTCGCTGAATCTGAAACACGTTTTTGAAGGTTCGATGATTCGCCCTCCTGCAGTTGCCGGCCATTTTTACCCGTCAAACCCAAACGAACTCGCGCAAGGCGTAGATGCGTTTTTATCGCCGGACGCGGAAAAGAAGCGCGCCCTGGGGTGCGTGGTGCCGCACGCCGGCTACATGTATTCGGGGCACGTGGCGGGCGCCCTATACTCCGCGCTCGAAATTCCTGCGCGGCTGATTCTCATTGGACCGCGACATTTTCCGCGCGGTGAATCGCTTGCGATCCTGTCGGAAGGAAGCTGGACGACACCGCTCGGGGAGGCCAAGATTGGTTCCGCGCTGGCGGCGGAGTTGAAACATGAATTCCCACGGCTGCGCGAAGACGCGGTGGCTCACGAGAGGGAGCATTCGCTCGAAGTACAGATTCCGTTCCTGCAGAGGGTTCGCGGTGATTTTCAATTTGTGCCGATTGTGCTGGGAACAGATCGCTACGGCATCTTGGAAGAATTGGGGCACGCCGTGGGGAAAGTGGCAGCTGCACGGAACGAACCGGTGCTGGTGGTGGCGAGTTCGGACATGAATCATTACGAAAGCGATGCGATTACGCGGGTGAAGGACGAGCGAGCGATTGCGCGCGTGCTGGCGCTCGACCCTCGCGGACTTTACGATACGGTGCGCGCAGAGGGAATTACGATGTGCGGAATCGCGGCGGCGGTGGTGATGCTGGTAGCGGTGCGCGATCTGGGTGCAACGAGCACCGAACTGGTGCGGTACGCAACCTCTGGAGATGTTAACGGCGACCGCGAGCACGTGGTGGGCTATGCCGGCATCGTGATTCGTTGATGACGCGATGCCGGCGGTTGCCGGTTGAAGTTTGCCGATCGTGTGGTTTGCTAAAAGACGTTTACGGTAAACGTCATCGAATGCGTGGTGGCGTTGGAAGTAGCCGTGATCGTCGCGGTGGTGCTGGAACCAGTTGCGGTTGTGCCACCCCCACCGCCTCCTCCCCCGCCCCCGCCTCCTCCGCCGCCACATGCGGCCATCCCGAATAGGAGAGCGAGGAGCATGAGCATCGCAGCCGCGCTCCATTTCAGTTGTTTCAGCTTCGCGCCGAAGAGAACGAAGGCCATGCCGATCATCATGGCAAGAGCAATCGCCGCGGGCAGGTAGAGGCGTTCATTTCCATTCGGTCGAACGCCAATGGATGGCGGGACGCTCGCGGTGGTGGTGATCGTCACGTCGGTCGACGCGGATGGGTGCGTGGAATCGAGAGTGACCGAAGCGGGACTGAAGCTGCATGCCGCTGCGGTCGGTAGGCCCGTGCATGATGAGGGTGTGAAATTGAATGTGCCGCTGAAGCCGTTGATGGCGGTAACGGTCAAATTCAGGGTGCCCGAACCACCGGCGGCCGGCACACTTACGAGCGCGACGCAATTGGACAAGGAGAAGTCTGCGGCACCGCCTGGGTTTGTGACAGCGAAATTGTTCGCGAGGTTGCAGGCGTTCACGGAGCCAAGCCCGGTTGCCAGATCGTAGCCTGCGCCAGCGTTATAGCCCGTGAGAATTCCATTGGCATCGCCCTGCGTGGCCACATTGCAATTTGGGGTGTTTTTGACACACGGCGAGGAAATAGTGCCGACGGTGACGTCGTGGAAAACGCATGAACTGGCGGGAGCCGCTGAGTTGCAGGTAGCCGCATTTTGCTGGGCTGCCAGGGAGTAAAGAGTGGAATTCGGAAGGCCGAGATTTCCGCCGGTCTTTTGGACGAGAAGCGAAAAAATCGCGCCCATTACTTGCGTGGAAACGGAGGTTCCGCCAACGCCTTCGAAAAACGAGTTGCCATTCTTATCTGCGCCCAAGCTGCAAGCAGTGTTGTTGGTATTCGTGTCCTGCTGGCAGATGATGTAGAAACTTCCAACGATTCCGTCTCCCGCGAAAAGTGAGACATCCGGGATCAGGCGCGTGTTGCCGCCGGGAACACCGGGCCCCGTTTGCCATGACGGGCGAGGATAGCCGCCGGAGCAAGTGGCAGGATTGGTGGGATTGGTTGACGTCGTACAGTTGCTGATGCCGCCGCTGGCGCCGATGGGGCCAATCGAAGTCGCCAGATTTGCCGTGTCATTGCAATTGACTTCCGGAGTGGTGCTAAAACCAACCAGACCGAAAAGCGAATTGGTGCAGGAGTCGTTCCAGGTGGTTTCAGGAATGTAGCCGAAGGCTGAGCCCTGGCTGCTGGTCAGATTGGTTGCCACACTCCAGAACGAGGTGGCGTTAGTGAGTTGATTGAAATCGGTGCCGCCGACGGCGACGTTGAAAGGCGTGCTGGCGAGGCCACTCACGGCGAGGCCGAGCTGGGCGGGCTGTGCCGTTGAAAGATTGGGGTTATCAGAATCGCATCCGGCTGAGCCGTTGTCGCCCGTGGAAACGACGATGGTGATGCCTTCTGCTGCGCCCTGCATCCAGCGGGTGTTGATCATCCCATTTACGACCGTGCCGAGATCCAGCTCGCAATCGCCGAAGCTTTCGGTGAGGACCGGAGCCAGTTTGTTATCGATAACATATTGAGCGGCAACATCTACGCCCGCGGTGGAATTCGTGTTGGCGGCAATCACGAAATTAATTGTGGCGTTCTTGGCGATTGCGCCCGACCACTGGACGTCCAAATCGGATTCAATTTCGTCGGGCGTGATTCCCGGATCGGTGGAACCGGGTGGGATGGTGATAGTGGGCGTTTTGGCGGGGAGCCCGAACATTTTGCGGAAGTTGACGACGTCTTGCATGTTGATGTTGCTGTCGCCGACGACGGCGATGGTTTGTCCGGTGCCGTCAATACCGGCGTTCCACAGCGGGAGGACGTTGTAAATTGTGGCGAAATCCTGGGGGCCGAGCGCGAAGCAGTTGTTCGCGACGAATCCGCAATCGCCCTGCACTGGAAAGGTGAACAGCGGGTGCAGCGGCTTTACCTTGCCGTCGGCGGTTCGCGTGAAGGTGCCGCGCGAATGGCTGGCCGGCTTCGGAGCGAAATTGTGGAGCGTGCCAACGCCGGCGACGACACCAGCGAGCGCGGCGGGAATCTGCTGATCGGACGAGTTAGCCCAGTGCTCCTCGCCATTGACTACGTAGCGGTGGATGGCGGTGCGAAACGCGTCGTGAACTTGCCCGGCGGTGCCGGAGAAATGGATGACGGTGCGCGAGGGTGAAACTTCGATGCCCTGGAAATCGTGCGACTGCAACCAGGATGTGACGGCTTGAATGTCATGATCCGACGGGCCGAAGCGGGCGCCGAATTCTTGCGGGGTGATCCACTTGTGGTAATTCGCGGAGGTGGGGTCCTGCTGCTCGCGAAGCAGGGTGGCGAGCGCGGCGTCCTGCTCGGGAGTGCGTTTCAGCCCGAGCATCATGTTGTCCATGGGCAGGCTATCGGGCGCCAGGCCGCGATCGAATTCCGCGCGGGCGAGCGGATGGGTGGTGCCAAGGCGCGTGACCATCTGGCCTTCGTTGACAGGAGCGGTGACGAGCGAACGCGCCTGGTTGGTTTGCGCCGGCGTGGAGAACGCGGCGATAGAAATAAAAGCAAAAAGTGCGAGCAATTTGGTGGTAAGTGTGTGTGGGTGTCGCATGGTTTTTATATGAGTATCTCTGATGCCGCGAAAGGGCAAATAAGATGGTTGCTGGTTACGCCGAAAAGTAAATATTTGGCCGACTTAGTACTATCCGCTCGGACAGGTGACATCCGCGTTGGGGATGAATCATTATTACGTCGAAACGGCGATCTGGTTCCACTATTCTCAACTTTCACCGAGAACTCCGGATGCGGCTGGCGAGCGCTCGGGCGCGTTGGCGTGCGATGTCGATAAACTTGTCATCCGCGGAGACTTGGTCAAGGGCGCCCAGCAGGCGTTCCGGCTCGGGGAATATTTTATTATTGTAGTCGGTTTCGATCTGGACGAGGGCGTCATTTACGCCGAGGTGGTCGTAGCGCATTACTCTTTGCAGGTTGGAGAGATCGGACTCCTGTCGCGCTAAACCCTCAAAGATATTCAGCAGCTGGGTGGCGGATTCGTCCAGGGTGTAATTGAACTTCACTTCGTGGATTTCTGATCCCTTTGTGTACTGGAAGGTCTTTTCGCCGAGGTTCGCTATACGCCGGTGTATGTCCAGATCCACGCCCTGAAAATTGTGGAGTTTGGAGGCGAGATCGAAGATACGCTGCACCAAAGGCGGATTGATTTCGAAAGCCACTGGGTCGGACTCGTCATCGAGCTGGCGAATATCGTACGTTGCCGTGCCGTTCTGGCTCACCTTGATTTGCACGTATTCCGGGTAGCTGGACTTGAAAACCTTGCGGTAAACGATGGTTGAGCCGTCGGGGGAAACCGCTGCAAGTGCAGATGAAGCGATGAGTAGCGGTAACAGCAGCAAGCCGGGGCCTATCCGGGCAATTCTTCGGACGGTGGCGCACCGATATCGGGCGCTATTCGATGGCGAAGGGGTCATTGAATGACTTGGATGCGAATCGGTCGCTTCCGGTTCCCTGTGGCAATCGTTGCCGGTCGAATTCCCATCGCTCGGGACATGCGTTCGCGCGCGTGCGAAAGGTGCGCGTGGCATAGTGCGACCGCGAGGGCGTCGGCAGCGTCAGCCGGCTCGGGATAACTGGTGAGCCCTAGGGCGGAGCTTACCATCTGTTGCATCTGCTGTTTGGAAGCGCCGCCATAACCCGCGACGGTCACTTTCACTTCGCGTGGCGAATAGCTGTGGGACGGTACCTGTGCTTGCGCCGCCGCAAGTAGCACAACGCCCCGCACTTCGGCGAGCTTCAGGGCGGTTCGTACATTCAGCGCGGTGAATACGGATTCCACTGCAACGGCATCGGGCGAAAATTCTTCGACAAGGCGCGCAATCAGCTGATGAATATCGCGGAGCCGGGAGTCGAATGAGGCTCGAGCCGGCAGCTTGAGGGCGCCGAAGCGAAGCATGTGGGCTGTGGAACCCTCGAACTCGACGACGCCGTAGCCCGTAGCGCCGGCCACAGCAGGGTCAACTCCGAGCACGCGGAAACGGTGCGTCTTCAGGGGCGCGCTGATTTGCCGTTGGGCGGGAATTGCGGCGCGAGAAGTCATTGGGCGCGCACTAGTTTAGTGCTGCGCTCAAGCGAGCGATAGTGTTTTTTGGGGTGGGTGTTGCGTCAATATCGAGGCCGCATTGCGGCGCGGCCCCAGCAGGGGAAACCTGAGTGGCTAACTGGCGACGGCTGCCTGAATTTCCTTCTCGTCGATATCGAAGTTCGCGTAGACGTGCTGCACGTCGTCGTGATCCTCGAGCGTTTCGATCATGCGCAGCATCTGTTGCGCCTGAGCGCCGCTCAATTTCACATAGTTCTGCGGGATCCAGGCGACTTCGGCAGTTGCCGGCGTGATGCCGTTGGCAACGAGCGCTTCGCGAACTTTTTCCATCGCTTCGGGAGGGGTGGTCACTTCCCACGCCGAGCCGTCATCGCGCAAATCTTCTGCGCCCGCGTCGAGCACGATGCTCATCATCTTGTCTTCGTCAGCGAGCTCTTTGGGCACCACGATGTCGCCCTTGCGATGGAACATCCAACCCACCGCGCCGTTCTCCGCCATGTTGCCGCCGTTCTTCGACATCATGTGGCGAATCTCGCTGACGATCCGGTTGCGGTTGCTCGTCACCACTTGAATCAGAACGCCAACGCCGCCGGGGCCGTAGCCTTCGAACATCACCTCGTCGAGCGTTTCGCCTTCGAGCTGCCCTGTGCCGCGCAGGATGGCGCGTTCGATATTGTCATTGGGCATGTTTTCGTTCTTGGCAGCGCCGATTGCGGTGCGCAGGCGCGGGTTGGTGATGGGATCGCCGCCGCCCGTGCGTGCGGCAATCGTGAGCTCGCGGATAATCTTGGTGAAAACTTTGCCACGCTTGGCGTCCGTAGCCGCCTTCTTATGCTTGATCGTGGCCCATTTTGAGTGTCCAGACATGGTCTAACCTTCTATGGAAAGTGTGGCAGGAGCTGCAATTCAACTCTTGCCACGTTAGTCTAGCAGCCACGCCAAAATCAGGCAATAGAGGCCAGGGATAGGGGATAGTAGAGAGCGAAACTGCCCTTTTTTCGTCGTTGCCACTCTTCTCAGCGAGCCTAAGACCGAAATCTCATTGCGTTGAAATTGTTTTCCTGAAATCTAAATTAGCATCTTCTGAGCAGATTATAGGAAAGAATTAAAATAAAATTCCTGGTCACACAAACTCATTTTTATGAACGAGGGTAGGTCATGGGAACTGAGAATTCTTGTGGGAAATCTTGCAGGAACAAAACAGGGTGACGCCGCCAATGCACTTCTTGCGTTCTACCAAGATAAGGTCCACGAGTTAGAAGACTCGGGTCAATACTTTACGGCGGCGATCGCCTTGGCGAAAAAGTAGGCCATAAATGGGGCAACTTTGGGCTGTGCTGGTGCGGGTGGAAGCCCATCGGGAGTGCTCCGATGAAAAATCGTTTACGGTGCCGCGAACATGCGGGACGGGTGTACTATGGTGCCGTTCTTGAGGCCAAAAAGGAAATTCCGGTCTGCACCACGGCCGGAGTAAGCGCACTGTCGATCTGGCCCTCGCGTTCGTTGGATAAGGAAGCAGCTTCGAGTTTTATTTATCGGCCGGCACTCTCCGACGAGGATTTCGCAGCCCGGATTGGAGTGGGGTCGATGACTTCACGCAGACAACTCTTTAGCGGTCTCGTCTTACTTTTACCCTCGAATTTTCGCGGCTCCTGGTTCCTTCGGAGCTGCAACTAGCAATCGGAGGAAAACTATGAAACGGGAAATCATTCGCGTTGAGCCGCTGGCGACGTATCTCGAAAAATACAAGGCCCCAGCTTCAACCGTGACGAAGCACGGCGACACAATCTACGTCTCAGGTTCCCCGCCGTTCGACCCCAAAACTGGAGAAATCTTTAAGGGAGCAATCGAGCGTCAGACGGAGATCGTATTAGATCAACTCAAGCTCTGTGTCGAAACGGCAGGTTCTTCTTTGGAGAACATTCTGAAACTGAATGTGTACGTCACCTCGGTGGACATGTTTCCTGCGGTGAATGCCGTCTACAGGCGTTATTTCCCGGAAAATCCGCCTGCGCGCATCTTTATCAATGTTCCGGCTTGGAATGGCGGGTTTGATATTGAAGTGGATTGTGTTGCTGCCGTTTTGTAAGACCGTCCTTTTTAGTTAGGTATCGATCTCCCTGATGATTTATTCAAACTCCCGCCCCTTCCAAGGGAGGCGGGTAGCCTATTCACTTATCCGTCGCGCTTCCGCAGGACCGTTGGTGATAGGTGACAAGCGGGCTGACGTGGACTAGATTTTCTCCATGCGACCGGACTCGCTCGGCAAGGCTGATGCCAGGAGGAGCGCTGCGCCGGCGTAGAGCAATGTGTCGGCGACGTAATTTAGTCCTTCATTGATCTCCGATGGGCCGTGGGCGAGGAGCAAAAGGGGCAGATATAGGACTAGCGTGAAGAAGGTCATTAAGGCGCCAATCGAAGCTGCGGCTATTCGTGGCTTTTTGTTCAGGGCCAAAGCGATGCCAGCGGCCAGCAGGATCGCTCCTACGAGGTATGCCCATAGGCTAGGAACGGGAACCCATGGTGGCATCGTCTTTTGCAAAGGAACGCCAGGCGCGAACTCTGGATGAAGAAAATGTTGTACGCCAAAAAAGATGGCAGCAATCGCTATGACGCTGCGGGCAAGATCATCCATTTCGATGGTTGCGGCGACGTGGCGCGAGTGTACAGCCCGGCGAGAGCCCACGCGCCCGCAGCAAAAGAGGAATCTCTTAGCAGGAAGATCCACGCGAAGCGATCCGTGGCATTTTCGACCGCAGACGGTATGTAAATCAGGCAGACGAATAGAGAGAACATCAATGCGAGCAGGATGGACGACAAGCGTACGAACTTCCTCAAAGTAGGGCTGGTGGCTGCGGCGAGCAGTGCGCATCCGACAAAATGCGGCCAGAACCATCGCACCGGCATCCAGGATGGGACCGACTCCTGGATGAACTCGGGGCCGCGGAAATGCTCGGGCGCGAATACCGCGAGTGGGACGGCGAAGAAGACGCAGCCCAAGGTGATGAGCTTCTCCCAGCCGCGAGCCGCGATGATCTCATTCCGCAGTATAAAAACTCCGACGGCAAGATAGAGAAGCCCGGCAACGCACATCCAGAAATTTGTTGGTGCCAGCATCAGAACCTCTTTTGGAAAGTGCTGCGGCTGAGATTGCGTCCAGCCGCCGGGGGTTGCCAAAGGAGATGGCGAGGTTCGTTTTTTGGCAGGAAATCGCTTTTGGTTGCGTTTGCTCTGAACTATGATGGCCGTCTTTGGAGGCGATAGATGGCTGCTGCGTGGAAGGGTTTTCTTGCTTTCGGACTCGTGTCGATTCCGATTTCTCTCGAGCCTGCCGCGCGGTCCGAGAGAATCAGCTTCAATCAGATTCATTCGCCGTGCGGAAGCCGCATCAAGCAGCCGACCTATTGCCCTACGTGCGAAAAGTTCGTGGATCGCTCAGAGGTTGTGAAAGGTTACGAGCACGAGAGGGGTCAATATCTCCTGTTCACGAAAGAGGAGCTGGAAGAGATTGAACCCGAATCGGCGCGAACGATGGAAATCCTCAGCTTTGTAAAGAGCGAGGAGATTGATCCTGTCTATTTTGAAAGCTCGTATTACGCCAAGCCTGAAGAAAGTGGCGTGCGAGCCTATGATCTGCTGCTTGATGCGATGCGGAAGACCGGATACGCCGCGATTGCCAAAGTGACGATGTTCGGACGCGAAAATATCGTCATCATTCGGGCTCTGGAGAGCGGTTTCACGCTGCACACGATGTTCTACGAAAATGAGGTGCGGGCTGCCGGTGCGCAGCCGCGAAAGTCCGAACTCAAGGACGCGGAGTCGAAGTTGGCGATGCAACTGATCGATACGCTGGCCGCGCCGTTTGAACCGAGCCAGTACGTTGACACTTACAGGCAGGAGCTTGAGCGGCTGATCGAGGCAAAACGGAGTGGGAAGAAGCTGGCGGTGATGCCGCGCGTGAAACGCGAGAACGTCGTCGATCTGATGTCCGCGTTGAAGACGAGCCTTTCGAGGGAATCGTCGAAACGAGATCTTATGCGAACCGTAGCAAAGCCGAATAAGGAACAGAAGAAGTCGCGAGCCAGCTAGTTCAGCGCCGCGGGGAAAATAGCTGAAGATGGCAATCGAAGCCCCTCCCGTAGCTACAATATTCAATGATAACGACTTGGCAATTCATCCTCTTTGTCATTCTTCTTAAGAGCTTCTTAGGGGCTGGCGTGGGACTTGCTGCGACGGCCATCCTTTATCGCTCCAGGCCAACGCCTGGCGCCTTTCTGATGGGTGTTGTTCTGGGTGTTCTAGGCTTTCTTACTGGTGCGAGTTTAGGCGGTTGGGGAGGCGCTCACGCATACTTCGTCGATGGCAAACGAATACACCAGACTCCCTGGGGCGAAAACCTGTGGTTGCGCAACCGCCTCGCTGACAATGAAACTCTAATGTCCATTCTGCTGGCTTTTATTGCTGTTTTTATCGGATATGTGGTGGTACGTCGAATCTCAGTTGCCCGAGGAACTCCGTGAAGTGCCGATGAAACTCGCCGGGCAGTTGCCGCTGCTGCTGGGTCTCGCCGTGTTTACCGCGCTTGCTGTGACGAGCGTCTCTGCGCAGAGCGCCAAATGGCAAATTGACGCGGGGCACTCTACCGCCAGCATTTTTCTCGCGCAGTCGGGTGATAGCGATCCCGGGATCAACATAGCTGTCGCGATCGCCGCCGGCACCGTGGAGCTGGACTCTGCCGATCCATCCAAGCTCTCGCTCCGGCTCAACATAATCCCCGCCGACCAGGGCGATGCGCTTCTCGAACCGCACGGCACGCTCCGCGCCGGCGCTTATGCCGCGCTCTCCCGTTACACCGTGATGAGCTTCCAATCGAAGTCCGCCGTCCGCGACCAAAGCGGCGAACTTCAGCTGACCGGTGATGTCACCATCACCTACATCGAACGTGAGGCTCCCTCCGACTGGAACATTGCCTACAGCGGACCAACTGTGATCACCCCCGTCAGCAAGAGCGCCACGCACACAGTCACCTTCACCTTCGACAAGTCTCCTTCTGAAATTGCCTATGGCCAGAAAGTGGGCTGGATGGAAATTACAGGTCACGGCAGAATTCCGCTCGAAGACTTGCCTTCTCTGCGATTTTGGCTATCGAACTCAGTGTGGCCGACGCTGGTGGAGGATCGCAACTGCTACATGCCGAATTACTCGATCAGCATGCGCGATTATCACGGCGCCGTTTGCAGCGGCAACGTCGTCGAAACGAAGCCCCGAAAGCGGGTTTCTGACGGTTCCACTTCCGGGCTCGATTATTCCGGCCCGCGATATGAAACTCCGGAGAAGATCAATGAGGTCCGCATTATCCTCGATCTAAGAATGCGCGAACCCCGCTAAGCCGCCCGGCGAGGTTGACACGTCGTGGCCCTCGAGTGTTTCAGGCAGCCTGGTGCGATGCTCTCGCGGGGGCGCTTGCCAGCAGTCGAACCAAGCCTTCAGCCGCGGTGGGATGTGCAAAGATCGCATCGCGAAGCGCGGTGTACGGGAGTCCTGCCAACATCGCGGTTTGAACGGTTGCCATCGGCTCGCTGGCTTCCACACCGAACACCGTGATTCCGAGAATGCGATCGCTATCCTTTTCGATCAGCATCTTCAGGAACCCGCGCGGTTCTGACAGAGTCTCTGCGCGGAAGACTATCGCCATCGGTATCTTCACCACGCGATATTCGACGCCGCGGCTTTTCGCTTGCGTCTCGTTCAATCCAATGCGCGCAAGCTCCGGATCCGTGAAGATGCAATAGGGGATTAAGCGGTTCAGAGTTGTGCGATTTCCTCCGTTGAGGTTGTCGCGAATCACGCGGAAATCGTCGAAGGCCACGTGGGTGAATTGCGGACTGCCGGCGCAATCGCCCACGGCCCAAGTGTTCGGAGCCGTCGTTTCCAGGCGTTCGTTGACTTTTATGTAGCCGCGCGTGTCCAGCTCCACTCCGGTCTTATCGAGCCCGATTTCCTGAGTGTTGGGAACGCGGCCAACAGCGACGAGAAGATCGCTGCCTTCGATTACGCGCTCGCCGTTTGCGTCTCTCACGCAGACTCGCACCTGCTGGCCGGAAAGTCCTTCGACGCGGATAACTTCCGTTCCAAGCAGCACTTCGATCCCTTCGTCGCGGAACAGCTCCAGCAGGGCTGCGCTTACGTCGGCATCCTCTTGGCTGGCGATCTGAGGGCTTTTTTCGATTAACGTGACTCGCGAACCAAAACGCCGCATCGCTTGCGACAGTTCAAGACCAACGTAACCTCCGCCGATGACGATGAGGTGCTGCGGCAGGCGTTCCAAATCCAGGAGCTGAATGTGAGTCATCGGTTTTGATGCCGCCGCTCCGGGCACATCAGGGATAACCGCGCGCGAGCCCAAATTGAGGAATACGCGGTCGCCCGCGATTACTCGTGTGCCTCCGTCGTTGAGAGAAACCTCTACCGTTCGAGGTGCTATGAAACGCGCTGATCCCATGATCAATTCTGCGCCGCTTGCCTTGTAAAGATTGAGGTGCCCTTGAATTTCCTCTTCGACCATTTTCCGTTTGCGGTGCTGGACGCCCGCCATGTCGATTCGGAACGATCCCAATTCAAGCCCGAATTCAGCCGCGCGACGAGCGAACGATGCCACCTTCGCGCTGTGGACGATGTTCTTGCTGGGCAGGCAGGCGATATTCGGGCATGAGCCGCCGATCAGCTTGCGTTCGATGACTGCCGTACGATGACCCTTCTGGGCCATCGTCCATCCAATGTGCTTTCCGGCTTCGCCGCTTCCGATGATCAGCGCGTCGTAACGCTCAGTTTCAGCCATGAATGCCTCCTTGGGGCGCTCGATTGGTTAGTTTCCGCTCAAAAAAGATCGAGGCAGGTGTTATTCGGTGTTATCGGCTTGTTACTTTCGACGCGACTAGAAGCATGCGCCGTTCGTCCGCAGGAGAGGGTAGCGGCTCCTCATCCTTTGTAACAAAGACCCGGCCCCAGCTTCAAGCCAATCGGCTGATGATCAAGCGCGGCGGTGTTGGGTTGGAGTTTGGTGGACGTGGCCAGCGCGTTCATTCTTCGCGCAGGGCGACAAGAGGGTCCACGCGAGTTGCGCGGCGCGCTGGAATATAGCAGGCGAAGAGTGCGACGCTGGCAAGTATGGCTGAAACAACAGAGTAGGTAATTGGATCGGCCGGCGCAACGTCGAAGAGCATGGAGCGAAAAATTCGCGTCACGATCGCAGCTCCGACGAGGCCTGAAGCCAGTCCGATGACAACGATCCGCATGCCTTCTCCCAACGCCATCTGGAGAATATCAAGACGCTGCGCACCAAGCGCCATGCGAATTCCCACTTCGTGCGTGCGCTGGCTGAAGGAGTAGGCCATCACGCCGTAAATGCCGATAGCGGCAAGCAGCAGCGCGACTGCCGCAAATACGCCCAGAAGTTCGAGCGCAAAGCGTCGGTCAGCCAGGGATCGCGCGATGATTTCATCCATCGAGCTGATGCTGTGTACGGGAACATTGGGATCCACGCTTTCCACCACTTGCCGAACGGCTTCCCCGAGATGTTCCACGTCGCCGCGGCTGCGGAGAAAAACCACCGCGTTGACGGGCGCGAACTGCCCGAGAGCAACGTAAATGTGCGGAACGCTGGGCGCGTCGAAACCGTCGGACTTGATATCGCCGACGACGCCGACGATCTTCACTCCCTGAATACCCGCTCCGAATCCAAACTTGATTTGTTGCCCTAGCGGATTCTGCTCCGGCCAATAGCGGCGAGCAAGAGTTTGGTCGATCACGCTAACCGTCTCTGCAGTCTTGTTCGTATCTGAGGCGGTAAAATTTCGCCCCGCAATCAGGGGAACTTCCATCGTGCGAAAATATTGGGTATCGACCACCGCGATGTCCGCAGTGGGGCTGCGCTCGGAATCTTCCGGGCGCCCTTGAATGGAAAAGGGAGAATAATTTCTACCTGAGTTCATGGGCAGAGTGTCGTTGCCGGAAATCGTTGACTGCTCAACCCCCGGCAGCACAGAGACACGGCGATAGACCTCCTGAAGAAAAGCGGCTCGCTTCTCTTCGGCGGCATAGGGATCGTTCGCCGGATCGTTGGCCACTGGAATCCAGATCTGCACCGTCGTCAGATGGCTGGGATTGAATCCAGGACGCACTTCAAGCACACGCCAGAAACTTCGCAGCAGCAGCCCCGCCCCTGCCAACAGAACAATCGAGAACGCTATCTCCGATACCACGAGGACACGTGACAGTCGGGTGTGGCGTCTGCCGGTCCCCGATCCGCGCCCGCCCTCTCTCAAATTTTCGATCTGGTTCGGATTCGTAGTTTGAAGCGCCGGCGCCAAGCCGAAGAGGACGCCGGTGACTATCGAGATCAGGAAGGCAAAAAAGAGAACCTTGCCGCTGACGTCGATTTCGTTAAGCCGAGGAATATCCGCGGGAGCGAGGCTTACGATTGCATTCTTCAGGAAGAGAACTGTAACTATGGCGACGACGCCGGAAACTACAGACAACAGAGTGCTCTCGGTCAATAGTTGTGCTGCGAGACGCGCACGACTTGCGCCCATCACTAACCGAATCGCAATTTCGCGGCGACGTCCGGAAGAGCGCGCGAGAAGAAGGTTCGCGATATTCACGCACGCGATCAGCAGCACAAATCCCACGGCTCCGAAAAGAATGAGCAACTCCGTCCGCTGCGGGCCCACCAGATCTTCTTTTACCGGGACGAGCCGCACTGCCCACTTTGCGGCAGCAGGGTATTCGGCCGGATATTCCCCGCTGAGTCGCGATATGTAGGCATCGAGCTGCGATTGCGCCTGCGAGACAGTCAGGCCGGGCCGCAAGCGTGCGATGGCGCCCGGAATTATTCTCTGTGACCGCACGGGCGGCACAGGGAACGGAAGACCGTTGAATCCGGTAGCCACCCAAACATCCACGTCGGTGTTTAGCGTCCGGCCCGGATGGCGAAAGCCGGGAGGCATCACTCCGACGATCGTGTACAGGTCGCTATCGAGGCGCATCTTACGGCCGATGATATTCGGGTCCGAACCATAGTTGCGGCGCCAAAAGCCGTCGCTGATAACAACGGGCTCCAGGAATCCCTGGGCAGCATCTTGTTGAGTGTAGACGCGGCCAAGTTGCTGCTTCACTCCAAGCAATGCGAAGTAATCGGGGCTTGTTACAAGACTTTCGGCGCGGACCGTCCGATCTCCGCCACCGACAGCTGAATTACTTGGCGCCACAGCCGAAATTTCCTGAAACACGCCGGAGCGCTCCTGCAAATCCCAAAGCTCCGGTGCGGACAAGCCCACATCCTGTTCGTTCGGGCCACGAAGGTCGTCGAAGACGCGCACGAGCTGCTCAGAATGCGGGAATGGCAGCGGACGCAACAAGACGGCGTAGACGACGCTGAAAGTGGCGACATTGGCGCCAATCCCGAGCGCCAGCGTCAGCACCGCAACAATCGTGAACCCGGGGCTTTTGACCAACATTCGGAACGCATAGCGCAGATCTTGGACAAATGAGAGCACGGGTGCCTCACTGTTGCGCGCCCCGTGATGCGGCAGACGCGATTATTCCTATTGCCCTATGGACGAGAGAAGCTGCGGCATTGTTAGCAGGAGAATTTGCGTTAGTCGGTGAAAGTCGCAAACCGCTCGATCGCCGCCGGTGTGTACTGGCCCACTTCGATCAAGTAGCCATGAGGTTCCAACGGTGCCCAGAGCGAATAAACGTGTTAAGTTTGCGTCTTGATGCCGCACATGCCCGCATCCGTCACCCAGGTTCTCGAATTCGCGCTGCTCGCGGCTACCTCGATTTTCTTTCTGGTTGATCCGTTCACAGTGATTCCGCTTTTTCTTGCCGTCACTTCCGATTCGCCGCCGCAAGAGCGCCGTTGGATCGCGCGACGCTCCGCATGGACCTGCGCGATCGTTCTCGCGACGTTTGCGGCGGCCGGAAGCTTGATCTTCAAGATGTTCGGCATCACGCTTCCCGCTTTCAAAATCGCCGGCGGAATCATCTTGCTGCAAATCGGCCTGGACATGTTGCAGGCGCGCCAGTCGAGCACGAAAGCCACGCCCGCGGAAGCCGAGGAAAGCGTAAGCAAGCGCGACGCGAGCATCATTCCACTAGGGATGCCCGTGCTGGCGGGGCCTGGAGCGATTTCCACGGTGATGGTGCTGGTCGGCGAATCGCACTCGATTTGGCAGCATGTGGTGATTTATTCCACGATCATTGCTACCGCATTTGCGTCATTCCTGATTCTGAGCGCCGCCGGAAGCGTGCAGCGTTACATGGGCCAGACGGGAATCCGTATCCTTACACGTATGATGGGTCTGCTGCTGGTGGCGCTCGCGGTGCAGTTTGTGGCGAACGGGCTGATCGATTTCGGCCTTTTAAAGCCGCTGGCAAATCCGTTCTGAGCGCCTCAGGGTTTTGTAGCGCCGGTCTTCAGACCGGCAGGGGTTGACTTGGAAGTTGCTTCCTCCCGCCACGGAGGAACCCAGGCCGCCACGCTGGCCGGCCGCTTGAACGGTACAGTTGCCGAGCACGAATACGGGTACTCGAGAAAATTCGTGCACATTCCCTTCCGTACCGGGTTCGACCAGATATGAAAAACGATTCTCTCGGTGGCTACTGAAGAGCGCACAATGTGGTCGTAGAATCGCGGTTGCCACAGCCGGTTCTTGTATTTCGATTTCCACTCGAAGCCGGTTCGCTGTTTGAAATCGTGCGCAAACCTCAGCGCGTCGCAGGTTTCTGTAATTCCCTCGATGAAAACATGCATATGATCCGGCATCACGCACCATGCGTGCGCCAGCGATGAATGTGCTTGCGCTTGCTCTAAGAATTTCTGCAGCACCCATTCCGCAGAGGCGGCTTTTGAAAAGTATGGCCGGCGATGATCGCAGCAAAAGGTGAAGAAGACGCGTTTCAAACCGCGGTAATCTTCGTCCGGTAGCCGGACGGATTTGCGCCGGAAGTCCAGAGGGCCGTCTTTTATCATTGTTCGAGGTGAACGCAGCCGGTTCGCGTCGTCTTCATGCGTTAAGCAACCCCTGCCGGTCTGAAGACCGGCGCTACAAAAGGCAAGTGCTAGAATTCCTCTTCTTCGTCGTTTCTCTTCAACTTTGTAATCTTCAGCGACAGGCGAATGTCCTGCGACTTCACGGCTGCCAGAATCGCACGGCGTTTTTCCAGCGGCAGCGCCGACGGGCTGATCACGCCCGCCGAATCACGGGGGAAATGTTTCACGAAGAGCGCCGCCATGTGAGCGGTTGCGTACGAAATCGGTGTTGAAATCATGCCGCGCTGGCGGATTTGATACAGCGTCGGAAAGCTCGCATCCCAGCGCACGAGGAGCGGTTGGTTATCTTTGGCGCCACGTACCAGCACCGCCGCTGCGAATCGAGCGTTCTCTAAAATTCCTCGGCGAATTAATTTCGCTACCGCTTTCGGCGTGGGCACTTTCGGGAAACGCTTGTGCACCATTCCCTGCGAGCGGTTCAGCCGCCCTTGCCGGAACCAGCGGTACAAGCGGTCGAAATCATTGCCCCCTATTTTCGCGTCCACGGCACGCACATGAGTATCTCGTGGCATCAGGCAGACTTCGTCCTGGGCTGCCAGGTACACGGTTGCTTCGCCAATCGGGGCAGGGAATCGGAATTTCTCGCGCTCGGCGAACCGCCGGACCATTGCGAATTTGCCATGGCGATAGATGCGCGGATTCGAAATCGCAGCGTCGTACACGCCGTCGGCCGACCACGTGGAAATCGGATCTTTGCTTTCGGTGCTTTCGAAAAGGCGGAAATGTATCTCATCGGAGCTATCGAGCAGCTCGCTGCCGCGCTTGGCAAGCAGGTTCGTGAGCCCCGGGGCAACGCCCGCGCAGATCAGCGCCGTGCGATTCTTCGCGACGAAGCGCTTGTGATAGCGGTATTGCTCGGGCTTGAACGGTGAACGCGTGAGGTGCGCGTTCAAATCCATGTAATGAATGCCAAGGCGCAGCGCTGCGCGCAGAATGATTTCATTGAACACAGCCGGAGAGGCGTTGACGATCAGATTTGCGCCACGGGCCGCGCGCACGATGGACCAGAGATTGCGCGCGTTCGTCTCGATGACTTCGATCGTGCTCTTTTTGCCAAGGAACCGCTGCGCGCGAGCGATGTCACGATCGCCGCACCAGACGGTGTGCCCGTGGCGCGTCAGCAGATGGGCCAGCAATGAGCCGGTGCCGCCCGCCCCCAGAACGAAGATGCGCATCGGTGCGCCACTTTATCACAACCGATACGGACTGAAGTGACACTGGATTACAGCGGTTTCGTCTGGCTCAACTATTTGCCCCGACCGGGCCTGTAGCGTAGAATCACCCTGTAGCTCCGATCCTCGAAGCCTAACGGAGAGAAATCCTAAGGCTCGGAGGACGAGTCCTCTGCGATGACGTAGAGGACGAGGGTTTGAGCGGAAACGCTTGCGCCTCCCTTCGCGGAATTTGATGCCTCCGCGTTTTGGAAAGGAGACGGTTCGAGGCTCGCTGTGTGCGACCTCGGCCTTTCGCCCAAATCCAATCGCGGATTTGGGTTTTTTGTTTTCGGCAATAAGTAACGGTTGTCGTCCTGAGGAAGGCGGAAGGCGCCGTTCAGCCCGACGAAGGATCTCAACATAACGCGTCGCCGCGCATGACGAACGCGAGCCGCGCTTACTGAACAATGTCCCTCTTCGACAAATTCGGCCGCCAGATCACCGACCTGCGCATCTCCGTCACCGACCGCTGCAACTTCCGTTGCGTCTACTGCCGCTCGGCCGATCCCGATAACCACATGCCGCATCACGAACTCCTTGAGTGGGACGAGTTCGAGCGCCTCGCGCGCATCCTCGTCGGCATGGGCATTCGCAAAGTGCGCGTCACGGGCGGAGAACCGCTGGTGCGCCCGGGCGTCGAAGAATTCATCGCCCGGCTAAAAGCGATCGGCGCGCGCGATCTTTCGATCACCACTAATGGCCACTTGCTCGCTGAGTGCCTCGACCCGCTGCTCGCTGCCGGTCTCGACCGCATCAACATCAGCCTCGACTCGCTCGACCGCGAGAAATTCGAGCGCGTCACGCGCACCAAAACCTTCGATCAGGTCATGGCAGGTATCGACGCCGCGCAAACGTCGCGCCTGCGTCCCGTAAAAGTCAACGCCGTGCTGGTGCGCGGGCTGAATGATGACGAAGTGGAATCTTTCGCCGAATTTGCGCGCGAACGCGACTTGATCATGCGCTTCATCGAATTCATGCCTCTCGACGCCGACCGCGCATGGACTCGCGACACAATGGTTCCCGCCGCGGAAGTCTACCGCCGCATTCACGCGCGCTGGCCACTCGTCGAAATCGAGCACGAACGCAGCGAAACAGCGCGCAGGTACAAGTTCGCGGATGGCCCGGGCGAAATCGGCCTGATCGCGCCGGTAACGCAGCCTTTCTGCGGACACTGTTCGCGCATCCGCCTCACCGCTGACGGAAAGCTCCGCACCTGCCTATTTAGCAAAGACGATCACGACCTGAAATTCCTGCTGCGCGGGGGCGCAAGCGATGAAGATATTGCCGATGAAATCCGCTCCGTTGTGATGCAAAAGGAAAAAGGCCATCGAATCAACGACCCCGGTTTCGTACCGCCATCGCGCACCATGGTCTTCATCGGCGGCTAGTTAGCTCTGTCGCCCTTGCCCGCGCGCTTTTAGTTTGCCCTCCACAGCCCACTCGCGCACAATATCCATAAGCAAAACATTGCATTTGGGAGTCAGTTCGACATGGCAGATGACGAACAGAAGATTTTCTCGCTAACCGAAGCCGAACGGCTCCGCGTCCAACTCGAACCCGTCCTAATCGAAGCCATGGAATCCCGCCGCAAGATGGAAGAGGTTGAGGAGCAGTTGCGCGACATCGCCGAACGAATTTCGCGTTCCGGCGGCATGCTCATACACTACGAAAAAGTCGCCAAGATTCGCCTGGAATTCAATCGCCTGCAGCAAAGCGTCCAGTCCGCCCTCGACCGAATCCAGGAAACCGGCTGCGTGGTGAAAGACCTCAACGTGGGCCTGCTCGATTTTCCCGCGCGCATCGATGGCGACGAAGTGTATCTCTGCTGGAAACTCGGCGAAGACCGCATCCGCTTCTACCACCGCCAGGACGAAGGCTTCGCCGGCCGCAAACCAATCGACCCCCGCGACGCCGGCTATTCGAATCCCGTTCAATAAAGAAATTTGGAGTGCGAGAGCTTGCTCTCGCTTTCACAGGACGAGGCTTGCCTCGACGGTCTCTTCACAAGCACTCCACACGCGACCTACTGATACCTCAGCGCCACCATCGGATCAACGCGCATCGCCCGCCACGCCGGAATCCAGCACGCCGCCATCGCTACGACGGCGAGCAATATGGCAACGGTCATATACGTAACCGCGTCCGTCGCCGTCACACCGAATAGCGTCGACTGCAAGAAGCGCGTCGAGACAAGCGCCAGCACGCATCCAAGCGCAAGCCCTGCCAGCGTCATCTGCAATCCTTGCATCAGCACAAGCTTCAGCACATCATTCCGCTGAGCCCCAAGCGCAAGGCGAATCCCGATTTCGTGTGTACGTTCGCGTGTCGTGTAAGCAATCACGCCGTAGATTCCAACTGCCGCCAGAACCAGTGCCAGTACACCAAACGCTCCGACGAACGTCCCGGCGATTCGCGTCCCCGTGCTTGCCACCTGCACTCGCGTAGCCAGCGACGATTCATCGAGCACCGGCATATCCGCGTTCAACTGATGTACCGCTTTTTCGAGCGCGCCAGTGTACGCGAGAGGGTCGCCCGCCACACGTACATGAAAAATCGGCCCTCGCGAATAATCTTGATAAATTGGGACATAAAAGAACGGTTCCGCCACTTCATGCAGGTTGTTGTAGTCGCTGTTCCGTGCCACACCGACCACCGTAAAATTCAGCCCGTCGGCATTCAACTTTTTTCCAATTGCATCCTGCCCCGGCCAATACCGCCGCACGAACTCCTGATTCACCACCACCACCGGCTGCGAGCCTTCCTTATCCTCCGGCGTGAACTCGCGGCCTTCGACCACCGGAATCTGCATCGTGCGCAAATAATTTGGTCCCACGTTTGCGTTTGGGACGTCCATGGATTCATGAGGCTGCGCCACGTAGCCTTCCGGCTGCGTTATCGACGAGCTCAGCTGGAACCCCAGCGGCACCCAGCTCGACATGCTTACTGACTGCGCACCAGGCAGTGCTGCGAGCGTGGCCAGAAGTTGCCGATCGAATTCGATCCCCTGTTCCTTTGTGTAACCTGCGGAGAAAAGATCGACGGAGCCGATCAGCACGTGGTCGGGATTAAATCCCATGTCGGCGCGCTGCGCGTTTTCAAAACTTCGAATAAAAAGCCCCGCGCACACCAACAACAAAAGTGAAAGCGCCATCTGCATCACCACAAGCGCACTGGAAAGCCGCGCTTTGCTGCGCCCGCCCGAAGCGCTGCCCGTGTCTTCCTTCAGCACCGCCACCGGCGCCAGATTCGACGAACGCAGCGCCGGCAAAATCCCGAAAATCACGCCGGTCATCACTGACACAATAAGCGTCACCAGCAGCACCACGCGATCCACATGCACATCCATGAAAATCGGAATACCCGTCGGCGGAATGAACGAGCCGAACGTGCCGGCCGACCAAGTGGTGATGAGCATCGCCACAGCGCCGCCCGCAAGAGATAGCACGAGGCTCTCAATCAATAATTGCCGCACCAGCCGCCAACGGCTCGCGCCGATCGCCATCCGAATCGCCATCTCGCGCCGCCGCGCCACCGATCGCACCAGCAGCAAGTTCGCCACGTTGGCGCATGCCAGCAACAGAACCACGCCTGAGATCGCCATCAACGTCGGCAGCAGAAGATACAAGTAGCCATTTGCGCCATAAGGAGCGCGCCACAGAGGAAACGCCTTCACATCGTTGCGTCCCTGATGAGCTTCCGGATATTGAGATACGAGCTGCTGCATTATCCCGTTCAGTTCTGTCTGGCCTCGTGCGGCGGTGACGCCTGGGCGCAAGCGTCCAAGCACCATCAGCCACATCGCGTCTCGCTGTTCGATCAGATTCCTGGTAGAGATAAGCTCTTTGCCTCCGAGAAGCGGCACCCACAAGTCCGTCCGCAGGCCGGTTTGGGTCCCCTGAAAAACAGGCGGCGTAACGCCGACAACTGTGAACGGCAATTTGTTGAGGTTGATTGTCTGTCCGACGATATTCGGATTCCCGCCATATCGCGTTTGCCACAATCGGTAGCTGATCACCACTACCGGCGAACTTCCTGCCTTCGTATCCTCCGCGGGAAGAAATCCGCGGCCCAGCATCGGACGCACGCCCATCACATCGAAATAATTTGCGGTGCACATCGTGCCCCACACCCGCTGCGGCGCCTTGTTGCCGGTTAAATTCAGCGAACGCAGATCGGCTGCAATCAGCCCCGAGAAACTTTTGTTGTGGTCGCGCAGATCGAGATAGTCTGGATAAGAGAACGGCCGCGGATCGAACGACGTTCCGCCCAGGCTCAACGACACAACTTCGCCGCTGCCTTTCATTCCGGGAATCGGATTCAGCATCGTCGAATTGATCCAGCTGAAAATCGTGCTGTTCGCGCCGATGCCCAGCGCAATCGTCAACACCGCCACAGCCGTGAAGCCAGGCGACTTCACGAATAGACGCAACGCGTGCGCTACATCTTCCCAAAGCGATCGCATCGCCCCACCTCCGAACGCTTTACGGCTTGAAACTAGCACGCTGGATACCTGTTTCCAAATCCTTACAGGCTGATGAGATTGAACGACTTAGTCAAAATCCGAGGCATCGCATTTCGTGGTTCCCGTCCGATCTTGGGATTTTTCGTACCTTATCGGACAGCCCTGGAGAGTGAGGAAAGGAACTGTCTCAAAGAAGTGGAGTCTAATTTTTCAAGTTCGCCTAGGCTCATAGGAGAGTCGTAGGGCCCGAACGAGGAGCCTAATGTGCATGTTGCTAGGCCAGTATGTTCGGTCACCACTTTCTTTGGTTGCATAATTCTCGCAGGATGTAGTTCCGTTCTGCCTGCGCACCTCTTTTCACGAGTGCCAGCCGATCGTATAAACCAAGAGGATGACATTCGCGAAGCAGTTTTTCGCTACAGAATCGAACTAATGCAGGATAGCGGCATCTTCTTCTTAAGTATTGATGGCAAAGATCCGAGTGACAGTTTCATGACACGATTTGCCGATCTGAAATCAGGTGTGAAGAAGGACTCTGGATCATACGTTAAGAAGGAACCGTTTCCTGGCTGGCTCCGCGACCGATCGACTGACGAAAAGGCGGTAAGCTTCTTTGTTGACGATATCAGCTGGATTTCATTAGATCGAGTCGAGGTGCGAGGAGGCAAATACTGCGGAGGACTTTGTGCTGACGCTGGGATTTACCGGGTCGTGAAAAGAAATGATCACTGGGTAGTGGAATCATATGAAGTGCGGGTGGTGTCGTAGGAGCTTCGCACAACCTGCATTGCCAGAAAGGAATTTGTCGCTCGCCACAACAGAGGCGCAGCGAAATCATCCCTCCGCCAGATACCGATGAACGAACATAACTGACATCGCGCCTTCGCCCACCGCCGAAGCGCAGCGCTTCACCGATCCATGCCGTACGTCCCCCGCCGCAAACATTCCCGGTACATTTGTCTCCAGGTAGTAAGGACTGCGTCTCAGCGGCCATCCCGTGGGCGGCTGGCCGTTCTGCATCAGGTCGGGCCCGGTGACGAGGTAGCCCGCTTCGTCCCGCACGAGTCCTGCTTCCTTCGCCCAATCCGTGCGCGGGTCTCCTCCGATACAGGCGAATAGCCATTTTGTCTTGCACGTTTGTTCTTGTCCGGTGACGCGGTTTTTCAGCGTGATCGCTTCCAGCACTCTGTCGCCGTGAAGCGCGGTCACCTCGGTTTCGGTGAGCACTTCCATATTCGGCGTGGACTGGATTCGATCGATCAGATAATTCGAAAGCGTCGCCTTCAGCGACTCCCCGCGCACCACAATCGTCACTTTCTTCGCGTACTTCGCAAAGAAGAGGCTCGCCTGTCCCGCCGAATTGCCGCCTCCCACCATGAAGACGTGTTCGCCCCCGCAGAGTTCCGCTTCGCTCGCGCCGGCTCCGTAGTAAACGCCCTGGCCGTAAAATTTGTCTTCATTCGCGAGGCCCAGCTTTCGGTACTCGATGCCCGTGGCGCAGATGGCCGCGCGCGCGATAATCTTCGTGCCGTCGGCGAGATAGCCCACGCGCTTGGCGGTGGTGAATTCGCCGCGCACTCCGTCTCGACCCAGCAGGATTTCGGCTCCGAATTTAGTCGCCTGGTCGCGTGCGCGCTCGGCAAGTTCAGCGCCGGGGATGCCGCCCGGAAATCCGAGGTAGTTTTCAATCTTGGGACTGCTGCCGGCTTGCCCGCCTATCGCCCATTTCTCGATCAGGATGGTCTTCAATCCTTCGGAGGCGGCGTAGACGGCGGCGCTCAGTCCGGCAGGTCCGGCGCCGTAAATCGCCAGATCGTATTCCGTCAGCCTGGGATCGTGGAACCATCCCAGCTTCTCAATGATTTGCCGCACCGTGGGACATTCCATCCGCGTGCCATCCGGGAAGAAGCACACCGGCGTTCGCATGTCCTCTGTCGGCTCCACGCCGATCGCGCGGCACTGCTCGTCCGTGCGCAACTCGATCCATTCGAACGGCACGTCATTGCGTTGGAGAAAATCCCGGATCGCATACGCTCGGGAACACCCCACCTTTCCGTAGATTTTCACCGGTGGTCCGGAGTGAGAAGTATCTGGTGCCGAGTCCGTCATGGTGTGCCTCCCAAGGTGTGACCGCGCGGGCCAAACGCGAAAAAGGAAATTCGAAGCGCCATCGCCCAAACGTTCAGAACGCTTCGTCGCTCGAAATACAAGATTACACCCAGCCGGGAATTGAAGCCAAAAGCCGCCACTTGCATCTCGGTGACGCTCATGCGATTGATTCGAGCCGAAAGGAGAGTGGTCCCTCCGAGATTTCGACGCCTGCCATTTCGGTTGTCCTTACTATTTACAAAGCTCGTAATTTCTGCTTTTCTACCCGAGAGACACTATTTCTAATTACGTTATCATTATGATCAATGGCGAAGGTCCGGGACATGTGGTGCCTCTGAAATCCTTTCCCAAGATCCTCGCATGGTCTGCGTTACTTGTGTGGTTCACTTGTATTTACTTATTTCTCCAATACGATGCCACTCGTCCGACCTCGCCTCAGCCCGCGCAGGGCAGGATCTATTCTTCGAACAATCACGGGCATGTCACCTACTTAACCAATCGAGAAGAGAATTATCTCAACGGGCTAGCGATTGCAGCATTCAGTCTTTTTACCGTGGCCGCCCTTATGGGCTATTTTCAAGGTAACCCTCGACGAATCGGGGAACTTCGCTCAAGTGCAATAGGGACGCTTCGGGCGGTCGTTCGCCCCGCGAGCTGGAGGGCATTAGTTCTCAGGCCACGGCGCCAGCCGGTCTCCGTCGGGAGCCGTTCAGTCACCGCTAGCTTGTTTGGCCGCAATAGAATTTGCCTTCATTCGAATGAGACTGTTTCTGATTGCCGCACTCGCCTGGCTGGCCGCGTTGGATTCAATCTGGTGGGTCCTATCGCTGGAAATGTTAGCGGAGATAAGTTTGACCTCTACGTCAGGCAAAAGGATTTCCGAAATTCTTTCGCGCCCCATCTCCATGGAAAGTTCGTTGCTGCGGCTTCCGGAACAGTAATTGAGGGCAAATTCAGAATGCACTTCTTTGTCAGGGTATTTCTAGCCATTTGGTTCACCGGCGTGACGGTCATCGGGGGAAGGATGGCGAGTTTCTCCATCAAGAGGCTAGCCGAGGGATCGCCCGCGGCGAACCTACACGTCGGCCTTTTCTTTCCGGCGGTGCTCCTGCTTTTCGGCCTCCTCATTGTTTATTGGTGTAAAACACTTGGCGTTGATGACGAAGCTCAGATGGTGAGTTTTCTCCGGCACACGTTAAACGCTCGACCCTAACGGCCTCTTGCATCTGGTCGCGCCTCGTGCGAGCCTGAATATCCCGATTCGATCGGGCTCTTCATGACCCAATCCGAAAATCGCCTGAAAGATTCCGCTAGCCCTTATCTTCGTTCCGCTGCGCACCAGCCCATCGACTGGTACGAGTGGGGCCCACAAGCCTTCGAAGCCGCGCGCGCCGCCGGTAAGCCGATTTTGCTCGATATCGGCGCTGTCTGGTGCCACTGGTGCCACGTGATCGATCGCGAGAGTTACGAAAATCCCGAAATCGCCGCGATGATCAATCAGCTTTACATTCCCGTGAAAGTGGATCGCGACGAGCGTCCCGACGTTGACGCGCGCTATCAGTCCGCGATCAGCGCCATTTCAGGGCAAGGCGGCTGGCCTCTCACCGCCTTCCTCACGCCCGAAGGCAAGCCATTTTTCGGCGGCACCTATTTCCCCCCGGAAGACGCGATGGGACGCCCCGGTTTCAAGCGTATTCTCCTCGGCGTTTCCGAAGCGTTTCGCAATAAACGCGCAGATGTCGACAATTCCGCGCGCGCTCTCGAAGAAGCTGTCGCCAAAGCTGAATTGCACCACTCCGCGCGTGGTTCGCTCGATCCCGGTATCGTCGACTCGGTCATTGAATCCGCGCTGCGTCTCTTTGACGAGCAGCACGGCGGCTTCGGGACCGCTCCGAAGTTTCCGCACGCAAGCGCGGTCGATCTGATACTCGAGCGCTACCAATCAAGCCGCGATCCGCGCCTGCTCCACGTCGCCGAACGCACGCTCGAAGGCATGGCCCTCGGCGGCGTTTACGACCAACTCGCCGGCGGTTTTCATCGCTATTCGGTTGACGAGCGCTGGTGCGTGCCGCACTTCGAGAAAATGTCGTACGACAATTCCGAGCTGCTGAAAAATTATGTGCACGGTTATCAGGTAACGGGCCGCGCGCTCTTCCACGAAACCGCCGAAGGAATTATTTCCTGGGTCAACGAAGTTCTCTCCGATCAAGAGCACGGCGGATTTTACGGCAGCCAGGACGCCGATCAGACCCTCGATGACGACGGCGACTATTTCACCTGGACGCTCGACGAAGTTCGCGCGGTGCTTTCGCCCGAGGAATCACGCGCGATCGAAATTTACTACGACGTGCAGCCTCACGGCGAAATGCACCACAACCCGGCGAAAAACGTTCTCTGGGTCGCGTCCACAATCGACAATCTCGCTGCGAAGCTGCAACTCGACGAAGCCGCCACTCGCATCCTGTTGGCACGCGCCAAAGGCAAACTTCTCGAAGCTCGCCGGCAGCGCCGTCCCGTTCCAGCAATCGACACCACTCTCTACGTCGCCTGGAACGCGATGTTCATCTCCGCATATCTCGAAGCGGGGCGCGTTCTCCGTCGCGAGGACTGCGCCGCCTTCGCGCTAAAAACTCTCGACCGCATTCTCGCGGAAGCCTGGGACGAAAAGATCGGCGTGTTGCACCGCGTCGGCGGCCCGCGCCTCGATGGCTCGCTCGATGATCTCGTATTTTTCAGCGGCGCCCTTCTCGACGCCTGGGAATTGACGCAGCAGCAGGAATACCACCACAAAGCCCAGCACCTGATGCGCATAGCCATCGAGCGCTTCGGCGATCCGGAAGCAGGCGGCTTCTTCGACCGCGCGAAAGACGCCGCTCCGATGGGTGGCCTCGAAGTGCGCCGCAAGCCGATTCAGGATTCGCCCACGCCGGCAGCAAACTCTGTCGCAGCAATCGTTCTCGATCGTCTCTACGGCTCAACGGGCGAAAAACTCTATCGCGACTGGGCGGAAAAAACTCTCGAAGCCTTCGCAGGACTCGTTCCGCAATTCGGACTGTTCGCCGCGACCTATGGGCTCGCCGCGCTGCTTCACGAGCGCCACACGCTGCAAATAGTTATCACTGGCGCGATCGGCGATCCTCACGCCGGCGCACTCAAGCGCGCCGCTGCCGAAATCTACCGCTTCGGCAAATCCGTCCTGCGCGTCACGCCAGAAAGAATCGCCTCCGTAGAATCGCTGCCACCAGCTCTGCGCGGCACGCTTCCGCATCTCGATACCACCAAAGCGCAAGCCCTCGTGTGCGTAGAAACCACGTGCCACCCGCCAGTCACAGATCCAGCCAAACTCAAATCCCTGCTCCTGGATGTAGCCGCCACCTCAGCAAACACCAATCGCTAAGCCGTTGCATTTTGTAGCGCTGGTCTTCAGACCAGCAGGGGTCGCTTTTAGGTGGGCTGGAAACGGCGTCACCCAATCCCCATTCGACCACCACAGCGCGAAAATGTTACCCTCTCGCCGGCCTGCACCCATGAACCCTCCGTATCGAGGAACGAAGCCCGTCCGTCGCACCCCGATCGAATTTACAAGAGCCTCCAAACGCAAACACCGCCAGCAAATCACCACAGCAAAAGCGGCGGCATCGTCAGCCCTTCGAACGAATTCACCCACCTCAGACGAAATCTCCCTCTGGCCAATCACCAACATCCCCGCAGAAATATGGCAACTAGCAGCAATCTGCATTACCGCCTGCATTTCTCTCCTGCTCATGGAGTTCGTTGCCAACGAAACAGTTTTCGCGCAATACTTCCCGCCCCATCCAGGCCCATCCGATTCCTATTGGGTCCTCCGCTTCAAAGTTTGGTGGGTGGCATGGGCGCTGATTTCCTACAT
The DNA here is from genome assembly GCA_963736465.1 of uncultured Acidobacteriota bacterium. Lineage (GTDB taxonomy): Bacteria > Acidobacteriota > Terriglobia > Acidiferrales > UBA7541 > Palsa-295. The sequence continues at coordinate 38,883 of CAVTOS010000009.1, read as the reverse complement.
CGCGTTGCCAACGATCGTCATGCTTCTCTTACCCGGCAAGCGCCTGCGCGACTGCAATCTCTCCTGGCAAGGCTTCCGGCAACATTACAGCGTCTACGTCACGCTATATGCAGCTGTGTTACCGGTGATCTGGCTCGTATCGCTCTCGCCTGATTTCTACAATTTCTATCCAATGTACGGTCAAGCCGGGCGTTCGTGGTTCGACCTCCTCGCGTGGGAGGGTTTATACGCGGGCCAATTCGTCGCACTCGAATTTTTCTTCCGCGGATTTTTGGTAGGAGGACTTTCGCGCTACATCGGAATCTTCGCGGTTCCGGTTTCCGTGATGCCTTACATGATGATCCATTTCACAAAGCCGTGGCCCGAGGCGCTGGCGTCCATCGTGGCGGGATTGGTTCTAGGCAGTCTTGCGTGGAAGACGAAATCAATCTGGGGCGGCGTCTGCGTCCACTGCGTGGTCGCCATCACCATGGATCTTCTGGCGCTCTCGCACAAAGGCCAGCTACCGTGGTTGCACAGTTAGCAGGTCCTCAGATCAAGCGCCGAACCTGTTTTGAGTGGCCGTTACTTACTCGAATCCTTCGGCGGCGCGCCTGGCTTTTCGACTGCGCCAGGTTCTGCGCCAGGCGCGGGAACTCCCGGCTGAGCGGCATTGCTGCTCTTGATGGAAATCAATTCCACTTCAAAAATCAGCGTCGAATTCGGCGCAATACCGCCGCCTGCGCCGCGCTGCCCATACGCCAGATCCGCCGGCACAAACAGTTCCCACTTCGATCCCACCGGCATCAATTGCAGCGCCTCCGTCCAGCCCTTGATCACTCCATTCACCGGAAATGTTGCCGGTCCACCATGCTTAGCCGAACTGTCGAACTCGGTTCCATCAAGCAGTGTCCCCTTATAATTGCACACAACCGAATCCGTAGCCGCCGGCTTTGGTCCCGTGCCTTCGCTCAGAATTTTGTACTGCAGCCCGCTCGGCAGCGTAACCACTCCCGCTTTCGTCTTGTTTTCAGCTAGAAATGCGTCGCCATCCTTCTTATTCGTCTCAGCCATTTGCTGCACTTGCTCCTCCTGCTTCTTCCGCATACTCGTCTGCAGCGTCATCAAAGCCGTCTTCGCCTCGTCTTCCGTCAGCAGCGTTTTGTCGCCGGCCAGCGCATCCTTCATGCCCTGCTGCACGATGGCCGCGTCGATCACTTCACTCTGCTTTCTCAAGTTCTGCCCGATGTTCATTCCAATCGCATAGCTCGCTTTGTCTTTGTCCGTCTTGAGCTCAAGGGTATCCGGCTTTTTGGTCGCAGCAGCCTGCCCGGGTTTCGCCGCGGGAGCCGCCCCCGACTTCGCCGCCGGCGTCTTACTGGCACTGGGTGCTGCGGCCTGCTGTGCTCGCGCAGTTCCGACAGACAAGATAGCCACAACGCAAAAAATCACCGCAATTTTGATTGTATTTTTCATAGACACGCATTCTCGCACTGCTCGCCTGAATCCGCAAACCCGTGTCCGTCGCGATCCGCACGGAGATTTCTTCGCAACCCGCGTACCTCCCAGCCTCGAATCGAACGTCGAATTCCCAGGGACGAAGTGACTTGCCCTGCATTTTGTGCGCCAGCGCCGCACCCAGAATGCTATAGACTGACGATGCCCTCATAGGAGACTCCGCGATGCGAAGAAACACCTTCAATGCCTGGTTTGCGCTGCCGATCGCTATTGCTTTACCCGTCCTCATCTCCGCGCAATCAGCGCCGCATCCTCAAACTCTCGTCGTCAACGGCCAAGCCGGTAAGACCACCGTCGTCCAGGTAAACGGCCGTTCCTTCGTTGACGTCGAAGCCCTCGCGCAAATCGCAAACGGCACCGTCGCCTTCAAGGATAATCAGATCACTCTGACTGTTCCCGCATCTGCGTCCTCTGGCGCCTCCGGGCAGCAATCGCCTCCAGGTTTTTCGAAGGAATTTCTCTCCGCCGCGATTGAATCCATCGCTGCCGTCAGAGAATGGCGAACGGGCATCGCCACCGCCATCGAAAATTCCATATCCGTCACCGATTCCTGGGTCTCCGCTTTCCAGCGACAGGCCAACGACAGCCTGCGCCAGGCTTCTGTCGCCGCCATCACGGGCACGGATCGCGCCACACTTCAACTCCTCACCAACGAATACGACAACATGCAGAAATGGAGCGACCAGATCATTGCCGCCCGCAAAACTCTTCAATACATGTCGGCCGACCAAATGAGCAGCGACCCGTTATTCCAGCAAGTTCTTGCTTGTTCGCATTCGCTCGCTACAGTAGTCGCCAGCGGCCAGTTTCAAGACGAACCAGCCTGCGCAGTAACCGCCCGCTAATCCTCGGTTTATAAAACGCGGCAAGCTTCTAAAAAGGCTCGGTAGCCACGACGACGCCTTTATCGTCGTGCGCCTCTGCTCTTGCCAACAGAAATCGCCACAGAAAATATTTTTCGGAGTATAGTTAGCGAGTTTCTGCTCGAACTCGACCGGACGGAGGCCGCTCTTGGCCCGACTCGTCCATAAGGCCCGCCAAGTTGTTCTCAGGGCCTTTTGTGCCTCGCCAATGCCCGCATCATCGCGCCCTGCGTTTCTGACTAGCCTCGAAGCGGCAGTCGTTCTACGACGTACCCTCACAGTCGCTATAGCCCTCCTTTATCTCTTCAGCAGCCAAATGATTTCCGCGCATCCATTGCCGCAAGACAACAGCCCTCACGGCATGATTGAAGTTCGCCTCCGCCTGGCCGATGGAACGCAGTTCAGCGGCCTCGCGCGAGTGCGCATCCTCACGCAGGGCGGTCCGGCAATTTCCGAAAATACAACGGACATGTCGGGCAAGACGACCATCGGTGATCTCCCGCCCGGAAACTACATCGTGGAAGCCAGCGCACCCGGCTATCTCGCAGTAACGGAAGAAGTCCATCTCGAGATGAAGTGGAGCTTCATAACAATTTCTCTCACTATGAAGCCGGATAACCGCGGGTTGCACACAAGCGGAAACGAGTCCTCCCGGGCCGCTCCTATTCTCGCGCCGGCAGCTCGCAAAGAAGTTCAAAAAGGCCTGGAAGCTTTTGAAAAATCAAATCTGCCGCTAGCCCGGAAGCATTTTGAGAAAGCTCTCGCAATGGCGCCCGGCAATCCAGACGTTCAATTCCTGATGGGCGCACTGGAAGCGCAGGAGAAAAATCTTGCCGTGGCGGAGCAGCATCTCGAAAAGGCGATTCAAATCTATCCGAATCACGTGCGTTCGCTCCAATTGCTCGGTGAGCTCTACAATCAACTTGACGAATCCACGAAAGCTATCCCTCTATTGGAGAAGGCCGTCGCTCTTCAAGATGGGTTGTGGAGATCGCACTGGGCTCTCGGCGTCGCGTACTTGAAGACAAACGACCCGCGCAAAGCTCGCGAGCAAGCCGAGCGCGCCATCGCTCTCGGAAAATCAGCCGCCGGCGTAGCACATCTCCTGGAAGCCCAGGCTTTGATGGATCTTGGACAACTGGATGCAGCAGAAACATCGCTCGAAGCATTCATCCAGGATGACCCCACGAATCCCTACTCCGCGAAAGCCCGGGCCGCTCTCGATCTCGTTCACGAGCGCCAAAAAGACGAGCTCACCAGCATGCCTCTCGCCATCAGCGACTCTCAGCGCTTCCTCGCCATTTCCGATTTGAACGTCGGCGTTGCGCCATCGAAAGATTCTGTCTGGGCCCAGCCTGGAATCGACGACTCCGTTCCAAGCGTATTGCCGAATGTTTCTTGCAACTCATCCCAAGTTCTGCTGCGCGCAGGTAAGCAGGTTGAGGAGTTGATGTCCTCGCTCGAAAAATTCAGCGCCACCGAGCGCGTGAATCATTTCACTGTGAACAAGCGAGGAGAGTTGCGTGACCCGCAAATCCGCTCCTTCGAATATGTAGTCGCGGTAAAGCAACTCCCTCATGGGCTGATCGAGCTTGACGAATACCGCAATGGCAGTCTCGATCCTTCGCAATTTCCCGCATTGATCGCCACGAACGGCCTGCCTGCCATGGCTCTCGTTTTTCACCCGCAAATGAGTTCCGACTTCAATTTCGTTTGTGAGGGTATGGGCCAGGTTTCAGGTAGCCCCGCGTGGCAGGTTCATTTCCAGCAAAAGCCGGATCGCCCAAGCCGCATCCACGCTTACGTGATCGCCGGGAATTACCATTCGGTTCCGCTCAAAGGACGCGCCTGGATTGACGCGGCCACCTATCAACTCGCGCGACTCGAATTCCAGCTCGTGAAGCCCATGCCGGAAATTCATCTCCTGCGCGAGCGCGTCTCCATCGATTACGCGCCTGTGCAATTCCGCTCTCGCGACGTGCAGCTGTGGCTTCCTTCACACGCCGATGTGCTCGTCTCGCGCGACAATAAAGCCTTCTTTCGCACCCACTCATTCAGCGATTTTGAGCTCTTCAGTGTGGGCGCTGGACAGCAGCTGCAAGTCCGCAAAGAATCCTACAGTTTTAAAAATCTCACCGATGGCGACGTAAGCGGCCAGCTCACCATCACTCCGAAAGAAGGAAGCACGCTCAGTCCCGTTACAATCGCCTTCACAATTCCCGCACGCCAGGTTGTGATCAAGCTTGTCGGCCCAGGCAAAGATCTGAACATTTCCCCCGATTCGATTGGCTCAGCTCGTTTCGTGTACACGGGTTCTCCTGGTGCGGTCCAAGCGGACGCGATGCTCACCCGGCAGAGCACACTAGAAGTAGTTCCCGAGTTCCGGCCCGTCGCCGCCGCTCCTTAGCTCAAACTCAGTTCGAGGTTTTCTTCGCAGGCGGTGGTATCACGATGATTACCGCATCGGGTTGGCCGGCGCGAATCAAATGCGGCATATTGGCTGCGGCAGGCGGCTCGCCGATATCCTTGTCCGTCGCGTACGGATCGTAGAACATTAGGTGCGCTGGCAAATGCACCATCTTGTTTAACTGCGCCACGTAAATGTATCCGGCATCGGACATCATGTAGACGATCCCGGGTTTTTGCGGCGCGCGAAATTTTCCGGACTTATAACCTTCCGCAACCGCCGCAGTCACCTCATCCTCACTTTTTCCTTTCGCGCGCAACTCTTCCGCCAGAAATCTCGATTGCAAGGTCGTCGCGCTACCTTCTGCGTCAAAACAAGTCGGCTCCAGGTTCAGCGGGTCCTGCCGGTCTACAAAGCACGAAAATCCGTTCGAGCCATCGCGCACTTTCACGTAGCCGCTGTGTTCCAGAATGTATACCGTCGCCTTCCCCGAAATTTCCGGTGGCGCGGCGCTCTCCGCCAGTTTGATTTTTTCTTCCCGCGGCAGCGAAAAATCGTAGGTAGCTTTTGGCTTTTCCGCCTGCGCAAACGCAGCGGAATGCACGCCGAAGAGAATGCCCGCCATGAGCCCGATTGCGAGTATTGTGCGCACGGATCGCCTCCCGCGCGGAACCACGCCCCAGTTTCAAATCCCGCACATTATATGACCCGGATAGACGGCCCCTTCGTTCTTCCGTTAGCCCTCGCTGTTGAAGTTGCTGGCCTCACGCCCCGGTGACATAATGAGGGATTCCGATCAGCCTCGAATCAGCTGAATCGCGAACGGGGGATGCCATGGCGATGAGAGATGCATGGATTGAAAAGCGGACAGCAGCCACAAATGGTGGCACAAGAAACTTCTCGCAGATGCACTACGCCCGCAACGGCGTCATCACCGAAGAAATGGAATACGTTGCCCGCCGCGAAAAACTCGAGCCTGAATTAGTCCGCAGCGAAGTAGCGCGCGGCCGCGCCATCATCCCCGCCAATATCCATCACCGCAATCTCGAACCGATGGGCATCGGCGTCGCCTTCTTCTGCAAAATCAATGCCAACATCGGAAACTCCGCCACCACCTCCCATGTCGGCGACGAACTCGAAAAGCTCCATCGCGCCGTCCATTACGGCTCTGACACCGTGATGGACCTCTCCACCGGCGGCGACATCCCCGGCATCCGCAAAGCCATCATTGACGCATCGCCGGTTCCCATCGGCACCGTGCCAATTTACGAAGCGATCTCCCGCGTCCGCCGCGCCGAAGATTTGAACATCAACGTCATGCTCGAAGTGATCGAAGAACAAGCCGAGCAGGGTGTTGACTACATGACCATCCACGCCGGCGTCCTGCGCGAATTTCTCCCGCTCGTGCGCAATCGCATCACCGGTATCGTCAGCCGCGGCGGCGCCCTTCTTGCGCAATGGATGAGCGCCCACAAACAGCAGAATTTCCTCTACGAGAATTTCGACGCCATCTGCAAAATTTTCCAGAAGCACGACGTCAGCTTCTCGCTCGGTGACGGTCTCCGCCCCGGCTGCCTGGCCGACGCCAGCGACGAAGCGCAATTCGCTGAACTGAAAGTCCTCGGCGAGCTAACCAAGAAAGCCTGGGAATACGACGTGCAAACCATGATCGAAGGCCCCGGCCACATCCCCCTCGACCAAATCGAGCTGCAAGTGAAAAAAGAGAACGAGCTTTGCTACGAAGCTCCGTTCTACACCCTCGGCCCACTCGTCACGGACATCGCTCCCGGCTACGACCACATCACCAGCGCCATCGGCGCCGCCATGATCGGTTGGCACGGAGCTTCGATGCTCTGCTACGTCACGCCCAAAGAACATCTCGGCCTGCCGAATGCCGACGACGTTCGCCAGGGCGTGATCGCCTACAAAATCGCCGCGCACGCAGCCGACGTTGCCCGCCATCGCCCCGGCGCCCGCGATCGCGACGACGCGCTCAGCTACGCCCGCTTCCTCTTCGACTGGAACAAACAGTTCGAACTTTCGCTCGATCCCGAAACCGCCCGCGCCATGCACGACGAAACTTTGCCCGACGATTTTTACAAGGAAGCAAAGTTTTGCAGCATGTGCGGCCCGAAATTCTGCTCGATGAACGCAACCCAAATCGCCGACATCTACCAGGGCCACGACCAAAGGGACCGCGAAGAGAAATTTGCCCAGCTCCTGACAAAAGTCGAGCCCACCCTCGTCAAGCTCGAAGTGCCGGCAGCTGGTCAAGGCCAGCCCGCGGCGAAATCTTCAACGGCCTCGTCCTAACGGAATCGCGCCCCGCGCGTCTGTTGGATGTGGCTCGTGCAATTCATCCCGGGTCGTCGCGGTGAGGCGTGTTTGGACGTTAATGTAGCTCACCTCTTTAGAGGTGAGGTCTCTGCCTTTGTCCTGTGCTGAGTGAGGACCCAGGGTCGCGCATTCGGAAGCGCGCAAACGAAGCCGTTGACAAAAGGCGAACAAAAAGCGAAACTACGCACCGCATCAAATCACCTGACCAACAAGGAGGGCAACACCATGCCAATGAACCAAGCATTCCTAGCCGAATTCGATCAGGAATTTGCCAACACCCGCAAAACCCTCGAACGCGTCCCCGACGACAAATGGGACTACAAGCCCCACGCCAAGTCCGGCACGATGGGCTGGCTCGCCAACCACATCGCCATGATGCCCGGCTGGGCCGCCTCGATGTTCCAAACCGATAATTTCGACGTCGCCCCCGGCGGCAAGCAAGTCGAAATGCCCAACGGCAAAAACCGCAAAGAAATTCTCGCTATCTTCGACGAAGGCGCCAAGCAAGCCCGCGCCGGTCTCGCCAGCTCCACCGACGAGCAACTCATGAAGCCATGGGCGCTGCTGCAAAACGGTCAGCCCATCTTCACCATGCCGCGCGCCGCCGTCCTCCGCGGCATGATCATGAACCACCTGATCCACCATCGCGCCCAGCTCACCGTCTACTATCGCCTGAACGATGTCCCAGTCCCCGGCCTCTACGGCCCATCAGCAGACGAAACCCAACAACAAGCCGCCGCCAAGTAGCTTCCCGTTTAGATGGAGTGCCGCCTCGCCATGGCGATCCCGGGGCGAGGCCAAAAAATCCTACAGTAGGGGCACGGCATGCCGTGCCCGAATGCGGCAAACCTAAGTCAACCCAAGGTTCGACACGCGCGCCAACGAATCTCTCCGCGTCCCAACCCTGCTAAAATAAATTCCATGCCCGACACAAAACCCCAAAATCAACTCCGCGAAGAATTCAACCGCTGGGCCGACGCAGGCAAAGGCGAATCCATGGAGCACGACCACTGGCCCATCACCAAGCCAGTCCTCGATCTCATGCAAATCGCCCCCGACGAAAACATCCTCGACGTCGGCTGCGGCTCCGGCTGGCTCTCGCGCACTCTCGCCAAAGGCGTCCCCGAAGGCCGCGTCGTCGGCATGGACATCTCCGACGAAATGATTCGCCGCGCCCGCCAGGCCAGCGTCGATTACGCGAATCTGGTTTTCGTCGTCGGTGAAGTAGCCGAAATTCCCTGGGAGCAAAATTTCTTTAGCAAGGCAATCTCAGTCGAGTCGTCCTACTACTGGCCCGACCCAGCAAAGGGCCTCCGCGAAATCTATCGCGTCATGGCCGAGCGCGGCTCCGCCTGGATTCTGATCAATTTTTACCGCGACAATCCCCACTGCCATCAATGGGCCGAAAAACTCGAAATCCCCACGCACCTGCTCTCAGCCGAAGAATGGGCCCAACTCTTCCGCAACGCAGGATTCCAGGACGTCGCCCATCGCCTGATCCCTGACCCAACCACCAATCCCGAAGTCTACACAGGCCGCTGGTTCCGCGACGCCAAGCAACTAGCCGAATTCCGCGCCATAGGCGCCCTCTTAGTGCACGGCACAAAAGTCTCGTAGTGTTCGGACCGAGGCTCGCCTCGCCCGGTTTTGGGGCGCCGCAAGCCTTGCACCCGGCAAGCCGGGGCAAAAACAAAGCGGCGCAAGCCGCCGCACTCCACGCGACTACTTCGCCCTCGAAACTCAACTGGACGAAATCGCTGCTGCGATTAATTTCCTGCCTGAGCGCAAAAGATCTAGTTAGCACTCGTCGCATGTGCCCAGTCTTCAGAGGTGAGGTCGTTGTCTTCATGCCTCGTGGTTTTCAGCCCAGCTCCGATTCAGCGCCGGAGGCGCGGCAGAAGTTAGCCCAGTCCGTAAGGACTGGGTCCCTGATAAATAAATCTTCCGAGCGCCGTAGGCGCGACAGAAGTTTCTTTATCGGCAAACAAATGCAACGTGCAATCGCGTTGCGATTAGCGTATATACATAAATGTGATGCCTCCGAAGAAGCTAGCGCCCGCCAGGCGAGCCGCAAAGAGCGCGCGGCATATTCCGGACTCTAGGATTGATTTTTCCGATATTCCGGAATCCACTGATGCTGAACTCAAGCGTGCTCGCCGCGTCGGCCGGCCCAAATCCCCCTACGCAAAACAGCTCATCGCGATCCGCATTGATCCGCGACTGCTCGCGCGCCTTCGCCGTCTCGCGCGCCGTCGGCAAAAGCCCTACCAGACCATGATCCACGAACTCCTCGAGCGTGCCGCCAAGGCCTAGGCGTTCATCAACGCGTTGCCCAGACGCGAGGCTCGCTTCGTTGGGTTTTTGAACGGCTCACCCGCCACGCTCGCAAGGAGTAGAATCAATGGCTCTGTTACTCAAATAACGTGATCGTCCGCTCGGAACAAATTCGCCTTTCCGCAACCGATTTAAGCAACCACCTCGCCTGCCGCCATCTCACTGTTCTTGATCTTGAAGTCGCGCGTGGCACAAAACCCGCTCCCGGTTTCAGCTCCCCAGATCTTCGAGTCATTCAAGAATTAGGACTCAGACACGAGGCCGCCTACCTCGCCTCCCTCATCGAGCGCGGTTTCTCAGTCGCCGACCTGCGCGGCTTTCGAAATGACGAAACGGCCGCAGCCGAAACGAAGATGCGCATGGAGAATGGGGTTGACGTGATAGCGCAGGGAACTTTGGCAGTCGGCAGGTGGTTTGGACGTCCTGATCTCCTGCGCAAAGTTGCAAAACCGTCTCTGTTCGGGGATTGGTCGTACGAAGTTTACGATTGCAAACTGGCCCGCGAGACGAAAGCAACCACGATCCTTCAATTAGCCCTCTACTCGGACTTACTGGCTACCGTGCAGGATCAGGCTCCCGAGTTTATGTACGTTGTGCCTCCCGCGGTCCACTTTGCAGAAGAGGCTCACAGAATCGCCGACTACGCCGCCTATTTCCGCCATGTTAAAGCGCGCCTCGAGAAATCCTGTGATCGAGGCGAAGCGGGACCAACCTATCCCGAACCGTGCGTCCATTGTGATGTCTGTCGCTGGTACAAGGAGTGCGACGCGACGCGAAGAGCCGATGACCATCTCTCGCTCGTCGCAGGAATCTTACGCTTGCAACGGAATCAATTTGTTGCCTGGGATGCCGCCAGCGTGGCGAGCCTCGCGGTATTTCCGATTCCACTTAAGCAAAAACCACTCCACGGATCGCGTGAATCCCACGAGCGAGTGCGCGAACAAGCGCGCATCCAGGTGGATGGGCGTGTGCGCAGCAAGGCTGTTCACGAATTGCTCGCTATCGCAGAAAACACCGGCTTCTGCAGATTGCCAGCCCCCTCGCCCGAAGACATGTTCGTCGACCTCGAAGGCGATCCGTTCGTAGGCAGCTGCGGGCAAGAGTACTTGTTCGGTTTTGTCGCACGCGCTGAAGGACAAAGCCTCACCTACGAGAAACGCTGGGCACTCACCCCGGAACAGGAAAAAATCGGTTTCGAATGGCTAGTAGACGAAATAATCCGGCGCTGGAAAAAAGATCCCGCGATGCACGTCTATCATTTCGGGTCGTACGAAACCGCAGCATTCAAACGCCTGATGGGCGCCTATGCTACGCGCGAAGATGAAATCGATCGCATGCTTCGCGCCAAAATCTTCGTTGACCTCCACACCATATTCAAGCAAGCAGTTCGAGCCAGCGTCGAAGAGTATTCGCTGAAAGCCCTCGAGAGTCTCACTCGGTTCGCCAGGCGCACTCCAATGTCAGAATCGCGCGCAGCGATGAGATACGTCGAGCACGCGCTCGAACTCGGTCGCGCAGACGACGTTCCCGACGAATTCAAACTCTCGCTCGAAGGCTATAACTCCGAGGACTGCTATTCCACTACCGCCCTGCGCGAGTGGCTCGAAGGTGAACGCCAAAAGCTGGTGGACGGCGGGCAAATAATTCCTAGGCCGGAGCTTGGCGATGGCGCGCCCTCCGAAGAGCTTGACGAGCGCCAGAAGAAAGTTGCTGCCCTGGTCGCGCAACTCACCGCGGACATTCCGTTCAACCCTGCCGACCGATCCGACGAGCAGTCCGCCCGCTGGATGCTCGCGCAACTCCTCGATTGGCATCGGCGTGAAAACAAGGCGAGTTGGTGGGAGGGCTATCGCCTCGCGGATCTCGACGACGAAGATTTAATGGATGAAAGGGCAGGCCTGGCAGGCCTGCGTTTCGCGAAACGCATCAGCATCGAGCGAGGAATTCCAGTAGACCGCTACGTGTTTGAAAAACAGGAAACAGAAGTTCGTGCGGGAAAAGAACTTTACCGCGAAAATCAAAAATTCGGGGAGGTGGCAGCAATCGACATTCTCGCCAGAACAATCGACATCAAAAAAACAAGAAAGACCGCGGAAGTTCATCCTCCCGCGTTGTATGTCTGGGACCGGCCGATGAACGTGAATAACCATGCCGATTCCTTACTCGAACTCGGCGAGTGGGTGCGAGACAACAGCATGCACACGGACATGGATACGGGCATGGATACGGGTATCGACGCGCCCGGCTGCTTTCGGGCCGCTCGGGATCTGCTGCTGCGAAGGGCGCCTCGGCTCCTGCGCGGAGAAACCATCGCAGCGAAGTTGGGAGAAGAGCCCAAAATCACGGCGAGCAGGATTGCCTGCGCGCTCGATGAATCCGTGTTCGCGATCCAAGGGCCGCCCGGCGCCGGGAAGACCTACACCGGCGCGCGAATGATTTGCGAACTCGTCAAACAGGGAAAGAAAATTGGAATCACCGCGCTCAGCCACAAAGTCATTCGCAAATTGTTGGACGAAGTGGTCGAGGCCGCGGAAGAAGCAAAACTCCGAGTGAGATGTCTCCAGAGAGTTAAAGATGAAGACCTCTGCGACGACGCGAGCGAAATCGCAATCACAACCGACAACGACGCTCCGCTCACCGCATTGCATTCGGGCGCAGCCAATGTGGTCGGCGGCACATCGTGGCTTTGGACGCGGCCCGAATATTCGGACGCGGTAGATGTGCTGTTCATCGACGAAGCGGGCCAGATGGCTTTGGCGGACGTCGTGGCCGTCAGCAGATCGGCCAAGAATATTGTATTGATCGGCGATCCTCAGCAACTCGACCGCCCCCTGAAGGGCAGCCATCCGCCGGGTGCTGAAAGCTCGGCTCTGCAGCATCTGCTCGGCGACCACCAAACGATTCCCGACTCGATGGGATTGCTCCTGCCAGAAACGTGGCGACTTCACCCGCACATCTGCACATTCACTTCCGATCTTTTCTACGAAGGACGCCTGAACGCGAGAGTTTTCAACCGCAATCGCGAAATTTCCGGCCATCCATGGCTGAGCGGAGCGGGCTTGTGGTTCGTCCCAGTCGATCATCAGGCCAATCGCAATTCGTCGGCCGAAGAAGTCGACGTGATTGCTCGCATTGTCGAGAGTCTGTTGCAGCCAAAAGTGACATGGAGTAGCGGAAGAGGGCGCGATCGACCGCTCACCGCGCAAGAAGATATTTTGATCGTCGCGCCATTCAACGCCCAAGTCGCCGACCTCACCGCGCGCATGCCCGATGTACCGATCGGAACGGTCGATAAATTTCAGGGCCAAGAAGCGCCTGTCGTAATTTATTCGCTCACCACATCCTCGCCCGAAGACGCCCCGCGCGGAATGGAATTCCTCTACAGCCTCAATCGCTTGAATGTCGCCACCTCGAGAGCGATGTCCACCGTAATTCTGGTCGGAAGCCGGCGCCTCTTCGAGCCAGAGTGCCGCAACCCTCGTCAGATGAAGCTGGCAAACGCGCTGTGCCGCTATCTGGAACTGGCCAATGTTGTTGACGCCAAGAAAGCCACCGAGCCGCAGCCGCAACTCAAGCCGCGATCGTGAAGCGGACCCGCGGAGCGGAGCTTTGCAGCTAGGCAGCGCACCAAAAGCCTGCGCAGGTGAACCTGCGCCCTTCGAAGCTCTGGGTAAACAGTCGGCGGTTGACGCAGCGGGAGTCCGTCTTATTGTTGAGCGAAAGTCGTCTCCTGGGCCCTCCGTTTGCCGCCTATTAGAATTTCTCAAGTTATTGTTTCTAAATTGGTTGCGCGGAGTTTTAATCGCGCTACCGTGTATTAGAAATCGGTGACTTGTGACTCGTGATCGGTGATTCGTGAAGAAATACAAAAGCGACGAAAATTTGCGATTAGGAATTTGTAGTGGGCTGAGTTTTCTGTGAGTTAGGTGGAATTCTAATTCCAGATTTGCGATTAGCCGTCCGCCTAATGGCGGCCAGGGCTTCTGGAACCTCGAAGCTTGAGGCCGGAAGCCAGAATTCCGGGCGGACTCGTCCCCTTGGACCGGAGCGGCCCACCCCGGCGGGCCTCCTCGGTACTGAAGAGCGGCGCCCGATAGTGACGTTTGCGTCATCATATAAAAACGGGCAATGGTAGCACGGATTTAGGCGAGTGTAAATCGTAGAACTACGCAGGAATTTGTGGGTTGAGCGCCGGAGGCGCGGCAGAAGTTAGCCCAGTCCGTAAGGACTGGGTCCGTGATATATAAATTCCCCAAGCGCCGTAGGCGCGACACATGTCTCACACCTACATCCAAAACACGATCCACCTCGTCTTCAGCACCAAAGACCGCCGCAAGCTGATCCCCAAAGAATTCAAATCGCGGCTCTGCTCCTACCTCGCTGGCATCTGCAAACAAGATGGCATCTTCGTTCACGCCATCGACGGAATGGAAGATCACGTTCATCTCCTGATCCAGATTCCTGCCACGCTGGCCCTCGCTAAGGCCGTCAACACCCTGAAATCAAATTCCTCCAAATGGGCAAATGACCAGGGTTCTCCGCTGGCGTGGCAGAAGGGCTACGCGGCCTTCAGCGTAAGCGTCTCCAACATTCCTGCCGTCGTCCGATACATCCGCAACCAGGAATCCCATCACAAGAAAATGAACTTCGAAACGGAATTTCTCGCCCTATTGAAGAAGCACAATGTGGAATTCGATCCGAAATTTGTGTTCGGCTAGGTGCCGCACCTACGGCGCTTCCCAAATTCTCTTTCGAGCTTACCCAGCCCTCACGGGACTGGGCTAACTTCTATCGCGCCTCCAGCGCTCCACGAAGAAGCACGGAAAATTCTCTGCAGCGCCTGTCCTCCCGACCGCAGTGGGGGGATCTCTCTTGGCTGTCAAACGCTGCCGCCCAAGAAATCCACAGCCCGCACGCGCAATTTCCGGTTTCACCGCCGCAGGCGCGGCAGAAGTTAGCCCACCCCGTAAGGAGTGGGTCCGTGATACATAAATCTTCCCCTAGATTTAAACACCCTCCTTGACTGAGGAAACTCCCTATCAGAAAGGGACTCGTGATATCGGTCATATGGGAGCGGGGCGAACCGGCCGCGTCGAGACATTTGAAAGAGGCCGTTATCTGGAAATTCTATGGGCTTGTGGAAGACTATCAGGATTCCGCCGACCTAACGATGCCAAACGCCTCGGGCTAACAGAAGCACGCCTACGCCAAATCCGAGGGCTTGCAGGTAGAAAAGAAACCACGTAAACCCACCTAAATATCGAGCGATAACGCGAAACCCATCGGAACGAAAATGACGCCCCGCCCATTTCGCGTGTGCCCGTTCCCGCGTGTACCTGTAATCGACCGTCCTTGTTACATTCGCCAAGATTCCGGCCGCCACCGACATTCCAACTATCCACACTCCCCATCGAAAGCCTGACGTCGCAGGCATTGAAAAGCCCGGCGGATGCTCCAACACTTCCTTGCTCAAGTAAGCGACAATGCCGACCCCAAAAGTTAGAAACAGATTTATTACATATCCCAATTGCGTGAGCGCGAGATCTTGCCACTTCAAGGCCGTCTCCCGGTCATACTCTTTTGCTGACTCTTCCCTTTTGCGATCTTCCTCAAACATGCTCACCCCCTATCATCGCGCGCGGAACCATCTACGGTTCCTGATTCCACTTAAACCGCGCATGCCTCAATTCAGCAACGAGCGCGTCGAGGAGCCATTTATGTTCGAACCCGAGTCCCTCGACGTTCTTGAGCTCTTGGGGATAGCGCAATTCAGTGAAGAACGGTCCGAATATTTCGAGCCCTTTTTCAATGGTCAAGGGGACCTTCATCGCAAGGCGCGGGAAATCGAGAACTGTCGTCACATCAAAATCCTGATCCCTTTCCGCCAATCTTTTGGCGAGCTTCACAAGGTCGTGTCCCCACGCGCAGTCATCACGCTTCAACCCGATGCTCGGGTCCAGCCTAGGTAGATCTTTAGGATTGAAGATCGCCATACGATGGACGATCAACGCGGATTTCAGATACATCTCAAGTGCGTGATGTCCCAATGTCGCTGCCGGAAAGAACATGAAGGGGTCTTTAGTCTCAAACAAGGCTTTCGAAGCTGCATAATTAATGGCGGCCGCATTTCGCCATTCCCTGTAATCGCGCGCATATTTATCGAGCTGCATCCCAGTGATCACGAATTACAGGAGAAATGCTGTCGCTCCTTTCGGCCGACGCTTTAATTTTCTCAAGAGAAAATCGGTGACCTTCGAACATTCCTCTACGAAAGCGGTGACTCCCTCGATGCTGAAAAGGTCTTGCCCTTTGTACCGTACTATGACCGGTTTTCGCGGCCCCGGCCGTCCCTTCATCTGATACACCCGCAAGTTCTCCGGAAAAAACGCATGCGCGAGAGCATTGCGCAGCGCATTGATTTCCTCAATTTTTCCAGCGATCGCTTTCGGAACGTCATAGACGTCTTTGAGGAACGCGAGCTTTTGCGTCATGTAGAGCCGCTCGATAACGTAGTAATTGAAACGGCGAAACTTCTTCGTCTTCCATTGCTTGATCAAATCTTTGCCCGGTAGAAAATACAAGCACACTTCCGTACTCAGCAAATCATCGATTAGCGTGTATTGCCCGATGACCTCGCCCCGGATCAGCTCCCGCTTCATTACTTCTAAGACCGGCGTCCTCGCTCCTCTCTCGCGGTCTTGAATATTCCAGTAATCAACCCTGACGATCGAAGCTATTTTTTCAAGCTCACCGATGAGCTTGCGTTGTCTCTGGGTAAGCCGGTTTCCCTTTGCGTTCACTGCGTCACCTTGAATCATTCCGCGAGCATTGTACGCTTAGGTTAAGTTCAACCAAAGGAGAGGGCTTCTGTGAGGGTGTGGTTCACTTCGAAGTTCAGCCCTAGGTCTTGCGGGTGTACGCACAGTCGAGGGCCTAATCCTTTGGAAATGAATTTCAGATTTGAAAATTATTTCAAATTTGAGGTTGGCTTCCGAGCCTCGCAGGCAACCGAATCATTTCCGCCGCACAGTGATCGCCGCGCTCCTCCTGTCCGTTCGTCCAGTTCTAGCCCGTTGTACTTCTTCTGTCCCACGACGCTTCCTGCCTTGTGCTAGCCTTGATTTCGAGGTCCGATGGACTCGAGACGAGACGAGCCCTTGAAATCGGACCCGCATACCGCGAAAGCGAAAGGACGTGCTGCAGGCAATCGAAGCAAATGCTTGGTCGCCACGAATCACCACACTCATCACTCGCACCGCGTTTTTAATACACGGTTCCGCGATCAAATCTCAACGCAACCCATTTACAAACAGTAACTTGCCAATTTCTAATAGGCGGTAAAAGGGAGGGTACGGCGTGGTCATTCAGCGAGCACTAGGCGGCCTTTCGAGCGCAGCGAAGAGCGATCCCTGCCTGCGGCAGGCAGGCCTTGACTACGCTCGAAATGACAGAGCAGTGCGACCGATGTTTGACTGTGCGGGGGCACGTGGTTATACTCGCCGGTCTTTCAAGGCTGAATGCGAACGGAACAGTTGCAGGTGGAGTAGGATACGGACATGGGCGTAATTGATAATCGGTTTGAACGTAGCTATGTGCTGTCGACGGTGGACTATGTGTTTAACTGGGCGCGGAAGAGCGCGATCTGGCCGCTGACGTTTGGGCTGGCGTGCTGCGCGATCGAGATGATTGCGTCGACGACATCGCGATTTGATATTGCGCGATTTGGGGCGGAGGTGTTCAGGCCGTCGCCGCGGCAGGCGGATTTGATGATCGTGGCGGGGACGGTGACACTGAAGATGTCGCCGGTGCTGAAGCGGGTGTGGGAGCAGATGCCGGACCCGAAGTGGTGTATATCGATGGGGGCGTGCTCGAGCGTGGGCGGGCCGTTCAATGTGTATTCGGTGCTGCAGGGCGTGGACCGGATTGTGCCGGTGGATGTGTATGTGATTGGGTGTCCGCCGCGGCCTGAGGGGCTTTTCTACGCGCTGCTGAAGCTGCAGGACAAGATTGACACGATGACGCTGGCGAAGCGGCCGACGGAAGTGCGGCTCGAGCCGCGGATGGTGGAGGAGTTCAAGCGCGGCGTGATGGTGGCGCAAACGCCGGAGCCGCGGTAGGGCACAAGGCGAACTCGTGGCGCCCTTCGTCCCTCAGGACAAGCAGACGCCGGAGCCGAGGTAGGCGCGGGCGGAGGGTGCGCGGCGCTGGGCGCAAGGCGAGGAGAGATCCCTCGGCTTCGCTCGGGATGACCGCGGGCGGCGCTCGGATGACTCGTCGCGAGCGGGGCCAGCTGAGGCAACGTACGGTTGGGTATGGAGGTCGGTGGATGGCTTTTCTGCGGACGTTGAAGAAAGCTGAAGTGCCGGATGGGACGATTCGCGAGTTCCAGCTGGAGGGGAAGACGCTGGCGATCTCGAATGTGGGCGGTAAAGTATGCGCTATCAATAATGTATGCCTTCACCGAGGGGGGCCGCTGGCTGAGGGCGAGGTGGCTGGGGATGTGGTGACGTGTCCTTGGCATGGGTGGCAGTACAATGTGTGCAGCGGCAAGTTGGTGACGAATCCTACCGTGGGAGTTGAGACCTACCCTGTGGAAGTGCGCGGCGACGACATCTTCGTCGATATCGGTTGAGCTGCATCGGCTGATCCGCGCCTCGATGTAACACCCTGAAAAAGCTTCGGTACAGATGAGGGCTGGGGCGACCCTGCAAAAGTTTTCCACTTTTGGGCGGTTACGTGTATAGTGCGCGCGACGAATTCGACGAATGAACCAACCTCCGGCTAAACCACGGCGATGGCTGCTGGCCGTCGACCCTCGGGTCTATCACTGGGACACCCTGTTCGTGAAGGGGAAAGAAATGTGGCGGCACGCGGGGAGCCGTCCTGACACGCTGCGGCAGTTGAAGCAGGTGCACAAGGGCGACCGCGCGTTGCTGTACCACGGGAAGGCGGAGCACGCGCTGTATGCGCTGGCGGAGGTGAGCCGCGATCCTTATCCCGATCCGCACGAAACCGACACGAAGAAGATGGTGATGGACCTGCGCGCGATTGAGCGGCTGCCGCGTCAGGTGTCGCTTGTGGAGATGCGCGACAACCGGCTGCTGCGAAAAATCAAATTCATGAAGAATACGCGGCTGACGATTTGTCCGCTGACGGATGAAGAGTACGCGGAGATTTTGCGGATGGCGGGCGTGGTGGCGTCTCCCGGGATTCCGCTTCCCTGATTCAGAAAATCGAAAAAAGAAAATTGAAACGGCAGCGCGAAAAAGGAAGAACTTGCGCGGGTGAGGCTGCGCAAGCGGAAGCGCTCCGCGCGGCCTTGAATTCCCCTTCCTTACGGACTGGGCTAACTTCTGCCGCGCCTCCGGCGCTGAACAAACAACTGAACGTCCAGCTGTATAGTTAGCTGAACGACTCGAAGATCGGCGGGCTGATTTAAGCTGACATTCCTGCGGGATTCGAAGTGCAATAATCGAAAAAGATAATTGGAAATGGGAACTCGGATAGAATGTGCGCCGGGTGGGAGGAGCTTTGATGCGAAAAATTATTCTGGTGGTGTGCGTGTTGATGATGGGTGGAGCGATTGCGGCTGTGCATTCGTCGTCGGCTGTGGCGCAGAAGCATAAGGCGGCTGCGGAGGGGAATTGGATTGAAGGAGTGAGCGACGGGCGAAATCTTGTGGTGGACATGACTTATCCGGTGAGCGACAAATTTCCGGCGTGGCCTGGGGACGATCATGTGTTTGAGGCCAAGGCGAACGCGACGGTGGAGAAGGATAGTTACTTCACGCGGAGCTTCTGGATGCTCGAGCATTATGGGACGCATATGGATGCGCCGGCGCATTTTCCTCCGGGAAAAATCACGCTCGATCAGATTCCGGAGGCGCATTTTTTCGGGCCGGCGGTGGTGATTGACGTTAGAGACGAGGTGGAGAAGAACGCGGATTATCGGCTAAGCGTGGTGCGAGTAAAGAAATGGGAAGCGGAGCACGGAGAGATTCCGCGCGGAGCGATTGTGGTGCTGAGGACGTCGTGGGGGGGGCGAGCGTCGAACGCGGCGAGTTACCGGAACATGGATGCGAGCAAGGTGATGCATTTTCCGGGGTATTCGGTGGAGTCGGCGAAATTGCTGATCGAGCGCGGGGTGGTGGGGCTGGGGATCGACACGCTGAGCGTTGATTATGGGGCTTCGAAGAATTACGAGGTGCATCGGGTGGATTTGCCGGCGGGTTTGTACAACCTGGAGAATCTGGCGAACACGGAGTATCTGCCGGAAGCGGGCGCGTACATTATTGCGGCGCCGATAAAGCTCGAAGGCGGATCGGGAGGGCCTTGCCGCGTGTTTGCGGTGCTGCCGCCGAAGTGAGCGCGACGACTGTGCCGGCGGTAGCCAAAGGGGATCAGGTTGGTGTTGGTGAGAAGGCAATCGCGTGCGCCCGGATTGCGACGGGAATTATCTTTTTTTTGTTTGCGGAATACAAAATTGTGGGGAGCGAATTTACTCCGGTTGGTTTTGAGCATTGGGTTCGCGGCTGGGTGGAGCAGGGGCAGGTGGTGGGGTTTTACAGACCCGTGCTCGTGAATATCGCGTTGGGGCATCCGGTGCTTTGCGCGCGGCTGGTGGCGTGGGGCGAGTTGGGGATTGCGGTGAGCTTAATTCTTGGCTTGTTGGTGCGGCCGGCGGCGATTGGCGGCGTGATTTTGATGATCAATTTCATTCTGTTCGACCTGGTTTGCGCCTGGACATGGCGCGCCGGTGTGGCAATACTTCGGTGCGAATCTGGACCATATTCCGCTGCTATTTCTGTTCGTGATTTTTTATGCGACGCGAGCCGGGGATGTTTGGGGATTAGACGGGCGATTGCGGCGGACGAGGGCACGAGCGGGATAAGGCGCGAGCAGAGTTTGATCAACATTTCCGCATTCTAATCCGCATTCGAACTCGACTGTGCTGGGATGCCCTGCTAATCCGGCTCAGACCAATTTGTTCTAGGGCATTCCTTTTACTTTCTTCAGTGCAGCCACCAGTTGCTCGTGCATCCCGAGTTGATAATCGCCGTCTGACCGGTAGGAGCCCACGGCGGACGCGATTTCATGGCGCAATCCGTTCTCGAGGCCGAAGATCAGGTATGTTGCCAGGGATTTGAGAAAAGATGTGGAGCCGAGAACGGTCAGGCGATAACAGATGTACGCCAACATCAACAATACGAGGATCTGAAAGGGGGTCATTTTGTCACCATCCGCCTAGGTGAAGATCAGGCAAACACATGTTAAGTATCAGGTTGGGGTTTTGGAATTGCACCTGGAAATTGGTGGGGTGGGTGCGCTGATAGAACGCATGGGGCTTCAGGGGCTGAAGCCCCTGTTTTTTGGGCTTGTGTGATGTCGCCCCGTTTTCGCCAGCATCGAAAGCCAAAGGCGTACGAATTTAATGTGCGTCGTCAAGTTGCATGCTCGGCAGTCGGTCGATCGGGCACGGCATGCCGTGCCCCTACTGAAGAGAGAAGAACGACACCGCGATGGAGCAGAGTTTGGCGGTCTGCGCCGTCAGTTACTTGGGGCGCAGGCTGAAGCCTACGCTACTGAAAAGCTCTTATTTTTTGGGCGCTTCGTTACGGATTACTGCGCCGTTTTTCATTACGAAATTTATTTTGCGCATGGACTCGATGTCGTCGAGAGGGCTCGAGGGCATGGCGATGATGTCGGCGTAGAGGCCTGTGGCGATGGCGCCGCGCTCTTTCTGGATGCGGAGGAGTTCGGCGGCGTTTGTCGTCATTGCCTTGAGAATTTCATTGGGCGGGACGCCGGCGGCGCGCCAGACGGCGAGATAGTCCCAGGCCATATCGGCGCGGGTTTCGTTGGGCATTTCGGTGACGGTATCGGTGGAGAAGGTGAGCTTCACGCCGATTTTATAGGCGCGGGTGAGGCGATCAATGATGTTGGCGCCAATTTTGTCGGCGTTGTGGTAGCCGGCCGCTTTGAGATGGATTGCCGGGAAATCGGTGCCGGCGAGAAACACTCCTTTTTCTTTCATCAGGCGGAGCAGGTCGTCGTCGAGGTTCCAGCCGTGCTCGATCGAATCGGCGCCGCCCATGATGACGTTGCGAGCGGCTTGTCCGCCGAGAACGTGAACGGCCACGGCCCGATTTGCGTTGTGGGCTTCTGTGGTAGCGGCGCGAATTTCCTCTTCGGAGTAGTAATAGGCGCCGGTATTGTCGGCGACGAGCTTGATGAGGTCTGCACCATAGAAAATATTTTCGCGAACGGCTTTGCGAATTTCTTCCGGGCCATCAGCGTCGATATATTCGTAGCGCCAGACTGGTCCGACTTCCGGAGGGATGTGTTTTCCCTGTCCGCCGAACGGGGCGATGATTTTTCCGGAGGTGAGAATCGTGGGGCCGGTGAACCATCCCCGGTTGATTGCGTTGCGGACGTCGACGGAGGCGTATTCCGCTTCATTACCGACGTCGCGAACGGTCGTGATGCCGGCGTTGAGAAGAATTTGAGATGTCTTCAGACCGAAGAGTACGCGGGTGCCTTTTCCTTCGATGAGGTAGTTGGTTTCGAGAGTGTGTTGGAGACCGTGTTCGAGGAAGGTGACGTGGGTGTGGGTATCCATCACGCCGGGCATGATCCATTCGCTGGAGAGGTCAATTACTTGCGCGCCGGAAGGGATCGAGACACTGGGACCTATCTCGGCGATTTTCTGGTCTTTTACCAAGATGATTTGATTGGTGGCGACTTTTCCGGTGGCGGGATCGATGACGTTGCCGGCGCGGATGGCGAGGGTTTGAGCGCAAAGGGGAAATGCGAACAGAATTGCGAACAGAGCTGCGAATCGACGCATGAAAATCCTCCCTAGCGAGATAGAAAAGCGCATTCTGACAAAACCGAAAGTTGCTTCAGGGGCTGAAGCCCCTGTCTTTTGGCCTGCGATAATGTCGCCCGTGAAGGGGCGACCTACAACGACGCCTGACTCTGCCGCTTCGTACAAAATCGAAAACTAAAAGCAAGAGCTGCCGGGCTGAAGCCCCTTCGTTCCTCAGGACGAGCCGCTGCTGCAAATTCGAATGCGCACTCCCATGGTGCAATTCTTCGCAGCCGGTCGAGCGGGCACGGCATGCCGTGCCCCTACTGAAGCAAGTCGACAGCAAATGAACCGCGCTGCACTGGGCAAGGTAATTTGGGACCTGCGTGGCGTAATTAATGTTGGGGCGCAGGCAGGAATGCCTGTGCTACTGAAAGGCGTGATCATTTTGAAGCCCTGGGTGCGTCGTTTCTTGTTACGGCGCCGTTTTTCATTACGAAATTTATTTTACGGAGGGCTTCGGTATCGTCGAGCGGGCTGGCGGGCATGGCGATGATGTCAGCGAAAAGGCCTGAACTGATGGCGCCGCGTTCTTTTTGAATGCGGAGGAGCTCGGCGGCATTTGTAGTCATCGCCTTCAGGACTGCGGCCGGCGGAACGCCCGCCTTTCGCCAGACTGCGAGATAGTCCCAGGCCATGTCGGCTCGGGATTCTCCGGGCATTGCGGTGACGATATCGGTGGAAAACACCATCTTGACGCCAATGGCATAGGCACGATGGAGCCGGTCCAAGGCTGCTGCGGAAACCGCTTTTCCATCGGGATAACCGCCCTGCACAAAATGTGCCTCGGGGAATTCAGTGCCGGCGAGAAATGTGCCCTTCGCTTTCATCAAGCGCAGCTGATCGTCGGTGAGATGCCAGCCGTGTTCAAGGGAATCGGCGCCGCCGTTGATGACATTGTCGGCCTCTTCCTTCTTGTAGCAATGCACGGCCAGCGCTCTTCCTGCTTTATGGGCTTCGTCGGCGGCGGCCCGAATCTCTTCTTCGGAGTAGAAGTAATCGCTGTTGTCGGAGACAAGCTTGATCAGATCGGCGCCGTAGAAAATATTTTCGCGGACGGCTTTGCGAATTTCCGCTGGACCATCGGCGTCGATATATTCGTAGCGCCAGATTGGTCCCACTTCCGGTGGAGCGCCCGAAGATTGGCCACCAAATGGGGCGATGATTTTTCCGGAGGTGAGAATGGTGGGCCCCGTAAACCAGCCTTTGTTGATGGCATTGCGGACATCGACGGAGGCATAGCCGGCTTCGTTGCCAACATCGCGGACCGTGGTAATGCCGGCGTTCAAGAGGGTCTGCGCGATTTTGAGTCCTTGGAGGACACGCATTCCTTTACTGACTTCGAGATAGTTGGCTTCGAGGGGCGTGTACATATTGGGGAGAAGGAAGGTGATATGCGTGTGCGAATCCATGATGCCGGGCATGACCCATTCGTTGGAGAGGTCAATTATTTGCGCGTCGGCGGGGATGGCGACGCTGGAGCCGACCTCGGCGATCTTCTGGTCTTTTATGATGATGATTTGATTCTTGGCGACGGAGCCGGTGGCAGGATCGATAAGGTTTCCGGCGCGGATGGCGACGGTTTGGGCCCAGAGCGGAAAGGCGGAGAGGATTGCGATGAGGAGTGCGAGTCGGCGCATCGATTCTCCTTGGTTGTGGCGAGTGCCTCAGCGGCTGAAGCCGTGACCTGACCTAGAACTTACTTCAGGGGCTAAAGCCCCGAGGTGGGGGTTGCGGTAACCCGCGGTTAAAACCGCGGGCTACAACGACGGCTTTGTTCGTACACCGCGCTCAATAGCGGAATAAGGCGGCGCCGCTGTTTCGAATTCCACGTAAGAGTGATTCTAAAACGGCGGGAGTCTAGCACAACGTGAAGGCGCTGCCGCGACCGGATTTGCGTGTGCTACCTTTGTGTACGAGATGCCGGAATTACCTGAAGTGGAGACAGTGGTTCGGGGCTTGCGGGTCGTGTTGCCGGGGCGGCGGATCACGGGCGTGCGCCTGAGTGCGAAGACGGATTTTATTGATGATCCCGCGTCGCTTGAGGGGGAATTGCCGGGGACGCGCGTTACGGGCATCGAACGATTCGGCAAATTCATGGTCATTGGGCTCGAGCGCGAAGGGTGCGGAAAGGGCGGCGGGGAAATTGCGTTACTGATGCATTTGGGCATGACCGGGCAGATCGTTGTGACTCCTGCGGAAGCTCCCGTTCCGCCGCATACGCATTTGTTTCTTACGCTGGATGACGGGCGCGAGCTTCGTTACACCGATATTCGGCGATTCGGGCGGATCCGAATTCTGCTTGACGGGGAGCGCGAGGCACTGATCGGCCGGCTGGGACTCGATCCGCTGGAGATGAGCGAGAAGGATTTTCGGGAAACGATCACAAGCAGGAGAGCGCAGATCAAGGCGCTCCTGATGGACCAGCGCGTGCTTCGCGGGATGGGGAATATTTATACGGATGAGAGTTTGGCGCGCGCGAAGATTCATCCGAGGCGGTTGGGAACGAAATTGAGCGAGCGTGAAGTGAAGGCTTTGTATAAGGCCATTCAGGGCGTGTTGACGGAGGCGATTCGGTCGCGTGGGTCTTCGGTGTCGGATTATGTGGACGCGGATGGGCAGCGCGGGGAATTTCAATTGCGGCATCGGGTGTATCAGCGCGAGGGGAAGAAATGTTTTCGATGCGGCGGGGTGATACGGCGGACGATTGTGGCGGGGAGGAGTAGTTTTTTTTGTCCGAGGTGCCAGAGGGCGCCGCGGGGGCGGCGGGGCGAAAAGCGGAAGCACGGAAAAAGAACGTATTCTTAATGCTTCAGGATGGATTCGCTTCCTTGAAAGTTACGTTGGCACAGGCAGGAATGCCTGTGCTACTGGACACCTTCTACGATTCTTAAGTCACGGTCGGCGGCGTTGCCCAGGATTTTGAGGGCGGCTTTGTAGGCGTCGCTTTCGTAGGTGGCGATTGCGGCGTTGACGCTAGGGAACTCGACTACCACGGTTCGTTCGTTTAATCCGTTCTCAAAAGCTTTGGCCGGGGTGCCGCGCACGAGGAGTTTGCCGCCGCCGGCTGTGATGGCGGGGAGCGATATTTTTGCGTAGGACGTGAGTGCGGCGGGATCCGAGACTGAGCGATACGCGACGATCCAATAGGCTTTGGGCATTTTCATCCTTCCATGCGAAGTTTTGCCAATCGCGCCTTGCACTGAAACCTACGTCAGGGGCTAAAGCCCCGGTTTCTTGTTTTGTTTAATGTCGCCCCTAAAGGGGCGACCTACAACGACGGCTTGGTTCGCACGTTTCTTGCGAAAGACAAAAGAAAATCAAGAATCTGCCTTGGAGCTGCCGGGTACATCTTATTTCACTGTGGGCTGCGGGGTGAAGAAATAGATTAGGGCAGCGCCGATGCCGGTGAAGATGGCGGCGTAGAGGAAGCCTGCAGCGGGACTGACGGCGGACCAGAGTGCGCCGACTACGATGCTGGAGACTAGGTCGCCTATTCCATTGACTGTGGCTAGGACGCCGAAGCCTGAGCCTCGAATGCGCTGGGGAAGGAATTCTGCGGCGAGAGATTTCTCGAGGGATTGTTGCACGCCGGAGTGAATGCCTGCGAGGCCGAAGAGGATGATGAGGACGTGCAGCGTGGGCGGCTCGAGGATGAAGGCGGCGAAGGTGATTGTGGCGACGAGGTAGCCGGCGGCGAGGAGGCCGCGTTTGCCGATACGATCGCCGAGAGCGCCGGCTGGATAGGATGCGGCTGCGTTCATGACATTGTAAAAGGTGTAGAGGCCGACCGAGATTGCGGCGGCGCGTCCGGCGCCGACTCGCGGTGCGAGAATTTGAGAGGCGCGAAGAATCAGGAGCGTGGGGGCGAAGTCGCCGATGCCGTGGGCGAAGACGCCGGCGAGAAAATGCCAGAAATTTTTCGGCAGGTCGCGGAAGCTGGCGATGAAATTTCGCGCGTGGTGCGGTTCTTCGTTTTTGGAAGATGGCGCGAGAGCGGCGAATGCTACGGCGGCGGCGAGGCCGGGAGCGAGCGACCAGAGTAGAACGCCGCGCATGCCGACGATGCCGATTAGCGCGGTGGCGCAGAGAGGGCCGAGGACGGCGCCGATGGTGTCCATGGCGCGCTCGAAGCCGAAGGCGCGGCCTTCGGTGCCAGTTGCGACGGCGTCGGCGAGAAGCGCGTCGCGCGAAGGGCCGCGGCCACCGCGTCCGACCCAGCCGAGTGCGCGGATAACGAGAATCGCGGGCCATGTGTGTGCGAAGGCGTAGGCGAATGTGGAAAGTCCTGTGGCGAGATAGCCGATGATGCCGACGGGTTTGCGCAGCGCGGGGCGATCGGCGATCCAGCCGCCCGCTAATTTTGCGAAGCTCGAGAGGCCGTCGGAGACGCCTTCGATGATGCCGAGCGCGTAGGCAGGCGCGCCGAGACTGGCGAGGAATGCGGGGAGGATGGCGGTGGCGGCTTCGTGGCCCCAGTCGGAGAAAAGGCTGGCGAGGCCGATGCCGAGGACGCCGCGGGTGAGCCAGCGTTTTGAGTGGGGCGACGAATTCGCTGCTTCAGTCTGACTCACTTTGCCACCGGCTGGAAATCGGAATCGTCGAGGCCTTCGTCCGGGAAATTATCAACCAAGTTGCCTACGGTGATATTTCCCGGCTGACTGCGATTTGCCGTTTCCCTTATGAGTTCCACTAAGTCAGCTGAGTCGCAGTCCAGGATCTCCATCAGGACCTCTTGACGATTTTCTACCAAATCGGACCGATTCAGTTTGCCAGAAGCGATGGCGGCGACGAGGTTGCGAAGCGGGCTGAAGGGTTCGTTGTTGATCACGAAGATGAGGATACCTTAGCGCGCGGTGGCATCGCGGGCGGCTGGGGCGGATTCGAGTAGCGGTAGCGCGGCGGCGAAGATGCGTTCGGCCCAGAAGCGGCGCTCGCTGGGGTCGAGCCAGAGGATGGGCGCGCGCAGATTGTTGAATGGCGGCGCGGCGAGAAGTTCGTTGAGCAAATCGTGGATGCGCTGCTGGAAGGCGCGATCTTCGGAGCGGAAACCGTCGGAGGGAATTTCGAAAGCGACGGGCGGGACGCCGACGAGAAATGAGTAGGAGTTCATCCACCAGGCGAGCCAGGGTTCGAGGTGCGGCTGGCGGCCGAATTTGTTGACGAGGTAGCAGTAGTTGTCGAGGACGGCGCGATCGCAGATGACGTGTGGGGCGCGACGGGCGGCGTCGAGTTCTGCGACGATTTGAGCGTG
Source organism: uncultured Acidobacteriota bacterium (assembly GCA_963736465.1). Taxonomy (GTDB): domain Bacteria; phylum Acidobacteriota; class Terriglobia; order Acidiferrales; family UBA7541; genus Palsa-295. The sequence continues at coordinate 11,324 of CAVTOS010000009.1, read as the reverse complement.
GAGAATCCAGAGCTGGCCTTCGAGGGTGGTGGCGGCGTTTACGGGGAAGGGCGATTGGCGGGCGACTTCGGTGACGAGTTCGACGTTGTAGGCGGATTTTTTCAGGAGCGAGCAGATTTCGTAGGCAAGGGTGGTTTTGCCGACTCCGTGAGTGCCGATGAGGGCGAGTTTCATTTTGTTGGCATAGTGACGATCTTCTTCCAGAGCACTTTCTCCAGCACAGTTCTTCTAGCACACTTTGTGGGTGTGAGAACAGTTTGGAAACGAGGATGAGTGGCGGCGCGTCTAGCGTAGAATCGAATGTTTTCAGATAGGGCCCTGACTGGGCGGAGGATTCGGAGACGATGAGAGCGCGTCGCGTGAGCGGATTGGTGGCGATTGTGATGGCGGCGATGATTTTATGGGGTGGAGGCGCGGTATTGCGGGCGCAACAGGGTGCGCCCCCTGCGAAGAATCCATTTGCGGCGGATGACGAAAAGATTTTGGCGGAGGTGCATGATCACAACGAGATCATGTCGAACCTGGAATATCTTTCGGACATGATCGGGCAGCGATTGACCGGCTCGGAGAATTTGAAGAAGGCCAATGAATGGACGAAGCAGAGATTCACCGAATATGGGCTGGCGAACCCGCACCTGGAATCGTGGACGATTGCGCACATCTGGACGCGCGGAACGGCGGCGGCGCGGATTGTCGCACCGACGGAACATCCGCTGACGATTGCGTCGTATGGATGGGCGGCGAATACGGAGGGGCCGGTGCGCGGGCCGGTGGTGTATGTGAAAGCGGACAAGGTGGAGGATCTCGATCAGTATAAGGGCAAGTTGAAAGGGGCGATCGTGATTACGAGCGAGCCGCTGCTGTTGCCTGCACCCGATGAGCCGGCGATCAATCCTGTGCTGGTCCCTTACGGCGATCCATTCTTGACGGTGCGGCCGCAGCGGCCGGGGGAGAAGCCGCGCGAGTTCAATGCCGCGTTCCGCAGGTTTCTGATGGAGCGAAATGAATTTTTCAAGAAGGAAGGAGTGCTGGCGGGCTTGACGGATTCGGGGAAGCCCGATGGGCTGCTCAATATGACAGGTCTCGGGGGACGGCAGTATGCGATCGCGCCGATTCCGGCGGCGTTCGTTACATCGGAAGGCTATGGCTTAATCTGGCGGTTGATGAAGCGCGGGCCGGTGGAAGTGGAGATGGATATCAAGAACACAATTGCAGATGGGCCTGCGACTGTTTACAACACGATTGCTGAAATTCGCGGAAGCGAAAAGCCGGATGAAATCGTGGTGCTCGGCGCGCATTTGGATTCGTGGGATCTGGGCACAGGGACGACCGACAACGGTACTGGTTCGATGGTGGTGCTGGAGGCGGCCCGGGCGTTGCAAAAATCTGGGCTGAAACCGAAGAGAACCATTCGTTTTGCGCTTTTCTCTGGTGAAGAGCAGGGGTTGAACGGATCGCGCGCCTACGTGGAAGCGCATCGCGACGAGATGCCGAGAGTTTCGGCGGCGCTGATTCACGATACAGGGACTGGACGAGTGACCAGCATCAGCTTGATGCGGAACTACGCGTCGCGCGAGGTGATGGATACGGTTGTCGCGCCGCTACGGTCGCTGGGGTTGCTGGAATTGACGGAGCGGTGGATGACCGGCAGCGATCACGTGCCGTTTGATGACGCGGGCGTGCCGGGATTTTTCTGCTTGCAGGATCCGGCGCAGTATTTTGAGACGCACCATTCGCAAGCGGACACGTTCGATCAGGCGCACGAGGCGGATTTGGTGGAGGGCGCGCAGGTGATGGCCGCGGTGGCGTATAACCTGGCGGAACTGCCGGAGTTGTTGCCGCGAAAGCCGGTGAATCCGAGCGCTGCGGCGCAATAATTGCGATGCGAGCTGTGGTGCAGCGAGTGAGTCGAGCCAGCGTGAGCGTGGACGGGCGGAGTACCGGAGAGATTGGGCCCGGGCTCGTGGTGCTTGTCGCTGTGGGAAAAGAGGACACGGCGACTACGGCTAGCGCTATGGCGGAGAAAGTGGCAAATCTGCGGATTTTTGGCGATGACGCTGGGAAGATGAATCGCTCGCTGCTGGATACGGGTGGGGCGGCGCTGGCGATTTCGCAATTTACGCTGTATGGCGATGCGCGCGGGCAGAGGCGGCCGAGTTTCATTCAAGCGGGGCCGCCGGAATTGGGAAAGGCTCTTTATGAGGAATTTGTGCGGGCGTTGCGGGGGCTTGGTGTGCGGGTGGAGACTGGAGTGTTTCAGACGCATATGGCGGTGGAGCTTGTGAATGATGGGCCTGTGACGATTTTGCTGGATTCGGAGAAGGTGTTTTGAATTTGATTGGTGCCAGCCTCAGGTCAGTCGCTGCCTGTGGCCGCTACGGGACCTGAGCTACGGTTTTGGAAGCCCAAGAAAAATCGAGATTGCCTGAGTAGTGGCTTTCGCGAGGTCGGGTTCTTGGAGATTTTGAGCGGGTGCTGCGGGGAACGGCGCACAGGCAGGAGTGCCTGTGCCACTTGAGGCGATGCGGGGTACGGTTGATGAGCGAGATTTCTAGGATATTGGACCAGATGGATCGGGCGATAGCTGGAGAGGCGTGGCATGGGCCGGCGTTGAACCAATTGCTTGAGGGGATTACGGCTGAGCAGGCTTCGATGCATCCTGTGCGCGGCGCGCATTCGATTTGGGAAATTGTGAATCATCTTGGGGCTTGGAACCGGATCGTGCATCGGAGATTTGCGGGAACTCCGGTGGACGTGACGCCGGAGCTGGATTGGCCGCCGGTGTGGGAAGTGAGCGAAGTGGAATGGCGGCGGTCGCTCGAGAATTTGCGAGAAAGCCGGGTGCAATTTCGCGCTGCGGTGGCGCAGTTGCGGGATGAGGAATTATTGACTCCGCCGGCTGGGACAGAATGGTCGCGCTATGCGACGTTGCATGGCGTCGTACAGCACGATTTGTATCACGGCGGGCAGATTGCGATTTTGAAAAAGGCACTTGGGTAACGGAGCGCGACAGGACATGAGCACTGCAGCGGGGCCATTTGCAGGCGAGATTCGTTTAGCACGGCCGGCCGATTATCCGCGAATGGCGGAATTAGCTGGGCAGCTCGGATACTCCTCGACCCCTGACGACGTTGCGCGACGGCTCGCAGGATTTATTACGACCGGCGAGCACGTGGTTTTTGTCGCTCAGCTGACGGATGGAACGATCGCGGGATGGATTGGCGCGTTTGTGTACCGCTGCGTGGAAGCGGATGCGCTCGTGGAAATCAGCGGTCTGGTGGTGGACGAGCGATTTCGCTCGCAGTCCGTGGGACGATTTCTGCTGGAACGCGCGGAAGCGTGGACGCGCGAGAAGGGATTCAGCGCGACTGGTTTACGGTCGAATGTGATCCGCGAGCGGGCGCATGCGTTCTATGAGCAGCAGGGTTACGAGCACACGAAGACACAAAAGTCATTTCGGAAAAAACTGTAAGCACGATGCCGAATCCGTTTCTAATGCAATTCAAGATGGACGGGGCGGCGTTGTTCGATGTGTGTGTGCTGGCTGCTTGCTGGGTGGGATTCGGCGTGATTCTCGTGATCGGGAAGCGCGGAGCCACGAAGGCCGACGCGAAGCGCAGCCCGATTTCACACCTGGGATTTTTGCTGCAGCTTCTCGGTTATGCGATTTGTTTTGCGTTTCCCCGGCCTGATTTATCGCCGATTGTGCCGATGCCGAAAGTGACCGAGTTGCTTTTGTCGGCCGTAATTGCGGCGATGGGAGTGATATCGATTGTCATTTGCTACGCGGCTGCTCGCGCGCTTGGCAAGCAGTGGGCGGTCGTGGCGCGCGTCGTCGATGATCACGAACTGATCATGCAAGGGCCGTATTCGCACGTGCGCAATCCGATTTATCTGGCAATGTTTGGCATGTTGGTGGCGACCGGGTTGACGATCAGTCGCTGGCAGGCGTTACTGGCCGGCATTTTGGTGTTTCTGATCGGGAACGAGATTCGGATTCGCAGCGAAGAGAAGCTTTTGCGCGAAACGTTCGGCCCAAAATTTGACGAGTACGCGTCGCGCGTACCTGCGGTGTTTCCCCGGCTGTTCTAACTAGTTTTCTTTTAATACCGAGTGAAACCGCACGCCCCAGCCTATTTACTAAAATATCGTAATACGATATAATGTGGAAGTGCTGATGCGGCAGAACAAGAAACAGGCGATCGACTACCGTTCTCTCGCGGCTTTTCGCTATGAGATTCGCCGATTCTTGAATTTCAGCGAGCAGGCGGCGCGCGAGGCAGGGATCGAGCCGCATCAACATCAGGCGTTATTGGCAATCAAGGGTTTGATTCCGAAGCAAAAAGCGACGATCGGTGTGCTCGCCGAACGAGTTCAGGTGCAGCACCACACAGCCGTGGAGCTAGTCGATCGTCTCGAAAAGAAGAGATTAATTCGACGCTCCCGAAATGGTGCGGACAGGCGCGAAGTGATTCTATCGCTCACTCCGCGAGGCGAGCGGGTGCTGGCAGATCTTACGCTGGTTCATCGAGCCGAACTTCGTTCTGCGGGACCGGTGCTCTTGCGGGCTCTGAATGGTGTCTTGGCGCAAGGGCGCTCACGTTCGACGAAGAGCATTCGAGGCACCTGGAGGCGGCACTAGGAGCGGAGCAATGGCGAAGGAACGAAAATTTGCGGGGGGTGATGACCCAGCCGAGGCAATCCCCGCAGCGTTTTTAGAACCGCTGGCGGGATTCAGGTTGGGCTTTATTTCGCTGCTAGCGGCGCTGATTGGAATTCTTGCGGGGCTGATAGCGTACGTTTTGTACGACTTGATCGGGCTTTTCACGAACCTCGCTTACTACCATGAATTGTCGTTTCACTTCCGGAGCCCCGAGAATACGCACATTGGCCTGTGGATCATTGTGACGCCTGTGATCGGCGGAGTGATTGTGGGATTCATGGCCAAATACGGCTCGGAAAAAATCAAGGGGCATGGAATTCCGGAGGCGATGGAGGCGGTATTGACGTCACGCAGCCGGATCGAAGCGAAGGTTGCGATTTTGAAACCGCTTTCGGCGGCGATTGCGATTGGAACGGGCGGCCCGTTTGGCGCGGAAGGCCCGATCATTCAGACAGGCGGCGCATTTGGTTCGCTGGTGGGGCAGTTTATTTCCACGACGGCTGCCGAGCGCAAAGTGCTGCTCGCGTGTGGCGCCGGCGCGGGAATGGCGGCCACGTTCAACACGCCGATTGCGGGCGTGATTCTAGCGATCGAACTGTTGCTCTTTGAATTTCGCTCGCGCTCGTTTATCCCGCTAGTGATTGCGTGCACGCTGGCGACAAGCGTTCGCTCAGTTCTGCTGGGGCAGAAGTCGATGTTTTCGATGGGCAACGTGAATTTCGATGCGTTGCGCGGTTTGCCTTTTTACGTTGTGTTGGGCGTGCTGTCGGGAGTCGCGGCGATAGGTTTTACAAAGTTGCTGTATTGGGTGGAAGACCAATTCGACCGATTGCCGATTGACGATTTATGGCATCCGGCGATTGGAGCGCTGGGCCTTGGAATTATCGGCTATTTCGTGCCGCGCGTGCTGGGCGTGGGCTACGACACGATTTCGGACATCCTCAACAACAATCTCGCGTTGAAACTACTTCTGCTCGTAGCGGTGTTCAAGGCGCTGGCACTTGTGATTTCGCTGGGCTCAGGGACGTCAGGCGGATTGCTCGCGCCCATGTTTATGTCGAGCGCGGCGATGGGCGGAGCGTTTGCGATTGTGGTGAACATGTTATTTCCGTCCGCGCATCTTTCGCCGGGAGCATACGCGCTGGTGGCGATGGCGGCGGTGTTCGGTGCGGCATCGCGAGCCACGTTTGCATTCATCGTGTTCGCATTTGAAATCACACGTGACTACAACGCGATTCTGCCGCTGATGCTGGGCTGCGTGATCGCGGACATGATCGCGTTGCGTTATTTGCCGAGTTCGATCATGACGAAGAAACTGGCGCGCCGCGGGCTTTCGGTGCCGGAGTTTTACGAAGCGGGCGTGCTGAACGTGGTGCGAGTGGACGAAGTGATGCGCAAAGATGTGCAAGCGATTCCTCCCGAAATGACTGTGGGAGAAATGGCCGAGCGAATGGCGCAGCGCGAACCCGGATACGACATCACGGAAGGTCTACCGATCGCGGGTGAAGATGGACGGCTCGTGGGAATCGTGACGCAGGGGGATTTGTTGCGCGCGCTCGAAGAGGATCCCGCGGGGCGAATGGCGGTGAGCGAAGCGGGCACGCTGAACCCGGTGGTTGCGTTCCCCGATGAGCTCGTTTATGAAGCGCTATTCCGGATGCTGAAGCGCGATATTGGCCGGCTGCCGGTGGTGAGCCGGGAAGAGCCGGGAAGAATGGTCGGATACCTGAATCGAGCGAGCATTTTGAGCGCTTGGACGCGGCAGATGCATGAAGAAGGCGTGCGCGAGCATGGGTGGTTTCGGAAATTTCGCGGGAACTACAAGAGTCCGGCGGTGGCTCGGTCAATTAAGTAGGCTGGGTTTGCTTGTGATTGGCGAAAAGAGCCGGCGAGACGCCGGCGTTACGGAAGTACATGGTTGCAGGTCAGTCGCCGCATCGTCTGTGTCTGGCTCTGCATCGCAAACTAATTTACCAGCCGCCGCCGCCCCCGCCACCGAAGCCGCCATCGCATAGGGCAGAAATTTCTCGAACATTTCGGGTGTTTTCACGATGCGTTCGAGGCGATCGCTTTCGACGCGTTCGAGAAACTGTTCGAAGCCGAGAACCTTTTCAAATGTGCGGGCGCCCGTGAGGGTGCGCGCAGGCATGAACCAGCCAAAAATACAGATCACCGCGGCGGTAAGGATTCCCGCAAGGGCCCAGGTGAACTGCTCCACGCCGGTGGCAGCTCCGAGCGCGCCACCGAATACGAAGAGCACGATCCCAATCACAATGCCGCCGCCGATGTAGCCTTGGCGAACCGTGTCCGGGCGATGGAGATAGTAGCCATCGGCCATAAGGGCATCGAAAATGCGGGTGCGAATCGCGGGCAGATGCGTATAGAAATGATTCTGCAGCTCGGAGAGCTTCACGGACGTGAGCGAGCCGTCGTCAAAAAGCGCGGAGAGCATTTCGAGTTCGTGCGGGCGGACACCGCTCCATTCGGTGGGCGGGCGCTTGAGGTGAAAAATATATTCCTTGCTGTGCGAGAGGCCGAGGAGATGGCTTTCGTCCTTCTGTTCGATCGTAAGGTAACCCTTTACCGCCAGGTCGACGAGCGTCGCCGTGATGTCACGCATAGCGGCTTCGTTGTCCACGAGCGTGCCGCACTCGCCGGGCGTGAGCTTATCCGGTGGCTCGTATTGCACGGCGATAGAGCCACGCGCGGGGTCGCGGCCGCGCGTCCACCAAAGCCAGAGCATGATGAAGAACGCGACGACGGGAAGAAACAGAGGCCAATTGCTCCGGAAGAAAAGCGCGAATTTCGCCGCAGCCGAAGGCGGATGAACGAATCCCTTGTCCCAGCCAGCCACTACAGTAAGACCTTCGCGATACGACAGCGGGTGATTGGTACTCACCTGCACGATGTTGCCTGTCGTTTGCACCTGCGCGTCGCTTTCGCGCGAGCCGTACGCGCCGGTGAAGGCGATTGCGTGCAAGCCGGTGACGCCGTCGGGTAGTTCGATTTTCGCTGAAGCAGTCCGGATTGGTGCGTCCCATTCGGCGCCGGTAACATTCCAGTAGAGCTCGTCGTGATCGTCGAAGAATCGAATCGCGTTGAGAATGCGGTAGTGAAGCAGGACGGTCTTCGTCGTGTCCTGCGCGTCAGGCACCGTGATTTTGAATTTCAAGTAGCGGCCTTCGCGCTTCTGTTCGTATTTGAGCGCATGGCCGTCGTCATCGGTGACGGAGAGGGGTTCGAGAAGCAGCGAATAATTGAGGTGCTGCGGCGAGTCGTACTCGACGGGAATCGTGCGGTAGATTCCGTGCCAGAAACCGGTGAAGCGCGCTTCGATGATTTCCGTCACTTCGATAGTGCCATTGGGATTGACGGTGACAGTTTCATCGAAGCGTTGAATTGTGAGGTCGCGGGCCTGTGTCGTTGGCGGTGCGAGTAACAGAGCGGCGATAAACGCGAGGACGCAGAGCGGGAATCTGCGGCGTAGGTGAAGCATGACGTGCGACCTGCCTAGGATGTGGCGCCGCCGAAGCTGACTTTCGGCACTTCTCGTTCAGCGGGCGCACTGATTTCGAAGAATTCGCGCGGCTTGAAATTGAACATGCCAGCGATGATGTTGGAAGGGAACTGCGCGATTTTCGTGTTCAGGTCACGGACGACGGCGTTGTAGTAACGGCGGGCATTCTGGATGCTGTCTTCGATCTGATTGAGCGTGGCCTGGAGCTGATTGAAGCTTTCCACGGCGCGCAACTGCGGGTACGCCTCAGCCAGGGCGAAAACCTGGCGCAATGCGGCGGTGAGAGCGCCTTCCGCTGCGGCTTTAGCCGCTGGGCCTTCGCTACTCATTGCGCGATTGCGGGCAGCGACGACGCCTTCCAGTGTGCCTTTTTCATGAGTGGCGTAGCCCTTGACGGTTTCGACGAGATTTGGGATCAGGTCGTAGCGGCGCTTCAGTTGCACGTCGATGTCAGACCACGCGTTGTCGCATTGCACCTTCAGGCTGACGAGGCCGTTGTACATCGCCACAATGAAGAAGACCAGCAGCACCAGAATTACAACTGCAGCGATCAGCATTGTGCGCCTCCCAGACTGACTGGAACCGGCTTTCGGCCGCGATCCTTGCGGGTCAGAATACGGCGGGATGGAGATGGAGTAAAGCGCATAGCGTCAAGAGCGTTTTCGCGAGCGACACTACTTCGGGGGTTTGAGGCTGGGGTCGAGGCGCTCGGCTTCTTTGAATTCGGTCGCCGCCTCTTCGTCGTTGAGCCACTGCAGGCAGATTGCGAGATTGTAGTGTGCGCGCGCTGAATCCGGGCGGAGGCGAATCGATTCGCGATAGGCATCCGCAGCCGGCGCGAACTGGCGCTTGGTGAAAAGCGCATTGCCGAGATTCAAGTAGGCGTCGGCATTGTTCGGCTGTTCCGCAATCACTTTTCGATAGGCGGCTTCAGAAGCTTCGGCATCACCAGATTGCAAAAGAGCCGCGCCGAGAGCAACCTGCGCCTCGGTTAGACCGGGCTGCGCGCCGAGGGCTTTCGTGTAGCTTTCAATCGCGCGCCTCGAATCTTTCTGGCTCATGTAGGCATTGCCCAGATTGTAGAGTGCGTGCCCATCCTTGGGATTCAGCGTGAGGCCTTTTTCATAGGCAGCGATTGCTTCTGGGAATTTTTGCTGTTCCTGGTAAGAGCTGGCGAGATTGAATTCCGCTTCGGCTTGGTCAGGCTTCAGCTCGAGGCTCTTCTGCAGGCTGGTGATGGCTTCGTCGAATTTATTTTGGCCGTGCAGCAGGTGGCCAATCTCGAACCACGCGTGCGCATCCTTGGGATTATCGGCAACCACCTGGCGGTATGCGGCGATGGCGTCATCAGTACGGCCGGCATTCTGAAGCGCTGATGCGTAGTTGGCGCGGACATCGGAAGCTTTTGGTTCAAGGACGAGAGCCTGCTCGAAAATTTTGATCGCGCCGTCCCAATCCTTCTTGGAAGCGAGCGCGGAAGCGAGATTATTCATCGCGTCAACGTAATTTGGCGCCAGGTCGATGGCTTTGCGATAGGCCTCGATGGCGTCGTCGGCGTGACCTTGCGTGAACAGCACAACACCCATTCCGTTGTAGGCTTGCGGAAAGTTGGGCTGGAACTCCAGCGCTTTCCGATAGGTGGCGAGCGATTCGTCGAGCTTGCCTTTGTGGAAGAGTGCGAGGCCCAGATTGCTTTCGGTGATCGCGTCGGTCGGCTTCAGTGCGAGAGCTTTGTTGAAATCAGCGATGGCTTCGTCGTCTTTGCCCTGGGCGTCGAGTGCGAGGCCGAGATTGCTATCGGCTTCCGGGAAGTTCGGGTCTATAGCGAGCGCCTGGCGGAATTGCTTGATGGCTTCGTCGATTTTCCCGGCTTTGTAGAGCTCGAGGCCCCGGTTATTGAATTCGACCGCTTGATTGTGGGTGGCGACCTGCGATTGGGATGGCGTGCGGTTGGCTGACGCAGGCGAAACAATTGCGAAAAGCAGCAGAAAGGCGCCGCAAATCGAAGTCGTCTTCAACCTCGTCCTCCGAGAAGCCGCCGAAAGCATAGCACAGTCAAAAGGATGACCGCCCAAGACAGGCGAGTATCGCTAGTGTTAAGGTCCAATTTCAGTTACGCTAGCGGCTCACAAGGCGCACAAGTGGACGGACCCCTTCTAGCCACTTGGGATGCTTTTCAAAACATTCAGCGCAGCGGTATTCGGCATCGACGCATACCTCGTCGAAGTCGAGGTGGATATCGGTCCGGGTTTTCAGGGCTGCTTCAGCGTTGTCGGTTTGCCGGACATTGCCGTCAAGGAAAGCCGCGAGCGGATCAAGTCCGCGGTGCGCAACTGCGGTTTCGATTTTCCCTTCACTCAAATTGTAACGGTGAATCTTGCCCCGGCGGACATTCGCAAGGAAGGGTCGGCGTTTGATCTGCCTATGGCGCTTGGAATTCTGGGCTGCCAGGGCACTTTCTTCGGCAAAATCCTCGATTCGTACGTTTTTCTGGGCGAGCTGTCTCTGGACGGAAGCGTTCGTGCCGTGCGTGGCGCACTTTCGGCGGCGCTGGCGGCGCGAGAGCGCGGAATTAAGAACGTAGTGGTCCCGGAAGCGAACGCACGCGAGGCGGCAGTGGTGGAAGGAGTGAAAGTATTCGCGGTGAAGTCGCTGCCGCAAGCAGTCGATTTGATGAACTCGCCGGAATCGTTTCATCCGATCGAAGTTGATACGAAGCAGATGCTCGCGGAAGCCAGCCAATATGGGGTAGACCTGCGCGACGTGCGCGGACAAGCTGCAGCCAAGCGCGCGCTGGAGGTGTCGTGCGCGGGCAGCCACAACATTCTACTGATCGGCCCACCCGGCGCGGGAAAGACGATGCTGGCGAAACGGATTCCCACCGTGCTGCCGCCGATGTCGCTCGAAGAGGCGATCGAAACCACGCGGATTCACAGCGTGGCGGGAATTCTCGAAGACAAGCGCGGTTTGATTGGGACGCGGCCGTTTCGCTCGCCGCATCACACGATCAGCGACGCAGGCTTGATCGGTGGCGGCGCGATTCCGCGGCCCGGCGAAGTGTCGCTGGGACACAACGGCGTGCTGTTTCTCGATGAACTGCCGGAATTCCAGCGCAACGTGCTGGAGGTGATGCGGCAGCCACTC
>CAVTOS010000008.1:0-218769 GCA_963736465.1 uncultured Acidobacteriota bacterium | reverse complement strand
TGGCCGCGCGCTCGCGTAGCTCTTCGAGCGTCTTGTCAATCTGCGCCTCGCCTGCCTCAACCGCGTCCACCTGGACCTCAACGCCTTTGTAATCGCCCAGATCGAATTCGGGAAGCACTTCGAATATGGCGCGGAAACGGAGAGGCTCGCCTTCCTTAAATTCCACTTTGTCCACTTCGGGACGAGTAACCGGAATCAGATTCTTTTCGCCGAGGGCTTTCTCGAGGTATTCGGGAACCAGGGATTGGACAACTTCACCTTGAATGTCGTCGGCGAACCGGCGACGAATCAGCGTGACTGGGGCTTTGCCGGGACGAAACCCGGGCACACGCGCTACGCGGGCAAGGTCTTTCGCGATCTTCTCAGTTGCTTTTTGAACGTTGTCAGCCGGAATTTCCAGCTCGAGCTCACGCTTGCAGTTTGCTTCAGCCATTTAGAGTTTTTCGGGGAATCTCGAGATTAAATTGAGGTATCGAACAGAGAAACGCTGTCGAACCTGTTTCCAATTCTGCCTTTCGCCTGTTCAGTGTCAGGGGAAGAAAAGGGCAGGAGTGTTCGGCCAGACGCGACCGCCACGGAAGGACTAGTATAAGGAAAGTTGCTGCGCACGTCAACTGCGACCCAAAATCACGGCAAGGATATCGCGCGGATCAACCGGCCATTTTCCGGGATTTATCGCTGGGCTTCTCGTCCGGGCGCGGGGATTTGCGCTTCATGCGGCGGACGATTTTTCCAACCTGCGCGCAAAATAAGTAATATTCGCAGTCTTCGGCAGCGGCGAGTTCTTCCATTCGATTCATGGCGCGTTCAAGGCCCTGAACGGCTTCGATCCACAGGGGACTGCCTACGGGGTCGTCCTTGAAAATGTCGTACGTGATGTCATCAGACAAGACACGTCTCCCACGGAGTCAACTGGCTGAGAGGCGTTAAACGTAGACCGACGTGGCTGTGCTGTCAAGCTCATAAAACTTGATGGCCGGCTCGTGAAAAATGCGGAAGAAGGGACTCGAACCCCTACGGCCTTTCGGCCACCAGCTCCTAAGGCTGGCGCGTCTGCCAATTCCGCCACTTCCGCATCGGCGATGCAGCGATTATACAAGCGCAGGATTGTAGCGCCTACCGTTACGATTGGATCAGTGATTAGGAGTGGCAACGCTGGAGGGTCAGCGTTGACGCTGAGACGTTCGATAGGCCCAGGCTGACGTGAGACACGTTTCTTCTTGCCGCTGGGTGGGTATTTTGTTAGCTTCGCGGCCAATGGGTTGTTCGTTGGAGGCACGATGCCACATTGCACAAAATGCGGCGCCATGGTTGCGGACAATGCGGGGTTCTGTCCGAACTGTGGCGTGGCGCGGGCTGGAATGGGCGGTGCGGCGTCGTCGAGTGCAATGACGCAAACAGGAATGAAAGAAAACGTCGCGGGCTTGCTGTGCTATGTGCTGGGATGGGTGACGGGCCTCATTTTTTTCTTCATCGACAAACGATCATTCGTCCAGTTTCACGCGAAGCAATCGATCGTGCTGTTCGGTGGCTTGAGTGTCCTTCGCATCATTCTAGGTTTGTTTCTCGGTGTGAGCTTCATGGGCGGCGGGCTCGGCGGATTTTCGCTGGCCGTGGCTCTATTTGACCTGCTTTACCTTGCCAGCGTGGTGCTCTGGGTCATCTGCATGGTGAAAGCCTACCAGGGCGAACGCTTCCGAGTGCCCATCGTGGCGGACTTCGCGGAGCAAATATTCGGGAAATCCTAGCTAGGTTGAGAGACTACCGAGCTCCTCGTTAACGCTTTAGCCTTCAGTTCTCATTATGTCCTCTTATCCTTCCCTCTTGACAAGCGGATAGGGAGCGTCCATCTTTATTGACTTTCCTCGCAGGGAAGGCTCGTCCGGATGCAAACGGCAGGAGAGGGAATTGAAGGTTCGGGTCTGTTTCCACGATAAATGCTTCGACGGCGCGTCGTCGGCGGCTATTTTCACGCGCTTCTATCGCGAACGCATCCATCCAGACGCAGAATTTCTCTATCGTGGGATGACCCACAAGGCTTCCCATCCGTTCGAGGGCGGCGTGTTCGATGGCGACGAAAATGTTGTTGTCGATTTCAAGTATTCGACGTCGCCGCTGCTAACGTGGTGGTTCGACCATCACCAGAGCGCGTTTTTGAAGCCCGAGGACGCCGAGCAATTCCGGCAGGACCATTCGGGCAAAAAATTTTACGATCCGAATTTCAAGTCGTGCACGAAATTCCTGGCAACGATCGCGACGGAGAAATTCGCGTTCGATGCGAAACCGCTCGCCGAATTGGTCAAGTGGGGAGACATCATTGACGGCGCGCAGTTTTCCTCGGCGGAGGAGGCGGTTGGGCTAGCAGAGCCGGCAATGCAGTTGGCGCTGGTGATCGAGGCCGCACCGGAGCCGGATCTTGTGCCGCAGCTGATCCCGCATCTCGCCACGCTTTCGTTATCGGAAATGATCGAGCTGCCGATTGTGAAGAAACACTTGCAGCCCCTGCTCAAGCGGCATCGCCGGTCGATCGATATTTTGCGCGAGCGCGCCGACCAACGAGGCGGAGTGATTTATTTCGACGTGAGCGATCTCGACCTGGAAGGTTACAACAAATTTATTCCCTACCTGCTGTTCCCGAGCGCGCTGTACTCGGTAGGTGTGAGTGCATCTCCCACGCGTTCGAAGGTATCGGTTGGCACGAATCCTTGGAAAGAGCCGGACCCCGAGGTGAATCTGGCGTCGCTCAGCGAGAAATACGGCGGCGGGGGACACGCGCGCGTCGCAGCAATCTCGTTTGGACCGGGAGATTTGGTGCGGGCGCGTCAGGTGGCTAAGGAGATTGCCGCCAAACTGCGTCAGTGATTTCATTTTCGCGCAAGCGTCGCACGTTGGAAGGCGTTCTCGCACGTGTTACAATTTTTAGCTCGTGGGCCGGTAGCTCAATGGTAGAGCAGCTGACTCTTAATCAGCGGGTTGCAGGTTCAAGTCCTGCCCGGCTCACCACTTCCTCGACGGAACTCCTCCGCTTACACGAACGCTACGGATCTCGCTAGCTGGCTTCTTGGAGCACGGCGGCGATGAAATCGACGAGCCGAAGTTGATCGGTCCAACTTGCTTTGTGTTGTAGATCGACGTGGGTGAATGCCGGTGTGATCAGTACTGCGCGGACATCACGGCGCGGGACCTCTTTTTCGAGCCAGAGGCTTTCGGCGGGCGGAATTACGGTGTCTGTGGCGCCGTGAAGTATGAAAACTGGAATGCGAAGCTTCGCAATTTGGCCATCGGGCGAAAGGGAAGCGAGTTCGGCTGCGTCCGCGTGAATGGCGGCGAGTAGTTGGGGACGCACCAAATCGATTCGTCGGGACATGAGTGCGTCAAGAAGCTGCCGGGCTGGCGGACTTACCTTATCGAGCCAAGGCTTAGCATTCTCCGGTTCTTCCCACAGCCAATACTTCAACGCCTCGTGCGCTGCGGGGATGTCCTGGGCATCGAAGAACTGGGGGAGACGCGCATACACGAAGACCGATGCGCCGTAATCATGGGCCGGGGCGGGGATTACGCGGCCGTCCGGAAATTCTTCTTGCCCCGTGGCAAGAAAACGGGAGACGCGCTCGAGATTTTCGTAGCCCCCGAACAGCACGAGCGCTCGCATGTGCGGGGCGTACTGCGGATCGCAGGCCGCCAAGAGGGCCAGTCCACCCGAAAAACTGAGCGCAATCACGGTTACGGGTCCGGTGCCGAGACGCCGCTCGAGCCATGCGGGCGATGCGCCGATTGTGGGTATCGAAGCGGCGTCCACGTGATAGTCGGCGAGCGAGGCCAGCACTGGCGTTAGGACAGCGAACCCGCTGGTGGCGAGGGCGTGGGAAAAATTTACGAATCGAGGATCGTAGATTCCGAGGTGGTGAATCCCTGGCAAGACGACGATACCGTGGGGACTTGCCAGGCCAATCGGCAGGTACAACCGGCCAGGGACAGGGCCGTCTTTCGTGTTGATCGTGACATCTTCAACAGATACGGCGTTTGACTCGAATCGCAGGAGTGGACCGCTCGCTTGCGGATCGACGAGATGCGTTAATAGGGCATAACTCCGCAGCTCGTAGCGCAGACGGTTGATTGCAAGGAAGAGTAGAGGGACTGCAACAAGCGCGATAATAAGACCACGATGGAAACGGCGTGGTGGCTTTTGTCGAGCGTTGCTTCGTTCCGGCCGGCCTTCATGAGTGGCCATCGGCTTGGGCGGTGCCTTTTGAGCGAAAGCGATCTCGAATTCAAAAATCGCTAAGCGGATCTTACGACGTCCAATCCCAGGGCCTCGACGTAGAATCGGTTCACATATTCCTTCACCATGCGCCGGGTGCTGAACTGCGGCGCAACGCGCTTTATCGATTCTTTCATCACCTGAACGAAATCGTGCGGAATCTCGTCGTCGGCTCGGCGGTAATACATGGGGATCACTTCATCCTCGAGCAGACGATACGCCGCATCCGCATCGGTTGACGTCCGGTCGCCCGATATATCGCCCGCTCCGAAAGCCCACCCGTCCTTGCCGTTATAGCCTTCAATCCACCAGCCATCCAGGATCGAAAGATTGGGAACGCCATTCGCGCCTGCTTTCATTCCGCTGGTTCCGCTGGCTTCGAGTGGCGGAATTGGATTGTTGAGCCACACATCCACGCCGCGCACCATGCGTTGAGCGAGCCGCTGATCGTAGTTTTCGACGAATGCGATTCGCGCGCCGAATTCGGGGTTTTGCGCCAACTGAAAGATTTTCTGAATCAACCTCTCTCCTTCCACGTCAGAAGGATGTGCCTTCCCGGCAAAAATGATCTGGGCCGGGCGCAACCGGTTCGTCAGCAGGTGCTTGAGCCGTTCGAGATCGTGCAAAAAAAGATCGGGACGCTTGTAAGCAGTGAAACGCCGCGCGAATCCAACTGTAAAAATTTCGGGATCGAGCAGAGCTCCGCAAGCGATGATACTCTCCGCCCGAGACCGCTTTTTCTCCCAGCGCTGCCGCGCGCGGTCGTTAACTTCCGAAATCAAAAGGCCCTTCAATTTTCGCCGCAGCCTCCAGAGCTCCACGTCCGGGATTCGCTCCACGCGTTCCCAGATGCCCGGTCGATCCTGGTCATTCACCCAGTTGGGCCCCACGTAACGGTCTAGCAGCGGCTGCAGCCAGATGGGATCCATCCACGTCAGCAAGTGAACGCCGTTTGTGATCGCGACGATGCCCGTCTCGTCCGCGGACTTTCCTTTATACGAAGAAACGTTCGCCCACATTTTGCGAGATACGTCGGCGTGCTTCTTGCTGACGGCATTGCAGAACTTGCTCATGCGGAGCGCAAACACCGTCATATTAAAACCAGCGCCGGGATCCGAAGGATTTGCTCCGAGCTGCAGTAGCGCGTCGCGGTCGGCCCCAAAACGATTGTAAAAATTGGCGAAATATTTTTCGAAGAGAGAAAACGGAAACACGTCAGTCCCGGCGGGCAACGGGGTATGCGTCGTAAAAACCGAGCTTGTGCGCACTTGTTCAAGAGCTTCCTGGAAGTTTGTTCCGGCATCCACCAACACACGGAGGCGCTCGAGAATTGCCAATGCCGCGTGTCCTTCATTTATATGAATTGCGGCAGGTCGAATTCCGAGCGCTTCGAGGACGCACATCCCTCCCATGCCCAGCACAATTTCCTGGCGCAGGCGTTGCTCGGGATCGTTCGTGTAGAGACGGTTCGCGATCGCCCGGTCCCACGGTTGATTGCTCTCGATATCCGTATCCATCAAATACACGGGAACACGGCCAATATCGGCGCGCCACACCAGCACATCGACGGGCGGATCGAATAGAGGCACCCGCACACGAAGCTGGTTATTGTTCGCGTCTAGCACGGGCTTGATCGGATCGTAGGTTCGGTCGAGTTTTTTCTCTTCGTCTTCCTGCCACCCGTCATCGCGAAGATTTTGTGTGACGTAGCCTCTCGAATAGATCATGCCGATTGCGACTACTGAAACGGCAAGGTCACTGCATTCTTTGATGTAATCGCCGGCGAGCACGCCCAATCCGCCCGCGTAAAGCGGAAGCGATTCGTGGAACGCATATTCAGCAGAAAAATAGGCAAGGGGAGCATTGCCTTTCCCGTGTTCGCTGGTGAACCAGCCGGTTTGCGTTCCGACTTCCGCCGCAAATTCATCCATCACCGCATCGTAGCGCTCGAGAAAATCGGAATTGCGCGCAGCGGCTTGCAGAGTCTCTTCGGGTAGCATCGCCAGCATGCGAAGCGGATTGTGGCCGCTCTCGCGCCAGGCCTGCACATCCAGAGCGGGAAACATTTCTCTGGCTGCACGATGCCAACTCCACCAAAGGTTATAGGCGAGCTTTTCAAGGCCTTGAATTCGTTCCGGCAAAGTAGGAAAGCGAGGAAAGGAATCTAAGTTTTGTTCCATTATGAACGCTTATCGCCCTTTCGATTTTTTTCTCTCATCTATACTCACAAAGCACTCGCTTTCGGTCAACCGGGGATTCAAGGCCAAAATACTAGAAGAGCATGGGGATGGTTAGCTTGTGCTCATGGAAACGCATAAGGCCGCACCGCCCGCTATGCCAGAATCCTCCCCGTATTGCGCGCGCATGAAGGGAATCTCGCCGCACCGCGAGTTGACCGACCATTTCGGTACTTCCTGGCTGATTCGCCCGAACCACGCGCAGATTAGCTCGCTCATTCCACCACCAACGACAATTACGTCGGGGTCAAACAGATCGATCATGTTGCCAAGCCAGATCGCTAGCAGGTCCGCGGTTTGTTCCAGGATTGCGGTAGCAAGGGGATCACCGGCGCGCCAGGCTTTCGCCACCATCTCTGCTGTTACGGCTGCTGGATGGCCGCCTGCAAGAGCGAGCAAGGCCTTGGCCTCGGCGCCACCGGCTTCGAGTTTCTCCCTTGCGCGACGTGCAACGGCAGGTCCCGCCGCCAGCGCTTCGATGCAGCCCCGCTTGCCACAGGGACACGACGGCCCGTTGTAGTCGATTGAAACGTGGCCGCCTTCTCCTGCCGCACCGGTGCGCCCGTGATAGATAGTGCCGTTGAGTATAATTCCTACACCGATGCCGGTGCCGATAGTCACGTAAAACACAAATGAGTATCCAGCGCCGGCGCCCCAGCGCGCCTCTGCAAGCGCTGCCGCATTCGCGTCGTTATCAAGAATTGTCGGAAGGCCACGCGACTTTTTAATTTCGGCTACCAGCGGATAATTGCGCCAGCAAGGCAGGTTCCCGGGATTCACGATCACACCAAGTCGTGGATCGACGGGCCCCGGACTGACGATTCCGATCCCAGCAACAGAGGTCCGCCGAGCAGGTTCGACGGCGAATGCGGCATCGATGGCCTTTTCGACGGCGCGCAATCCGGCAGCTCCGTCCTCGCGGCTCGGCATTGGTACGCGGACCTTCGAGAGAATTTCTCCTCGCGGCGTTACGAGTCCTGCCGCCACCTTCGTGCCGCCGACGTCTACGCCCAAATAGAGTGGGTCTGTGGATTTCATCTCGCTTGGCTCTGATTATTGAACGGTTCCTGGCCTCCGTCGAGTGCTGCGCGCTGGGAGTTTCGAGGTGTGAACCCGCGAGAGACCCGGTGTAAAATAAAACCATGAGCGACAAAATCAAGAAACCAGATTCCGAGTGGAAGTCCAAACTTACAGACGAGCAATACTACGTCACGCGCCAGAAGGGAACTGAACCGCCCTTCAGCGGTGAGTTCGCGGATACGGAAACGGAGGGGACGTACGTTTGCGTGTGCTGCGGCCAGCCCCTGTTCAGTTCGGACGCGAAATATCATTCAGGTTCGGGATGGCCAAGCTACTACCAGCCGATCGCGGCGGAAAATGTGGAGTTGGAGCGCGATTCGTCTCATGGAATGGCGCGCACGGAAGTGCTTTGCAGCCGCTGCGATGCGCATCTCGGCCACGTTTTTGAAGACGGTCCGCAGCCCACAGGACTTCGCTTCTGTATTAATTCTGCCGCGCTCGACTTGAAAGAAAAGGACAAAGAATAGGCGCGACCGCAACGCCTCCCACCGGACGTTGCTGCGCCCGGCATGTTTACCGGGTGACGCTTTTAGTGATCGAAGAAAATCACCTGGGGATGTTTGTCGATCGTATCCGTCGAGATCGCCCGAATCGCGCTTGGTGACACCACGTAAATCGCCAGATTCGTAGGAATTCCCACGGGCGCATTCGTCGTCATCGTACCCTGCCCGCTTGAGGTCACCGTATAGTTGCCCACGAAGGACTGGGCTGGGTTCTGGCCCGAGGAATCCACTTCGTCCAGCACTCCTTGCATTGTACTGGTGCCGTTCGCGGCTGTCTGGCCGATGATGTTGCTGACCATATCGTCCGCCGGCGAGGGAGCGCTTAACGCATAGCTTCCCAGCACCGACGTGGCGCTAAAGGGTCCGCCTGTTTGGTTCTCCAGCAAGCCCACGGTTGCGGTTTTATCGGAGCCAACCAGGAATCCCTGATTGACGCCAGTGAGATAGGCAGCCGTCATTCGCGGCCCCAACGCGCCAAAGCCGGTAAATTCCACCCGCCCATTCGTTGTCACCAGATACGTGCCCGGAACCAACGCACCTTGCGAAATGGAACCGCCATCGTTTTGATTGAAATTCACGGTGGCACTGCCAGAGCCATTCGGAGCCAGCAATCCAACGAAGGCGCTTGCGTTCGGACTATCCAGTCCGGTGCCGCTGATGACACTACCCCCGGTCAACGCTGTATTGTCGAAAACCACTGCAGGATTCTGAAGTACCATCTCGCCGCCGATTTTGGGATGGGTTGCGTCGGTGGTGTCGATCTCGATGGCAAAAAGATCCGATGGCGATACGAAATAGCAGATGAAATTGAGCGTCACCTGCGCCGACGAGGGGATTTGGAAAACCAAATTCGCGACGACGCGGCCAGCTGTGCTGCTCGAGGAAAAATTACCGGAGGCGGGAACGGCGGCGCTGTAAAGTCCTGCGTCATTGTAATCCACTGTTCCGGGAGAAAACGACGAGGTTCCGTCCGCGTGGACGACGCCAACCAAGGTTGCCGGAGCTGTCGTAAGGTCCTGCCCGGTGAAAGCAAACGCGTAGTTGCCGCTGAAGTTCGCAGCGGAAAAACTGCTGCCCACTTGCGGCTTAATGATTCCCTCGCCGCGAGTGGGAAGCGGCGGTGGCGTCGTATTGCCGGTATCGTTTTCGAAAAAGCGGGCATTCCCATTCGCATCCAGAACCAGTTGGTAGATCGCCGTGAGTTTCTGGTTGGCGGAATTGGTAGCGGTCAGAGTCAGCGTTCCGCGTCCATCGGTTCCGAGTGAATAGGTCCCGGAGAGAGTCGCGTTAAGGGAGATGCCGGACACGCGATTCATATCCTCGCTGCCGCTGGTGATGTTGCCGGAACCGTCTACCGTGAATTGTCCGGTTGCGAGCACAACTCCTTGGGTATCAAAACCGCTAAAGAAAAATGCATAGACTCCGCGAAGCAGAGAGTTGGGATTCGCGGTGCCCGCCGTTATCGAAATGCTGAAGGCTCTCGAAGCGGTGGCAGGCACCGTTTGAGAATCTTTAACGCCGAGAGTGAAGCTCACGGGCGTGCCGCTTACCAAAATCGGATTTCCGGTAATCTGTCCCGAGCCTGAATTCAAGCTGAGCCCGGCAGGAAGCTGCCCGGAAACGACGCTCCACGTGTATGGCTGCACCCCTCCGGTCGCCTGGACGGATGTGGAGTAGGGCGTCGCAACCGAACCCACTGGCAAAACGCTGGGCGTTACTTGAAGAGGCGGCGGCCCGATCACGGTGATAGAAAGTGGCGCCGGCGTCGATGCGGTCTGCGGGGGAATCGCTGAATCGACCACTTGCAGCGTGAACTGAAAGACGCCCGCCATCGTAGGCGTACCGCTGATTTGCCCGGATGTAGTGTTAAACGTCAGCCCAGGAGGGAAATTTCCCGAAGTCTTCGACCAGGTAAAAGGAGGCACACCGCCTGACGTAACGATGGAGGTCGCGTAGCTCGTATTAATTGTCGCGCCCAGGAGTGCACCGCTCGAAGTAATCGAAAGCGGCGGCGCCGCACTAATATTGATCGTATATTGGGGCGAAAGAACTTTGATCGGGGGATTCCCGCTGTCGGCCACCTGCACCGTAAACGTGTTCGTAGTATTTGAGCCTGTGGGTTTGCCGCTGATCGTTCCGGATTGGCTGATCGTGAGTCCGGCCGGGAGGCTTCCTGAACCGATCGTGAGCGTCAACGGCGCTACTCCGCCGGTCACAGGAACCGCGAACGAATAAGGAACGCCGTTAGCGCCGTTCGGCGGGAGAGTGGTACCAAACGAAGGCGCTATCACCACGCTAATTGTTACGGTCGCCGTCGCACCTTTATCTGCCAATGACACAGCTTGCAAGGAGACTGAAAGCGTGGCGGAAATGCCGGTGGGCGCGGTGTATTGGACACTGCTGGAAGTCATATTGGTGAGTGTCCCGCAGCCGGCTCCGGAGCAACCGGTTCCCGTGAACTGCCACATTACGCCTTTGTTGGAGGTATCGTTCGCCAGTGTCGCCATGAACGTAAGCGACTGGCCCGTGTCGATCATCTGGGTGGTGCCGGGAATGATTTGGACGGTGATCTTGGAGCTCGAGCTGCCCCCACATCCCGCGGCAAACGCTATTGCGAAGCACAGGAATGCAAGGAATGAGCGTCCGAATAGAACTCTTGTAGATTTGCCTGTTATTCGGGCATACGTCTTCGAAGTTCGCATATCACCTTTTCGGATGACTTTTTTGGTACGCCCGCGCTGGGATGAGAGGACTCCCCGCCAAACCCGCAGCATAAGCGAAACAAGTTGAATAACAAAACGCTTCGGGAGTGTCAACGCACATCTCCGGGCGCTACCTTCCGGACCATCCACCGGTTTGACACTCCGCTTGATAGTTCCTGCTGCCGTCGGGATAATGCCCGGCATGTTTCAGCCATGTGGATGCGGCGAGTGATTCGCTCGTTGCCTGCGGCTAAGTGCGTTTTGTTGCTTCCAATACTCTTCTGTCTTGGTTTCTGTCTCGGTCAGCCGACCCGCACCTTTGCTCAGGATCCCACTGGGGCCCTGCGAGGCACCGTCGAGGACACAAGCGGAGCGCGGGTGGCCGGAGCTACGATCGAGGTCCGGGCGATCGGTCGACCGCTTGTGCGCGAAGCTGCCGCTGATCAGCGCGGGGAATTTCGGTTCGACCTGCTGCCGCCTGGCAAATATCAAATAACCGCCAATTCCGCAGGGTTTGCTCCGGCACACTCGGACGTTACGGTAACGATTAGCTCGGTGCGGGAACTGACAATCAACTTACTGCCGGCCCCCGTTCGTCAGACCGTGACCGTGAATCGGCAAGTCTCTTCGATCACCGCGGAGCCGATCGACACGGCGAGCGCCACTTTGCAAAGCATCATCACCGCGAAGGATCTCGAAACCATTCCGCTCGCGCATCGCAGTTTTGCGAATATAGCCTATCTGGCACCGGGAACTGAACCGGTGGAGCCGTCTGATCCCACCAAGGCACGCATCACGGCGGTTTCTTTCGGCGGCAGCTCGGGACTTAACGTCGAACTTTCCGTGGATGGCGGCGATAACTCCGACGATTACATAGGTGGATTCCTGCAGAATATTTCTCCGGATGCGATTCAGGAGTTTGCCGTCCGCACGGCGCAGGAAGACGCGGACACCGGCCGCACGACCGCGGGCTCCGTCGTGATCAGCACTAAGCGCGGCACGGATATGTGGCACGGTGATGCTGCGTTCTACGAACGGGCCGCTGCGCTCAATGCGCGTTACCCGATCGAAAATCCCGCGCCTGATCCCAAGCAGCCTTTCTCTCGTCAGAACTATGTGGGGACGCTCGGTGGCCCGATCAAGCCTGGCAAACTCTGGTTCTTTTCTTCGTTTGAATATGTTCACGAAGACGCCAGCATCGCTTACAGTCCCGCGAGCCAGGCGCAATTTGGCGCGCTGGCGCAACTGGCACAGATGGGATTGATTCCAAATGTGAACTCGATTGACGTGCCGAACAGCGTGCCAATTCCATTTCGCGATTACCTCGCCACGATTCGCCTTGATTGGTCGCAATCGGTACGCTCCCAGTGGTTCCTACGCGCCGCTGCCGATAACTACACGACGGAAAATGACCTCGTGCAGCAGGCTGCTCTGCCTTCCACCGGCGCTACATCACATTCGAACTACTTGAATCTGCTTTTGAACGAGCAATGCACGTTCAGCCCCACCTGGCTTGGCTCGTTCACATTTGATGCCGGCGGTCTTCATCACACCGAAGCGCGCAATTCTGATTTCGGCTACGCGCTGGCTTTTCCCTTCAGTGCGACGTCGCAGACCGTCTCGGGCTTCGAGACCTTTGGCGACAATCAGTTCACGACCGCGATTACCAATTTTCCTGTTCTGCGCAATCAGGAAAAGTATCAGTTTCGCTACGATGTGCGGCATACGTCCGGGCGTCACGCCACGAGCTTTGGCCTGAACTTCATCCATGAACCCGTTCTCGATGGCGCGCTCAGCGGTACGCAGGAAACACTCATCACGTATCCCAACGACCCCAGCTTCTACGTGGCGAACCCGTCGCAGTTCTATTCCGACTTAACCTGTGAGACCTCCGCTCCGGCGAACGTAACTTGCGATGCAATGCCGGCAAGTAACGGATCGTTTTCGCAAAACGTTCAACGGCTAGGCCTTTACGCGCAGGATTCCTGGCGTGCCAAGCCGAATCTCACATTCAATTACGGATTGCGCTGGGACACGACATTCGGTTTATTCGAAGCCTCCGGGCGCCCGCAATTAGACAATCCCGCCTTGCTCACGCTACGCGCCTTTGGCATCCCGCTTGTCTCGGGAGTTCCGCACGACTACCGCAAACAATTCGCGCCGAGGCTGGGATTTGCGTACTCGCCGGGGGGATCTCAAACTACCGTAATCCGGGGTGGTTTCGGCCTCTTCTTTAATGACCTTGCGCAGAATGGCTGGGTGAACGCGTTTCAAGCCGTGAACACTGCGCCGCTTCCATGTGTTGTTCCGACGGATCCGGGATGCATTCCGGCTGGCGGCGCAGGGGCGCTGATTGACCCACGCTACAGGACTCCCTATGCGATTCACGTTACGGCCGGGGTTCAGCACGCCTTCAGTTCGAAATGGATGGCGAGCGCGGACTATAACCACGAACAGGGCGTGCACGGCTACCGCCGCTACGAGTATGTAGCTGGCTTCACGCTTCCGGCTGATGCTCCCGATATCTCCGTGTTCCGTTCGGACAATCGCTCTACCTACAACGCGCTTTTGATCCACCTGCAAGGGAATGTCTCGCGGCGCTTCAATCTGATCGCGAACTACACGCTTTCGAGCGCGAAAACGTGGGGATGCGTTCTCGGTGAACTATTCGATTACGTCAACGGCGTTTGCAATCCGAACGATGCATTCGCTCGTGGCGACTACGGTCCTTCCGGCGAAGACGTTCGCCACCATTTCGTGCTTGCCGGAACGCTCTACGTCCCCGGCGGCTTCGAACTCACGACGCTTTCGCAATTTGAAAGCGCGCGACCTTTTACGCTGACGACTCCCGTGGACGTGAACGGCTTCGGGGACTCAGCCGACGACCGCGCCGTCGTGAACGGCGTGCAGACCGCACTCGACCAGATCCGCGGGACGCCATACATCCAGGTTGATTTCCGCGTCAGCCGCCCGTTCCGCTTCGGCGAGCGCTGGAGCGCGACGCCATTCATCGAGTTCTTCAATCTGTTCAACCGCAATAATCCGGGAGCGAACTACGTCACTGACATTTCAGCGCTTCCAGTTCCGGTGAACAATCTGGCAAACGCAACCGCTCTGTGCCCTACGCCCGCTTGCAGCGTGCCAATTACGAGCCTCAATCAGCTGCGCGTTCCGGCCGGCGCGCTCGGCGATTTCTTCGGTCCGGGGACGACAGTGGGCATTCCGTTTGCCGCGCAGGTAGGATTCCGCTTGACGTTCTAGGCGTGCTTCTGCGGGAACTCGCCTTCCCAGCCAGCTACCACGACCGTTGCAAGACAATTTCCCAGTACGTTCACAGCAGTTCGCGGCATGTCCATCAGCTGATCGATGCCAAAGAGCAGAAAAAATGGCTCAATCGGCAGATTGAATTGCGTTGCAGTGGCCAGCACGATTACGAGCGACGCACGCGCCACGCCGGCTGTGCCTTTGCTGCTCAGCAGGAGCGTCAGCATCATCAGGATCTGCTGGCCGAGCGTGAGATGCAGGCCAGCGGCCTGCGCCATGAATATTAGCGCGAGCGATTGATAGAGGCTCGAGCCGTCCAGATTGAAGCTGTAGCCGGTGGGCAGCACGAAAGCGACGATCGAACGTGGCACTCCAAGCGCTTCCATGTTTTCCATGGCTCTTGGCAGTGCCGCCTCAGAGCTCGCCGTCGCAAACGCGATCGTTACTGGCTCGGCCGCAGCTTGCGCGAAACGCAGGATAGGAACCTTGGCGAAATACGCGATGGGCCACAGCACGAATACGACGAAGGCAACGAGCGCAACGTACATGGTTGCCAGCAGCTTTAGTAGCGGCAGTAGAACGCCGAGGCCCATGTGTCCCACGGTGTAGGCGATCGAGCCGAACACTCCCACAGGCGCTGCCAACATCACGATATTGGTGAACTTGAACATCGTTTCGGAAAGACTCTCGGCAAGAGCCACGAGCGGCTTTCGCTTTGCTTCCGGCACCATCGCGAGGGCAATTCCGAAAAGGATGCTGAAGACTACGACTTGCAGCACCTGTCCCTCTGCTACCGATTTCGCGATGTTTTCGGGAAACACGTTGAGAATCAGGTCGCTCGCCGTATGCGGTGCTACAACAGGCACATTTTCCGATGCTGAGGCCGGCATTTGAATTCCCACACCGGCGCGGCTGATGTTGATTGCAGCCAGGCCAATAAAAATCGCGATCGTCGAGACTATCTCGAAATAGACGATGGCTTTGATTCCCATCCGGCCTACTTTTTTGATGTCCGCGTGGCCTGCGATGCCCACCACAAGAGTGCCGAAAAGCAGGGGTGCGATGATTACTTTGATCAACCGGAGAAAAATTGTGCCAAGCACCTGGAATTTCATCGCCAGGGCGGGAGTGTCATGGCCGAGTTCAGCCCCAGCCGCGAGGCCAACGAGAATCCATGCGGTGAGCGAACGCTGTGTCACCGCGTATGCAGCGAGGAGCACGATCGCGATCCACCGCACCGCTTCGAACGCACCAGCTGAGATTCCTGTGACGCCCGAGTGGCGCACGACTCCCATCGCAGCCGCGATGAAAAGTACCGCGAGCAGCGCAAAGAGAAGCCCACGAGTTGTCGAGCGGGAAGTCATCGCAGCGGCCGTGCTGGCGGCGAACGTTATGCTGCCCGGCCGCC
Source organism: uncultured Acidobacteriota bacterium (assembly GCA_963736465.1). Taxonomy (GTDB): domain Bacteria; phylum Acidobacteriota; class Terriglobia; order Acidiferrales; family UBA7541; genus Palsa-295. The sequence goes on along the minus strand of CAVTOS010000008.1, from coordinate 203,314 downwards.
AGTGTCAACCGCGTGATTCGCCAGGCCCGGCAACTTCGCCGCACGGTTCGTGCATCTTATGAACTGGAAAATAATACTTCTGACTTTGAGCACGCCTGTTGTCAACCTTGGGGAATTTCTAGTATAAAGGTCGGCTCTGTAGCAGCCCGGCAATCCTGCTGGTTCCCATTGATACGGAAGCGTGAATGAATCGCGGAGGAGTGCCTTGATTGAAGTTCAGGATCTGACGAAAACATTCGGCGAAAGAACCGCCGTGGACCACATCTCGTTCGCCGTGAACAAAGGCGAGATTCTGGGATTCCTTGGTCCCAATGGCGCCGGCAAGACGACCACGATGCGCATGCTCACCAGTTTCATGCCCGCCACGTCCGGCACTGCACGAATCGCGGGCTTCGACGTATTCGACAATTCCCTCGAGGTTCGTCGCCACATCGGATATCTCCCCGAGAATCCGCCCGTCTATCCGGACATGACGGTTGAAAGCTATCTCGATTTTGTCGCGCGGATTAAAGGTGTGCCGTCGGAAAAGCGGGCGCAGCGCGTTACCGATGCGCTCGAAAAGACGAACATTACAGATAAGCGCAATGAGCTGATCAAGCGCCTCTCACGCGGCTATAAGCAGCGCGTCGGGTTGGCGCAGGCTCTCGTGCACGATCCGGATGTAATCATCCTCGACGAGCCAACCGTGGGCCTCGATCCCAAGCAGATCATCGAGGTCCGTCACCTGATCAAGAATCTTGCAGGGAATCACACGATCGTGCTCTCAACGCACATCCTTCCCGAAGTGAGCATGACGTGTGATCGCGTGGTCATCATCAACAAAGGAAGAATCGCAGCCGTAGATACTCCGCAAAATCTTACGTCACAACTCAAGGGTGGGCAGCGCATCCGCGTGGAGGTGCAGGCATCCGAGCAGCCGCTGCGCGAAGTGCTTGCGCAGATTCCGGGCGCCAGTCGCGTGCAGATTGAAGCGGCACCACTGGCGGGCCACGTCCTGGCCACGATTGAAGCTGCCGAGGGCAAGGACATTCGCAGCGCGATAGCCGCGAGAATTGTCGAGAAAGGCTGGCCGCTTTTCGAGCTGAAAGGCGTGAGCCTCAGCCTCGAGGACATTTTCCTCGAACTCACCACTGACGATGCCGCTCACGCGCAACCGTCCGCCAAATCGGATTAAAAAGGAGCGATAACCGCGATGCAAAACCTGTACGCCATCTATCGCAAAGAGCTGGCTCACTATTTCGTTTCTCCGGTGGCCTACATTCTGATTGGCGTGTTCCTAATAGTGGCTGGATTTTTCTTCAACATCATTCTCGCGTCGGCAATTCAATCGGCGTTTGCCGCCCAGATGCAGAGCATGCAATTCGGGGCACCGGCGGATTTCGACGTTCCGGGGGCGGTGTTGCGCTCGTTCCTAGGACTGATGTCGACCCTGGTGCTGTTCATCAGCCCACTGCTGGCCATGGGCGTGTACGCCGAAGAGCGCAAACGCGGAACCATCGAGTTGCTGATGACGTCGCCTATCACCGACGCCGAAATCGTGCTTGGCAAATTCCTCGCTTCGCTCACCCTTTACGCGATCATGATCCTGCCCACCGCGATTCTTCTCGGATTCATGAATTTCCGCAGCGAGCCGCATCTGCCGTGGCGCATGTTGCTGATCGGCTACGCTGGAATTTTGCTGCTGGGTGGTTCGCTGCTGGCGCTCGGCTCGCTCATCTCTTCGTTTACGGAGAATCAACTGATCGCGGGCGTGCTGACTCTTGCAGTGAGCTTGGTGATCTGGGTAATCGACGCGGGACGGAGGGCGGAAGGCTGGAAGGGAGATCTGTTCGGCTATTTGTCTCTTGTCAGGCACTACGACGACTTTACCCGCGGTGTGGTGGACACTTCCGCGCTGATTTATTACTGCAGTTTTATTTTTCTATGCATGTTCTTGACGGTGCGCTCGCTCGAATCGATGCGCTGGCGGCGCGCCTGAGAGCCAATCTTCTGGCTGCGTGATGGAGTGGAGGGAATCATAGGATGAAATTGGACAGGAAAGAGCTGGCGCGATTTCTCTGGATGATCGCAGCGGCGCTGCTGATCGCGGGTTATTTGCGCTACACGATTCAGGGCGAATTTCTGCGTTTCAGCAAGATACTTCTGATCGGTGGCGGAGTTGTTTTCGTTGCGGCGCTCGTGGTGGGGTTTCCTTACCTTATCCAATACTTTTCGAAGCGCTCTTCGAGGCTCGGCACGAATACGGCAATCTTGACGATTGCCGTGCTCGCGATTCTAGTTTTCCTCAATTTTGTCGGCTTTCGCCATCACAAGCGTTTCGACCTCACCACTGAAAAGCTCTACACGCTTTCCGACCAGACGAAAAAGATCGTGAGTGGGCTTAGCAACGACGTGACGATCGTTCATTTCGCGAAATTGCCGGACCCGGCGCTCGACGATTTGATGGCTGAATACGTAAATCTCGGCCCGCGCATCAAGTATCAATCGGTGGACCCGGAGCAGAAACCCGACGCAGCGAAGCAGTACGGCGTGACGCACATGGGCGATCTGATCGCCGCATCGGGCTCTCGCACTGAGCGTATTGAGCCCGGCGTTCGCGGCCAGGTGGGCGAAGAAGACATCACCACCGCGCTGATTAAAATGACGCGCGAGAAGTCGAAGATGGTCTGCTTCCTCACCGGGCATGGCGAAAAATCTGTGAGCGACACTTCAAACGCTGGCTACAGCACCGCCGAGCAAGGTCTCAAGAAGGAGTCGTACACGGATAAGACCGTGAACCTCGTCACCGATAACGGAGTGCCGGCGGATTGCGACGTGCTGGTGGTGCCGGGGCCCACGCAATCTTTCCTGCCGGCGGAAGAGGCCATGATTTCAAAGTATCTGGCCGACGGTGGAAAAGCACTGATCGAGCTAGACCCCGAAACCGATCCCAAGCTTCAGGATACTTTTCAGGCGTGGAACACAAAAGTTGGCGACAACGTGGTAATCGACGCGAGTGGAATGGGCCAATTGATCGGCGCGGGACCGGGAATTCCTCTGGTCACTACTTTTGGCGCGAGCCCGATTACAAAGGGATTCACCGGTGGTATGGCATATTTCCCGCTCGCGCGAACCGTTTCGATCGCCGACACTTCGAAAACGGATCCCGAAGCCGTCGAGCTGTTGAAGACGTCAGCGCGCAGCTTTACGACGCCGAACTTGAAAGAGAAGAAGATCGCCTACAATCCAAAAACCGATACCCTCGGCCCGCTCTCGCTCGGCGTTGCCGCTAATCGCAAATCGGGCGACAAAACCGAGCGGCTTGTGGTGATTGGCGACTCGGATTTCGCTTCCAATCGCGCTATCAACGACTATCGCAACGGCGATCTTTTCTATAACACGGTCAACTGGCTCGCGCAGGACGAGAATCTGATCTCGATTCGGCCGAAATCGCCTGCGAATCGGCGCGTGAATATGACGACGGGGCAGGAAGCGGCACTGCACTGGCTCGACATTGTTTTCTTTCCTGGTGCGGTAATTCTCGCGGGAGTTTACATCTGGTGGAAACGGCGGTAGGCATCACTGCTCGGCTGGCCAACGATAAAGCCGAAACACAACCATGATAAAGAAATCCACTTTGTTCATTCTGCTCGGCGCAATCGCGCTGGGTGCTGCGGTTTATTATTTCGACTGGAAACGCGGCCAAAAAGAGGCGGAGAAATCCGCCGCGGACACTACGAAGCCCGTATTCTCGATTCCGGCCGGATCCGAAATTGTGTCGCTCGTTATCACGCGCCCGCAAGTGGCCGGTGAAGCGGCAACGCACCTGGAAAAACAGAACGGCATCTGGCAGATTTTGCGGCCGCTTCAAACCGAGGCCGATCAGCATATCGTCGGTTCCATAGTCGAAACACTCGGCAACTCGCACATCGAATCGAATCAACCGGGAACTCCAGATCGGCTCAAAGCGTATGGCCTCGACCCGCCTGCCGTTTCTGTTGAATTCAAGCTTCAGAATGGCGCGCAGCATACGCTGAAACTTGGCAACAAGGATTTCACTAACACCTACGTGTATGGGCTGATTGATGGCAAGGACGCGGCTCTGGTGCCCAGCGCTCTGCGCACGCAAACCGATCTCTCGGTGAATTTTCTGCGCGATCACGATGTGCTGCATTTCGCGCAGAGCAATGTGAACTCGTTTTCGCTCAAGAATCCTGCGGGGCAGATTGAGGCGAAAAAAGAGAAAGCCGGTTGGACATTCGCGAAACCGGAAGCAGGCCAGCTTGCCGACGATTCTGACGTTACATTGCTTCTGAATTCTGTGACAGGCGCGAAAATGACCGCCGTGGTCGCCGAGTCAGCCGACGACCTTAGCAAGTACGGTCTCGCCGCTCCGGCAATTACCTTCACCGCGGCCGAAGATAACGGGAAATCCGCAACCTTGCTCGTGGGCAAGAAAGAAGGCAACGATTATTACGCGAAGGATTCTTCGCGCCCCACGATTTTCAAAGTGGATGAGACGCTCTACAAGAAGCTTTCAGAAACTTACGGCGACCTGCGCGACAAGAAGTTGGTTCACCTGACGCAAAGCGATGTAACGCACGCCGAGCTCCACAACGAGAACGGCACGATCGTCATCGCGCCAAAATCGGAACAGGACTGGATTGCCGAGGCGCCGCCGGAACTGAAGGGCAAGGCGGTGGCAACATGGAAGATCTTCCCTTCGGTCGCGAACACTCGCGCCCTGGCGATCGTTGACCATCCAAGCGCAGAAATTCGAGCCAAGCTCGCAAAGCCTCTCGTTCAGGTGACGCTCACCACCAAGGACGGAAAGAAAATCACCGTGAGCTTTACGCCCGTGATCGAAGATTTCGTGTACGCGAAGACCAGCTACTCGCCAACCGTCTACAAGCTCAACAAGAACGCTCTGGCCGACTTGAATTCGAAGATTTCGGAGTTTGCGATCGAGAATTCGGTTTCGCGTTGAGGTTTTAGGCGGCGGCGCCAGAATGCGCCAACTCGTTTTCGCGCGGCCACGTCGCAAGCAGCGTTACTTTCCCATTCAATCGAGGCGCATAAATGTAATAGACGGTCGAGCGGCTTTCCACCTCGTAAAATCCGGCTCGCTTGGGGTCCGGAGTGACTTTCGCGCCGCATGACAGTACTCGCTTCAAAGTCATCACCGCTTCTAACCCGTGATTTCGAAGGTCTTCGATTTGCACATCGCGCTTCTGGCACGTCACCATGGCTCCCTCCAGCCTCGGCTCCCTCTGCTCTCTTACTGTTACGCCCGGCAGCCCAGAAATGTTGCAGAGCTGCAACTTTATTTCGACAATTTCATACAAAGGATTGGACGCAGGTGGCGGCACAAAGTCGCACCCATTTTGTAGTTCATAGTGCGAAAGTTAACCCCCAAGTTGTTACTTGCGCTCACGCCGGGGAATTGCGATAGTCCCTGTCACAGGGTCCTGGAAGTCCCATCAGAGGAGCTATGGCGAAAACGAAGAGTCCCGGCAAGTCCAGCCGCATGCGGCGCGATCGGCGCAGAAAACACCGCCACTGGCAGGTAACGATCTACTACAGAGACGGCGAGAAATTCGCGCGGGTTTACATCGACCGCGAGAGGGCTACCCGTTTTGCGGAACGGCAGAGGCGGTCACCGGTGGTGAAGTCCACGCGCATCATGGAAGTTGACTGAGCGTAGGCGATCGTTCGTCGAATTGTGCATGGCGTCGTGCCGTGCCAAATTCGCTCGCGATAATTTTGGCCGTCTTGGATTCCTAATTCCTTTCAAAATTTGAGGCAACGAAGCCGCTGACGAGAGCTTGTTCGGCTTTGGTCCGCATGCTATAAATGTAAATTCGTTTTCGCGGGATTCGTATAGTGGTAGTACGCGACCTTGCCAAGGTCGAGGCGAGGGTTCGATTCCCTCATCCCGCTCCATTCTTATCATCGTCATCACGATTTTCCGCTTTTGTGTTGCTTCGTCTGATTGAGTCAGAATTGAATCGGAGGGCCACTTGCGATTTTTGTCCTACCGGAAAGATGATTTCACGATAGTCACCGATCCGTCGAAGCTCGACGTTGCTGCGATTCACCGCAACCTTTCGCGAGCGTATTGGTCGGAGGGAATTCCGCGTCACACGGTGGAGAAGGCGATTGCGAACTCCATATGCTTCGGGCTGTTGCATGGTGACGACCAGATTGGGCTGGCGCGAGTTGTCACCGATCGCGCCACCTATGCGTATCTTTGCGACGTGTACGTGCTCGAAGAATTTCGCGGGAAGGGGCTTGCGGTATGGCTGATGGAATGCGTGATGAGCCATCCTGATTTGCAGGGGCTGCGGCGCTTTAGCCTTGCTACTCGTGACGCGCACGGCTTATATGAGAAATTCGGATTCGCCGAACTGAAGAAGCCGCAATCGCAGATGGAAATTGTTCGCAACGATATTTATTTGCACCCTCCGCATTGAATCCGCGCAACTATTCGCTCGATTGCAGCGCTTCGCGCAGCGTGCTAGAGTCCCGCTGCTCGATTCACTTAACTCATATGCTTGCGTATTTGTGCGGCCCAATCGAGTTTGCTCAGGACGGCGGAAAGCTCTGGCGTCGCAAGCTGACTCCGTTTATTACTGAGCAACTCGGCCATCGCGTCTACGATCCTGCGGAAGACGAAAAGAAGAACCTCTCCGACGAAGAAGCCGCGAACTTTCGCGACTGGAAGAAAACCGATCTCGACCGGTTCCGGCATGCCGTCAGGAAAATCATCGCATTCGATCTTGATCTGATCGAAAACCATGCTGACTATTTGATTTGCTACTGGGATTCAGCCGGCGCGCAAAGCGGTGGCACGTCTGCGGAACTCACGGTCGCGCATCGAAAAGGCATTCCGGTCTACCTCGTCACGCCGCTGCCCCTCGATCAGATTAGCGGCTGGATGCTTGGCTGTACGGATGAAGTGTTCGCTTCGGTCGAGCAACTGAAGGAGTTTCTCGCGGCCCGGTTCGCGCCTGAAACGCAGACACAGCTCTGGAAGGTCTGATCGCAACTAAGCGTCGATGGAAAAACTTCTTATCGCTGTCGGCAGCGCCCGCAAACCCAAAGTGGAAGCGGTTCGCGACGCGCTTGGTGTGATCCGCCCATTTCTCGGCGGCGACTCAGATTTTGAAATCGTGCCGGTCGAAGTGCCGAGCGGCGTCCGCCATACTCCGCTTTCGCGCGAGGACCTAATGGCTGGTGCGCGGCAGCGCGCTGAGGCTCTCGTTCGCATCGCTCGCGAGTCGAATGCGCCCTGGAAGTATTTTGTCGGACTGGAAGGCGGTCTCGACGTGATTCACGAAGGCGCGAAGCGCTGGGTGTTTCTGGAGAGCTGGGCGTACGTGGCGGACGATACGGGCCGGGGCGCATTCGGACGCTCAGGTGCTGTGCTCGTTCCCGAAGCGCTCGCCAAGGTGGTGGTGGATGATGGCGTGGAGCTTTCCGAAGCGATTGACGCCTTTGCAGGCGGACGCGGGATTCGCGATGCGCAAGGAGCGTGGGGCGTGCTATCGCGCAATTTGATCACGCGGCAGAATGCCTTCCGTGTCGCGGTGATCAGCGCGTTCGCGCCGCTTTTCAATCGCGAGATTTTCGCGGATACGGAACGCAAAGCGCGAGCCTGAATTTTCGCGTCGCGGTATGTTAGCCTAGCCGCAGGAGGTAGCGAGTGGACATCGTCAAGGGCAACATGGGCTGGATCGAGGTGGTGGTGGGGCCGATGTTTTCCGGCAAGAGCGAAGAGCTGATTCGCCGGCTGCGTCGGGCCGAAATCGGCAAGCAGCGCGTGCAGATTTTCAAACCGCTTATCGACCAGCGCTACGCTAAGAATGGAATCGTGTCGCACTCCGGCCTCGAAATCGCCTCCGAGCTGGTGCAGACCGGCAGCGACATTCTCGACAAAGTGCAAGCGCGCACGGAAGTGGTTGGCGTTGACGAGGCGCAATTCCTGGGCGAATCGATCGTCGAGTCCTGCGTCAAACTCGCCGATCTTGGCAAGCGCGTGATCGTTGCGGGCCTCGATACGGATTTTATGGGGCGGCCGTTTGAACCGATTCCTCGCTTGCTTGCCGTCGCGGAAGAAATCACCAAGCTGCTGGCGATTTGCATGCGCTGCGGGAATCCGGCGGTACACACGCAGCGGCTGGTGGCATCGGAAGAACTGATCGTGGTGGGCGCGGGCGGAATGTACGAGGCTCGCTGCCGCCGCTGCTTCGAGCCGCAGCTGGCGCACGAAAAGATTCAGCAGGAGGCCGAGATGAAGCAGGACGAACACACGCAGAATTCCACCGACACATCCCGAGCGCGAGCTGCTACACATTAGAACTAGTAACCCAGGAGCACGGAAAGTGCCCGGAGCGAACTGTCGGTACCATACCGGCTAGGTCCAGCTCCAGCCTTGCAACCAACCGGCCGCCGCACGAATCCTTATTCACCTGGAAGTCGAAAAGCCTTAAAATAGGCGCGGGTAGGCCTAGCCATGTATGTCCGGACCACTATCGCAATAGCGGCCTTGGTTTTCCTCTGCGCCAATGCGCCGGATGGGACTCGCGCTCGAGGCGCGCTTCCCATCGTTTCCGATCTCGGTCCCGCTCCCAATCTTCCGCCTTCCGAACCCGCCACCGAGATTTACATGTCGGTGGGCCAACGGCCGGGGCAACCTGCCGACTTGCAGCCCCAGTCCCGCCTCGAAATCATCCGCTACGTATCGGGAGAGTTTGCCAAGGTGGTGAAACCCCTGCCGGCAGGGAAGAAGGGCTACAAGGTGCCGGTAGGGAAGCCGATTGACGACAAGAACCTCCAGACGGCTCTGCGGTTCCAAGGTGTTGCCGCGCGTCCCGGTGACACGGTGCAGATCACCAGCATCGAATTTCATCCCAAGGAAATCATCATTCAGGTGAATGGCGGCGGTCACAAGAAATTCAATCTTCGCGATCATTTGACGATTGGAATGGATGGCGGAGGCGGTCCGAGTGTGACACCACCGCCTACTCAGGCGCCAGTAGCACCTCCGCCCGGCGGAGGCCTGCAGCCGGGAATGGGCGCGGAATTGATTCTCGAGTACGGTCGCCCGGTGCCGGATATGAGCGCCGAAGACCTGATGCACGACCTGAACTACTTCCTCGATTTCTCGAAGGAGCATTCGGCGGCTGTGGATTGGGTGGAGTCGCTGCCGCCGCAATTCAAGCAAGCGATCAAAGATCACACTGCGCTCGAGGGCATGGACCACGAGATGGTCCTCGCGTCGCTGGGGCGGCCGGATCACAAAGTGCGGGAGACCAAACCCGGCGGCGAGCAGACCGAGGATTGGATTTACGGGACGCCTCCCGCAAAAACGTTGTTCGTCACCTTCTCCGGCGATCGCGTCGTAAAAGTGAAGCAATACGATTGAGCCGCGTTGACATTTTTCCCTTCGCGCCCTAGCATTTCCCGTCGAAGAAACGCCTGCCGGTTGTACCGACGGTTCGCATCAAACAAGCTTCCGGAGGAAACATGCCAGTGAAAGTGGGAATCAACGGTTTCGGACGCATCGGCCGCAATATCTTTCGTGCGGCACTGGGCGATCCGGCGATCGAAATCGTGGCGGTGAACGACATCACCGACTCGAAGACCCTGGCCTATCTGCTGAAGTACGATTCCATTCTTGGCAATCTTCCGAATAAAGTGACGCACACGGACGACACGATCGCCGTGGATGGCAAGAGCTTCAAAGTGTTTCGCGTGAAAGATCCTGCGGCTCTCGACTGGGCTTCGGTGGGCGCGGATATCGTCGTTGAGTCCACCGGCCTTTTCACTGCGGGCGCGGATGCTCGCAAGCACATTCGCGGGCCGGTGAAGAAGGTGATTATCTCCGCTCCGGCTACCGATCCCGACTTCACAATTGTGCTGGGCGTGAACGACAAGGCGTATGACCCGTCGAAGCACCACGTGGTATCGAATGCTTCGTGCACCACGAATTGCCTGGCGCCAGTGGCGAAGGTGATTCAGGATAATTTCGGGATCGTGGTTGGCACGATGACCACGATTCACTCCTACACCAACGACCAGAAGCTGCTCGATCTGCCGCACAAGGATTTGCGTCGTGCACGTGCAGCGGCGGTTTCGATGATTCCTACTTCGACCGGGGCGGCGAAGGCGTTGCACCTTGTGATACCCGAGCTGAAGGGAAAGCTCGATGGCTATGCGATGCGAGTGCCGACGCCGAACGTGAGCGTGGTTGACCTTACCGTGATCACCGAGAAGCCCGTGACCGTGGAAGCGGTGAACGCCGCGCTGAAGAAGGCTTCCGAAGGGCCGATGAAGGGCATCCTCGCCTATAGCGAAGAGGAATTGGTGTCTATCGATTTCAAAGGCAATCCCAACTCCGCGATCGTGGACGCGGGCTACACGCGCGTGGTGGGAAACAACTGCCTGAAGGTGCTGGCGTGGTACGACAATGAGTGGGGCTACTCCAGCCGCTGCCGCGATTTGATTAAGTTCTTCGCTGCGAAATTGTAGGCGCGTTCCGGCGGCGGATGCTTGCATAGTGCCGTGCCGCTCGCTTCGCTGCGCTAAATCATCGTTATGAACAAACTCTCGATTCGCGACCTCGACCTGAAGGGCAAGCGCGTTTTCATCCGCGTGGATTTCAATGTGCCGCTGGACGGTGGCAAAGTGGGCGACGATACGCGCATCCGCGAGACGCTACCCACGCTGCAGCTCGCGATGAATCGAGGCGCTCGCTTAATTCTCGCCTCGCATCTTGGGCGTCCCAAGGGCAAAGTGGACGCGAAGTACAGCCTTGCTCCTGTGGCGGCGCGTTTGCAGGAACTGCTTGGCAAGCCCGTAGCATTCGCCAGCGATTGCGTGGGTGCGGAAGCGGAAGCGAAATCGAAATCGCTGCGCGATGGCGAAGTGCTGCTGCTCGAAAATGTGCGTTTCCATCCTGAAGAAGAGGCCAACGATCCCGGATTTGCGAAGCAGCTTGCCGATCTGTGCGATGGAATGTTCGTGTGCGACGCGTTCGGCTCGGCGCATCGTGCGCATGCATCCGTGGTGGGCATCACCAAGTTTGTTCGGCAGGCTGCAGCGGGTTTGCTGATGGAAAAGGAGCTGACCTATCTCGGCAAAGCCATTTCCAATCCCGACCGGCCGTTTATCTCCGTGCTGGGCGGTGCGAAAGTGTCCGACAAAATCGAAGTGGTGCGCAACCTGATGAAGCTTGCCAACGCGATGCTCATCGGCGGCGCGATGGCTTACACATTTCTTAAGGCGCAGGGGTTGCCGATAGGGAAGTCGCTGGTCGAGAATGACAAGCTTGATCTGGCGCGCGAATTGTTGCTGGAAGCTGCCGAGCGTAAATTCGCGCTGCTCCTGCCGGTGGACCATGTGCTCGCTGAGTCGCCCAACTCCACCGCGACTATGATTGCAGACATCGCGCACACGCCCGACAACATGATGGGACTCGACGTCGGCCCGCAGACGGTGAAGCTATTCAGCGATGAAATTGCCAAGGCTCGCACCATCGTGTGGAACGGGCCGCTGGGCATGTTTGAGAAGCCGCAATTCGCGCAGGGAACGCTGGGCATCGCTCGTGCTGTGGCGGCGGCTAGTCGCAACGGCGCTACTTCGATCATCGGCGGCGGCGATTCAGTGGCGGCTGTGGAACAGGCTGGTGTCGCGTCGCAGATCTCTCATATTTCGACGGGTGGTGGTGCATCGCTCGAGTTTCTCGCGGGCGACAAGCTGCCCGGCGTCGAAGCATTGACCAACGCACCCACCGGTGCGCCCACAAACGCGCCGTCAGGGAAGGCGAACTGAATGCGACGCCCCGTCATCGCTGGCAATTGGAAGATGTACAAGACGCAGGCGGAGACGCGCGCGTTCTTCGAGGCGTTCAAGCCGCTGGTCGCCAATGCCACGCATTGCGACATCATCATCGCGCCGCCTTACACTTCGCTCACCCCCGCCGTCGAAGCAGCGCGCGGCAGTGCCATCTCCATCGCGGCGCAGAATTGCGACTGGCACGCCGAAGGCGCGTTCACCGGCGAAATTTCCACGCGCATGATTCTCGACACCGGCTCGCGCGGCGTGATCATCGGCCACTCCGAGCGCCGCCAACATTACGGCGAGACGGACGAATCGGTGAATCGCAAAGTGAAAGCCGCGCTCGAAGCGGGACTCACGCCCATCGTCTGCGTAGGGGAGCATCTCGCCGAGCGCGAAGCGAATCTCACTCACGGCGTGCTGAAGCGCCAATTTGAGGGCGCAGTGGCCGCGTTGACCGGCGCTGACTTCTCGCGTATTCTGGTTGCTTACGAGCCATGCTGGGCGATCGGCACGGGGCGCACGGCGACACCCGAAATCGCGGCCGACGCGCATCGCTTCATCCGCGAACTGGCTGATGCCCGCTTCACGCCGGAACGGGCTTCCGCGCTTCGGATCCTCTACGGTGGCAGCGTCAAACCCGACAACATACGGGGGTTGATGGCGCAGGTGGAGATTGATGGCGCGCTGGTGGGCGGAGCGAGCCTCGATGCGCAGTCGTTCGCGTCGATCGTGAATTTTTAGCGCGGGGTTTCAGTAGGGACACGGCATGCCGTGCCCGCGAAAGAACTTGGCGCGATCGAAACGATAGCTCGTGTGTTTTTTGGTTTGCGGCGTGAGATCGCAAAAGACGGAGCTTCGTAGTTAGACTTTCGCTGGTTGGCGCGAGGCAAGCTTGTGGCGCGTTCGGGCACGGCATGCCGTGCCCCTACTGTAACGCGCGAGCGCGATGAGCATCGCGAAATTAGGAGATAGCAATGCCTTGGTGGGCTAAGTGGGGACTGGCGCTGCTGATTGCAGTGGCGTTGATTTCGATTGGATGGCGGTACATGTTCGTCCTGACGACGCTGCACGTGCTGGTGTGCTTCGTGCTGGTGATCGTCATCATGCTGCAGAGCGGCAACGCGGCTGATCTGGCGGGCGCGTTCGGCGGCGCCGGCAGCCAGACGGCTTTCGGGCCGCGCGGCGCTGCGTCGTTTCTTTCGCGCGCCACTACTTGGTGCGCCATCGTGTTTATGATGACGTCGCTCACGCTTTCCGTGAAGCGCGCGCCTGCTGACGCGCTCTCCACCACCGGCTCAGTGCTCGAGCAGACCGAGAAGCCTGCGCCTGCCGGCAAGCCCGCAACGCCGCCGGCGAATGCGCCAGTGCAAGTGCCGGTACAGCCGGCGCCAGCTCCGAGTCAGGCTCCAGCGCCGAGTCAAAATCAGAATCCAGCGCCAACGCAGAATCCACAGCCTGCGCGCAAGAAATAAGCAGGGCTGAATTCATCCTCAAGACAGTGGGGGCACGGCATGCCGTACCCGAAGCTGCTATAAGCGGCCCTGCCCCAGTAACCACAGTGGTTTCTTGGCGCTCTCGCTCTTCAGTGGCACAGGCACTCCTGCCTGTGCGCTGTTGCTACGCAGCAATCCTTCCGATCTTGACTTCAGCCACCATCTCGCACCTTATGATCGCAAGAGGACGGGCTGAAGCCTGTCCCAACGAAACCAATCGCCGAACTTTCCTCGATTTGCTACGCCGCGCCACTCTCGGCTTGCGGCGCAGGCTGAAGCCTACGCTACTGAAAACCGAGTCGCATCGAATGGCGCGATTGCGCCAAGTTCTTTTGCCGGGCACGGCATGCCGTGCCCCTACTGCGAAAGAGAACGCGATGGTGTGCGAGCCAAGCATTATAAATCGCGCCGCGTTCTTGTGTTGGTAGAGGCAGGAATGCCTGTGCCACTGAAAAGCAAAAGCCCCGATGCTTTGGCACCGGGGCTTTTTATTTGCTTCGTGATTCTGCGTCGCGATTTGCGTTGCGAATTGAATTTTGGTGCGGTCGAGTGGATTCGAACCACCACGGTATTGCTACCGCCAGCCCCTCAAGCTGGTGCGTCTGCCAGTTCCGCCACGACCGCTCGTACTGATGTGGTCACCTCTTCCGAGGTGAGCCCTTTGTGCGAGACTCCGATTATCGGCGGGTTTCTCTGCGGCGTCAATATCAGCGCGTGGTTTTCACGAAATGCGTTCACGTGACGCGGCCACGCGATGCGTTCAGGTAATGCGCGGCCTCTTATTTAGCGAGTCAGAAAGTTTCGCGCAGCGCGTCGCGCAGGTTGTCGGCCTTGGCGTCGAACTCCGCACGGTCGTTGCCCACAAGAGTAATATGATCGGCGGCACTCAGTGCAGAATCAAGGGCGGCTTGCGCGCGGATGCGAATGCGTTCGGCGGCTACATCGTCAGTGGCGCTGGCGGCCAGGCGGCAATACACCACGCCCACTTCGAGCCGCAGGATCACGGAGCGGATCGTGGCCGCTTCACCGCGGGCTACGGCTTCCGCTGCTCGTTCCAGAGGATGGACCATCGCAAATCTTCGCGTAGTCATTCAGTACGTGTGCACAAGGTCTCCGTTGTCTCAGGGAGCGGAAGGGCGGAAAGATTGTGTAGTGAAGCCAAGCATACGCCGTTTCACGCGCCCCGCAACGGAATTTCAGTAGCACAGGCAATCGTGCCTGTGCCGCAAGCCGCTACGTGCGTGGCGTCGTAAAACGAGAAAACAAAACAACGTGTTCTTTGATCTTGCAGGTGTGGCACGAGCTTCAGCGCGTTATTGCGTCGGCACAGGCAGGATTGCCTGTGCTACTGGAAGGCAAACCGCCTTTGATGTAGCTCACCTCTTCAGAGGTGAGGCCTTTGCCGTCCAGTTCGCCGCGCGCTATTCATTTCGATTAACCATTCCATAATTGTTCTAGAACTACTGTTACTAGAAAACGATTCGATCTGCCTTCCAGCAGAGATTCAAAAGCCTCAGGTCTGAAGACCTGAGCTACATTTCGAAGCCGCGTGTCCGTAAGTCCAATGATTTTGTCTCACTGTCTCAAAGGCCGTGAAAGAGACAGTGAGACAGCCTGAAATGGGAATCTACTCGTCGCGATTGTCGCGATCCTCTGAATCGGGCTCTGGCGCAAGGCCGTGGGTATTGCAGCAGACATCGGGCCCTTCGTATCGGTTGCGGCGCTTGCGAATGCGTCCTGCCTTCGCGGGTGATATTTTCAACTCCTCTGCCACCTCGCGTACTGTCGCGCCGCTCTCAAACATCGCAGCGGCGTTCACTTCCACCACATCTTCCAGATCGCGCTTCGTCCAGATGGCGGCGCCGCCTATGCCCGTCTCCATCTTCACTTCGAAGGGCTTGGCATCCTGGCCGTAGAAGCCGCGACACTTCTCGTAGTGCACCTCGCAGCGCAATCCTTCGGCGGGATTGTAATCGGCGGGATGGCGGAGATTGATCACCACGTCGAGCAGATCTTCGCGCCGCGACGTGCCGCGTTGCGCCCCGCCTTTCCCGGCGTGGTGGACGAACAGCACCGAGACGCCGCGCTGCCGCAGCCTGAGCGCCCAGCGCTGCACGGGCAGCCACGATTCGCCTTCGTTTTCCTTACCTGAGACGCACAGCGCGCTCAAATTATCGAGAATCACGAACTCCGCGTCGCCCAGCGCATTCTCAACGAGCGCCTGCCCTTCGCGCGTGGCGAGATCGGGAAACGCTCCGGCTTGCAGGTCAGGCGTGATGAGCCGCAGCATTCCCGGCTTGGCGGTGCGCGACATGCCTTGCGTCACGGCGGCGAGCCGGTCCTTGAGCGTGGCGGCGGGCAGCTCGCCATCCACAAACAGCACGGGCCGCGGGCGAGGAGCTTGCCAGCCGAGGAATTCGTCGCCGCTGGCCACGGCGTAGGCGATGCTGAGGCTCATGTACGTCTTGCCCAGGCCGCGCTTGGAATAAAGCATGGCGAGGCCTTGGGTGGGCAGCACGGGCGCTAGCAGCATTTCGCGCTGCGGGAGCTGCAGTTCGAGCATTTCCTGCGCTGTGACGCACTTCAGGCGCTGCTGCGGGTTGCGCGTGACGCCGTCGGCGAGATTCTGCAGGCGCGTGGCGAGCTCGACGGCGTTCGCTTCGGGATCGAGCGCCGCCTGTTCGATGGCTTGCGCGCCGTAGGCTACGGTGCGCAGGTCGGATTTTTCGCGAACGATGCGGGCGTAATGCTCGGTGTTCGACGAGCGAGGCAGGCCGTCGGCGAGCTGCGAGATGTAGGCGATGCCGCCCGCGGCTTCGAGTTGCGCGGCGCGTTCGAGCGCTTCCATCAACGTGACGAGGTCGATGGGAATATTCTCATTCGCCCATCGCTTTCATCGTGCGCGCGATGATCTGGTGCTGATGCAGGAAGAAGTGCTCAGGCGCGGCAGTGCTGAGCGAGGCGAGGCAGGCGTTATCGAGAAGCACGGCGCCGAGGACGGCGCGTTCAGCCTCGAGATTCGAGGGCAAGCGGCGGTCGAGCAGCTCAAGGTGACGAGCGGCGTTTGTTGAGGTGTGGTTGGGCGCGAATGGCTGATGCGCGAGAGACGGGGCGGAAGCGTAGGCGGGCTTGGTGCCCGGGAAAACTGTGCGAGGGTTAGTAGCCATAATGCGCCGAGAGTAGGGCATCGGCGCAAGAGCGTCATCCCCGCATAAAATACGAAAACGTGAGGCTTTTATGACGTGCTACCGAAGCAGCGCCTCGACGAGCTTCTTGCATTCCTCGGGCCGGATGTCGAAGGGCAGCCCGGTTTGACTCAACAGCCATAATCGGAGCTTCCGCGAATCGAGCGCGCCCTCGCGCAGCGTTTTTTGATAGCGCCCCGTTAAAATCCTCGTCTCCCACCATTCGGCGGGAATCGAATCGGCAATAAACGCCGCGAAGTGTGCTTCGCGCCTTTGCACGGTTCGGATATTCGGCTTCGTGGGTTTCATGCCTATGGATGCCGTGACGCGCGACCAGCTCCAGCCAAGCACACGCTTGCGGAACGCAGCCGTGATCGCCTTTTGCATCCAGGCGTCGCTTTCCGCTGCGCGAGGCCGTCCTCTTTGCGGACGCTTCGCGGGCTGCTTGGTTCGCTTCTGCACGGCTGTGCGAATGGCGGAGAGTTCAGCCTTGGTTGCGCCAAAGCCTGAGATGAAATTCAGAATCTCTTCGAGGAAAACAGGTCGATTGAAATCGCCGTACATCATGCAAAGCTCTCGGAACTTGGCGTGAGAGTCGTCGTCTAGCGGCCTTGTTTCCATGAGCGCATACTAGCACTGCTGAACGCCGCCGCCACGTCGTCCACAATCGGCCTTGAAATTCGGTTGGGCTTATATATGATGGCGTGTTTGTGCAATCTGAGTGAACGCTTATCCTCAACGTGCCTCGGGAGCGAAAGCGAATGCGAATAAGGAAGTCCGAAAGCGGCTCGGCAACGTCAGCGGCGCTGCTGGCGCTGCTGCAAGTGACTATGGTCGTGGTGACGGTGTATATCTTCGCCGCGAAACTTTACCGCCCACCGGCGCCCATCACCGATATTGGCCGCGCGGTGGACGAGCAGTACAGCCTGACGCTGTGGGTTACGGCGGTGGTGTTCATCCTCTCGCAGCTTGGCCTCGCCTACGCCGTGTGGCGCTTCCGCGACCACGGCCAGCGCGCCCACTTTTCGCGCGGCAACAACACGATGGAATTCGTCTGGACCACCGCGACGATCATTCTCTTCCTCGGCCTCGGCATCCTGGGACGCCGCGCCTGGGCCGAAGTGCGATTCACGCCGCCTGCCGCTGATGCGGTGCAGGTAGAGGTGACGGAGAATCAGTTCGTCTTCAACTTCCGCTACCCCGGCCCCGACGGAAAATTCGGCAAGCTCGATGCCAAGCAGATCAGCGCGTCCACAGGCAATCCTCTGGGCATCGATTCGAACGATCCGGCAGGGAAGGACGATATCGTCGTGCCCACTCTCACCGTGCCCGTGAATCATCAGGTGGAGCTGCACGTCACCTCGCAGGACGTGATTCATAATTTCTTCGTGCGTGAGCTGCGCTTGCAGCAGGATGCCGTGCCGGGATTGATTGTTCCCATCCACTTCACGGCGGAAAAAATCGGGCAGTATGAAATTGTCTGCACGCAGCTGTGCGGCCTGGGCCATTCGCGCATGCACAGCTATTTGAATGTCGTATCTGACGCTGATTATGAGGCGTTCCTGAAGTCCGGCGGGCAGTGAGTTTGTGAATACCGAACCGATGATCGAACGAATCACCTGCAGCAAGAATCCAGGAGGCCACGAATGAGTTCGCACGCCCATGGCGCTCACGCCGCGCATGCGATGGAAGCGCCGACGGGCTTCATCCGGAAATATATTTTCAGCGTTGACCACAAAGTGATCGGTATCCAGTATTTTCTGCTGGCGCTGACGGCGGTGCTGGTGGGCATCGTGCTCTCCGTGCTGATGCGCCTGCACCTGGTGTGGCCCAATATGCATCTGCCGTTCGTGTCTGGCGGATTGATGACGCAGGAGCAGTATCTTTCGCTCGTCACGATGCATGGCACCATCATGGTTTTCTTCGTGCTCACCACCGCGCCGCAGGGCGGCTTCGGCAATTACTTCTTGCCCATTCAAATCGGCGCGCCGGATATGGCGTTTCCGCGCCTCAACATGCTGTCCTTCTGGGTTACGTTTTTGGCGTTCATCGCGATTCTCGCCGCGTTCGTCGTTCCCGGCGGTGCACCGATCAGCGGCTGGACAGGTTACACACCTCTCAGCGGACTCGGCGAAGTGACAGGCCCTGGTGAAGGCTGGGGCCAGACGATGTGGATCATCAGCATTTCGCTCTTCTGCCTCGCGTCGCTATTGGGCGCGCTGAATTTCATCGCCACGCTCATCGACATGCGCGCTCCTGGCATGAGCCTGTTCCGCATGCCGCTCACGTGCTGGGGCTGGTTCGTCACCGCGATTCTCGGCTTGCTCGCGTTCGGCGTGCTGCTCGCCGGCGGAATTTTGCTGCTGCTCGATCGTTCAGCAGGCACGAGCTTTTTCCTTCCCGCGGGCCTCGTGGTGAACGACCAGATTCAACCGCATTCGGGCGGCTCACCGCTACTCTGGCAGCACCTGTTCTGGTTCTTCGGGCATCCCGAGGTGTACATCGCGATTCTGCCGGGCATGGGAGTCGCATCGCATGTGCTCTCTACGTTCTCGCGCAAGCCGGTATTTGGTTACCGTGCGATGGCGATGGCCATGTGCGCGATTGGATTTCTCGGCTTCATGGTGTGGGGCCATCACATGTTCGTCAGCGGGATGAGCCCCTATTCGGGATTCGCGTTCTCGGTGCTGACCATGTCCATCGGCGTCCCTTCCGCGATCAAGACATTCAACTGGCTCGGCACGTTGTGGGGCGGGAAGATTCAATTCACTACGCCGATGCTTTTCGCCATCGGCTTCGTGTCGCTCTTCGTTTCGGGGGGTCTCTCGGGATTGTTTCTCGCGCAACCAGCGGTGGACAACCTGCTGCATGCAACGTACTACGTGGTAGCCCACTTCCATCTGGTGATGGGCGTCGCCGCCATCTTCGGAATCTTCGCAGCCACGTATTTCTGGTTCCCGAAAATGTTTGGCCGCATGATGAACGAGCCGCTGGGCAAAGTTCATTTCTGGTTCACGTTTGTCGGCGCCTACTGCATCTTCATGCCCATGCACTGGGTGGGAATCGCAGGCGGCATCCGGCGCTACGCGGACGCCAGCGCTGTCGCATACCTGCAAGCGCTTCAGCCCGTGCACAAATTCATGAGCATCGCCGCCTTTATCACGGCAGCAGCGCAAATCCTGTTCCTGATAAACTTTTTCTGGAGCCTCAAGAGCGGCCCGAAAGCGTCGAAGAACCCGTGGAACGCCACCACTCTCGAATGGATCACCGACTCTCCGCCGCCTCACGATAATTTTGGCGGCCATTTCCCCAGCGTCTATCGTGGGCCGTATGATTTCAGCGTTCCCGGCGTGAAGGAAGACTTCGTGCCGCAGAACTTGACGCCGCAGGAAGTGGTACGCGAGAAGGAATAGTTAGCACCCGGATCTGAGATGCCAGGCATCGTTACTGACGATATCGAGATAAAAGTTCGAACGCCGAGCGGCGGACGAGGCGGTTCGTCTTCCGATGGCGGCGATGGTTCGGGCGGCCGTGGCGGTGACGGAAGCGGATCGGGGGGCAGCGGCTCAGTTCCTCAGCGCACTTACATCACGGGAATGACCGTCGGCCTCGGTGGCATCCTGATGTTCTTCATGGCGCTCACGAGCGCCTACATCGTTCGCAAGGACATTCCCAATAGCAACTGGCACCCGCTCGCAATTCCGCGAATCCTGTGGCTCAACACCGCCGTCCTGATCGCGAGCAGTTTCACGCTTGCCCACGCGCGGAAACTTTTCAAAGCAAACGACCAGCGAGGCTTCCGTCACTGGTGGGGCGTTACGACGATTCTTGGCGCGTTCTTTCTGATAGGACAAATCATCGCTTGGCAGCAACTCAGAGCCGCGGGCTTGTTTCTGGCCACGAATCCGAGCAGCAGCTTTTTCTATGTCTTTACCGCCGCGCACGGCTTGCACCTGCTGGGCGGCGTGTTTGCGCTGACGTATATCCTGTTTCGGCCGACGCACCGGCTAACGACGGGCACAGCTACAGAAGTGGGCGCAATGTACTGGCATTTCATGGACGGTTTGTGGGTCTTCCTGTTTCTACTTTTCCTTCTGGGACGGTGAATCGTGAGTGATACCGAATTCGAAGGCATAGTCGCAACGCCGTGGTCGGGCGGTGCGTCGCCCTTCGGCATCAATTCGAAGAAGCTGGGAATGTGGCTGTTCATCGTCTCTGACACGCTGACGTTTTCAGCACTGCTCGTCAGCTACGCGTATGTTCGGCTTGCCACTCCCGACTGGCCGCGGCCTTTCGAGATATGGCCGGCCATCGCAAAATCGTCGTTCATGACGTTCGTGCTGCTCTCGAGCAGCTTGACGATGGTGTTGGCTGTTGCCGCGGCGCATCGTCACGACGTGAAGAAAGCCGTCCGCTATTTGATTTTCACGATGATCTGCGGCGCTGCTTTCGTGCTGATTCACGCCACGGAATGGGTCACGCTGTTTCATGAGGGAGTGACGCCGTGGTCGAATCCCTGGGGCGTGCCGCTCTTCGGCGGCACTTTCTTCGGACTCACCGGCCTGCACATGGTGCACGTTACGATTGGCGTGGTCTACCTGGCAATCATCTGCGCAGGCTACAGCAAAGGGAAATGGACGGCCGACCACGTGGAAGTGAGCGGCCTTTACTGGCACTTCGTCGATCTCGTCTGGATGTTTATCTTCCCGCTGGTCTATTTGCTGAGCGTTAACCCGAAGTAATGCCGTCGTTATTGCTGCTGGGCGCTAATTTCGAAGTAATGGAGCGAGCGAACCGATGACTGGAGCGAGCGACTCGATGAGCGAACCCGCGTACATGAGAACAGAAGCTGTCGATGACCACTCCGTAGGCAGCACGAAGCTTTTCGCCACGGTGTGGGTGTGGCTGCTGCTGCTGACGGCAATCGAGGTGTTCCTCGCCTACGAACGTGTCGAAGTCCACCTGATGATCACGATCCTGCTCGGCCTGTCGCTCATCAAATCGGCGCTGATCATGTCTTACTTCATGCACCTGCGCTTCGAGCGCCTCGGCCTGTTCCTGATTCTCGTGCCCTCCATGGTCTTCTGCATTTGCATGATGCTCATCATGTTCTACCCGGACAGCATCCGCCTTATGCACATGCGCCCGCACTGATCTGGCAACGGGGTTTTGCGTGATCTGAATAAAAAAGGGCGGGTGCGAGACCTGCCCTTTTTATTTTGCGTAGAGTTGCGGTCTTTCTAAGCTTTTGGCTTGTGCAGCCCTGTGCAGACAGAGACGGCGCTGTTAGGATCCACAGCGCTATCACCCTGCTCGACGTGCTGAATTTTTCCCTGCTTGTCCACCACGATCGTTGTCCGCTGCGCCCATTGATACTTGCCGCCCTTCACGTCGTAGGGCTTCAAAATCTGATACGACGTCAGAACTTCCTTGTTCATATCGCTGAGAAGGGGAAACGTGACTCCGATTTGCTTGGCGAATGCTGCGTTCGCGGCAGGACTGTCGATGCTGATTCCGAGGACGACGGTGTCGCTTGCTTCGAGCTTGGCCAAATCAGCCTGATAGGCCTGAAGTTCTTTCGTTCAACCGCCGGTAAACGCCAGGACGTAAAAGGCGAGAATCACATTTTTCTTGCCGCGATAATCGCTCAGCTTCACTTGTTCCCACTTGTCGCTGAGCAGAGAGAAATCGGGCGCCGTGTCTCCCACCTTCAGGTTCGTCTTGGCGACAGCTTCTTCCTGCGTTGCGGCCGCAACGGGAGCAATCACTTGCCCCCCGAGGCCTAGCAGCAGGAGGATGCCGGCCAGTGTCGTGACAATCGCCGTGACAATCGCCGTGACAATCCCTTTCATGCGCTTCTCCTTATCAATTGGAATGCAATAGCAGGTGAGCATTATAGACTCGCTCGATGTTCGCCAGCAGAGATTTGACGAACCGGCCGCCAATTCGGATAGCGTTTGTTGTACGCTGATGCGCATTTGCAGCCGCGGAGAAGTGCCGAATTGTTTGCCGACCGCACGAATTGGAATCTCGCTCCAAATCGCCTGAGCGAAGCGCTCGCGCGCCATCGTTCCGCCAGGAAGCCGCTGATTGATTTGACCGCTTCGAACCCCACCGAATGCGGCTTGATGTACGATCGCGATAAGATTCTTAGCGCGCTAGCAAACCCTCAGATCCTCGCATACGAGCCGGAACCGAAGGGCCTGCTCACCGCCCGCGAGGCCGTTGTTGGATATTATGCCGACCGCGGCGACCGTGTTGCCGCGAGCGATATGCTGCTCACTACGAGCACGAGCGAAGCCTATTCGTTTGTATTCCGAACATTGTGCAATCCTGGCGACGAAGTTCTGATTCCCACTCCGAGTTATCCGCTGTTCGATCTCCTCGCTGATGTTCAAGACGTAAGGCTCGTGCGCTATCCGCTCATCTACGACCATGGCTGGCAGATTGACTTTCACGCGTTGGAAGCCGCGCTCACCATTCGTACCCGTGCCATCATCGTGGTCCACCCCAATAATCCCACCGGCCATTTCACAAAAGCCGAGGAACGCTCAAGACTCAATCAAATCTGCGCTGGCCGGCAAATCGCCGCGATCGCCGACGAAGTGTTCCTGGATTTCGCGCTTTCTGCCGAGCCTCGCAGCAATTGGGTGGCAAGCTCCGATGCGCTCACGTTCACAATGAGCGGACTTTCGAAAATGTGCGGCCTGCCGCAGATGAAAGTCGCATGGCTCGCGGTGAGCGGACCGAAGGATCTGAAAACACAGGCTCTCGACCGGCTCGAAGTAATCGCCGACACCTACCTCTCGATGAATGCGCCCATCCAGCACGCCATTCCCCTATTTTTAGAGCAGCGCCATGAATTTCAGCGGCAACTGATGTCAAGAGTCCGAGAGAATCTCGCCGAACTCGATCGGCAGCTCGCAGCACAGAAAGCTTGCAGCCGCCTTGAACTCGAAGGCGGATGGTACGTCGTGCTGCGCGTGCCGGCAACGCGCACCGACGAAGAGGTCGCACTCGATTTGATCGAGAAAAAGGGCGTTTACGTCCACCCGGGCCATCTCTACGATTTCCCGAGAGATGGTTACCTTATCGTCAGCCTGATCGCGCCCGAGCAGGAATTTGCGGAAGGAGTCAAGCGCCTGGTTTCGATTTTCTAAGGAAGAGAATTCTACCTATCGTAGAGAAGGGCAGTGCGCGTTTTACTTCAGTCGTCCCGGCGGATCGGCGGCTTCCGGCATCGCTAGGGGCGGAGCAGCTGCGTCGCCATCGGGCAGTTTCGAGGGAGCAAGCTGAGGAATGCCGACGCCGCGATTCAGTTCCAGATGTTCCTTGGCGCACCGCGGGCAATATCCTTTGCCGTTCTCGTCATCCCGCTGGCTCGCGAGTTCATAGCAACCGCAGACGCAATCGCAGTAGCCCGTGATGGACGCAGTCTTGATGGGCACCAATGCCATTCAGCATTCCTCCGAACTGGAAATACTACCCGCGCGGCAATCGTTTCGCAAGTTGACGATAATCCAGGGCTGATCGAAGTGAAGATGCGCGGCGTCAATTTGCCGATGCGGGTTCGAGTTGTGCGAGGCGGAACGGGTCGCCGATCTTTTCGTGTAGCGCGATCCAGACGCTATCAGGATGCGAAAGAAATACTTCCACCACGCGCGGATCGAATTGCCTGCCCGCATATCTCTTGATTTCTTCTCGCGCAGCAGAAATGGGCAGCGCTTTGCGATACGGGCGATCAGATATCATCGCGTCGAGCGTATCGGCCACTGCGAATATTCTTGCGCCGAGCGGAATCTGCTCGCCCCGCAGCCCACGAGGATAGCCGGAGCCATCGTAGCACTCCTGGTGCGACAGCACGATTTCAGCAGCTTCCTTGAGAAATGGAATTCGTTCCAGCACGGCATAGCCGATATCGCAATGGCGGCGCATGATTTCGCGTTCTTCCGCGGTCAGAGGACCCGGCTTGCGCAAAATACTGTCCGGCACTCCCATCTTGCCAATGTCGTGAAGAAAAGCACCGCGCGCAATATGTCGGAGCAGAGCTTTGTCCACGCCCATCGCTCTTGCAATCGTGATCGTAAAAGCGGTGACGCGCTGGCAGTGCCCTTCGGTCTCAGCATCTTTTGCGTCCAGCGCTCCACCCAACGCTTCAAGCGTGTAGTCGTACGATTGCTCGAGATCCTGTAGCGCGATGGAAAGCTGCTGCGTGCGCTCGGCGACCAGATGCTCCAGATCGCTTTGGTAAGTCCGATTTTCAATCACCAGGCGCCGGTGTTCCAGCGCACGGCGCACGCTCAAATAAAGCTGGTCCTTTTCAAAGGGCTTGAGAATGTAGTCGTAAGCTCCCGCGCGGATCGCTTCGAGAGCGATAGCAATGTCGTGCATCGCTGTGACCATGATCACAGGGACGTCGGGATCGTCCACGCGCAGCTCGGAGAGAAGCTTGAGACCGTCCATTTCGGGCATGACGATGTCGCTTAACACCAGATCGAACGTATCGTTGCGGAAAGCGTCAAGCGCAATGCGCCCGTTCGCGCAGGCGAGGCAGTAATAGCCTTGCGCCTCAAGAAGAGTGGTTACGACCTCTCGAATTGCTTCTTCGTCATCGACAACCAGGACCTTTTCTCTATCCACGAGTGGGCTCCGAAGTCTCACCATTATAAAGCAGGGCACAGGGAGGCGTTGGCCTCGTTGCCCTACTTCTAACCCTCATGCTAGGTTTCCAAGTGGCTTCCCGACATCCTCGATTCAATTTTTGCCGAGTTTTCCTGGCGACTAGGCGTCGCTGACACAGGACTCGATGGCCTTCGTTTCTAACCCGGGCTTTCTTGCCGTAGCCTTCATTGAAGGCTCGGCGGCGTTTATTATCCTTGTTCTGTATTCGCTGCTGGTTCCCAGCTTTTCGGCCCGTTTCTTCCGCTTCTGGATTGCCGGCTGGACCGCTTACGTGCTTTGGGGCGCTTTGCGCATGCTATCGATTTGGCGCGGAGGCCCCGACGCGAACTTCCAATTCAGCGCCGTCCTTTCGCTTGTTTCATCGGCTCTATTCTTCGTAGCGATCCTGGAATGTACGGGACGAGCAGACAGGCTTCGTTGGCTCACGCCGCTGGCCGCAATTGCTGCGCTGGCCATTTATGCGACCCACTCGATCGCCAAGATGCCCTCGGAAGCGCTCTGGGCCGAGCGCGTCTCAGAATCCGGGTTCTATCTAGTGGCTGGTTGGCTCCTCTGGCGGACAAACTCCCGGCACCAGGGAGTCGGATGGAAACTGCTTGCCGGCGCACTGATGTTGCGAGGCCTTCACGGATTCGATCGAGCTGCCTGGTCCGGTGAAGAATTCGGATTGTTTCGCATGTCGTTTCACGGACTGTTCGGAATCGCGATGGGAATTGCGATGGCGGTGCTCGTCTTGGAAGCAGGCCGCGCTCGTACGGAAGATCTGAACGAGAAGCTGCGGCGCCTTGCAATCATCACCGCAGAAGCCACCCAGTCATTCCGCGTTCACGAAACGCTGGAAGGAGTGGTTCGCCATCTCGTAGAAAGTCTTGGAGCCAGTCATGGTGTGGTGTATCTGTTCGACGGTTCTGGGGACACCCGTTCGCTTCTGGTGCGAGCGAGCGTTGGGTTTAGCGAAGACTTCTTGAGCCGTTACACGCGGATATCTCCGCGTGTGCTCTGGGCTCAGACGGTGCTCGAACAACAAACTCCCTTTGTGGTCTTCGACGCGGCAACGGATTCGGGCGTTCGCGACTGGATGCGCGACGAGAAGCTATCGACACTGGTCCTCGTTCGCATTCCGGGAAAGGAGAACCCCCTCGGATTTCTCGGAATCGGCTCCAGCACCGCGCGCACCTTTGCCACCGATGAAGAAAATTTTCTGGTCAACGTCGCCAATCTTCTCGGTCTCACCGTGCAGAACGTTTCGCTTTTCGAGGTCGCAGCGAATTCCCGAAGGCAATGGCTCGATACTTTCGATTCGATCGGCGACTTGATCGTAGTGCACTCTCCAAGCGGCGCGGTATTGCGGGCGAACCGCACTCTTGCCTGGCATCTGGGTGTGGAACCCGGCGAGCTCGAAGGCCAGCAACTTCGAAATCTCCTGCAACAAGCGGATGTTCAATGGACGACTTGTCCCTACTGCGAAGGCGCTGCCGGAGATCCCGAACAAATTGATCCGACATTCGGCGGATACTTTCTCGTCACCAATTCCGCCTTCCACGATTCGAATGGTGTTCCGCTCGGCACGATTCACGTGCTCAAGGATTTCACCGAACGCCGCCAGGCTGAAAATAAGTTCCGCATGCTCTTCGAGAACGTTCAGGAAGGCATCTTTATTTCGACGCCAGAGGGCCGCTTTCTCGATTTTAACAAAGCGCTGATGAACATTCTCGGCTACGAAAAGCGCGAGGAGCTTCTGGCGGTCGATATCACCCCGACGTTCTATTTGCACGCAGAGGAACGAGATCACCTGAAACGGCTACTTCGCGAGCACGGACAGGTAAGCGATTTCGAATTCCATTTTCGCCGTCGCGACGGTGAGATTCGAATCGCGCATGAATCGAGCTTCGTGACGCGCGATGATTCTGGAGGCGTTGCCGCCTATCAGGGCTTTCTGCTGGACGTAACCGATCGAAAGCAGGCGGAGATGGAAATCCGCCGCCGCAACCGCGAACTGCTCGCGTTGAATGCGATTGGCGGGATGCTCAGCCAGTCCGCGGAGATCGACGAAATCCTGAATCGCGTGCCTCCCAAAGTTGCAGAGCTGTTCAAAGTGGAAACCTGCTCAATCTATTGGCTGGACGAGCCCTCGCACACTTTGAAGCGCATGGCGGCATTCGGATACGAGACCGAGTTCGCGCGGAATCTGCCACCCGTCGAAATATCGCCCATACTGCTTGAACAGGTGAAACAAGCGCGAGCGACTCTACTCTCGGGTTCAGCCGTCATACTTCCCGAGATCCTGCGTGAGCTTGTGCGTAAAGAGAAAATTCAGGAATCGCAGATTTCGGTGCTCTGGTCAAAAGATCGCATCATGGGAATTCTGGTAATCGGATGCCGCGAGAACCGCGAGTTTTCTCCAGCAGAACTGAATCTTTTGGCAGCGGTCGGAAATCAAATCGCCACCACCATAGACAAGGCGCTGCTCCTCAAAGAAACGCAAGACGCCTATCAAAGCCTTGCGCTCGCCCAGGAACAACTTCTGCAAAGCGAGAAGATGGCCGCGGTCGGCCAGCTTATCTCCGGCGTAGCGCACGAGCTCAATAATCCGCTTACGGCGATTCTCGGTTACAGCCAACTGCTGCAAGCCGAAGAACTCACCAATTCGCGGGGCGCGGACTATGTCGAAAAGTTGTACAAACAGGCGCAGCGCACGCATCACATCGTGCAAAGCCTGCTCAGCTTTGCCCGCCAGCACAAACCGGAACGAAAGTCGGTGGACCTGAATCAGATTCTCGAAGACACGCTGATCCTTCGAGAATACGACATGAAACTCAACAGCATTCGCATCCATCGGGAATTCGAACCCGATCTTCCCGTTACCGCGGGAGATTTTCACCAGCTTCAGCAAGTTTTTCTCAACATTGTGAACAACGCCGTCGATGCGGTCGTCGAAAAAGGTGGGCACGGCGAAATCTGGATTCGGACGGCCCTTGCGGGAAATCGTCTGCGCGTGGAAATTACCGACAACGGGCCGGGAGTGAAGGACCCACATCGCGTCTTCGATCCGTTTTACACCACGAAGCCGGTAGGGAAGGGAACGGGGCTGGGATTGAGCATCTGCTACGGAATCGTGAAGGAACATGGCGGCGAGATTCAGGTGCGCAATTCGCCTCCGCGTGGCGCCACGTTCGCAATCGTCCTGCCAATTCTCAGCGTTTCTGACTCGCCCCAGACGGAGCCATCTTCGCCGTCGAAGGCGTCGGTTGCTGGAACGGTGCTGCTTGTGGACCATGAAGAAGCGGTGCTACAGCTTGAACAGGAAATTCTACGCGCGCGCGGAGTGACGGTTCGCGCGGCCCGATCCGTGCAGGAGGCTCTCGATCTTTTGAGGCGAGAGACGGTTGACGCGATCGTCGCGGATATGAAAATTCCCGGGGAACTTTCCGCCACGGGACTTTATCGCTGGATTGAGGAGAATCGCAGCGAACTCGCCGGGCGTATCGTGTTCACCGTCTCGAACGCGCGCGATGGAGAAATTAGCGGGACATTGCGCAATTCCGGTTGCTCGATTCTGGAAAAGCCTTTCTCGATTGACTCGTTTTGCGGAACTGTACTCAAGACACTTCGCTCAGAAGCTCCTGCCCCATTGAAACGCTGACGGTCTTTGCTCGCATGAACTCATGCATCAGAGGCTTGAGTTCATCCACTGTTTACCGAAAGGCTGTTGCCTTCAGAGGTTATAGAGCGTAGTATCTCGGGCAATCAGGGTATTCGGGAGCGCGCGTGGAATCCCTCGAACGGTTCGCCCAAAACCAGCTCGTCATTGAGGAGTACGTCTCGCAGTGGCTGGCTTCGATCCCCGACGACTTTGGCCGCCTTGCCGACGTGGCGGCGCTTCGCGATGTGACTAGTGGCCATTATCACCATCCCGCTCTCGAGGAAGTTTATTCCGAATCTTCCGTCCATCAGGCATTGCTGTATTGCCACGAAGAGCTTTTCGAAAAGGTAATCGGCATGCCTCTCGACATGCAGGAGTGGGATTTGCGTATGTATTTCGCGCGAATGAATGCTCCCGTTTCGGATATCGCCTTTCGCTGGCTCGAGGTTGAACACTTCCGTTCCTTCGTCCCCCTTGCCATCGCGCCGCATCTGCGCGATCTGTTTTTGGCGAACACGCGCGCCGTCCTCGGCCGTCTGGTTCGCGAACAAACCGCACTAGCCGCCACCGCGTAGAGACGCCGCTTTGCGACTCTTTGCAACCCGCCCTCCCATCTGGCGCTGAATCTCCGAGAAACCTGTTACTCTGATTCTTCATCCAAGTTTGCTGGAGGAAGCCAGCGAATGAAGCGTTTTATCGAACTTATCTGTCTTTGCGCTCTTGCCGTGGTTCCCGCAAGGGCGCAGCAATCGGTGTCGCCTCCTCCTCCCATCGCGGGATCGTCCGGCTCGCATGCGGGCCCCGCTACGAGCGCCGATTTCATCAAAGCAGCCGATGAGGTGCTCGCTGAAATGAGCAAGCTTCTCGACTTGCCGATCAAGGAGCCGCTGAAAAAGAGCCTGCGCTCCAAGCAAGAAATCCGGGAATATTTGATTCGCGAAGAAAAGGAAGATCGCAACGACGCCCAGCGTTACGCCGATTCGAAAGCACTCGAGGCGTTCGGCCTGATCCCGAAAGATTTCCCGCTCGATTCTTTCATGCTGGACGTCTTGACCGACCAGGTTGCCGGCCTCTACGACCCCAAGGCCAAAGAGTTTTACATCGCCGATTGGATTCCCGCCGACGAACAGCGCGCCGTTATGTCGCATGAACTGACGCACGCGCTCGAAGATC
The DNA here is from genome assembly GCA_963736465.1 of uncultured Acidobacteriota bacterium. Classification (GTDB taxonomy): domain Bacteria; phylum Acidobacteriota; class Terriglobia; order Acidiferrales; family UBA7541; genus Palsa-295. The sequence continues at coordinate 173,315 of CAVTOS010000008.1, read as the reverse complement.
AGTCCTTCCACATCGATCCGTGGATCAAAGCCGCGCGCCCCAATGATGATGCCGAACTCGCTCGCGAAGCCGTGAGCGAAGGCTCTGCGCTCGCCGCGATGGTGGATTACACCTTGCGCGAGCAGCAAGTGAGCGTCCGCGACTTACCCGACGTCGCGCTCTTGATCCGCTCCGGCGCCGTGGAAGAAATGGATAAGGATCCCAATTTGGCGAAAGCGCCTGGATATATTCGCGACGAATTGCTTTTTCCGTATCTCGCGGGAACAAGTTTCTCGCAACAATTCCTGAAGGCGCACGATGGGTGGAAGGATCTAAACCTGCTGTTCAAGGATCCCCCGGTTTCGACGCAACAGATTCTTCATCCTCAAATGTATCTGACGAACGTGAAGCCGGCCGCAGTGGCGCTTCCCGATTGGAAAGGCCTGGTTCCCTCCGATTGGAAGCTCCTGGAAGAAAATGTGCTCGGTGAGTTCGGCTTGCAGGAAGTTCTCAAACAATTTCTCGGCCAGGATCGCGCTGATACCCTATCCGCAGCCTGGGCAGGGGATCGTTACGCACTCTTCGAGGATCCAAAGACGAAAGAAACTTCGCTTGTTTTCCGTCTCGCCCTGGACAATACCGAGGATGCCGCGCGTTTCTTCGGTCAGTACAGCGAACTTCTCGAACTCAAGCACAAAACCCGCACGGCGCTGTTTCGCCGGCCCAATTATTTTCAATTTCAGAGTGACTCTGGCGGTATTTTCCTGCGCTGCGTAGGGACTGCCTGCCTGGTAGTCGAGAACGCCACTCGCGAAACGTATGACAAGATCGACCGCGCCGTGGGCTGGCCCGCGGCTCCTGCCCCTGCGGAGGCTCGCAGCGGAGACACGTTCACGCAACGCCGCGAGGAACCGCCGATCATCACAAGCGCGTACTAGTCGTTGAGCGAAATGCTTGCTGAATCGCTGCGGTGAATCACCATTAGAGTCTGGTCGTCGCCCTGGTGCGCTCCCGAGCAATGCCCGGCAACATCCCTCATGCAAGCCGCCAGTAATTCCTGCGGCACCCATCCGTGTCTCTCGCCTACGACGCTCGCAAGCCGCTTCATTCCATATTCTGCACCGCTTGGGTTACGCGCCTCCGAGATTCCGTCGGTGTAGAGAAGCAACGAATCGCCCGGCTCCATTTTCGCGCGCTGCACGGAATAAGGACTCGTTGCAAACATTCCCAGCGGCAACCCGGTGGCGTGAATCTGTTTCACGCCTTCGCGCGTCACCATCACAGCCGGCAAATGTCCCGCGCTGGCGATTTCCACTTCTCCCGATTTGCCGACGCGGCCGCAAATCAGCGTCGCATATTGCCCGGCAAACGTACTCTCGCAGAACACGCGGTTCGCCGTGCCTAGAAGCTTTTCCAAATCCAACGGGCCTTTTATTTTCGACTCGGAATTCACGTTCGCCAGGCTTCGAAACATGGCATGCAGGTGAGTCATCAACAGCGCCGCAGCCATTCCTTTGCCGGCCACATCGCCGAGCAGAAACACAAGCTGGCCGTCGCTCTCAAGCGGCAAGATCAAGTCGCAATAATCACCGCTTACCGGGCCCGCCGGTTTGTACTCGTAGTGGATATGCCAGTCACCAAATTGCGTGCGCCTCTTTGGCAACAAGCCTCGCTGCACCACCGATGCAAGCTCGAGATCGCCTTCGAGCGCCCGCCTCTCCTCGGTCGAAAGGCAGTCCAGGCAGACGCGTGCGAGCGGATTCGCGATGAGGCGTTCTTGCTCCACAGTTCCTTGGCATACCACGCAGGTTCCATAAGTTCCGTCGTGAATGTGCTGGATGGCGGAATCCACTTCTTGCAGCAGTTCTACAAATGGAGCAGTCTGCTCCGCCGAAGGAACAGCGGAGATGGTTGCTTGCAGCTCACCGCGCCGCCTTTCAAGCTGTTCGCGGATGTAGGGTTCACTCACTTCGGGCATAGCTGGCATCTCCATACGAGTTTCAATTTTCAGACCTTCTGATCCTCTCGCCATTCTGACCGCCGCACCATCTGTTTCTTGCATGGAAATCTCCCGTTTTTTGCCCCATCAATTGGATTCATCTGCTGCCACCGCCGATTCGGGCTTAATCGGCACAAGGGACATACGCGAAGTCTTTCTTTCCAATCGAGATAGACGGCGTTCGAAACGCTCGCGGCTACGCTTATAGAGACCTACCCCAACCATCCCAGTGCTGTTCGCCCGGCGGAGCTCCGCCAGCGCTTTTTTGGTGATTGAAGCTGCCTGGTGGGGCTCACGCGCATGACGCTCGTAATATATGGCCAGCTGCTCGTAGGCTTCAAAACCTTCCCGCGAGTTTCCCAGCATGCTCTCCCAGAGCTCTCGCGCTCGCGCAAAATCACCATCACGCTTGGCCATGATAGCCAGGGACCTGCGCGCCGCGCGTTCCGTTTCAACAGGCAGCGCACCCTCGATCGACCGCTGAAAAAGCACTCGAGCCCGGGCCGATTCGCCGCGCCGTTCGCAAATGCGCGAGATGCCAAAAAGTTCAAATGCATCCGTGCACTGATTCTCCGCGTCCGCCAGCACCGAAAGCACTCGCGCCGAAAGCCCGGCAAGTCCGCGCAAATCCATCTGATTGTGATAAAAAATCGGCAACAGCGGTTCGGGCGGACCGCCTCGCAGAAAATCGAAATAGAGCGACGGAATTAGCTCCGACATCACGTCACATCCACGATTCCAGCCCAGCACGTGCCGTTCGAGTTCGGCCAATCGCACTGATCCCAGGCGCAATCGCCACAGATTGCGCGCCGGATGCAGGAAATCCAGATGTGCTTGTAGCACCGGCACGCCGATCTTCCGTGTCATTCGATATCGCGTCTCTAGCAGCGGCCAGTCGAACGATTTTCCGTTGAACGTGACCAGCACTGGACGTTCGGCCATCCGTTCGGCGAGTGCTACCAGCACCGAATGCTCCTCGCTGTGCTCGCGCATGAAGAACTGCTCCACTTCAAGGCCACCTACATCCCACCAGGCGATCCCAATCAAGAACGGATACGTTCCCGTGCCGCCGCAGAGACCGGTTGTCTCCGTATCCAGAAATAGCCACTGGCCGGGGTCGGCAATTTTTTCGGCCAAGTCCGGCGCCAGCAACCGGAGCGCACCAGGACGCAGGTGAACTTCGGGCGGCGCGCAGTCAATCGTTTCGGCAAACCATCGCCGCAGCCCGAGGTGCGCGCCAAATTTATTCTCCCGGATAGAGGCGCCCAGGATGTTTGCCAGCCGCTCGGCGCCTTCGGGCACATCTGGAGACATTCCCGGTAACTCCGCGAACCGCCGCTCTCGAGGCACCGCAAATCCACTGCGGCTGCCGTCGCCAAGAGTCGCGCTTGAAACGGCTGGCCGCCGAAGCGCATTCAATCTCGAGAACCGTTCTTCGATCGTCGCTTTCAAACCGGTGCTCTCATTCCTACCTCGGCGTTCGTTGTGTCACATGCCGAGCACAATTTCTCCAAAATCGTTAGCGCCGCTTCCTTCGTTTTCTCGCTCTTTTCCCCCGCCGGCCCCACGCACGAAGGGCATCCGCTATCACACGGGCACGCCGCGATCAATTCGTGCGCCCGTCGCAGCAGCAAATCGTGCACGCGATAGAGCGGCTCGCTGAATCCGATTCCACCCGGATACGCGTCGTAGAGATAGAGGTTCGGCTCGTAGAATTCCTTCGCGTTTGCCACATCGCTCGCATCCGAAAATTCCACCCACTCCGTTTCGACACCCGCGCTTGGCGGCCGTTCGCCGACTGCGGTCCCGAGATCCCGCCGGTCGCACATCAGCAGCAGCGTTGCCATCGATTCGAGCGCGTACAGCAGCCCGAAGATTCCGCTTTGCCGGTCGCTTAGCGCGAACGGCAGTACGGCCAGCAATTGGTGGCCAAGCGTGATCCAGAACGCAGTGGTGTGCATCTCGTTTTCCGGCAGCTCGAGTTTTCCCGCGCCCACATTTTCATTCGTGAAGAATTTAATCTTCTTAAATCCCACCACTTGCGAGCGCACCAGCACGTCTCCGTGCACGCGCGCTGCCGGCTCTGCGATTCGTTCCTCTTCAGCAATCTCGAGTACTCGCACCTGCGTGTAGCGAATGGCATCCGTGTAGTGATCCACATTGACGCGTTTCACGTAGGCTTTGCGTTGCTCGAAATCCAAACGCTCCACGTGATACTGCTGGCCCTGATGAATGTAGATTGCTTTCGGATGCAGCGTCGTCAGCGCCGAAGAGAAATCCACTTCGCCGATCACTTCAGGGCTGCCGTCGCCCTCGCCGTTGCCTGTATCACTAGTCCCGTCGTCGCCAGTTACGTCGTTGCTTGTCATATCAATGATCACGAAATTGTCGGATGTGACCGCCCGCAAACTCACCGTATCCGCGGGATAAGCCTGCTGCACCCAGTGCCAGTTGCCGCCGCTGCGATGCAAGAAACCTGCCTCGCCGAGCCGCTCGCACAATTCCGGCAAATCCACGCTGCCAAATCGTTCCTCGGGCGAGAGCGGCAGCTCAAATGCCGCGCATTTCAAATGATTCACAAGGATTTCGAGATTGTCCGGCTGTACGTAGGCGTGTTCGGGCGAGCGACCGAAGAAATAGTCCGGATGCTGCACGATAAATTGATCGAGCGGCGCGGACGATGCCACCAGCACCGCGCACGACGTTCCATTTCGTCGCCCCGCCCGGCCGGCGCGTTGCCAAGTGGACGCAATCGATCCCGCATAGCCAGCCATCACGCACGCATCGAGCGACCCGATATCGATGCCCAGTTCCAGCGCATTCGTCGCGACCACGCCGCGCACCCGCCCTTCGCGCAATCCGCGCTCAATTTCCCGTCGCTCGCCCGGCAAATATCCGCCACGATAGCCGCGAATCGGTTCCGGCTGCCCGATTTGGGGCGGATTCGCCTGCTGCAAATACGTGAGCAGCACTTCCGTGTGCAAGCGGCTGTTCGCGAACACAATCGTCTGCAGCTTTCTCGCGAGTAGTTCTTTCGCAACGCGCGTTGTCTCGTTCAAGTAGCTTCGCCGGATTCCGAGATTGCGATTCACCATCGGCGGATTGTAGAAAACGAATAGTTTCTCAGCGGCTGGCGCTCCGTTTTCCGCCACCACTTCCACTTCGCGCTCGATTAGCTGGGAAGCCAGCTCGCCCGGATTCGCAATCGTTGCCGAGCAGCAGATGAATTGCGGCTTCGATCCGTAGAATTCCGCTACGCGCGCGAGCCGCCGCAGCACATTCGCCAGATGACTTCCAAAAACTCCGCGATAAGTGTGAAGTTCATCCAGGACGATGTATCGCAGGTTCTCAAAAAGGCGAGTCCATTTCGTGTGGTGCGGCAAAATTCCAGTGTGAAGCATGTCCGGGTTCGACAGCACGACGTGTCCGCGCTCGCGAATCGCCTTCCGCGCGTCAGATGGCGTGTCGCCGTCATACGTAAACACCCCGAAGCAATCGTCGAGGCGCGTGGCCAAATCGTGCAACTCGGCAAGCTGATCCTGTGCCAGCGCCTTAGTAGGGAAGAGGTAAAGCGCTCGCGTGCCGGGCTCCTCGAGCACCGCATTCAGCACCGGCAAGTTGTAGCAAAGCGTCTTGCCCGAGGCAGTCGGCGTCACGACCACAAAATCCTTGCCCGAGTGCGCCAGCTCGGCAGCCTCTGCTTGATGCGAAAAGAGCTGCTCGATCCCTTTCGCGCGGTAAGCGTCACGAAGCTCAAGCCGCACCCATGCCGGCATGGCGCGGAACCGCGCCTCCCGCGCCGGCAGGTGCCGAATAGCTGTTAGCACCTCGTCGGTCTTATAAAGCCCCGCAAGGCTTCCCAGCACGTCCTGGAAGGTAGCTAGCGTTGTTCCCGTCTTTACGACCGCCAGCCCCCGACTCGGCGCAGCCATTGTAAAATCCCCCGGCATTGTTCTTCGCCTTTTGTTCGCTCACGCTAGCAGAATGCGTAGGAGCGCGCAACCCACAATTTCGCCCTGTTCGCATATCGTTCACGGGGTACCCGCCCACTTGACACACTCGCCCGCAAGCCGCTAAATAAAGAGCATGGCTCATTCGTATTTAGTCTTCGACTTCGGCACCGACGAAGAAACCGCTCAGCAGGCACGCCACAAGATTGAAGCGTGGAAGCAGGGATTTCGCCTCGGCAACAAGATGCTTCTGAAATTCGAGCGCGTCGAGCCCGACGAAGAGTCGGACGCCGCGAAAGCTTCCGCCGCGAAGAAAAAATCGTCAGCAAAGTCTGAAACAAATAATTCCGGCTCGAGCGTCCGCGTCCTCGTGCGGCTCGATTTCTCCGACCACGAGAAGCTGTCTCAACAGCGCTGGCTCGATCGCATTCCCACCGAAGACCCTTTCAAGTCCGTGGATTGCGAGATTATTCGGCAGCCCGACGCCGAATTTGAACAAACCGCCGAATTATTCGAATCTCTCGACTAAGCTGCGAAACCAGCACAAAAGGAACTCCGATGAAAGTCGCTCGAACTATCGCCGTGTTCGCAATTTTCGCGCTTCTCGCGGTGGCCTCAAGAGCTCAATCGAAGCGTCCGTCGCAGACCTTCGACACTTCTGCGGGCGCCGTGAAGGTTATGCCGATTTATCACGCCACGATGCTGATCGAAGCCGGCGGAAAGAATATTTACGTGGATCCCGCGAAGCCCGCAAATTTCAGCGGACTACCGAAAGCCGATCTGATTCTGATTACTGACATCCACGGCGATCACATGGATCCTGAAGACGTTGCCGCGATCAGCAAATCCGGCACGCAAATTTTTGCGCCGCCCGCCGTGGTCGCAACGGTCACTACGGCCGCCGCTATCTCCAACGACGAAACCAAATCCTGGGCCGGCTGGACGATCGAAGCGATCCCCATGTACAACCTGAAGCGAGGCCCGGAGCCAGGCAAGCTTTACCACGACAAAGGCCGCGGAAACGGTTACGTCCTCACCTATGGCGGCAAGCGTTTTTACATTTCAGGCGATACCGAAGGCATTCCCGAAATGCGCGCGCTCAAGAATATTGACGTCGCTTTCGTTTGCATGAATCTGCCCTACACCATGCCGCCCGACGAAGCCGCTGACGCGGTGAAGGCCTTCCATCCGAAGATTGTTATCCCGTACCACTTTCACGGCTCCGATCTCACGGTCTTCGAGAACGCACTGAAGGGAACTGGCATCGAAGTTCGCGTCCTGGATTGGTATCCGAAAGCTACTTCGTAATCTGAAATCTGGCGGCGCGTCGGACCTAGTTGTAGTACCCAAAGCCGATACTGCTTCGCAAAAATTACTCGCAGACAGCGCCAATACAGTCTTCCTTCTAGCTCGTAAACCGCTGACTCCATTCACCTTCGTTAATCGCCATTGGCATCCGAACTGCACTTCGGTGCCGCGAGCGTTGAAGCTCACAGGAGCCACTCGATGAATCACACGTTCGATATCTTCAAGCGCTTAGAAGATGGCAACTTCTTTTGGGTTTCCGCAGACAGAGACTTTGAATCGGCGCGAAAACATCTCGACCGGCTTTCAGCCGTCGCGCCCGGACACTACTTAATCCACGCGCAGGATAAAGGCTTCGTTTTGGAGCTGAATAACTCGCCTTCGATGGCCCGCGTAGCTTAGGCGCCATCTCTTTTTCGACCGCTCACTCTGGGACAAAAAAGCCGGCGACGCTGAAACGCGCCGCCGGCTTCGCATGTGTTGGTAACCTGTCGAGACTTCCGTGTCGGCTTACTTTCCCGCCGCCGCCCCTCGTGCTCGTTCCGCTTGTTCGCTCTGCAGCGCCCTCTCCGCTTGGCGGGGAGTAATCGTCTCGCCGGGAATGCGCATCGCGCCATACACAACCGCGGCGAGTGTCGCCCCTGCAAGCGGTGCCACGATGAAAAGCCACAGCTGCTGCAGCGCCCATCCGCCCACAAAGATCGCCGGTCCTATGCTGCGTGCCGGATTCACCGAAGTATTCGTAATTGGAATGCCAACCAGATGAATCAACGTGAGCACAAGCCCGATGGCAACCCCTGCAAATCCCACCGGCGCCTTCAAATCCGTCGAGCCCAGCACGGTAAGCACAAGGAACATCGTCAACACGATCTCAACGAGCATCGCCGCGCCCATCGAATACAGCCCGGGCGAATGCTCCCCGTAACCGTTTGCGCCCAAGCCGCTGGCAATGGGATTTGGCGCGCCCGCCGCGTTGCTCGCGACGTAGAGAATCAGCGCCGACGCAATCACGGCTCCGATGATCTGAGCAATCATGTAGCCCACTGCGTCCTTCGCGCCGATCTTCTTGGAGACCAGCATTCCAAACGTGACAGCAGGATTGATGTGGCAGCCGGAAATAGGCCCTATCGTGTAGACCATCGCCAGCAGCGAAAGCCCGAAAGCGAAAGCAACTCCGAGATACCCGATTTTGCTTCCGGCCAGCACGGCGCTGCCGACTCCTCCGAATACGAGCACAAATGTGCCGACAAGTTCGGCCGTATATTTCTTCATTTTTATTCTCCCAAGGTTTCAGTCGGCTGGCTGCAGCAGGAACTCAATCGCGGCGATTCTGCCTCAAAAGAGAACCGAGGTCTAGCGCAAACGTATTAGCGGAGATTATTGGAATTTCGAAGACGATGACAGCGACGGCGCTCATGTAAAGCTGGTCGCCGCCGCAAACAATTCGCAGTCATCGAGTGGGCCTTACCGGAACCAGCCGGAATCCGCCCCGGCTCTGCGTCCTTCTTCTGCGAGTGCCTCAAGCTGGTCCTGTAGTCTTGCTTTCTGTTCTTCGAGCTGCTTGATCTGCGCGTTCCGATCCTCTATGTAGATTATGCTTTGTCGCGCGCCAGTCGCGGGATCGATGCTCACCGCGCCATATTTCTGAATCTCTTCCTGAATCTTGCCGATGCGCGCGTCGATTTGCGACATCTGATCGTGAATTGCTTGCGCCTTTTCGCGCCACATCTTTTCTTCAGAGTTGCCGGATGGCGAGCTTGCCTTTGGCGTGCCGCCCGCGCTGGGCTCGCGCTCAGAATTTTCCGCGTTTTCCGCGTCCGATGAATCGCCAGATCGATCCCCATCGCCGACCACTGAAACACCGTGGCCCGAGAGATTCGCAACTTTGTCCTCAGTGTAAACTTTGGCAGCCGGGGCCGCGGTCTTCTGCGCTCGCGCCCTTCGCGCTGCCTCACCAAGCGATTCCGCCGGCGGAGCCTCCTGCGATTCCATTTGTGGCTCGTTGCTGGAGGCGCTCTGCGCCTTTGCGGGTGTCATCGCCTGAGCTGATGTTGAAGACGACGTGGATGCCGCGTAACTCTGCCCTTGAGATTTTGCCGGTGCTGCAGCCTGTGAGGAGGTTTGCGACGGCGCTTGCGATTGCGACTGGGCTAACGCTGCCGGTGCAGCGCTGAGCGCAACCAGTAACGCGCCAAGAATAAATTTCGCTTCGATGTAGTTGCGCATAGCAGCCTCCCGTTCCGCAGACCGTCATTCAACGGTAAGCTGCCAAGCCAGGAGCGTCAACGCGACTCGCCCCCGAGTCATCCTCTCGATTACCTATACGAATGGTTAGCTATCCACTTTGAACACAAACTCCAGTCGTACCATTGGCGCTCGCCCACCAGCTCCTTAATCTGGATCAAGATTCGCTCCGTGAGGCATCGCTACCGTGAATCGCGTTCTCCACATCGCGCTACTCTTTCTCGCGCCCAGCTTCTGCGCGTCTGCGTTTGCCCAAACCGCGCCCGCTCAACCGCAGGCGCCCACTCAGTCCGCGTCGACAGAAACGGCATCGAAAAAAGCACCCGCGCTCGCCTCATCGCAGCCGGATACTCAGGTCATTCTTGCCGACGCCAACCAGCCAACTTCCCTAGGCGATCTAGCTCGCCTCGCACGGGCGAAAAAGAAGGACGAACCCAAGGCTGCCAAGGTCATCGACGACGAAAACATGCCTCGCGGCGGCATCCCCATCGGGGGAAGCGCTCCAGGCTCCAGTTCGTCCTCCTCCAAATCGGGCGAAAAACTGGTCTTGCTGGATTTTTGGGCTTCCTGGTGCGGTCCCTGCCGCGAATCGTTACCTGACCTGAAGCGGTTTCAATCCACCTTCAGCAGCGACCAGTTGCAAGTGGTCAGCATCAGCGAGGACCGCGACGAAAATACATGGAACAGTTTCGTTTCTCAGAATCAGATGACTTGGGAGCAACAATTCGACGGCAATGGCGAGTCAGCCCGCCGATACGGAGTACAAGGATTTCCGACCTACATCCTGACGGATAGCAACGGAACGATTCTGCGGCGCTACGAAGGCGAAGATCCCAGCCAATCCCTCATCGAACGCATCGGCCCCGACGTCAAGAACGCGCAAGAGTCGAAGCCTTCAGCCTAGCCCGCCAGCTAACCCGCCTTATTTCGAGCTTGTAAACATCACTGCGTCGCTTTGGCTTGTTCCCCGCGCAATCGCGATCTGTTTTCCATCTTGTGACCACGCAAAATACCAGATCATTCCCGAGTTGAAGTGCGTCAGCTGTTGCGTGGGATGAGCGGCCGCCGGTTCGGTCCAGAGGTTGGGTACTCCTGTCCGCACATCAATGAAGGCGATAGCACTTCCGTCTGGCGTCCACTGCGCAACGTGATTGCTCGTCGGATCAGCCGTCGGCGAAAGATTGTCTTTCTCGAACACGACTTGCCCGTTCTCGGCGGAGACCGCTACCCCAACCACTTTTCCATCCTTTCCTGCGGCTGGGAATGCTATGACACGTCCGTCGGAACTTATTACGGGATTTCCGAACGTGGGCCGGTCAGACACGCGAACTGGCGCTCCACCCGAAATGGGAACCTTGAGGATGTAAGAAGCTCCGCCGGGGACCTGGCCAAGGTAGAAGACCCAGTCTCCTCCTCCGCGACATTCCGGCCGCGACTCGCCGTCGCCGTTTGTTAATTTCACCGAGGCTCCGCTCTGAAGATCTAGCTTCCAAAGATGTGAAACTCCTTTAGTGTCAACGTCGTACGCTACGGACCGGCCCCCATCACACACGGTCGGCCTTCCGTTCGAACGGTCGTCAAACGTAATTTGGCGGGAGCTTCCCCCCTTAGCATCCGCCATGAATAGGTCCCAGTTTCCCGAGTGGTTCCCCGTGTAGACGATTCGCCCGTCGGGAGTCCATGCGAGGCCATTCATTCCGTCGAACCGGCCGGTAGTCACTTGCTGTGCTCGGTCGGGAGCGTTTCCTGGGCCTATCCATATGTTGCTCGAAACCGTTGTCTGAACGGATGCAATTGCTGTCCCATCTGCCGAGACGGAAGTGGAGAAGTACTCGTTTAAATCGTTGGAAAGCCGGCGTGCCCCACCGGCAGGATACGAAACAACGTATAGCTGAGCGGGATTTCCAGATTTTTCTCGGGCGGCAAGAAGAAGTCCACTTCCGTCGGGCAACCAACAGAAATCGCTGATGCCCCGCCAGTGCGGTGTAGACATCGGCTTCTCAGCTCCGGTCGCAACATCAATCTCGAGTAACTCAGAGTCCAAGCCCTGTGGATCCGCCTCAGAAGTCTGAGCCGCGATCCTCTGTCCGTCTGGTGACCATCGAACTTCCTGGTAGAAACCCAACGTGACGGATGCTTTACGGGAGACCAGCTTTCGCACGCCGCTACCGTCAGCATTTGCGATCATCACGCTTGCAACTGCGGATGGCACGTCGTACGCCGCATATGTCATTTGCCGCCCATCCGGCGAATACGACACACCCGTGACGGCCTCTTCGACGAGCCGGTGCGGTGTGCCTCCGAGAACTGGGATTTGATACACCGTCGAGTAGACAGTTTGAGTTGGAGATGCGATATAGGCCAGAAAGTTGCCGTCCGGCGTGAAAGTCGCGTCCGAAATAACGTCGGTGCTGGGAGGGACGATCTGCACGGCGCTCGCGATCGCGATTTGGCGGACCCAGAGGCTGAACAAGCCGCGTTCCCGGGCCACGTATGCAAGGTAGTGGCCGTCAGGCGAAATGCGCGCTAATTGCACGTCGCCGGTTGAGGTCAGGCTGGAAATCTTTGGATTCAAAAATCCCTTTGACGCGATCCCGTGGCGAAATGCTCCCTTCCAATAAAGTGTTCCCGCGATGACAAACGCCAACACAGTGAGGACTCCGGCCAGAATCCATTTTCTGAAGTTTGCCGGTTTGCCGGACGACTCCAGGTTGTCGCTGACGGCGACGCCCGTAGCGGATTTACGAGTCGAGTCCGACGCCAGGTCGGCACCGCTTGGCCCTGAAGGGGACGACGATTCAGCCGACACCGCACCAGCCACTCGCGCTGAGCCCGAATCGCGCTTCAACCGCTCCAGATCGGCACGCATCTCCGCAGCGCTTTGGCATCGGAGCTTCGGATCTTTCTCAAGCGCCTTATTGATGAGCTCTTCGAGTTTCGGCGGCAGATCCGGATTCAATCGCACAGGCGCCACCGGCGCGCGATTCAAGATGGCATCGAATACCACCGCCGACGTTTCGCCGCGAAACGGCAATGACCCGGTAGCCATTTCGTAAAACACAACGCCCAGCGAAAAGAGATCGCTACGCGCATCAAGTGGCCTGCCGCGCGCCTGTTCCGGCGACATGTAAGCCACTGTCCCGATCGTCGAACCGGGGCTTGTCAAATCCTCAACCGCCACGCCTTGCGTGGTGAATTCCCATGCCGATCCTGTGCCGTCTCCGGTTTTTGCGCGCGTCCCGGCTGGAATAAGTTTCGCAAGACCAAAATCGAGGATTACAGCGCGCCCGCGCTTGGTAACAAAAACATTCGCGGGCTTAATGTCGCGGTGAACGATTCCCTGCGAGTGCGCTGCGTCGAGCGCGTCGGTGATTTCGATGCCAAGTTGTAGAATCTGCTCGGTCGGCAGGTGCTGCTGTCCGATCAGTTCCTTCAGCGTGCGCCCTTCGAGGTACTGCATCGCGATGAACGCTTGGCCCTCGTGCTCGCCAATTTCGTAGATCGTGCAGATGTTCGGATGGTCGAGCGCGGAGGCGGATTGCGCTTCGCGTTGGAATCGCTGAAGCGCCTGCGGATCGCGTGCGACACCATCCGGCAGAAACTTGAGCGCCACGAAACGCTTCAGTCTCAGGTCTTCGGCCTTGTAAACCACTCCCATGCCTCCGCCCCCAAGCTTTTCCACGATGCGGTAGTGAGAGATGGTTTGGCCGATCAAGCGAATTACTCCCAATCGCGCGAACATGGTAGGTGTGCATAGAAGCCAAAGTCAACTTGGCCGACGGGAACCGTTCGCCAAGCAATCGGGAAAAGAACTGGGTGCGGCCCATTCGCAGGCAACTTCAACGAGGCAGAATGAATCTTCTCATTGCTATGCGAAAGGCGAGTAAAACGACTCTTGATTGCGATTCGGGTGCGCGAAGATTCACTAAGATAACTTTTACCACCCTGGCTCTCTTGGTATTCGCGATTTCGCTTGAAAACGTTTCATGGGGCCGGAATCAGCAACAATCGCAGCTCCTACAGCAACAGTCGCCACCGCCCAAACAGGCTACACCGCCGACTGCGCCTCCATCCCAGTCGCAGCAGCAAGCGCCGCCTCAATCGCAATCCAAAATCTCTACCGAAGTAAAACTGGTCACGGTTTACGCCGCCGTCCGCGACAAGCACGGCAAAATCATCCCCAATTTGAATCAATCCGACTTCGCCCTCCAGGAAGACGCCCGCCCGCAAACAATCAAGTATTTCGCACGCGAAAGCGATCTGCCTCTCACCCTCGGCCTGCTGGTTGATACGAGCCTCAGCCAGCGCCGCGTCCTCGATCAGGAAAAGAGCGCCAGCTATTCGTTCTTCGACCACATCCTGCGCGAGGACAAAGACAAAGCTTTCCTGATCCATTTCGATCGCGAGGTAGAGCTTCTCCAGGATCTGACGGCATCGCGCGAAAAACTTCGCGCCGGTCTCGAACAGCTCGATACGCCATCATTCTCCAATACCAGTGGAGGGGGAGGTGGTGGCGGAGGCGGTGGTGGCGGCTCAGGGCGTGGTCACGGCCACGGCGGCGGAGGTGCCGGTACGTTGCTCTATGACTCCATCTATCTCGCCTCGAACGAGCTGATGAAGAAGCAACAGGGACGCAAAGCCCTGATTATCCTCACCGATGGCGTTGACCACGGCAGCAAAGAATCCTTGAACACCGCGATTGCCTCCGCGCAACGCGCCGACACAGCGGTTTACTCGATCTTATTTGCAGACGAGGATGCTTATGGCAACGGTGGCCGAGGAGGCTATGGTGGACACGGCGGCTATGGCGGCGGGGGTATGGGCCGCGGTGGCGGAGGACACTATCCGCAGCAAGACCGACCCGACAGCAAGAAAGTGCTGGAACGAATCTCCAAGGAAACCGGCGGCCAGCTTTTTGAAGTAAAAAAGAAACTTTCCATCGAAGAAATCTACGCCCAAATCGAAGAAGAACTACGCAACCAATACAGTCTCGCTTACACGCCCGATCATCCCGGGGACGACGCGACGTATCACCTGATCCACGTCACCGTGAATCAGAAAGATCTCATCGTCCAGGCCCGCGAAGGCTACTACTCAGGCCCCTAGGGCAAAGTTAGGTAAACAACTGCGGACGTTTCGTTACTCTTCCGGTTCACTTCGTAGTTTGCGCGCTCGTTGCTTCCTGCTGCTCTTGCGCTGGGTGCCAGGAGGAATCGGGATTGAAGCTCTTCATCGTTTTCGCTACTGTCTCCGTCTTTTTTCCGAGATCCTTCTCATGGACGGCTCCGTCGGAGCCAACGATGAAAGTCATCACTCCTGACGACCTGTACTCCGCGGGATAGGCCACGATCGCGAATCCGCCGGTCATCTTGCCATCAATCATGAAGCTCTTCACGCCGCCAGAAGCATCCTTTCCTTGATCGGTTAGTACACGAAAGTAGTAACCGCGGAACGGCATGACAGAGGCGTTGGTACTCGTTGTGTCTGCAGCCGCAATCTTTGGCCCGATCGGGCTCTTCGGTTCGCCGCTCCAGTAGAGACCATTTTTCTGGTCGGGGTCGCTCGCGATTTTCGCAGCATACACATTCTGCATCGCGAAGTACTCTTTCTCCGCGGCGGCCAGTTGCTCGCAAACTCGAATCGTAGAGATCTCATTCTTTCCGATCCGGCGGAAAAGGACTGCTTGTTTCGCGGCTTCGCCATCGAAGTACCACACATTGCCTTTGTTCACGATCGGCATTGGCGTGGGCCAGTTGTCCACACCGACGTAAAGCGTGGTTGTCCCATCCGGTTCCTTGAAAAGCCGGTGCATTTCTTCGTAGCGCTTGACGAAGTGTGCCCGGTGCTGCGCGTCCTGTTTGTCGTCGCCCGACGAAATAATTTCCTTCGCGCTTTTCCCGACGATCTCGATCAGCATTTTTTCGTCGTTGTCCTGCGCTGCTTTCACGAGCGCCTGGCTCGCATCCTCCGCCGACGAAAAAGTCTTCTGCCCCTTCTCTTGTGAAAAGGCGCTCACAGGAAGGCACGTCAATATCACTGCTGCCGCTCCAACCCTGCAAAGATCGCCCCAGCCGAAATGTTTAACCTCGATCTTCATCAGCCGCATATATTCTCTCCGTGTCGCATGTTCTCGATGATGTTGGAAGACTCAGATACGTCGCTATCGGTGCCCGCCACCGCCACCGCGCCCACCGCCTCCGCCGAAGCCACCGCCGCCGCCGCGACCGCCACCGAAGCCGCCTCCGCCATAGCTGGACGAACCCCGCGATTCATAGCTCCTCGTTTGTCCGCCACGGTCGTAGCCGCTGAACCCGCCGGAACGCGTATCTTCCCGTTGATTCTCTCCGCCTCCCCAACCTCGCGAATCGTCTTTGTTCCCCTCAAAAGGTTTCGTCGTCGCTCCAGGACGGTTGTAGACGTTGCTTGGCGATCGGCCGTTATCATGCCCGCCCCGATCCGCCTCGTTTCCGTGATTCGCCTCGTTTCCGTGATTCGCCTCGTTTCCGTGATTGTTGTTGAAGCTGTTCCGCGGATTCGACGTCACGCCACGGTCGCCGCCGTGCGAATAATAAACGTTGCGGTTATAGAAAGTCCGGCTGTGCGAGTAATACGTGTTGTGGTTGTAGATCACCACGTGGTTATGCCAACCGACTCCCCAATTGTTCCAGCCCCAGCCATACCCTCCGAACCATCCGATCCCGAACCCCGCTCCCCAGTAAAAACCGGGGCCTCCCCACCAGATTCCCGGATACGGATACCAGCCCGGCCACGCCACAATCGGTCCGCCGTATACGATCCACGGATTGTAAGCAGGCACATAAACGATTTGCGGATTCGCAGGCTGGATCACGATCGTCGAACCCTGCGTCTGCACGGTTTGTTGGTCCGTCGATTTCAGGTTGCCGGCCGACTGCGCCTTCTGGCGCATCACCTGAACCGCATCCATCACGTCTTGCTGCTGGTTGTAATAAGCATCGCCCAGCGACGACGTCCACGAAATATTCTTATCCATGTTTCCGAGCACGGTCGGAAACGCCGTCAGCGCCTTCACGCTCGGATCCCACGGCTGCTGATCCACCGCCTTCGCCAGATCGTCGCCTTTCAGATCCGGATGCGCCTGCACCCAGCGGTCTGCCTCGACAACTTCCGCAGGAAAAGTCGTCGCCGCCAGAATCTGCGCCACTAGCGAATCCGGATATAGCGCGATCGGCGCAACGAGTTGCTGCAATTGCTCCGGCGTCTGCTGCGTGTAAGGCGTCTGCTGCCCCTCCGATTGATCTTGTCCTTGGTCTTGCCCCTGCTGCTGGTCAGATGCTTGCTGCTGTTGCGCGGCCTGACGCCCACTCAGGCTCTGCGGCCACGTCGCGAACACCAGCGCAAACGCGAGCGCCACCGCCGGAAACTGGCCACTCGATCCACTCTTGCGTTTTTCAGTAGACCAAGAAACCCCTGCGCTTGTGTCTCTGGGCACCTTCATGATCGGATGCCTCCTAATATGTGAGATGTTCTGTTTACCCGCGAGGTTTCACGCGTTCGGACCGCGACCAAGGCTAGTACCGACGCCTGCATCTTACGCCACAGGACAAAATAAATGCAATTCAGTGTATTGAATGCGAGCATCCAACTCTGTTGCCCGAAGCTTGCTGTGCGGAATAATGGAACTCATGTCATCCTTTGCCATAATCACGCTGGCCGGCGCAATCTGCGGTATCTTGGACCTGATCAGCGCGACCGCGCTCTTCCTCTCCAAGGGCGGCACATTCGAACGCCTGCTCCAATTCATAGCCAGCGGCGCCCTCGGCGAATCGAGCTTTCGCGGCGGAAAGAACACGGCCGCGCTCGGTTTCCTATTTCATTTCGCAATCGCCTTTACAGCAGCAGCAATCTACTACGCAGCAAGCCGCAGCCTTCCACTCTTAATCGCCCAACCTGTCCTTTGCGGAATTCTCTACGGCGCTCTGATTCATCTTTTCATGACCTTCATCACCATCCCTCTATCGCGCGCCCCAAAACGCAAATTCTCCGCCAGCTTTTTCCTCAGCCACCTCGCAATCCACATGTTCGTCGTCGGCCTCTCCATCTCCCTCACAATTAGCCGTTTTTCCTGATTACAACGCTACCGGAGCTGCGAGCTGGGCGCCCAAACATCAGCCATTATCCCAACCGATACTTAAGAAATAGACTTATACTGCCGATATGTTTGAGCGCTTCACCGAAAAAGCCCGCCGCGCCGTCTTTTTCGCCCGCCACGAGGCAAGCCAATATGGAAGTCCTATCCTTGATACCGAGCATTTGCTCCTTGGTATCATGCGCGAGGATAAGACGGTGGTGCATCGGTTGATCGGACCGCTCGACTTCGAGAAACGATTCCGTCAGGAAGTTGAGAAACTCACTTCTCGCCGCGAACGTATCCCCACATCTGTAGAAATACCGGTGACCCAGGGCGCGCGAGAGATTCTCATTCTGGCCGCCAAAGAAGCAGACAAACTTGGCCATGCATATATTGGAACAGAGCATCTCCTGCTCGGTGTCCTTAGGCAGAACAATTCTGTGGGAGCCACTTTGTTGGCGTCTTTGGGAGGAAATCTGGAAGCGATCCGAAAGAAAGTCGGAGAAGACATCAACGCGGGCGGCATGCCGGTCGCGCGTGCCGCCCGCGCCGCTGCGATTCTAGTTGTTCGCCCCTTTCTGGATGCCTTGAGAGAGGGTCCCACTCCTGCGGTGATCAGGTTCTTCGACGAGCACTCACAGTTGATCGATGCCTCCGGAAAGCGGTGGGCCGGCCGCGATCCAATCGAAGGCGCGAGCGAAGCGCTTTTCGCTCCTTTCGCAAAGAAGAACGCCGGTTATCGACTCGAAGAAACAATTGACAGCCGTCCAGGCACGAAAGTAGTGCTGGTCCTTTGGGAGTTCGCCGCGGCGTCTGGCGAGCGCAGCAGTTCGATGTGCATATGAGTATCGTTCTTGCCCCCACACCCGAAGCTTGGCGAATCGTTCTCGTCCAGTTGACACCTTGCTTGCCTCCTTTCACACCTTGGATCTAATCCCGCACAAGTAGTAGCGTGCTCGAACGAATCTTCCCGGGTTCGTCTGCGACCGGAAGCAAAGGTCGCCGTCAAACTGCCGGATGGTTTACAGTGGATATGAAGGAACCAAGGAGTTTTCTCTATGCCCGCAGAAAATTCCGATTCTCAAACCCTCCAAACCACGTGCTGCATAGCCGGCGGCGGACCCGCCGGCGTGGTGCTGGGCTTCCTGCTCGCCCGCGCTGGCATCGATGTTCAAGTCCTCGAAAAACATGCCGATTTTCTGCGGGATTTTCGAGGTGATACCATTCACCCCTCCACCTTTGAGCTGATGTACGAACTTGGAATTCTCGATGATTTTTTGCGCCGCCCCCACCAGGAGCTCACCTCGATCGCCGGCGTAGTAGACGACACGACAGTGATAATCGCGGACTTTTCTCACTTGCCCACCCGTTGCAAATTCGTCGGCTTGATGCCGCAGTGGGATTTTCTGAATTTCGTCGCGGAAAAAGCTCGCGCGTATCCTGAATTTCACCTGCGCATGGAGTCCGAAGTCACTGACCTGATTCTCGAAAATGGCCGCGTCGTCGGTGTTCGCGCAAAAACCAAACAGGGCCCGCTGGAGATCCGCGCTGATTTAACCGTCGGCGCCGACGGTCGCCATTCCACGGTTCGCAAACAAGCCGGCCTCGAAGTAATCGATCTCGGCGCTCCCATTGATGTGCTCTGGATGCGCATCCCGCGAGAGAAGAACGACCCCGAGCAAACCCTCGGCCGCTTCCATGCCGGTAAAATTCTAGTAATGCTCAATCGCGGCGACTACTGGCAGTGCGCCTACGTCATTGCGAAAGGAACATTCGACGAAATGAAGCGGCAAGGTTTGCCGGCCTTTCGCGCGGGCCTCTTAGAGCTGGCTCCGTCTCTCGGCAATCGAACCGAGGTCTTGAAAGATTGGAGCGAGATCAGCTTGCTTTCAGTTTCCGTGGATCGCTTGCGCGATTGGTCGCGAACCGGCCTTCTCTGCATTGGCGATTCCGCCCATGCCATGTCGCCCGTTGGTGGTGTCGGCATCAATTTAGCGATTCAAGATGCCGTCGCCGCTGCGAACGCGCTGGCGCAACCGCTGCTCGCCCACGCTCCGCTTGACGCACCATGTCGCGCCATTCAAAAGCGCCGCGAGTTTCCGACAAAAATGACCCAATCGGCCCAGCTCTTCGCGCACAAGAACTTCATTCGGCCTGCCCTAAGCCATAAAGAGGGAGTACGGAAGCTCCCGTTGGCGTTGTGCCTCTTGAAACAATTTCCCATGCTCCGCCGAATTCCAGCTCGGCTAATAGGCCTGGGCGTGCGACCAGAACACATCCACACCCCCGACGCCCATCACCACCAAGCCGCCACCGCCGCACACGGGTAGCCACGACGACGCCTTCCTCGTCGTGGGCCTTCCAGCATTCCGTTGCCGTGCTAATATTCCAAGTTCCTAAAACTGCTTCGGGAATACATATGCAATTGGATCGCAGAAGCTTCCTCAAGACCCTTGGCGTCGCGGGAGCCACAGCCGTCTTGCCACCTCTCCCCGTTGACAGCCAGCCCCAACCCGGCTCCTTCGATTTCGTCTGCTTCACCGACACCCACATCCAACCCGAGCTCGACGCCGCTCACGGGTGCGATATGTGCTTCCGCAAAATCGCCGCCACCAAATCCGATTTCGCCATCATGGGCGGCGATCACGTTTTCGATGCGTTTGGCGTCAACGCTACTCGCGCTCGAACGGTTTTCGATCTCTACAGCCGCACTGAGCAGCTCATCGCTATGCCCCTTCACAACGCGATCGGCAACCACGACGTCTTCGGCGTCCTCACCAGAAGCGGCGTTGCCCCCACCGATCCCGCCTACGGTAAAAAAATGTATGAGGACCGCATGGGCCACACCTTCTACACGTTCGACCACAAGGGCTATCACTTCGTAGTGCTCGATTCGATCCAACCAACCGAAGATCGCCTTTGGGAAGCGCGCGTCGACCAAGCCCAGCTCGAATGGCTGCGCAACGACCTGAAGAGCCTACCAACGGGCGCCCCAGTCGTCGCGGTAATTCATTGCCCGCTCGTCACCGCATTCGCTACGTACGCAGAAGTGGTCTCAGCCGGCCGCAAATACAACACAATGACCGTCGCAAACGCCGGCGAAGTCCTCGAAGTCTTCGACCATGCCAACGTCATTGCCGTGCTGCGAGGCCACACCCACGTCAACGAAGTAGTCGCCTACAAAAACACCCAGTACATCACCAGCGGCGCCGTCTGCGGCAACTGGTGGCACGGTCCCCGCCTAGGCACCCCCGAAGGCTTCTCAGTAATCAGCCTCCACGAAGGCAAAGTATCAACGCGCTACGAAACCTACGGCTTCCACAGCATAGCTCTCGACGAGCGCTGGCGCCCAGGCTAACCAAGGTTCAGTCAGCACATCGGCCGAGTGTTCCTCGGATGTTTTGCTTTTCTGCGTGGAGCCTCATTCGTGGCTGTGAGTATTGTGGGATGTTGGTCTTGGTTCTCGGTGGGAGCCCCCTACTTCAGTAGGGGGAGCTGGACTTCAGTCCAGCGAAAGCGCGCTTGTTTCTGAAATGGGCTTCAGCCCTGGGAATTTCACACCGTCGACCCAAAACTCCTCAACGCCAACGCCACAGCAACAGGATCACAGAGACAAACAAATCGTAGACCCTATGCCCAGTATGGATCACGCCTTTAGGCGGGTCCCTTCGTCCGTTTACCCTTAGCCGTGGCCTCAGCCCGTTTCAAGAGCTCCGGATTCCTCACCCACTGGAAATTTAAGCAGCAGCCGACTCCGTCTGCGACCCAGGTTTCCGAGTTATCTTTCAAACGTCTCACCATCGAGTGGTAGAACTCGACATCCAGCGCAAGGAAATCCTCGTGGACATAAGCCACAAAACGACCGTCCGGCGACCAAAACAATCCTGAGTAAGCCCGCGTCTTGTGAAACAACTTTTTCTTGCCTTCACCAGAGGGGTGAATAGCGTAGAAGTAGTCGCCGTCGCGAAATGCGATCCAATTGCCATCTGGTGACCATGTAGGTTTGGTTCCCGTCGCCAAAATGCGCGTCTGATCTCTCTCGATTTCATATACCTGCACTTTCCCGTCTCCTTCAAAAACCAGTTCCTTGTCGTCGGCGACCAGCACTGCGAAGTGAAACGTGACTCTCGATCTGCAGTTTGAGACTCAAGGGTTTGCATCTTCTCCGTGGCCAAATCGAGGATCCCTAGTTTGACATTTGGCGGCTCAACATAAACAATCGCCAACTTGGTTTTGTCATGAGACCAGCATGCTACGCCGCCGCGAACCTCTCGATATTCGCGGAGGCCACTTCCGTCCGTGCCCACGATGCCCAAAGACATCGTGTGGTCCCGATATCCGGCTCCCCAGTTCAAAGAATTAACCGCGACTTCAACACCATCCGGCGAAACCGTTCCGCCCGAACTTCCCATCGGAACCAGCTTCCCCATGTCGTAGGAAGCCCGCTTCTTGAAGGAAACCACTCCAAGCTCGTTCTCGTAAAATGCAATCGCCAGCCCGGTCTCCTTCTCCAATCTTACCAATTCGGTCCGCACCGATTCGTCCGCACCCGCCGCACCTGCCGAAATCACCGATCCGATTGCTGCGATCATCAGTATCAGAGCGACCCGTGCAGGTGTCATATGTGTCCTCCGACAGATTTTCGCGTCATTCAGTTAGCACCCTGTTTTTTGCCTCGACAAATAGTAACTACTATGTTACCATCAGCCGTGGCTGTTACAGAAAATTCGTCGCGAGCGCGTCAATCAGCACAAAGGAAGGGATTAGTACGCCATGCGTTGCCAGCGGCCGCGCTCCCGTTGCGGCACCCGCTCTCCGCTCGCCATCCCTCACTAACGCGGGGATTTCTAATCGCAAATCCGGAATTAGAATTCCCTGCAAGTTGCTGTAAACAAAGATCCGAGCTCTTCTCTAATCGCAAATTTTCGGCGCTTTTGCGTTCTCCACAGCCAACACTTGATCCTGTCCAGCCACGCGATCTCAGCACCGTTTTAATCGCGCCATTCTTGTCTCCCAGCCTCCAGCCTCAAGCTCCCAACCTCCAGAATCTAATCGTTACACTGCGATTAGAATTTCGCGTAACTCCAACAAAACAAAACTCCAATCCAATTTCTAATCGTTACAAAACGGCGTTTTTCGCTCCGCTTTTCCATTCGTCACCCATCACTCGCCACTCGTCGCTCACCTGTTCTGAGGCGGCCGGGGCCGCCGAAGGGCCTCTGTTGCCCCAACCTCCAGGAAAGTTATAATGAGCCGTAACCATTTCAACCAGATTCCGCGTTCCAAGCCTCTTGAGCGGAAGGTAGCGAATGCCGACGCAAACCAAAGTTAAGACAGCGAAATTCGACGCTGCGAAATACCACGGCCTCGACCGCGACGCGCTCATCCGCATTTATCGCACCATGTTTCTCTCGCGCAAGCTCGATGACCGCGAGATCCAGCTCAAGCGCCAGAACAAAATCTACTTCCAGATCAGCGGCGCCGGCCATGAAGCCGTTCTCGTCGCCGCCGGCCTCGCTCTCAAGCCCGGATACGATTGGTTCTATCCCTACTACCGCGACCGCGCTCTCTGCCTGACGCTCGGCGTCACTCCTTACGAAATGCTTCTCGAAGGAGTTGGCGCGAAGGACGATCCCGCCTCGGGCGGTCGCCAGATGCCATCGCACTGGGGCCATCAGAAATTGAATATCGTCTCGCGCTCGTCACCTACGGGCACCCAGTTCCTGCAAGCCGTGGGCGCAGCAGAGGCGTCGCTCTACTACTCGGAATTTCCCAAGGCGCTCGAACAGGCCAAGCACGCACCGCTCGGGAACGCCGTGCGATTCCATCGTGACGAAATCGTGTACGTCTCCTCAGGCGAAGGCGCCACGAGCGAAGGCGAATTTTTCGAGTCGCTCAACACAGCTTGCACGAAGCGCCTGCCTGTTCTTTACCTGATCGAAGACAACCAGTACGCCATCTCGGTGCCGGTCGAAGTGCAGACGGCCGGCGGAAGCATTTCGAAGCTCGTCGCGAATTATCCCGGACTGCATATCGAGGAATGCGACGGCACAGACCCGCTCGAGAGCTACGCCGCACTGAGCCGCGCTGCCGCGCATTGCCGCGAACGCAAAGGTCCGGCGCTCGTTCACGCGCACGTCACGCGGCCTTACTCGCACTCGCTTTCCGATGACGAGAAACTCTACCGCTGCGATGAAGAGCGCGAAGACGAAGTGCGCCGCGATCCGATTCCGAAGTTCGGGCTGTTCCTTGTCCGCGAAGGCATTCTTGACGAACGCGAACTCGAAGCCATTGAGTCCGACGTCGAGCGCGAAATTCTCGAAGCCACCGACCGCGCGCTGCACGCTGAGCTGCCATCAAAGAATTCGATTTATGAATTCGTGCATTCGCCGGACGTCGATCCGGCTGCCGCTCAATTCGATGCTGTGCCCAAATTACAAGGCGAGCCAAAAACGATGGTCGAAATGATATCGGCCACTCTTCTCGATGAAATGGCGCATGATGAGCGCATCGTGGTTTTCGGAGAAGATATTGCCGACTGCAGCCGCGAAGAGCATCTCGACAAGCTGAAAGGGAAGGGCGGCGTATTTAAAGCGACCTCCGGCTTGCAGCGAAAATTCGGCAGCCACCGCGTCTTCAATTCTCCTCTCGCCGAAGCCAATATCGTTGGGCGCGCGATCGGCATGGCCACGCGCGGAATGAAGCCGGTCACCGAAATCCAATTCTTCGATTACATCTGGCCCGCCATGATGCAGCTGCGCAATGAGCTAGCCACGATGCGCTGGCGCTCAGCCGGAAATTTCAAATCGCCGGCGGTCATCCGCGTGGCAATCGGCGGATATCTCACCGGTGGCGCGATCTACCACAGCCAGTGCGGCGAAGTTGTCTTCACGCACATTCCCGGCCTTCGCGTGATGATGCCTTCCACGGCTCTAGACGTTTGCGGTCTCCTGCGCACCGCCATCCGCAGCGATGATCCGGTGCTATTCCTCGAGCACAAGCATCTTTACCGCCAGCCCTACAATCGTTCCGAATATCCGGGTCCGGATTTTACCGTTCCGTTCGGCAAGGCTCGAATGGTGCGTGAGGGCACGGACGTGAGCATCGTGACGTACGGCGCCGTGGTGCATCGCGCGGAAGTAGCCGCCGCAGAACTTGCTCGCGACGGCGTTTCGGCGGAGATTATCGACCTGCGCACGCTCAGCCCCTACGATTGGGACGCGGTCGCGGCTACGGTGAAGAAGACGAATCGCGTGCTCGTCGCATACGAAGACACGCGCTCGTGGGGCTACGGCGCCGAAATCGCAGCCCGCATCGCCGATGAGCTATTCGACCAACTGGATGCGCCCGTTCGCCGCGTGGCGGCCACAGACACGTT
Organism: uncultured Acidobacteriota bacterium; assembly: GCA_963736465.1. GTDB lineage: Bacteria > Acidobacteriota > Terriglobia > Acidiferrales > UBA7541 > Palsa-295. The sequence continues at coordinate 148,350 of CAVTOS010000008.1, read as the reverse complement.
CTGCGCCTACCAGCCGCAGCTCGAAGACGTGATCCTGCCCCAGACCGAAGACATCGTGCGCGCCGTGCGTGAGTTAGCGAACTATTAAGACGAGCGCCCAAAAGAATTGACGACGCGAGTGGAAACTTTTTGGGGGCTTGAATCGTAACTATAAGGTGGCGCGGAACGAGTTTGTCCGCGCGGGAGGTCTGACGATGAATTGTTCAAACTGCAAGCGCGACATCACCGAATATTCGAATTTTTGCTATTACTGCGGAACTCGCCAGCGCGTGCCAAGCGCGGGAGCTCCGCTGGTCCAGAAGCGGCTGATGCGCTCTGTAGTGGACCGGAAAATCGCAGGAGTCTGCGGCGGCGTGGCTGAGTATTTCGACGTGGATTCTACAATCGTCCGATTGCTGTGGGTTCTGGCGTGCTTCGTTCCGTTCCCCGTGATCCCGGCGATCCTGGGCTACTTCATCGCCTGGATCGTGATGCCCGAAGCTCCGGTCCCGGTTACGCCGCCGGTCGAGTCGCAGCACACGGTGCAGACTGCATAGGCTTCGCGTCCACGCCAAGCGCACGCGAAACTGAAGTGTGAAAAGAAACGATCGCCTAGCCGCGATCTTTCAGCCGCCGCGGCGGCCTGCCGCCACCGCGATAAATGGCGTGATCGAGCGAAATCATTCCCGCTCCGATCGTCGCCAACGCGAAACACGCTACTGCAAGCACCATCGGGAATTCATAATTTTTAACCTCGGTGATGGGTCCTTGCGGTAAATGCACTTTCAGGATCGCGATGGCCATCTCAGCCGCCAGCAGCAGCGCGCCGATACGCGTGAATAGTCCGAGAATCAGGACAATTCCACCAAAAAATTCGATAACGCCCGCGATATAAACAAAGTACGGCGGAAATCCCATTCGCTGGAACACGGGCATCATGTCATGCGTGTGCGTAAACAGCTTCGGATAACCGTGAAAGATAAAAACAATTCCCAGTCCGACGCGCAGCAGCAGAAGCGCGAGCGGCTTCAGCCTTTCCAGGATTTCCACGCGAAAGCTCCCGTTCTTCGAGCGATTTGTCGGCCGATTCTTGAAAACGACCGGTGGATTGTATCAGAAGGAAAGTTTCGTCGACCGTCGAAGGTTTGGAAACCGATCCGCGATGCCTTGCCGCGACGCGCGCGCCCGATGGTATAAAATCGAACGTCGCCATTGGAGATTCGTTCAGAAATGTCCGCATCAAAACAATTTTTCACCGGCTGCCTTCCGGAACCGATTTGCCTCCGCACTGGGAGATGGCTCTGCCACGGACTGGGCAGCGTAGTTCGCGCAGCCCGATTGGATTTAAGTTTCGGTGATCGGCAGTGACACGCAAGCTGCTCCTTGGATTTGCGGTTCTGATTGTGCTGGCGGCGGGAGCTTATTACCGTTTTCGCCATACGCAGACGCCCCTCGAGATTGCCTACGCAGGAAACCGCTTGGTCACACTCCAGAGCACGACCGCGCAGGTACGCGAGCCAATCACTACTGTGAGCTACGGAGATCGCCTGGAGGTGCTGCAACGATTTCAGGACCAGGTAAATGTACGCACCACGACCGGCCTCACCGGATGGGTGAATGAGCGTGATCTTCTCTCAACGGACGTGTGGCAAAAAGCTGCCGACCTCGAGAAGCGCACATCGACACTGGCAATTCAGGCGCGCGGCCACACGAAAGTCCTGACCAATTTGCGCATAGACGCAGGACGCGATGGCATTCGCCTGCGACAGCTCAACAAGAATATTCCGCTGGAGATTTTCGAACGCCGGTCCGTGGAAGTCCCCACCAGCGGTGTGGCAACGGCTCAGGAAGAGAGTGGCGAGCCTGCCCTAGCCAAAAAAGAAGACTGGTGGCTGGTGCGTGCGCAGACTTCGGAGAAGGATTCGGTGTCGGGTTGGATTCTCGGCCGCTTTATCGAACTCGACGTGCCGCAACCTCTTCCGGACTATGCGAGCTCCGCGGGAATGCGGATCGTGTCATGGTCAGAGCTGAACAAAGTGGTCGACGTCTCCGGGAAAGCCAGGCCGCAATACTTGCTGCTGGGCGCGCACGGTCCGGAAGGGCAACCGTGCGATTTCTCGATGCTGCGGGTATACACGTGGGGGAAGCAGCGCCAGCGATATGAGACGGCCTACGTGGAGAGCGGCGTCTGCGGGAAATTGCCGGTGGATGTGAAGAACTCCTCGCCACCCGGCGACACGACATTTTCGTTTACCGACCTCAGCAATGGCGCAGCAGCACGGCGCGACTACGTGATGCACCAGACCATCGTACGCCGCGTGAAGCAAGCCGGCGAAGCGAAACCCGGGAAGCACAAAAAGCCCAAGCGTTAATCATCGCGTTCCATCGGATACGATTCAGCGTCACACCTACATGCAGATGCGATAAATTTATCAGCGTATGCTCCTTCGCGCATGCTCTGTCGCTACCGCTGGTTTTCTTGGAATCATCGCCATTGCATCTCTCGCCGGATGCTCGCAAACCTCGACGGAAGCTAAATCGCCAACACCGACGCCGCCGGTTTTGGAATTTGTCGCTCAATTCGGTGTGAGGGGCGGCGGTCCCGGACAACTGTCGGAGCCCGTAAGCATCGCGACCGATCCGCTTGGCAATGTATATATCGCGGATGCCGGAAGCCAGTTCATTCACAAATTCGACTGGCAGGGAACACCCCTGCTGTCCTTCACGGAGGACGCCCTCAAGCACCCGCAATGGATCGCGGTTGACAGCGACGGCGACATTTACGTTTCGGATCCGGTTCGCGCGAGTGTGTTCGTGATTTACCCTGGAGGCGAGAAGGACGTCCATCGCGAACTGCACTTAAGGACCCGGCCGGGCAAGGAAGGATTCGTCAGCGTGGCGGCGGGCAGCGACGATTCAATCTACGTGCTGAATTCAGGAAGCGGAAAGCTGGATACCTATTCGCCTCGCTTCCGGCTTATGCAGTCATGGGAGCCGGCGTCCGGCTCCGGAAATCATTCGGGGCCGGTGGTGATGGGACCCGATGGGAATCTCTACATATTCGATGAGCATGGAAGCCGGATCATGCGGTTCACCGATGGAGGGCAGCTTGTCTCTGAAATCAAGCTAGCCGCGGGTGGAACAGGTGGGCGGCTGAGCTCTCAATTTGCGGTCTCAAAGACAAGCATCTTTGCGATGGACGCGGACGGACGCGTGGTACACGTCTGGACGATTGACGGGAAGCCGATGCTCGATCAGGATCTTGCGCCGCAATTAGGGCAGGCCTTCCGGCCGGCGCCAGCACTAGCGATAAGCCCACGCGGAGAACTCCTGGTGCTCGACCAGCCGGAAGCGCGAGTGCTGCGATATCGAACGAACTTCTGACCGCTCTTGAATTACTTCCGGGCCATCTTCTCCGTCATGAAAAGGAGAAGTTGACGGTCGCGAGGATCCATCCGTCCCACGAGATCCTGTACCCGATACATAAAGCGCGACCACTTTCCGGAGCTGGCCCAATCCTTCTCCGCAGACTTGTTTTTCGCGGAGGGGTTGGGAAGCGCAGGCAGTTTGGCGCCGTCGTAGAAAAGCTGGTAAAGCGGAATGTCCAGGGCTCGTGCCAGCTTCTCCAGCGTTTCGATGGCCGGAACGGTGTGACCATTCTCCACGCGAGAAATATAGCAGCGAAGCAGACCGGTGCGCTGTTCGATGTCACCTTGCGAGAGGTTTTTCTCTTCGCGGATAGCTCTGAGCCTGTTGCCGATCATCATGACGTTAAGTCCCCCGTAGTGTTTTTAGATGGAATTTCTGTTTATGTCAATCGCGTTCCGTTATCCACTTTTGAGCCTCTTGCAGCTCTTTCTGGAGACGTTTTTTCTCAGTGATATCGCTGGCCAGGCCGGCGATACGCGCAATTCGGCCCGTTTCATCCCGAACGATATAACCGCGATCCCAGATATGGCGCACCTCGCCATCGGGGCGAACGATTCGATATTCCGCATCATACCGGCTCTTGAGAGTTTCCTGGTCGAAAAAAGTGAGTGCGCGCTCCTGATCTTCGGGATGAACGGCATCGAGCCAGGAATGGGGATCGGAGTACATCGTGCTGCAAGGACGTCCCCAAACCGTTTCGTAGGCCGGGCTGATGTATAAAAGACGCATATTGGTTATATCCATGAGCCAGAACACATCGGAAATCGTTGCTGCGAGTTGCTCGAAGCGAGCGTTGCTTTCCCGAAGTTCGCTCTCGGCAACCATTCGTTCGACGACCTCCGCTTGAAGAGTCTCGACGGTAGCAGTCAAATCACGCATCTTTCCGTCAACTGTGGCGTGCAGAATGCTTTGCAGGCCGAGAAGACCCTCTTGTACATGCCGGCGTTCGGATAAAGTGGCGGCAATGGCGAGCGTGGCCGTGCCTGTCACTGCCACAAATGCGGCGAGGATCATCAAGGAGAGATTAGAGTCGGGACTGACAAAGGGACCATATCCGCGAAACGTGCCCCAAATCGCCAGCCCAAACATCAGAAGGGTGGTTCCGGCAGCCTCTAGTTGACAGAATCGAAAACCCGCCCAAACCAAGAAAGGAATGCATACCCATTCCTGCAAGAGCTGTTTCTGGTGAACGAAGGAGGACAAGGGTCCAAAGATAGTCAAGCAGACCACGATCAAACTTACGAGCATCGCGGAGAGTTCCACGGTCTCCCGTTTGGCCAACCGGTGATGGGAGGAGCCAAAGATGAGTATAAGAAACGGTGCGAAAAGAAGGGCTCCGATTCCATCTCCTACGCCCCAGGTGAGCCACATGATCGCTTTGTCGGGGCCTTGCGAGAATCCGGCCCCGTACAGATACGTGATGCAGATGGTAGCGGCGATGGCCGGGCTGATGACGCAGGCGAACAAGACGAACTTAAAGACGCCCTGCGCGGTGTCGAAAACCTTGATTCCACGGGCAAACTTGTTGACCAGATACGCGCCGATAAGCACGGAAACGGTTTCGCCAATGGAGATGGCGATGGAAGCCTTAAGGGGCGTTGAGGCCGATTCGCAAATCAAGAACGCGGCGATGAGAAGCGCGGGCCAGATGCGATAGCCGAGAAGAATCAATGCTGCGATTGCAACGCCGGCGGGTGGCCAAACCGGGGAGACGGGAGGATGGAGATCGGTAATCCTCAATCCGAGCTGTCCTGCAAGAAAGACAGCTGCGACGACGAGAAGGGATTTAGCGAGGTCTTTGCGGGAGTTCGGAAAGGACACCATGGCCCTCAAATGTTTGAGGACTGTTTGGGTGGAGATCATTGCGATCCGCCTCCGCGCGAATCGTTCCGCCAGTATCGCGATGGGCACGGGCACTTAGGACACGAAGCCACGCCCAAAAAGCCAGCGCGAGAACGCGGCTAACCTAGCCTGCGCGGAGGACGGTGTCAAGTTAGCGTACACGACACCGGTAACCGGAAGATGACCGCAGGTCGTTTGATTGCGCCTGAGCGAGATGATAACGGTGCTTCGAGGAACGGGTTGGGTTGAGATAACATCTGGCTGAGGTGAACGGATATGGCGTTGCTGCTGACGGAAGGCGACGTGAGAGGACTGTTAACGATGCCGACGGCGATAGCGGCCGTGGAGGAATCGTTCCGGAGGTTGGCAACCGGAAACGCGATCGTGCATGCGCGTCAGAGATTGCACATTCCAGGTAAAAGCTATCTGCATTATATGGCCGCTGCGGATGCGGCGGGTGGCTACATGGGCTTGAAGATTTATTCGAGCGCGAAGGAAGGGCTTCGCTTCATCGTGCCGCTGTTCAATGTGACGACCGGTGATCTGGCTGCTGTGATCGAAGCAGATTTTCTGGGGCAAATGCGTACGGGAGCGGCGAGCGGAGTTGCGACGCGGTGGATGTCGCGAGAGGATTCGCGCGTGGTGGGAATTATTGGCACGGGATTGCAGGCGCGAACGCAACTTGAGGCGATTGCGGCGGTGCGCAAGCTGGGAGAAGTGAGCGTTTGTGGGAGAGACGCGAACCGGCGGGAGAAGTTCGTGGCGGAAATGGCCGCGCAGCTGAAAGTTCCGGTAAGGTCCGCGGCTAATGCGGAGGAAGCGGTTCGCAACGCTGATATCGTAATTACCTCGACGACGTCCACAAATCCTGTGGTCGAAGGCCGCTGGCTGAAAAAAGGTACGCACATCAACGCGATCGGAGCGAATTTTCCGCAGAAGCGAGAGTTGGATGCCGAGGCGGTAGAGCGCTGTGAGGTGATCGCTGTCGATTCGCGAGAACAATCGAAGCTCGAGTCGGGCGATCTGATTCAGGTTTTTGGCCAGGACGACAAGCCCTGGAGCCGCGTGGCAGAGATGGCAGACATCGTGGCGGGAAAGGTGCCGGGCCGCACGAACCCCGAACAGATTACGCTATTCAAGTCGAACGGAATTGCGATTGAGGACATTGTTGTCGCGGGCCAGATCTACGAGCTGGCCCGGCAGAGAAAAATCGGAAGGGAAATTCCGATGTGGGAGAAGGACGCTCGATTCGGGGAAGCGCGAGGCGCCTAGACCCGGGCGCTGTGAAGGCGCTTCTTAAGCGCGTCGCGAAGCCGTTGGCGCGTGTCTTCCGGCAGAGGAGCCGGTTCCGAGTTGCAGTAGATCTGGATCGTTTGCTTGGTCGTGTCCACTACCACTTTGCAGTCTTCACAATGCTCCAGGTGCTTTTCGATAGAGGCTTTCAGCGTGGAATCGAGCGCTTCGTCGAGGTAGTTCGACAGTTCTTTTACGATGTTCCTGCAATTCACGAATTGTCACTCCGTTTAAAATACCGATTCAATTTCTGCCGCAGCTTGAGTCGCGCCCGAAGCAGTCTCGACTTCACTGCGGGAACTGAGAGGCCCAACGCTTCTGCCGTTTCCTCAGTGGACAATTCTTCGATGTCGCGAAGTTGGAAAACGACTCGAAAAGATGGGTCGAGTTCAGAAATTGTTGAGTTGAGGATGTTCGAAAGTTCTGATTGCTCGTAGCGGTCTTCGGGAGAGGGACCCCAGTCTTCCACGTCGCGGGGAATCAGCTCTTCGCCGGTGTCGATTTCATCGTCGAGCGACACCTGATTGGGGCGGCGCTTGCGCAACTTCATCAGCGCCTGGTTCACGGCAATGCGGACGAGCCAGGTGTAGAAGCGCGAGTTGCCCTGAAATTCGCCGAGGTGCTCGAACGCTTTCAGGAATGATTCCTGCATCGAGTCTTCGGCGTCTTCGCGGTTCTGGGTGATATTTTGGGCGAGGCGAAAAATTTTTCGCTCGTAGCGACCGACGAGCGTTTCGAAGGCGGAGATGTCGCCAGCTTTGGCGGCGGCGACAAGAACGGGTTCGTCGTCTTTAACGACCGTGGAGGGCAGCGCGTGCGCTGGGGGCTCGACGGGATTCATTTTGGGTGCGCTCATCGTGCGGTTCCGATCCGAGAGCTATCGTGAAGTGAAAGGATAGCACACATTTTGAGAGCGCTGGCGGCTGATACGGTTGACACTATCACGATGGATTAGACGAGTTAACAAGCCGCCCGGATGCATGAATTTAGGGCGGGGCAGGAAGGAATCGGGCGGAGCGTCCAGCTCTTGACACGGCACTGGCGGTCTCGTATGCTATATTTTAGAACGAACGTTCGACAAGTAAACTGACCTTTTGAATGCCAAAAGCCCGCAATCATCCGCGCGTTCCACTTTCCAAGCAGCAGCTAATATTGCGCCATGCCGCGCAGGTATTCTGCGAAAAAGGGTATGAAGGCGCTTCGATTCGCGATATCTCGCGGTCGAGCGGAATCTCGCTCGCGGGGATGTATTACTACATAAAGAGCAAGCAGGAACTTCTCTATCTTATTCAGCTTTTTACGTTCAAGACGATCGTGGCGCGCCTCGAGAAGCGACTGAAGGGGTTGCACGATCCGGTCGAAAAATTGCGGGCGCTGGTGCAGAATCATCTGAATTACTTTTTGCGTCACCCGGTGGAAATGAAGGTGCTGACGCACGAGGACGAAGCGCTCGAAGGGGAGTATCGTAAGGAAGTGCTGGAGATCAAGCGGCGTTATTATGCGATGGCGCTGGGAATTTTTGAGGAGATGCGCAAGAGCGGGATTGCTCGACGGATGAATTCGCGAGTGGCCGTGTTGTCGCTCTTTGGGATGATGAACTGGATTCACACCTGGCACCGGCCGGAGACAGACCCGCAAGCGGATTCATTAGCCGAAACGATTGCCGGGATGTTTTTGCGTGGCGTGATGGCCGAAGGGCGCGAGATGCCGGAGCTTAAGCCGGCACGCGTGACGCGGGGTGGAATTGAAGTGGCGGGGCGCGCGGCAGGTTAATTTCGATTTCAGGTTCCATTACAATTCGACGGAATAGAAAACGGAGAAGATAAATAATGGTGACAACGACCCTGGTAGAGCAGAAGCAGCTGATCAAGTATGAGAATGACGGCGGACTGGCCATTATTCAGATGGACGACGCGCCGGCGAACACCTACACGTACGAGATGATGCAGCAGCTTGATACCGCGATTTTGCGCGCGCGGATGGATGAGAACGTTCACGTGATCGTGCTGCGCGGCTCGGGCGAGAAATTCTTCTCCGCGGGCGCCAGCATTCCGATGCTGACGAAAGCGGATCCTACATTTAAGTATTATTTCTGTTTGCATGCCAACGAGACGCTTTCGCGCCTGGAGCAGACGCCGAAGCTCGTGATTGCGGCATTGAATGGGCACACGGTGGGCGGCGGTCTCGAAATCGCAATGGCCTGCGATATCCGCATCGCGAAAAAGGAAGGCGGCAAAATCGGGCTGCCGGAAGTGAATCTTGGCGTGCTTCCGGGCACGGGCGGTACGCAGCGAATTTCGCGGATCATCGGACGCGCGCGGGCGATCGAGTTGATGGCTACGGGTCGTACATTCAGTTTCGAAGAGGCGCTTGAGTTCGGCTTGATTCATTATATCTACGAGCGCGAATCGTTCTGGGATGACGTCGTCGCGTATGCGCGGCAATTCTGCCCGCCGAACAAAGCTTCGCGCGCTGTGGGCCGCATCAAGCGAGCGGTCGTCACCGGCTCTGAAGTCGGCTTTGGCGAAGCGCTGGGAATCGAACGCGAACTGCAGCAACTTCTTTTCACCAGCGAGGATGCCAAGGAAGGATTGAAGGCTTACGTGGAGAAGCGTCAGCCGGAATTCAAAGGGAAATAAAGTAGTAGAGTTCGAGCTTCAGGCAGAGAATTGCGTGGCAGTGAACTCTTAAGGGGCGAATGAGGACATTACCCGATTATCTTCGCAAGGGAATGAAGCTGATTCTCGTGGGAGCGAATCCCGGCGATCGCTCTGCGCGCGTTGGACATTACTACGCGGGGCGCTCCAATCAGTTCTGGTCGATCATGTACGAATCGGGCGTACTGCCGGAACCGATCGGATATGAAGACGACCGCCGCTGCCTGGAATTCGGGATCGGCATGACAGATCTCGTGAAGCGGCCGACGCGCGGAATCGAAGAGATCGAGCGCCAGGAGTTCGCGGAAGGCCGCGTGCTGCTCGCGCAAAAACTGGAAGAGATGCGGCCGCGCGTAATCGCGTTCAATGGCAAAACCGTGTACGAGAAATTCACGGGCCGCCCGTGCAAGCTTGGGCTGCAGAAAGAAAAATTGTATGACGCGCAGGTTTTCGTCCTGCCTTCCACGAGCGGCCAGAATGCCGGAACCGAGCGCGCCGTGAAAACGCGATACTTCAAGCAACTGGCAGCGCTGCTGAAGAGCCTGAAAGATTAGAGGACGACTAGAGGTAACCGCAATGGCTGAAGCCGCCAAACAAGCCGTCCCCGGAACACAGAAAGCGAGCCAGTCGCAAGTAGTGCTTGAAGAGCGCAAGGGCAATGTCGCCATCATCCGGCTGAATCGCCCGGACAAACTGAACGCGCTCAATATCGAACTCGGCCGCGGATTGGTTCACGCGCTTTTGCACGCCTCGCAGGATAATTCGGTGAGAGCGGTGGTGTTGACTGGAGCAGGGCGCGGGTTCTGCGCGGGCGGCGATTTAGAACTTCTTCTCGACCTTCGCAAGCGTAGCGCAAGTGACGAACTGAAAGTGTTGCTGGAAGCGGGCAAGGAAATCTGCCTTGCGATTGCTACGATGACGAAGCCGGTAATTGCAGCCGTCAATGGCCCAGCGGCAGGTGGCGGAATGAACCTCGCGCTGGCCGCAGATATGCGAATCGCGTCGGATCAGGCTAGTTTTTCCGAATCATTCGCTAAGGTCGGCCTGTATCCCGATTTTGGCGGCACTTATTTTTTGCCGCGCATCGTGGGCCCGGCGCTTTCTGCCGAGCTTTTTTACACGGCTGAGACGCTCTCCGCCGAGGACGCGCTCCGGTTGGGAATCGTGAACCGCGTTTTTCCCGCCGACAAATTTGAAGAAGAAACGCAGAAAATTGTAGATGTACTGGCGGGCGCGCCCACCGTGGCGCTTCGCGACGTGAAACGCACGATCATTGCCGATGACAAAAAAAACCTGGAAACGAAACTGGATGAGGAAATTCGGCTTCAGATTCACTGCTTCCAGTCTGAGGATTGCCTGGAAGGCCTGAACGCCTTCTTCGAAAAACGAAAGCCGAATTTTAAAGGGCACTAGCCCATTTGTTTGATGAGCGGGAACTTTTAATTGCGAAATTATTGAGGAGACTTCAATGCCAGCGGCACGGATCGGCACCTTTGATGATTGGGTAGACTTGTTTCGCGTGTGGCGAAACGATATCGGCGTGAACTATCCCGAAATTGAGAACTATCAATTCGAAGCAAAATTCGGGCCCACTCGTTCGAATGAAATTGAATTTGGCGCTTTCAAGGGCCGCCCGAAATGGCAGCGAGTGCTGCAGATTCCGGACCAGAGGATCCGCGACGGCCTGATGAACTTGATCGTCTACCAGGGCGACACGGAATTTGCTTCGGTTGAACAGCAAAGACGTCTTTTCGCGCACTCGCCCAGCGAGCACGATCGCAAATCTCTCTGCCGCGTGGTGACCGAAGAAATGCGGCACGGCTGGCAGATGTGCCACCTGCTGATCAATCATTTCGGCTACAGCGGCAAAGTGGAAGCGCAGAAGATGCTCGAGCGGCGCGCTTTCGAACAGAAGCGCCTGCTAGGCGCGTTCAATCAAATCGTGGACAACTGGCTCGACTTTTTTACCTACACCGATTTCGTCGATCGCGACGGAAAATTCCAGCTAACGATGTTGAGCTATTCAGGCTTCGAGCCGCTCGCACAGTCGATGAATCCGATGCTGCGCGAAGAATCCTTCCATCTGGGCACGGGCCACGATGGCTTGAAGCGAATCGTGAAAGCCGGCGTAGTGCCGTTGAATATCGTCCAGAAATATATCAACAAGTGGATTCCGGTCAGCTACGACCTCTTCGGCGTCGATTCCTCAAGCTCGGCGCACTGGTTTTATGTCTGGGGCTTGAAAGGTCGCTACGACGAGGCTCAGACCCATCAGGAAGCCGACCTCGGCCACATGAACGAGCACAATCGCCACCTCTACTATCTCGAGTGCGAGAAGTTAATCGAGCAAATCAACCGGCATGTTCCCGCGGGCGAGCCGCCGCTGTATGTTCCGGATATGAAATTCAATCGCCATATCGGCGAATTTGCGGACCAGCCGTACAGCGTCACCGGCGAACTGCTGAGTCCCGAGAAATTCGCAGGCCACATGAAAGAGATGATTCCTCAACCCGAGGACATCAAGCTCATCAACGAAATTCAGGTCACCGAGCCGAAGTGGGTCGAGCAGAAGGGGAGCATGGAATAACGTGCGCGCTCGCACGGACGCGGAAAGTGCAGCGCGAGGTTTCACCTTCAGCGAATTGATGGTGGCTGCGGCGGCGCGGGAAATCCGCGATGGTGAGCTGGTATTTGTGGGAATGCGGCTGCCGATGCTGGCATTCCTTGTGGCGCGGCGGACGCACGCGCCGCGCACGATCGGGCTTTTCGAAAACGGAATCATCCGCGAGACTCCTTCCAAAGAACTTCTTTACACGATGGGCGATCCGCCGAATCTGCGCGCTGCCACGCAGTGCGGGCAGATGCTCGACGTAATGGGCCTGTTGCAGCAAGGCCGCGTGGATATGGGTTTCCTGGGCGCCGCGGAAGTCGATCGGTTCGGTAATTTGAACAGCACGTGGGGACATCGCAATCGTGAAATGCAGCGTTTGCCGGGCTCGGGCGGCGCGTGCGACATTGCATGCCTCGCGAAACGCACCGTCGTTCTGCTCGTTCATGAGCGCGGACGCTTGACTGAGCGCGTGAGCCATATCACCTCGCCCGGTTACGGCCTCGGCAACGGCTGGCGACACGCACAGGGACTGCCGCCGTCGTCAGGGCCATCCGCAATCATCACTACGATGGGCGTGCTTCGATTCGGGGTGGATGGTGAAGCGTATCTCGCTTCTGTTCATCCGGGAGTCAGCGTCGAAGAAGTTCTTACAAATACCGGGTGGACGTTGCGCGTGGCTGATGAGTTAGTCGAAACGCAGGCACCGAGCGATGCCGAGCTCGATGTGATGCGCGAAATCGATCCAAATCATTTCTGGACGCGCTAACTCAGTTTTAAAGTTTAATCTGGAGACGATGGCTGGCGAATCAAAATTGACGACGATGCATGACGCGATCGCGCGGCATGTGCCCTCCGGCTCGATGGTCCTACTCGGCGCGCAGCTCGAGCAGATGATTCCATTTGCGGCGGGACACGAGCTGATTCGGCAGGGCCGGCGCGACCTCACGATCGTTGGGCCGATCTCCGATATTTTATTTGACCAGCTGATCGGCGCGGGCTGCGTCTCGCGCGTGATGGCGGCATGGGTGGGAAATGTTTCCGCGGGCGTGGGATATTGCTTCCGCCGCGCGGTGGAGCAGGGAACTCCTCGGCGTCTCGAAACAGTCGATTACTCGAATTTCACGCTCGCGCTGGCATTGCACGCGGCTGCGATGGGTGTACCGTTCATGCCCACCTATGCCACCCTTGGCAGCGATTTGCTCAAGAAGAATGGAAACTTGCGCGAATTTCCTTCGCCCGTGAGCGAAGAGAAACTGGTTGCCGTTCGCGCGCTGCGGCCGGACGTTGCCATCATCAACGTGCAACGCGCCGATGCCCAAGGAAATGCGCACGTCTGGGGAAGTCTGGGGGTTGCGATCGACGGAGCGCGCGCGTCTCGGAACGTCGTTATTGTCGCGGAAGAAATTGTCGAGCCCGCCGTGATTGAGTCGGACCCCAATCGTACTTTGATTCCGGGATTTATGGTGTCGGCCGTTGTCCACGAGCCGGGCGGTGCCCATCCTTCGCCCGTTCAAGGTTACTATGGTCGCGACCACGCATTCTTCAGCGAGTATCACGAGCAAACGAAGCGAATGGAAGATTTCGAGAGTTGGCTATCGAGATGGGTTTTGCAGGTGCGCGACCGGGGCGAATACATGGAAAGGCTCAGCGCTCAACGATATGACGCGCTTCGGGTGCGCGAACATGCGCTATCTGCGCCAGCGGATTACGGATACTGATGGCTGACGATCTCTTCGCGAACATTGAAATTACGCCGCGCGAAGTGAAGAGCATGATGGAACGCGGCGACAAATTTCTATTTGTAGATGTGCGCGAAAAATGGGAATTCGAAACTTCCTGGATCGAGGGCGCTGTGCTCGTGCCGATGCGCGAAATTCCCACCAATCTCGCCAAATTTGAACAAGCCGACAATATTGTTCTGTTCTGCCATCATGGTATCCGCAGCCTCGACGCTGCAGCCTGGCTGCGCTCGCAAGAAATAACCGGGGCGAAATCGATGGCGGGCGGGATCGACCGGTGGTCCGCTGAAATCGATCCAAAAGTTCCCCGGTATTAGGAGTCTTCCATGAGCCCTACGAAACGTCCGAAATCGAAGCCGCGCACGAAGGCCAAGAAAAAGGTAAAGTTTCTCTACAAGACCAGTTGCACCTCGTGCCGCAAGGCGAAGACTCGGCTGCAACGCAAGGGCGTGCTATTGGATTTTCGAGATTTGGTCAAGCATCGGCTTACGGCTGCTGAGATTGAAACGCTCATAGGCCGCCGCGATCATCGCAAGTTCCTGAACTCCCGCAATCCGCTGTACCGCCGGAAGAATATGAAGAAGATGCCGCCGTCTCGCGCCCAGGCGATTCGAATGATGGCCAAAGACCCGAATCTGATTCGGCGCCCGGTGATTGTCGCCGGCGGCCGCGTCGTAATTGGATTCGACGAAGACGGAATCGCCAGGATCTAGACCCTTGTCCGCCGCTTTTCTGTAGACCTTGGAGAGTCCACTTGCCTCCGGTTATAGACATTCACATCCACATCACGCCGATGGAGGGTTTCAAGCCCGAGGCCCAGGAACTTGTCCGGCGAGGGCGGAAGGATTTCGAGGACGCCGTTCGGTTTGCCGCTAGCCCCAGTGAATTCCTGAAATTTATGGATCGCACAGAAATCGAGCGCGCTGGCTTGATTAATTACGTCAGTCCGGATGTAATTGGATTTACTTCGGAAGTAAACGAATGGGTGGCGCGTTATTGCGCTGCTGATCCAAAGCGCCTGCTGGCGTTTGGCTCCGTCCATCCTAGATATGTGCCCGATCCGGGCGCGGAAGTTGATCGCCTGAAGAAGATCGGGATACGCGCGTTGAAAGTGCATCCGTCGCACCAGGTTTTTGCTCCGAATGACTACCGCAACGGCTTGGGTCCACTGCGCGGAATGTACGAACGGGCGCAGGCCAATCGCATGCCTGTTATGATTCACACGGGCACTTCGATTTTTCTCGGTGCTCGGAACGCGTATGCGCAGCCGATCCTCGCCGACGATGTGGGCGTGGATTTTCCTGACCTCGTCGTGATACTCGCGCACGGTGGCCGCCCGCTCTGGATGAACGAAGCGTTCTTTCTGGTTCGCCGGCACCCCAACATGCATATGGATATTTCCGGGATTCCGCCGCAGAAATTGATGGAATATTTTCCGCGGATCGAAGAGATTGCCGATAAGGTGCTGTTCGGAACCGATTGGCCGGGCCCCGGTGTTCCTGACGTGCTTGGTAATATTGCGAAATTCCGCGCTCTGCCGATTTCGGCGGCAGCGCAGCAGAAAATTCTATACGACAACGCGGCCCGGCTTTTTCCTGGGCAGGCTTAGTCGCTGGATTGAAGATGCAGATCGAGACAATCGGAATAATTGGCGCAAACCGCGTAGGGCGTGAAATTGCGCTCGCGGCCTTGCTCGGAAGTTATCGAGTGGTACTCGAGGACGTGTCGCGCGAAATGCTTGAGAACGGAATCGCGTGCATTGTGCAATCGCTCGACGAGCGCGTCACACAGCACAAGCTAACACAAGAAGACCGCGACTTAGCGATCGCTCGATTCTCCAGTGCCAGCCGAGCCGATGAGGTGTGCCGCGTTGCCGATATGTTGATCGAGACGGTCCCTGACGAGATGGAAGTGAAGCTCGAAATTTTCACAATCTTCGATAAATTCGCCAAGCCCGGAGCGATCCTGGCGAGCAACACGTCGCTTTCAATCACAGAAATTGCCTCGATTACTTTTCGCACTGAGGACTGCATAGGAATGCGCTTCGTTAATCCTGTGCCAAAAATCACATGGGTGGAACTCGTTCGTGGCGCAGACACTTCGGACGCGACCATCGCGGTGTGCTCTGCGATAGCCCGGCGGATGGGTATGGAAGTCGCCGTTATTTGCGAATCGCCTCAACCATCCGCGGTCGACGAGTTTGCAGCTCTTCGCGCGAAGGCCGGGATCGAATGAACTCCGCTCATCGTATCGAAATCTTGCAAGGTGATCTAACAGAGATGAATACGGATGCTATCGTCAATGCCGCGAACAATGACTTGCAGCTCGGCGGCGGAGTGGCCGGAGCGATCCGGCGCAAAGGCGGCCCTAAAATTCAGGCTGAGTGCGATGCGATCGGCACAATTCCTGTTGGCGGCGCAGCCATCACGACGGGTGGAGAACTCAAAGCGCGCTATGTAATCCATGCTGCCAGTATGGAATTGGGCGGTCGCACTGATGCGCTATCGCTGCGCAATTCGATGGCGCACTCATTGCGAATCGCAGCGCAAAAGAAGCTGAAGACAATCGCGATTCCCGCGGTCGGAACCGGCATCGCTGGGTTTCCCATGCGCGAATGCGCGGAAATTATGCTGCGCGAGGTGGCCAAGCACTTCGAAGGCCCTACGTCTCTGGAAAAAGTATCGTTCGTTCTGTTCGATAAAGACGCGCTCGACACGTTTCAGCGTGCCTTCGAGGAGATGAAGAGCGGGGGAGCGGCCGCGCCGTGACGTCCGAAGACGAAATGCTCTCGAAAGTTCGGCACGAACTCACGAAATATGAGCATCCGCTCTTCGATTTCGAGGCTCGCAGCGCAAAAGAATCGGTGGAAGTGCTGATTCGCTTCAAGCCCTCGCAACCGGAAGTCCACGAATACACGATTCAGCTTCGCCCGCGCGAGATTGAGCACTCCCAGTTCCCCTGGACTTTTCAAAAGCATCTCTACGACTGTTTGCACGACTATGTGATCGAAATGTTCACCCGCAATCCGCAACGGGAAAACTGACTGGCGTGCGCTCGGATCCCACGCCGCTCGCTGCAATTCTCGCCGAGCAGATCAAATCGCGGGGCCGAATCACCTTTGCCGAATACATGGACGCCTGCCTGTATCATCCGGAGCACGGCTATTACACGAAAGCGGACCAAAGCGAGCGAAGCGACTACATCACGAGTGTCGACGTCACTCCAATGTTTGGTCGTCTGCTCGCGCGCCAGTTTCACGAAATGTGGACTGTGCTCGGCCAGCCGCAGCCATTCGCATTAGTCGAGTCCGGCGCTGGCAGTGGGCGCCTGGCGAAGCAAGTTCTGGACTGCGCGCGCGAGTCCCTGGGCGAATTCTACTCGGCCATGCGTTATGTTGCTGTCGAGCGATCGGTCGTGCGCCGAAAAGCGCAGATACAGAATCTCGAGGATCACATTGCGAACGAGCGGTTTTGTTCGAGTGACGAACCGCCAGCCGAAATTCCGCACGGGTGCATATTTTCAAACGAACTAATCGATGCGTTTGCAGTGCACCGGGTACTGCGCGCCAACGAAGAGCTGCGGGAGATATATGTCACGTATTCACAGAACGGATTCTGCGGGGAACTCGGACCGCTTTCGTCTATCGCGATCGCCGAGTATTTCGAAGCGCAGCAAGTTACCCTGCGCGAAGGGCAAATGGCCGAAGTAAATCTCGCCGCGTGCGATTGGATCGAAGATGCGGCGCGTCGGTTGCATCGCGGATTCCTGCTCACAATCGATTACGGCCACGAAGCGCAGCAACTCTACGACGAGTGCCACATGCGTGGAACCTTGATGGCTTACGATCGCCATCGTGCAGGTGAAGATTTCTACCGCGTGCCTGGTGCACAGGACCTCACCGCGCACGTTAATTTCACGGCGCTCGATCTCTGGGGCGCGCGCGGCGGTCTCATTCGCGCCGGATTCACATCTCAGACGAATTTCCTGCTAGCGCTCGCGCGGCACTCGAATTTCGCGGAACTGGAAAACACGGGCGCAAGCGAGCACAGAAAAATAGCAGCTCGATCCCAATTCAAGACGCTGATCCACCCCGAAGGAATGGGCGAGACATTCAAAGTGCTTCTTCAACAGAAGGGAATTGGCTCAGTCAACCTGGCAGGCCTGCAACCGCTCTAAAACATCGCGATGACCAAAGCGAGCGGACTAATCGCTCGAAGGCCGCTTCTTAAGCACCGGCCGGTCTCCGCCGGAATTTCCAGATTGCGATCCAGACTGCGACCCCGGCGCCGCTGACGACCCCGCGCCAGCCTTGTCGCTATCAGCGGGAGAAGGCGTGTTCGCTGCATTCACAGCTGCATCCGCCGAGTACGGCTTTTGCAGGAAACGCGTAGCTTCCGCCTGCGCTCCCGCAGTGTCATCGCCGGTGTGCTGCGCGAGGCTGTACTCATTCACAGCCCGAGCGCGCTGGTCGAGCAGGTCCCAAATCTTCCCAATGTAAATATGGCTCCAAACGTCCGTCCACTTCGGATCAAGATCGCCGCTCAGCGCCGCGCGAAACGCATTCGCCGCCGACTGATAATTCTTCTGATAGAACATCGCCTCGCCCATCCGGAAGTTCGCCAACGAATTTCCAGGCTGCAAATCGAGCGCTCGCTGATATTCCTGAATCGCCTCGTAATATTTTCCGAGCTCCGCAAAACCCTCACCGCGAGCAATTGCCGCATGCACCCGCAGCCGCGGGCTCGATTTCAGCAAATTATTATTCGGGTCGATCACGATCCCATTCGGCTTCGGCCGTCCGAACGTCTCGATCGTGAAATCCGAAGTCGTTCCGGTCACCAGCAATTTCTTGAACTCGGGATTACCCTCCGTATCCACCCGAATCTCCACAGGCATGCGGAACGTATCCAAATCCTGATGAATCTTGCCCACAACCTTGAATCCCTTCGGTGTGCGATACGTAATGTACTCGAGCCTGAACTCAGGAATCCCGGTTGAATTCAGCCACTGCGCAAAAAACGAAGTCAAATTAATAGGTGGCTGCCCTTTCACCGGAGGCGGCACTTTCGTTTTCGCCATCGCCTCGAATTCCGCAATCGTCGCCGTCTTGCCATCGTACTTCTTATAAAAATCATGCAGCAGCGAACTGAACGCGTCGTCACCCAGTTCGGTGCGCAACATGTGAAACACTAGCGCGCCCTTATCCGAGACCACTGAGCGGTACTCGTTCGAAAATGACGCGAGGCGCTGAGACTGCGCGATCGGCGCGGTATCCTCATACATCAGCGCGCCCACCGCAAAATCCTCGAGCGCCTTGTGCAGACCCGCTACTCCATCCGACTGCTCCGCATACATCGCTTCCGCGTATCGCGAAAGCCCGTCCGTGAGCCACACATCCCCCACAGTCGCCGGCATCACGCGTTCGCCCCACCATTGTTCGGCCGCAAGCTGCGAAAGCATTCGGTCATTCGCTTTCGTCGTCCATTGCCGTGCGCTGATCAAAAGCAATCCAGGCCCTGCGTATCCCTGCAGCGTGCCGTCCGGCAATTGCGCGATGGTCCAGGAAGGCTCCGCCTCGAGCCCCCCAAATGACTCGGAAAAATACGAAACGATGTGAGAGAGCGCCGTCGCGTACGAATTCGCCGTGCTTGCTTGCGCGGGCGGAGTATAGACGGTAGTGCTCAATCCCTCGGTCTGCACTGGCGAAAGCTGCAAACTCCCCGCGACAAACGATCCCACTCGCCCCGGCTTGTCGCAATGAAATGTATATGCGGATTTCGCTGTATCCCCGCGCCCCAGTGCAGGCTGCGCCACGGGTGAATCGGCCTTGCCTGTTCCCACCACCACAAATGTGTCCGGCACGATCAGCTTGAAAGTTCCCGTGTAGCGGTTCGAAGTGTAGTTCGTCAGCGGAAACCAGCGCGCCGGTAGCAAGAGATAGGCTGACGTCTTGTCGATATTCGCGAAGCGCACGCCCTTCGTGGGGCTGTCATCTTCGCTCGAAATCGGCCCCGCGTAATCAAACTGCAGCGTCACTTTTTTCCCCGGCGACACCGCCTCAGGAAGCCCAATGGTGATCAGCAGCGGGTAATTCGTATCGCGGCTGAATTCGAGCGGCTTCCCATTCGGCTCGTGAACCGTTGCAATTTTCAGGTCTGGATGCAGTTCGACGACCACCGTCTTCGACACCTGCTCGGCCACGAAATCTGCCTTCACGGTCGCGGTAATATTCTGGTCATCCGGATGGAGAATCACTTCCACATCGTAATTCGTCGCGCGGAATGGAAAACTGTGAGGCGCCTGTGCCAGGGCAGGGAATGCGAAGGCAAGCGAAACCGCCAGAAGGCCGGCCAGTCGATAAATTTTGAACAAGAAACAGCCTCTCGAAACCACTCGTTGGCGCTGCATAACTAAGATACCAGACCGGTCGCTGTAGTTGCCTGTCACGAAGCTTACAGCATCCCCGCGAAAATGTCCGCCGCGCGCTCGATCGCTCCGCCCGGGCCGAGTTTCGTTCGCACCTCTGCCAGCCCTGCTTTCACCTCATCGCGTGCGGCAGGCGATTCCAGCAATGCGCGCACTTCCTCTGTCACCGCCTCAGAAGTGAATTGGTCTTGAATCAATTCCGGCACCACTCGCCGCCCAGCAATTAGATTCACCATGGCGATGAAAGGTGAGCGCACCATTCGCTTCAGCACGAAGGCGCTCGTGGGACTCACTCGATAGACCACTACCATCGGCGTTCCCAATAGCGCTGCCTCCACCGTAGCCGTTCCGCTCGCCACGACGGCGCAGTCAGCAGCCCCGAGCGCGTCATATGTGGCGCCTTCCACGCGCGTCACAGAAACGCCGGGTCTGGCAAACGGGGCAAAAAGCTCCGTCTCTAAGGCCGGTGCCGCTGCCAACACGAACTGTATCGCCCCGCGAGTCTGAGCCTCTCGCGAAAGCCGTTCGCACGCTTCCATAATCAAAGGATAGTGCCGCTCGATTTCGCTTCGACGGCTGCCCGGCAGCAGAGTAATAATCGGGCGCCCCGCATCAAGCCTATAACGCGCAGCAAATTCCGAGCGGTTCATCGACGCCTTCACCACGTCCACCAACGGATGCCCCACGAAATTCACCGGCACTCCCGCCTCGCGATAAATCTCCTCCTCAAAAGGGAAAATCACCACCATGCGTTCGACTAGCCGCTTGACCACCCGCACTCGCCCCGGCCGCCACGCCCACACCTGCGGACCGATAAAATATCCCACGCGAATCCCATTGTTTTTCAGCCTGCGCGCTACGCCCAGATGCGTCCCCGGAGAATCAACCAGAATCGCGAGCGCCGCTTGCCGCCGCACAGCTTCCGAAGCAATCTTACGTTGCACGCTAACCACAGTTGGAATTTTGTGCAGCACCTCTGAAATGCCGACCACTGCCACTTGGTGATAGTCCGCAATCAACTCGACGCCGGCTTCAGCCATCCGCTTTCCACCCATTCCGAACAGCCGCGCGCCGGTTCGCGTTCGCAGCGCCGTGGCAAGACGCGCCGCATACATATCGCTCGACGCTTCGCCAGCAGAAATCAAAATTTCAGGCGCGCTCATCGGTTGCGTCCAAAAATAAGCTCAGTTGGAAATGAGGAAAACTGAAAGGCAAAACGATTCGGCAGGCGCAACCCGCCGCTTCAGTCATCGGCCGGAAGCGGATGCGAGAATCCGCTCGCCCCCGCGCCGTGAACGGGAAGCGAAAGCTCTTGTTCCTTGTATTGCAGCTGATACAGCCGGTAGTAAATTCCGCGCAGGCCGAGCAGTTCCTGGTGCGACCCCTGCTCGCGCAAACGCCCCTTGTGAAACACCAAAATACGATCCGCGTGTTGAATCGTGCTCAAGCGATGCGCGATCACCACCGCCGTGCGGCCTTCGAGCAGCCGGTCCAGCGCCTCGCGTATCAGAAGCTCGGTCTTGGTATCGACGCTCGACGTGGCTTCATCGAGAATCATGAACTTCGGATCGTGCGCCAGCGCGCGCGCAAAACTCACCAGCTGTCGCTGCCCCACAGAGAGAGTCGAGCCGCGCTCGGTCACCGGCGTTTCGACGCCCTGCGCCAGCGATTCAACGAAAGGCCCAAGTCCCACCTCGCGCAGCGCCCGTTCCGTGTCCGCCCGGGTGATCTTTTCCGTCCCGAGCTTCACGTTCGATTCCAGCGTGCCCGTGAAAAGGAACGGATCCTGCAGCACGATGCCAAACATTTTGCGCAGATCCTGCAAATCCATCTCGCGGATGTTCACGCCATCGAGCAGAATCTCGCCGCGCCGCACGTCGTAAAAACGCAGCAGCAGCTGAATAATCGTCGTCTTGCCCGCGCCCGTGTGCCCAACAATCGCCAGCGTCTGCCCCGGCTCCACGCGGAAGGAAACATCGCGAAGCACCCAATCCTCTTCCTTCGGATTCTCTCCGCCGTTGTAAGCAAACCACACATTGCGAAATTCAATTTCCCCGCGCGGCGCAGCCAGCGTATGCACCTTCGCCGGCGAAACGATCGTTACCGGTTCGTCAAGCAGGCCAAAAATTCGCTCCGATGCCGCCATCGCCGCCTGCAAAATATTAAATTTTTCGCTCAAATCCTGAATCGGCCGGAAAAAGCGCTGCGCATACTGAATAAACGAAATCAGCACGCCGAGCGTAAAAGTTCCCGCAATCACGCTGATACCGCCCACCCAGTACAGCAGCGCCACTCCGCTCATGCTCAAAAGTTCCACGGCCGGATAAAAATACGAGAAAGCGTCAATCGCGTCTTTGTACGCTTCCATGTGAATCTTGTTCAATTCCGCAAACTGCGCGCGCGATTTTCTCTCGCGGTTGAAAAGCTGCACCACCGACATTCCGCTGATGTGCTCCTGCAGAAATCCGTTGATGCGCGCGATAGCTGTTCGAATGTTGCGGTTCGCGTCGCGCACGTGATTGCGAAAGATATACGTCAGCAGAAACATGAACGGCAGCGGAGAAAGCGTCACCAGCCCGAGCACTGGATGCCACCGGATCAGAAACACGGCGAGGCCGATAAGCAAAACGAAATCGTTTAGCATCGCCGCCACGCCCGAAGCAAAAAGATCGTTGAGCGCGTCCACGTCCGTTGTCGAACGTGTCACCAGCCGCCCCACAGGCGTGCGATCAAAAAAGCTCATCGGCAGCCGCTGCAGATGCTCAAAAATCTCTTTGCGCAGGTCGTACATCGTCTTCTGTCCAACGGACTGCATGATGCGCATCTGCAGATACTGAAGCGCAAAACTAGCAACCAGAGAGCCCAAATAAAGAAGACAAATCACAGCAATGCCAAAAAGGCCCACCCGCTTCGCCATTTGCCCGTGCGCCACCGGCAAAATGTAACGATCCACACCGCGTCCAAAAAGAAATGGCCCCACGATCTCCATGCCGGCCACGGCCAGGCTCATCGCCACCGCGAAGAACACCTGCAACCGATAAGGGCGCAGATATTTCATCAGCCGGTGCGTCAGCCGCGTGTCGTAAAGCTTGCCGAGTTTCTCTTCTTCGCGGAAATCGCTCATTCGCGTTCTAGCTCTGCTTCCAAAAGCTGCTTCTGATAAAGATCGGCGTAGTAGCCGCCGAGCGCCAGTAGTTCATCGTGCGTGCCGCGCTCGATGATTCGTCCGTTGCGCAGCACCACGATCTGGTCGGCATTTTTTACGGTGGAAACACGGTGCGAGACAAGAATCGTCGTGCGCTCCTTCATCACGCTTTGCAAGCCGCTCAGAATTCGCTCTTCCGTGGCCGTGTCCACGCTCGAGAGCGAGTCGTCGAGAACCAGGATTTTTGGTTTGCGGGCAATCGCGCGCGCCAGCGACGTTCGCTGCCTCTGCCCGCCCGAGAGAGTAATGCCGCGCTCGCCCAGAATCGTGCTGAAGCGATCTGGAAAGCCTTGAATTTCGCCCGAAATACTCGCGATCTCGGCGGCTTCGAGCACGGCCTCATCCAGCACGTTGTCGACGCCAAAGCCGATGTTCTCGCGAATCGTTTCGCTGAAAAGGAAAGTGTCCTGAGGTACGTAACCGATCGCGCGGCGCAGCTCCGCCACCGGATAGTCTTGAATCGGACGTCCATCGATCAACACGGTTCCCGGCGGAGCTTCCCACAAACGCGCAATCAGGGCCGCCAACGTCGATTTGCCGCTTCCAGTCGGTCCAACAATCGCCAGCGTAGAGCCGGCAGGCACATGCAGCGAAATGTCGTGCAGCACAGGTTCATTCGGAGGATTACCGGGAGCTGTTGGGTACGCGAAAGTCAAATGCCGAAATTCAATTTCACCGCGAATCGGCGTTTCGTTTGCCGCTCCGTCCGTCGCAGCTGCGTTTCCATTCGCTCCAGCGCTTTTCCTCCCGATCCCGGCACTGTCTCGAATATTTGGTTCGGCAGTCAGGATGTACATCAAGCGGCCCATCGACGCCGCGCCACGCTGAAATATGTTCGTCACCCATCCCAGCGCAATGATTGGAAAAATCAGCACGCCAAGGAAAGCGTAGAACGACCACAGTGTTCCCAGCGAAACGCCGTTCTCCATCACCTGCGATCCGCCTCTGCCCAACAAAATCACGAAGCTCATGCCAATCAAGGCCGTCAGGGCAGGGAAGAACAAGCTCCACGAACCGATCAGTTTGATGTTGCGGTCCACATAATCGCGATTAGCCTGTTCGAAAAGCCCGATCTCGGATTTCTCCTGCGCGTAGGCTCGCACCACGCGAACGCCCGTAAGATTCTCCTGCGCCCGCGTCGAAAGCGCACCAAGCGCCGCCTGAATTCGCTCGGAGAGCCGGTGAATTGTCTGTCCGAAATAATAAACAGCGAGCACGACAATAGGCACAGGCAGCAGCACCCACAGCGTCAGCGCCGGCGAAAGCCGGATCATAAAGAAGAGCGCCACCACCGAGGTTGCAATCGTCGTCGCGGTATACATGATTCCCGGCCCAAGCACCATCCGCACGGCGTTCAAATCATTCGTGGCACGAGACATCAGGTCGCCCGTGCGATTGCTCACGTAGAACTCGGGATCCATGCGAACGAGCCGGTCGAATAAGTCGTTTCGCAAATCGAACTCGATTTCCCGCGATATGCCGATCAGAATCCACCGCGTCCAGAACGAAAAAATACCCTTCACCACCATGGCAATCACGATCGTCAGACAATAAAGACCGAGCGCGTGACGGCTGAGCGGCGCATAAAATTTGAGGACCGGCCACAAAACAGCGCGCGCGGTGCCCGAAAGAGTAGTCAACGGTTGTGGAAGTCCGTTCAGGCAGTCGGCGATGATCCCCTGCACAAGCTGTGGCAGCGCTGCAATAATGCCCATCAGCAGGTCGAGCGTCAGGCCGAGCGTCACCATCCCCTTGTACCGCCCCACGTAGGGCAGTAAAGGCTTCAGATTCTGCCAGCCCGACGGCTTCTTCGCCGGCCGCGCCGCAGCTGCCACGGGTTGTGCGATTGCGCTCATTGCCTCACCTGCGACTCCGGCGTCGCAAGATTCTTCGTCTCGCCAAGAAAATGTTCGTACGTGCGGTCGAGCGACTCATACAACTTCAGTTCGGGATTCCAGCGAATTCCGATCGTTTCGATGTAGCCGCCCGCCGGCTTGGCCAGCGGCGTAAAGTACATCTGCAAGCCCTTGTCTTCGTGCTGTTCAGACTGCAGCCGCCATGCCGCCACGGAAGCGAGCGGAGTTCCACCGAGATAGCCTTTCGGGTTCTGCAAGTGCTCGTCGCAGCGGAATACTTCTTTCCACTTGCCGCCATCATTCTCCAGCACCACGGCCCGGCTCACCAGCGTCCCGGGCATCACTCCCTGCGGCGTCGATTTCAATCGGTTCACCGCAAATATCTGCTGCTTGCCATTTTTTGCCAGATCGCCAAACGCAAGCACTTCCGTTTCTGAGCCGAGAGCGGCCTCAGCAGTGGCTTGAATATCGGGAGGAGTCGAGGGTTTCGCTGGAGCCGCTGGCTGCGCCGTTCCGTTTTTGGTTGACTCCACCGAGGACGACATGAACGACTTGTCGCACCCTGCGCAAACGAGTGCGACGACACCGGCTGCCGCGAAAATGGCATAGCGTTTCATCAATATTTCAGACAATTGTAGCCGTTTGGCTCTGCCAGGCAGAAGGATTCTCCGAGACTTTGATTTTCCCAGGCTGCACCCCGCAGCCACGCTACCGAGCCGCGAGAATCTCCTCGATGCGCGATTCAAAATTCTCCTCGCCCTCGGACCACATTTTCAGCCGGTCGGTACAGCCTTTTCGATGCGGCGAACCCACTCCAGGAGTCTACGAATATTTTCGGTGGTTTTTTCCTGGTAATTCCGCAGGTTTTCGGGCCGTTCCATGGCCTCGAGGAACCTTTTTTCCTCCGCGCTCGCCGGATTTGCCTTCTCGCTGCGGCGGAACCCGAGTAAGCCCCCGTGCC
Source organism: uncultured Acidobacteriota bacterium (assembly GCA_963736465.1). GTDB lineage: Bacteria > Acidobacteriota > Terriglobia > Acidiferrales > UBA7541 > Palsa-295. The sequence goes on along the minus strand of CAVTOS010000008.1, from coordinate 122,352 downwards.
CCGTGAAAAAATGCTCGAATCCAAGGTCGATCTCCAGGTGGCCGAATTCGCGCCAGTATCCGTCGTCGTAATCCTCGCCATAGCAGAAAACCTCGAGCGGCTGCGGCTGTACCTGCCATCGCCCGAGCGCGTCATCGTACGTCCAGAGATCCCAGCCCGTGCGGACTTCGTAGGCTGAGTCGTTGTTCAGGTGATCTTTCGCAAGTTCTATCACGCCGTTCGCATCGAGCGGCACCGCGCGCAAGTCCTGCTCGAGAATCGGCGATTCGGTGGCATCCACGGCGCGAACCACAAGATAACCGAATCCCGGCACGGTGGCGGAGAAGGGAACCGTGGCGAGCAGCGCCCCAAACTGTTCCAAGATCCTCGGCTCGGAAAAATCCTTGCACCAGATGCTGACGTAAGCGTGGTTGGACATAACCCAGCCATTATACCGGCATCGTGGTTCGCGCCAAAAAGCGGCGGCGTAAAATTAAGTCAGCGGCCTAAGTTTAAGCTGATAAATTGAACTGATTCGGGAACGTGCTCCGAAAAAATTCTCGGCTACTTCGTTTGCTTCGGCAGGTCGTCGTTTTCTTCGTCGTTGGGCCTGAAATCCGCGGAAAGTCCCAGCAGCCGGTTCTTCAAAGTGTCGCCCATTCCGGAGAGAACTTCCGAGCACGTATCCCGCAAGCGCTTTTCCGCGGCTTTGGCGATCGTGTCGAGCACCGTCTGCGAATGTTGGCCGAGCGTGGTGGCGGACGCAAGCAGCCAAGAATTTGAGGCGTTTTCGAGGCGCTCTTTGTAGTGATCAATGTTCTCGTCCGTAGCTTTCTTCAGCCGCTCCATCCAGGCTTTTTTCTCCTGCTCCTGCTGGGCCTGCCAATTTTCGACGATTGGCATCAGCTGGGATTGCAGGTAAACGCGCGCCTGTTCCACTCCGTCGAGCATCCGTTGGTCGAGGCTCGATTGAAATTCCACCAGCGAGCCTTCGCGGTTGAACTCCATATCGGAGCGCGCTTTCTCGAGCGCCTCGCGCGAAGTTTCCTCGAAGCGCCGCAAGGATTCGAGCGTCACGCGATTCACCTGATTCGCAAAGGTCGCGCCGGCCACTTCCGCGTTTTCGCTCAGCTTGTTGCGCTGCCGATCGACCACTTCTTTGGCCGCGTCTTCAATCTGCGCCTGGCTGTGCTCCACATACGTTCGCCGGTAGTGATCCAGCTCCGACGCGAGCAGCCTCGAAGTCTCCGCCGCGCGATCGCGCAGAGACGTGGTCGCCTGTTCGACCGACCGCTCCATCGACGTCTGCATCGTGGTCTGCGCTTTTTTCTGATACCACTCAGACGCTTTCAGTAGCGCTTCGTAAGTGTGGTGCTCGGTCTCGGTGCCCTTGCGCTCGATGTCCTCGGTGACCTTCGAAACCACCTCGCGGCAGGACTGCTCCACCTCAGTCGGGACCTTCGCCGCTTCCTGGCGTAGCCGCTCGAGCGATTCCTGCACGGCGCTATCCGATTGCTGCTTCAGATTCTCGCGCACCGAATCTTGAATTTTCGAAGCGTGCCCGGAGATCTGGTCGATGTGCTCGACCACGGTGTTGCGGAACTGCGCCGCCTGCTCCGCCACTTCCATGGCCTGCTCTTGCAGCGAGCGCTGAATCTTCGCGGCGTGGCCAGAGATATTGTCGATGTGCCCGCCGGTGGCCTCTTTCAGCTCTCTGGATTGTTCAGCGATCTGTTGGATCTGCTCGATGAGCGCTGTCTGAGTTTCCGCGGCGCGCTCTTCGGCGCTGCCAAGCTGCGAAATCACGCTCTGCGCATCTCCCACCTTGGAAGCGATGGTCTGATCGAACTCGCCCGAGATGCGCTGCACCACCTTTTGCGCGGCGGCTTCTAGCGTCGGTTGAATCTGCTCGGCCCGTTCTGCGATGGCCTTATCTGCCTTGCGCCCGATTTCGCTGTATTTCTCAGCCAGGATTCCATCGAGCCGCTGCTGGGTGTGATCCAGCATGGATTGCGCAGTGGACTCGAGCCGCGACTTCGTCTCATCCGCGCGAGCCCGCTCCTGCTCCAGATTCGCTCGAACCGATTCGAGCGTGCTCTGCGCGGCGGCGTCAAGCTGCGACTTCGCTTCCTCCACGCGCGTCCGCTCTTGATCGATCGCCGCTCGCACGGATTCGAGCGTCGTTCGCGCCGCTTCTTCGAGTGTTGATTTCGCCTGCTCGGTTCGCGCGCGTTCCTGTTCAAGGCCCGCCTTGAGGGAATCAGCGGTGGAGCGCGCGCCTGCAATCACTTCATCGAGCGATCCCTGAATTCCCGACTTCCTCGCATCAATGTCTTGTTGGGCCTGCTCCAGCGCCGCGCGCGATGCATCGTTCAGTTGCGCACCGATTTTCTGCGATGCGCCCGCCAGCGCGGCGTCAAATGTTTCCTGCCAGCGGCGGTTTACCTCGGCTACCTCGACGTTGGCCTTCTCGACGGTCTGGCTGCGGATATTCTGCGCGGTGTCTTCCAGGCTCTTGCGCCAGTCGTCCAGGTGGCGCTGCGCCGCTTCCGGCGACGAAAGAATGTCGAGCGATGGGGTCGTGGCTTGCCGGCTGCTGATCGCCCGTTCCACAGCTTCTTCTACCGCGGTCTTCAAATTCTGCGAGGTGGCTTGTTGCGCTGCCTGTTGCGCGGCTTGCTCGGCCGCGGTGCTCACGGCTTGCTGCACAGCATTGCGCACTTTCGCGTCGAGATTTTCCGACGAAATCTCGGTGGCTTTGCGCGCTTCTTCCACGATCGCGGCGGTGCGCTGCGCAGCCTCCTGAACCACTTTCTTCACCGACGTTTCGGAGACGCGCTCCATCGAAACTTTAATCGCGCGCTCGACAGCATCGTGAAGCTGCACGTCCAACTGCTGGCGCACGATGGTCATTTCTTCGGCGATCGCAGTTTCGGCGCCCTTGCGCATCGTCTTATCGAGATTTTCTTTGACTTCCGTTACCACCCTGGCCATTTGACGTGCGATGGCAGCTTGCGCGTCGGCCGACGAGACCGTAACTGCATGTACCTTGCTGTCGGCGTGTGGCGTGGCTGCCGAAGGCGCGACGGGCGGAGCAACGTGGCCGGCAGGTTTCTCGCCTGGCAAGTGAGCGACGGGTGCAGCAGGTGCCGCGGCAGCAGGAGCCACGGCAGTAGGCGCTGGATCGGCTTGCGCGGGAACATCAGCTTCTGGTGGTGCGGAAGCGGCTGCGTCTATCTCGAACTCCTCAACGAGTTCCAAGGTGCGCGACGCGTCGGTGCCGCCCTCCGCAAGCGACGCCTGCCAATCATCTGGCGGGAACGCGATGCCCCACACATTACCTGGCGTTTCAAATTCGAGTCCAATTTGGAAAAGTTCGCGAACGGTGCGCGGACGCTGCACCCAGACAACACGCCCTTGAACGGAGTGCGGCGGGCGGCCCGGCTCGGGCGTGGGAATATCCAAAGTGACGATCGAATTTTTGGGAACGTAGTGCTTCGATTGGTACTTACAACCGTGACAGTTCACCATCACGGTGGTGGTGCGTTCTTTGAAAGGCTGGCCCAGCGCGTCCACACCCGTCACGGTGAGCGGGACGGCTTGCACGATGCGCGTGCTGCGGCGCTTCTGCGTGCCGGGATCGTTGGACAGCGCGGATTCGTTCACCCAAGCCTCCGAGGGGCAATTTCCAAGGTTAGCATTCTGGTCGAGCGCGAGCGAACAGCCTTGCGCGATTGTGCGAAAGGGTAACTTCGAAGTGAATCTGAGGTTGGAGCGAAGAGAGGCGTCGAAATCCCGAAAAAGGCGTTCCGCCTTGGCGCACGCAAAAACCGAGTTTTGTCCCTATTAGAAAATTGTTTAGTGCTGTGTTTTCCGCAACTTAACTTAATTTCTGAAACCTCGATTGTTCCTATTAGAATTTCGCGCGCGGGAGAGGAGCGGAAGCAACATCGCGCATTTCGCGCGACTCTCATGCCCGCACCTCCTAGTCGAACGAAAAACTAACTATTCGATTATATCACGGAGGTCAAATATCGATGCGTTGACGAGCTTGCGTCGCGTGCTTCAAAACCGAGCTTTCTTTTTTCTTGATTTTGGTAGCCTATCGTTGGGCCATCTAACGCTCCCTCTTAGTTGTTCACCTGAACTACTGTCGTCAAACGAGGCACCAGCTTTGTCACAAGAGCCAAAAAATCAGTCCAATGAGCCCGCGCCGCGATCGTCCGGCACACCGGCGCAACCGAATGCGGTTCGTGGAAAAGCGAGCGGCTCTGGAGCGCCTCCCGTTCACACCAAGCATGACGAACTGCGGCTGCTCGTAAACTCGCGGCACCCGATCATCACTGTGGAGACGCCTGAAGAAGAGCGGTTCAAGCAGTTGCTCCTGGAAGTGGCGGCTGAGTTGGGCGTGCCGATGTATGAATGGAGCGTCACCACCGGCATGGCGAAATGCCCTGGCGCGCCGCTTTACAACACCGATCAGCCCGAGCAGGTACTGGCAAACATTCCATTGATTCCGGGCGACGCTATCTTTCTTCTCAAAGATTTTGCGCGGTATTGCGAAGACGACAAAATTTGCCGTCGCTTGAGGGATATGGCCGAGAAATTCAGGACGGCGCGACAAGCGATTGTGATATCTGCGCCGTCGCTGCAGCTGCCCGCGGAACTGGGCTCTGAAGCGGTAGCATTTCAGCTGGACCTGCCGACGTCCGAAGAATTGTTGCCCGGTGTGAAGGGTGTGCTTGCCGAACTGAATCGAGACCAGTCCCTTCCTATGGTGCTAGACCCTGCGGGGATCAGCCAACTCGCTCGAAACCTCGCCGGGCTTTCCAGAGAAGAGGCTATGCGCACGTTGCGGATGTGCGTCATGTCGCGGGGATGTGCGGATGCCGGATTGCTCGATGCCGTGCTCGATGCAAAGCGCCAAGCCTTGCGGAGCGAAGGATTGATCGAGACGGTGCGGCGCGACACATCTTTTGACGATGTGGCCGGGCTGAAACGTTTGCGTGACTGGATTGCGAAACGTAAGAGTGCGTTGACGTTGGAAGGCCGGCGATTCGGGCTGGAGCCGCCGAAGGGGATTTTGATTACAGGCGTCCAGGGATGCGGGAAGAGCCTTGCCGCGCGGGCGGTGGCCGGCGAGTGGGGATTTGAGCTGGCGCGCCTGGATGCGGGAGCCTTGTACGACAAGTTTGTGGGTGAGAGCGAGAAGAAGCTGCACAAAACTTTGGAATTAGCGCAGAAGCTGGCGCCGGTGGTGCTGTGGATCGATGAGATTGAAAAGGCGTTTGCGTCTGCCGGTACGAGTGGCGACGCCGATGCGGGCTTGTCGCAGCGTCTGCTTGCGACGCTGCTGACGTGGATGCAGTCTCGCGAGAGCGGCGTCTTTTTGGCGGCGACCTCGAACAATATTACGCTACTGCCGCCGGAGATGATGCGCAAGGGGCGGTTCGACGAGATCTTCTTTGTCGACTTGCCCGGAACGGACGTTCGCGCGGCGCTGTTCGAATTGCATTTGAAAAAGCGCGGACGCGACACGTTGACGTTTGATCTGTCAAAACTCGCCGCGGGAAGCGAGGCTTCTCGGGCGCGGAAATCGAGCAGGTGATTATTGCGGGGCTTTATACGGCCTTTGCGCAGAAGGAACAGTTGACGACCGAAGTCCTTCTCGCGGAGATTCGCTCCACGCAACCACTCAGCGTGACTCGCGCTGAGGAAGTGCAATCAATCCGGCAATGGGCCAAGACCCGAGCCGCGCCGGCTGACTGAATCCGGGCGCAGCTAAACCGGCTGAACGCCCGATGACGCGCACGTGCAAATTGCTAGGCTTGTGAGCTATGCGCTCAACTGGCCTGTCGGATACCCAGACGCAGACGCTTCCGCATTGCCAGCATGAGTCCCAAGAAACCGAAGCCGATCAGCACGAGACCGTAGGCGGAGGGCTCGGGAACTGGCGACGTTGATGTGACGTTGAAGGAAGCTGTAAAGACTTCTCCGGCGGATGCATCGAGACCGGGAATATCAACCGTAATCTGATCGCCTGAAATTGCGAAAGTCAGGCCGGGAAAGGAGCTGGAAATCAACGACACGCCCGCAAAGGCGGGGTCCGTCAACGTGAGAATGATATTGAGATTTGGACCTGCGGTGATGGCCGTGTCCATGAAAGTGAATCCGGTGCTGGTGAAACTCGTTACGTCCGTATTCAAGCCATCGCTGAAGCCGAACTCGTTGCCGCCCACGATGACGACTGTGTTTGAGTTTTGCGCACCCGCCGAGTTTTGAAAGCCAGCCGGTACAAACCCCATCGCCGGGTTGTAAAAGTTCTTATTGTCCGAGTCGAAATCTAAAGAGCCGGTCACCGTCGTTCCGACCAGATCCGCCCGGGCGGGCGCCGGCAGGATGAGGCACAGCAAGCCTAGAAAACCAATCGAGAATGCAGCAGATTTTGTTCTCAAGTTCGTAGCTCCCTGTGTGTCTTGGGGCGCTGGGAGCCCTAAGATAACGGAGGCATTCTGCGTCTGTGAACAAATCGCGTCAAGGCGAAAGGAACAACAAAAAAGGTACTACAACTATGAAGACTATTACTTCTGCGAGTGAAGCCGTGGTTGAGTGGTCACTGACGAAGCGGTCGAAACGGTCAGTGAGCAGCGGTTGACCGATGCGGGGAGCCAAACACCGCGGCCTTCAATTCTTTGCCGATCCAGATCGGGCCAACCAGAAAGTAGATAAGCAAATTGCTCTTAGCCAAACCGGAACACGACTCCAGCGCCGAACCTGAAATTGTTCTGGCGGTTATTCAGTCCGTCCGGGATTTTTGTCATGAAGTAGTCGGCCTGCACAGGGCGAACGGAGACGTGCTTGGAAACTTTGAGATCGATGCCACCGCCTGCCGTCATAGCAAAATTGTTTTCGGTCCCCGTTGATCGGGCGATGCCGTCGGTTGTGCGAACGCCTCCGAAGAGTGCCTCAGCGAACGGCACCACTTTGCCGCGCCGAAAATTCACTCTAGGCCCGAAGAGATAGGTGAACCCTGCTCCGGCGAATGCTCCGCTCCCGCTGCTCGTCGCGATAAAGCCGCTCAGGTCTGCTACAGCACCGAGCCAACGGTTGACGTTATACTCGAACTGGCCACCACCGCCGTTTCCGTTGTAGGTTGCCGAGGGTGCAATGCCCGGGGCATTGGCATTTACATTGAAGCGCGTGTAGTAGTACCCCCCGTATGCCTCAAACTCCGAAGGTTGCTCCTGCGCGCAAAGTGGCCCTGCACTAACGGCCACAAACAGCAACATGACCGCGAGAGAATTCCTCATTTCAATGCGCCTCCTTAGCGTCAGGAAATCGAGAACGCTGCCTGTATCAACCCTGAAATGCGGGGAATGGTCGGTGAGAAGCCTTACTTAGTTAATTAGTTGCCTTCTTATCCCGTTAAATTGGGCGCTGGAAGTTACCAATCGACTACGTTGACACGCGACAAGAGTTCATCCTTGCCGGACGCTGGCGCTAAGATAGCGACAATCAGTTCGCTGCACGGAGAGGAAGATGAAACAATTCTTGATGGCATTGGTGTTGACGGCTTTCGCGAACCCCGTGTTTGCCAAGCCGAAAGAGCAGGTCTTCGCCGCAAGCTGCGACCGGGTATGGTCCGCTGTCAAGATCGCGACAGCTCCTCCACACTACAATTTTGCACAGCTCGATGACGCTCAGAAGAAGGGGATTGTCTCGACCGGCAATGCGGTGAGTGGCAAGCGGTACCTGGACATCACGCTGACCGGTTCCGGCGAGACCTGCACGGTGGCGTTGGGCGGAAATTTTTCGGGAATCACTCACAACGATAAGGGCGACCTATTTAAGCGGATCGAAGAAGCGCTTGCTCAGGCCCCTTCTGAGAAGAAGCCCGCAGAACCTAAGAACTGAAATTAGAAACGGCAGTTCCGTTGTGTCCGCGTGAAAAGGATAGCTAGCTTGCAGTCGAATGGCTTTGAGCCGGGGTCGAACGGTCAGTGAGCAGGTGTTAACCGGTGCGAGACGCCGAAGATCGCGTCTTTCAATTCTTTGGCGATCCAGATAGGGCCGACGAGGAAGTAGACGAGGCCTTGAAAAAACGCCGGCTTATTTCCTTCAATGCGATGACCAGCGAAGAGCAGGATCCATCCGCCTACGAAGAGCGCGAGACCGATGCGCCACCATGTGATGCACAGAAGGACGATACCCGTGATGACCATGGGAATTCCGATCGCGTGCATTACTTTGTTCCAGGGATTGGTGTGCTCGTGATCGTATTGCGCCATGTATTGACTTAGTGAGGGCATCGCGCCCTCCGCGCCATCCATCGATTTCATGACGATAGATATATCCTCCCGTCGCGCCTGAAGCAAGCGATACGTCGCCGATGCGACAGGTGGCCTCGCAGGTCGTGTGCGACTCCGGCCGCGCTCCTTTAACAATAGAGGTCACGGTTTCGCTACAATCAACCTTGAGTGATCTTGGGCATTGCGAGAGGACGAGGGCCAGCGATTGTCTAAACGTGGGTGGCTGATTCTTGCGGCTGTGGCAGGAGGACTGGTTTTAGCGGCGTTTGCTCTCTTGTTCGCGATGCGCGGGAAAATTCGAGGAATAATCCGCAGCGAGACGGAAGCGTACCTTCGGCTGCGGTTTCACAGCGAGCTTGAATTCAAGGATTTCGAAGTTTCACTGAAGCCCGGCGTGCATGTGGTGATCACAGGTGTTGTGTTGCGGCACAACGGCCGCACGGATGTGCCGCCGCTAATCGAAGTCGCGAAGGTTTCTTTCTCCGCGAATCTTTCGGGGCTGCTGGCTAACAAGGCGACGGTTAGCAGCGTGCGTCTGGACGGATTGCAAATCCGCACGCCGCCCCGAGAGTCGGGCGGGCCGCCGCTGATTCACGGAACTGATGTGGATCTGGCGAAAAAGTTTCCGATCGTGATCGGCGAAGTGATTGCCGATGACGCGGTGATCGTGCCTCTTCCAAAGGATCCGGCTGCAACAGCACATCCTTTCTACATCCACCATCTCCACATGAATAATTTCCGGTTCGATCAGGCCGCCGACTTTCACGCGATCCTTACGAATCCCAAGCCACGCGGAGAGATTGACTGTGTCGGAAAGTTTGGACCGTGGGATGCCGAGGAGCCGAGCCGCACTCCCGTAGAGGCAAAATTCAATTTCGAGCATGCCGATCTCGGCACCCTGAAAGGGCTGTCTGGAATTCTTTCGTCGCAGGGGAAATTTAAAGGGCCGCTCGATTATCTGGAAGTGGAAGGTGAAACGGACACGCCGGATTTTGCGTTGCGGACCGCGAGCCATACTGTTCCGCTGCACACGGTGTATTCGGCGATTGTGGATGGAACGAATGGCGACGTGATCCTGAACAAAGTGACGGCGACTTTTTTGCGTACGACGATCGTGGCGCAGGGCGAAGTGGTTGATCTGAGCACACACAAGGGCCGGACAATCGATCTCAATGCTGTTTCCGATAAAGGGCGCGTGGAAGATCTGTTGCGACTTACCGTGAAGACAGATAAGCCGGTGATGACTGGCTACGAGCGGCTAAAGACGAAGATTTACATACCGGAGCGCGATGAGGATTTAATCGATCGCATGTCGCTCGACGGGCAATTTACGATTGGCGATATTCAGTTCACGAACAATGAGATTCAGGATCGCATCGACACGTTCAGCCACAAGGCGCAAGGAAAGCCGGAACTCGGCGCTGAGGGCACGCAACTCTCTGAGTTGCACGGCGCTTTCACGATGCAGCACAGCAAGGTGAAATTTTCGAACCTGACATTTGGAGTTGAAGGGGCGTCGCTCGCGCTGGCTGGAACGTACGGCGTGAATACGGGCGATCTGGATTTTCGCGGCAAGCTGCGGATGAATGCGAAAATTTCTCAGACTGTGACCGGTAAGAAATCGTTCTTTCTGAAGGCGGTAGATCCGTTTTTCCGCAAGAATGGCGTGACGGAGATACCGGTGAAGATTACCGGAACCAAAGACGCGCCGAAGTATGGTTTGGACTTGCACGACAAGGCAAATCAGGACCCGGCAGGCAATAAATGAGACGCGGGGATTTTGAACGGCTCAGAGGCCGCGGCGGCCTTCCATTGCTTTCATCATTGTGACTTCATCGGCATATTCGAGGTCGGAGCCGACCGGAATTCCCATCGCGATGCGTGTGACGTTGACGCCCAGCGGCTTGATGAGCTTCGAGAGATAGACAGCTGTAGCTTCGCCTTCGGCTGTGGGATTCGTGGCGACGATAATTTCTTCCACCGCGCCGCCCTTCAATCGTTCGATCAAACTTTTGATTTTAAGCTGATCGGGCCCGATGCCCTGGAGCGGCGAAAGCGCGCCGCCGAGGACGTGATACATGCCGTTGAACTGGCGCGTCTTCTCGACGGCTTGAATATTCGTGGCTTCTTCAACGACGCAGATGATCGCTTTGTTGCGCGTGGCGCCGGTGCAGAAGAGGCAGGGATCGGTGTCCGTGATGTTATTGCAGACTGAGCATTCGCGGATTTTTTCTTTGGCGTCGCGAATCGCGTCGGAAAGCGCGAAGGCGGTTTCGCGATCGCCGCGCAGCAAGTGAAAGGCGAGGCGCTGCGCGGTCTTCTGGCCGATGCCTGGGAGGTGTTTCAATTCTTCGATGAGGCGATTTATTGAGGGCGCAAAATCGGGCATGTGGGATCCACTTTCAAAAAATTGTTTTCGGAATAAAACGCGAGAAGGGAACCGGATCGGCCGGAGATCCGATTCTTCGAAATCTCATCCGGTTCAGAAGAGTCCGGGGATTTTCAGGCCCATCACTCCGGGCATACCGCCCGCCATTTCTTTTACCTGCTTGGAAAGTTCTTCGTCCACGCGGCGCGTGGCGTCATTCACGGCAGCGAGAATCAACTCCTGAAGCATTTCCTGGTCTTTACTCTTGAAAATCTCCGGCTCGATGCGTATTTCGGTCAGCTGTTTCTGTCCGTTCATCTTGACTGTGACCATTCCGCCGCCGGCCGAAGCTTCGACGAGAAGCCCGTCCATCTGCTTCTCGAGACTCTCTTGCACCTGGCGGAACTGGGACAGCATTTGTTGAAGCGCTTTTACTTCCATTGTTATTCCTCGCCCGGGCGCTTGATTTTAGAAATCTGGCCGCCAAACTTTTCAAGCATAGCCCTAACGATTGGATCTTCTTCAAACCGGGCGCGCAGCTCAGAACCGCGACCGACCACGGCTGTGCGACCTGATTCAAGTTTAACACACACGCGAAGCGGCTGGCCGACGACTTGGTTCAACACTGTGCGCAAACGTTCCATCGGGTCGCGGGCCTGCAACATTTCGGCGAGAGCGCGGCTTTCGGTGGGGAAAAAAAGACGAAGTTCGCCGCCGTCAATTTCCCAGCGTGTGGCGTGCTCGACCATGGACCAAAGAAATTTCTGATTTTGGAGAGCGGCTTTGATCGCGTCCACCTGCGCGGATGCAAGGCCGCCGCTGGAGTCTTCCGCGGCGCGCGCAACGATGCGCGGCGGAGACGCGGGCATGGGCGTTGGAACAGTGCGAGGCGGAGATGGCAAGTTCTCGCCTGGCGACGCGGCGGAGTTGAGCACAGATGGCGCCGTCAATTTTGTTTCGGGCGGGACTGCGGGCGCCATTCGCGCGGCGGTTGCGGTGGCTGTGCTGGATGCTGGTGAGGCGGATTGAGAAGTTGAGACGGCGCGCGGCGGAATGGATCGCGGTGCGCTGGAAGCTCCTGCTGCGCGCGGAGATTCGCCACGCAGGTCGGCGAGAATTTCTTCGAGAGGAGCGAGGCGTTGTGCGTTTACGAGTTTGAGGAGGCCGAGTTCGAGATGGAGGCGTGGATCGGGCTTTCGGCGCAGGTCGTCGTCCGTAGCGAGAAGGATTTGAAAGAATCGCGTGAGATCTTCTTCTGTAAAGCGAGCGGCTTGCTGGGCGAGTCGGGGGCGTTCGTCGGGAGGCGCAGTGACGAGATCGGAATCAGCGCCGCAAACGCGAGCGACGAGCAGGTTGCGGAAATGGCGAATCGCTTCGCGGCAGAAGTGCTGAAGGTTTTGTCCGTCGGTGATAAGGCGATGGACGAGGCCGAGGGCGCGCTCGGCGGATTGAGTGGCGATTGCTTCTACGAGTTCGTCGAGGACGCTTTCGGCGACGACGCCGAGAAGTTCGCGGACTTGCGTGTCGGTGATTTCGTCGTTCGAGTAGGCGATGGCCTGCTCGAGAAGCGAGAGGCCGTCGCGAAGGCTGCCTTCAGCGGCACGCGCGAGAACAGCTACAGCGCCAGGGTCGATTTTAAGATTTTCGGATTCGGCGACGCGCTCGATTTCGCCGGCAATTTCTTTGAACGTAAGCGAGCGGAAATTGAAAAGTTGGGCGCGCGATTTGATCGTGTCGACAAGATCTTCCGAACGGGTGGTGGCGAGGATGAAGACGACGCGTTCGGACGGCTCTTCGAGAGTTTTCAGCAGGGCGTTCGATGCTTCGTCGGTGAGCTGATGAGCTTCGTCGAGGATCACGACTTTGTAGCGGCTCGACGCCGGCGCGTAACGAACCATTTCACGGAGCTCGCGGATCTGGTCGATGCCGCGATTGGAGGCGGCGTCAATTTCGAGAACGTCGAGCGAAGTGCCGGCGGAAATCTCGCGGCAGGAGTCGCAGGTGTTGTCGGGCTCGGCGGTGGGGCCTTTCACGCAATTGAGCGCCTTGGCGAGGATGCGGGCCGTGGTGGTCTTGCCCACGCCACGAACGCCGGAAAAGATGTAGGCGTGGGCGACGCGATTGGATTTGATGGCGTTCGCGAGCGTTTGGGTGACGTGCTGCTGGCCGACAATTTCAGTGAATGTTTGCGGGCGATATTTTCGAGCGATGACTTTATAGCTCATCGAGAATCCGTGACTCGTAATTTGTGACTCGTGAGCCATCGTGTCGGTGCGTTGGCGAAATGTCGATTCTCAAAATCGTCTGGACTCCATTGATTCGCAGCCGCAAGAAGCCTGCAGCCATTGTCAAAAGCCGTGGAGCAAGGGAGGAACTTCGGGTGTTCCGCGGCACACGAAGCTGACCCGTTACCGTTGCTCCCTTCCGGGCCTGGCGGGGTTCACGGGGAATCGTTGCACAGAGCCCGAAGTTCCACCGATTAGCAGTCATCGCAGAAAAATTTTCTTTGCCGCAAAACTGCTGGGCAAAGTCTAGCACAGGGGTTGAAGGAGAAAAAGTTTTTGGGCGCGGGGGAAGAAATTCGTGACTCGTATCCTGTGACTCGTGAATTGTGAGGCGCACAGCGACGTAGGGACCTTGACTACGAGACGACAGTCAGTGGGAGCTGGCTTTGCGGGATTCGAAGGAGATTAGGGCTTCCGCTTCGTCGTCGAAATTGGGGATTACGTTGAGTAGGCGGAGCATCTCGAGAACCATCTTCACGTTGCCGTGAGCGCTGAGGAGTTTCAGGCTGGCGCCGCGGTTTCGCAGGGAGACGAAGGCGCGCACGATGGTGCTGATGCTGGAGCTATCGATCTGAGTGGCGCCGGCAAGATTGAGAAGGATTTTGGATTCGCCTGCGTCGATTAATTTACGCAGGTTCGCGCTGAGGGACTCGTTGGTGGGACCGATGGTGGCGCGGCCTTGGAGGTCGAGGATCGTGACGTCGCCAGCGTGTCGGACTGCGATTTGAAGGCCCACGGCTTCACCTGCCAGGAGGAGATGTTAGCCCGGATGAGTATAGCTGTTCCGCTCGTAGCGGGATAGCAGGGAGATGGGCGATTGGTGGCGAGAAGACAACGAGGAAGAGGCGTCGTCGTAGCTACCAACGCAAAACCCAAGGCGCCACCAACAAACAGCAGGGGGGCGGTTGTCCCTACGACAGGGTGATGCCTAGCCAGAAAGCTTCGACTAGCAGGCCCATCATCAGCAGCATTAGGCGCATGCGCTTCTTTTGCACGGCGGCCACGATGATGCCCATCGCGCAGAGAACCAAGCCTAATTCAGGCCAGAATAGGCGCGAGCCGGCGCCCACCCATTGACCGGAATAGTCCTGGAGCCAGACCGAGGCGAACGACATCGCCGTCGTGAGCGCTACGCCGACGATTCCCGCCAGCGCGACACCTTTCGCCCATTCTGGAACCGCAAAATTCCGTTTTGCGTCGCGCCAATCCATCCACGTCTGCGCGACGACTACCCCCACAACTAAAACAACGAACAGCGCCACGTCCCCTCGCAGTCTTGGGTCGCTGCCGTCGAGTCACGCCCTCAGTACAAGGCCGCTCTGGTGAGCGGCTTCGCAGTTTCGACAGGTACGGTCCCCACCGTGTTCAGTCCAAGTGGTAGTTCTCGTTCTTCTTCTTGTTCTTCTTCTTCCGCCAAACGCTTCAGCATCGTCTGGATGACGCCGCTGCCGTTTCGCCGAAGCCTTACTTCATCAAAGCTCATGCAATTTCGCGTCCTTATACAGGATTAAACTCACCTATGACAATCAATCTTTCGCTCAAAATGCGAGCGCGACGAAATCTCTCAGTAGTTTCCGCAGGCGTTCCGGCCGGCAGCTCTTTCAAAATGCGGTGTAGCTCTTCGTCGAATAGCTGGCTGACGAACTCGGGAGTGTGAGGCACTGCGGCGCCGTTCTCGTCGACGATTTTGACCTTGTCGCGCTGTTTGATCCGCTGCGCGATCATCAGGCGGTAAATTCTGTCGGTAGCGAGATCTTCCATGTAGCCATCGAGCAGACTTGCCCCGCGGCCGCTCAAGACGCCATTGCGATAGCGAATCACGGTGCGCACAGCGGCACGCGTTCCCGCGACGGTTTGCTTGCCCACGCCCTTCGGGAGGGGGCGCAAGTCGACGTGCGTGTCGGCATTCTTGGGCCGCGCCGAAAGTTGGTTCGGGAAAGGGAACTGATCCACGGCAATTTGATTCTGGTCGGGGTGACCTGTCCAGGCGCCGTCCATCAGTGCTACGGCTTCATTCTTCTTATCTTGCGCGAGGCCGGTGAGAGCCCGTTCGTTCAGTTCCTTGTCTTCGCGGCTGGGAAACAGAGCCGTCATGCCGCCAATGGCGAGCATGCCGTGCTTATGGCAAAGCTCCGGCATCAGCAGGCGGAAATTCTGGAAGAATGCAACGTCGTGCGGAATCGTGTTGCGATCGGGCAGCACCCACTCGGGATGTTCGAAATTGAAATGGATAAGGCTCGCCATGTAATCCCAGCGGCCCAGGTTGAGCGCCAGGATGTGGTCGCGGAGGTTGTAGGCGAACTCTTCCATTTGGTATGCGAGCGGGTGCGCTTCCACGAGCGCCATGCACTTGATCGCGTCCTTGGCCCAGCCTTTTGCTTTTGCGATTGCCTGGAAGAGGTCGCGCCACCAAAGCGCTTCTTCCGCGGATTCGGATTTCGGGATGTAGAAGGTGAGCGGGTGCTTTAGCTCGGAGGCATCGAGTTGATAGGCGAGCATCGCTACGTCGAAAAGCGACGCGGGAATGATTTCATCCTTCAACACGCCGGCTTGATGCAGGTGTAGGCCGCGAGGGCGGAGGGAAACGACGACATTGCTGGGTTGGATCGTGACAGTGCGGCCGCGTTTGCGATCGTCGTAGGCTAAGTGGCCGCGCAGCGCGGAAAGCATATTGGTGATGCCCAACATCAGGTGCTGCCAGGAGTTGGCCATCGAGTCTTCGAGATCGAGCATGACGCCGGGCGCGCCGGAGTTCAGCATTTTTACTACGAGCTCGCCGTCGTCGGCGGGGCCGGTCATCTGGTTGCGTTGATCCTGGCACCAGGCGGGCAGCTCGATGCGCCAGTTTTCCCTTGTGGCTTCCGAAGGCGGTAAGTAATTCGGAAGGTGGCCCTTTAGCGACGCTTCCAAGGCTGCATCGCGCTTTTCGATCAAGCTGCGCTGCCGCGGCGTAAATTGTTCATGGAGAGGGACGAGGAACTCGATGAATCCCTTCGGCAGATCCTTGGCGGGATCGAAGCCGGGAGGGGCCGAGTTCGTGGCCATGATCGGTTCGGGAGTTGGAGTGGTTTTTGAGCTCATGCTAGGCAGAGATGCCGAATTGTGTCCGGCGGATTCTTCCACCGGACAGGCAGGTCGAGCGAGCGGTCTTCAAGTTCACGACTCCCAAGTCGCGCCTCTGAGCGGCATTAGTACTCGGCAATCGGACCACCAATAGACCGGGAGGTCGGGTCGGGCGCGGGCTGCGTTCGTATCATAATGAGTAACAAGTACTTACAGCTGGCAGCAGCCTCCACGCTGGCTAGAATAGGCGCAGGTCTTGCTTCTGGTCTCTCCGCGAGTTGCCGTAATTGTCGAAAACATTGCCTTTAGTGCGAAGGGTTTTCGTCCGCGAAAAATCGCGCGGCTCGAGTTCGTAATGGGAGTCGGTAATAGTACGGTGGCTCTCAAGTTCTGCGGTTGCAATCCCGGCAACTGGCCGCGTTCGCGGCGGGTGGGTGAGTGAGCGCGTCTGCTACGATAACGTTTCCATGCGAAAACCCTGGGTGATAGCGCATCGAGGCGCGTCCGGACATGCTCCTGAAAACACGATGGCCGCCTTCGAGCGAGCGGCGGAATTGGGCGTGGTGTTTATCGAGACCGATCTGCACCTGACGCGGGATGCGCGGTTCGTGGCGATTCACGATTCGACGCTTGAGCGGACCACCAACGGACGCGGGAAGGTGTCCGACTTCACGCTGGCGGAATTGCGGCGGCTCGATAACGGGCTCTGGTACGACCGTCAATATATGGGGCAGCGTTTGCCGACGCTCGAAGACATTCTCGAATTCGGGCGGAAGCGGGACGTGGTGTTTTATCTCGAAGTGAAATACGAGGCGGCTTGGGGAATGCATCACGCGCTGGTGGGAGCGTTGCAGAAGGAACAGGATGCGGCGCGAACGATTGTGATTTCGTTTGATCCCAGCACGATTGAAAGTGTGCGGAAGCTGGATGCGTCGATTATGACGGGATTATTGATCGAAGAGGGCGGCGAGGCAGGCGCGGTGAAGAAGGCGCTGGATGTTGGGGCTCGGCAGCTGTGTCCGCGGAATTCTTTGCTCACAAGCGAGCTGATTGCAGAAGCGCATCGATCCGATCTGCTTGTGGCTACATGGACTGTGGATGACGCGGAAGAGATGCGGCGTGTGATTGCTGCGGGCGCTGATGGAGTGATGACGGATTTTCCGGATCGGCTGATGGCGGTGATTGAACCGTAGGTAAAGCCCCGTTACATTGTGTTCGCGGTATATACGCGCTAGACTCCTTTTATTCTGATGAACGACCAGCCGCGCGCTTTCCCATTCCGATGGGTTCTCCCGATTACCCAGCTCTTCGTTTGCGCAGTGGTATTGTGGCCAATTCGCGGAGTCTTGGTTTATCAAATACGAAATGTGTTCAGCTTCTACGATCTCAGGTCGTCCCCGGAACAAGTTGTCCCGCCGAAGGGTGCCTTACATATTGAGCTTCGACCGGAAGACTTGGAGCAACTACACGTGGAGGAGGTCAATCAACGTCGGCAAGCGCTGCCTGCGGCACTGAACGTTCCCGCAGGACTAGTTGCATTGCCGTACACGATTCTGAATCCGGAGAAGCGGGCATGGGTTCCTCGTGGCATATTTTTTGAAACGTGGCGAGCGATGAGTTGGCCGCTGATCGGAATCATCTTCTGGTGGGCGGCAGGACGCGGATTGGAAGGCATGCTGGCCGCCCGGCAGGGAATTATACGCCCAGCGATTAGCTGGGTTGAGACGGCTGCTGCTGCTATTTTTGTCTTTATCTTTGGTGGAGTGGCGACCTTCTTGCCATTTGATCAGGAAACACGCGGCGATCCCAGTTTGAAAATACTGCTAATGGGATGCGGTTTGTGGGCAATCCTCGCGTGCGTAATGATTGCGGCACGCATCGCCCAGTGGCGAATCCGCGTTGCTTCTAAGCGCAAAAGTCTTGTGGTCGCATAGCCTCATACCTGTTTTCCTCAACGAAACTGTCTCGTCTACATGATCCGCTGAAATACCTGGGCGAATTGGGGCAACGAAAGCTGCTCTGCCCGTGCATCTAGGCGCAATCCTGTTGTAGTGAGTGCATCGTGAATCTGTTCCTCTGAAGATATCGACCGTAAATTATTGCGCAGTGTTTTTCGCTTTTGGCTGAAGCATGCCTGAACAAATTTGAGAAAGCGCGTTTCGTTCTCCGCGTTGCCGATATTTAGTGGCGTTCGCTCGCCGGGAAGATGCATTTCGACCAGGGCTGACTTCACTTTGGGCGGAGGACTAAATGCGCCGGGCGGAAGACGCAGAGCGATTTTCGGTTGCGTGTAAAACTGGCAGGCGGCGGAGAGATATCCGTATTCGCGGCGGCCGGGCTTAGCGACGATTCGCTCGGCGACTTCGAGTTGAATGACGATGTGAATCGAATCGAGCTGATCGGCGTAGTCGAAAAGCTGGTGCAGGATCGGTGAGGTGATGTAGTACGGCAGGTTGCCGTAAACGCGGAAGCGCTCGCCTCCCGCCAAGGCTGCAAAGTCTTGCTCGAGCACGTCGCCGGCTACCACGGTCACTCCCGCCCAGTCAGCTGCGCCTGACGCGAATTTTTCTCGCAGGTTCTCGGCGAGTTTTGGATCGCCCTCAATTGCTACTACGCGGCGGCCGCTTTGCGCCAGCAACTCCGTCATCTCCCCGTGGCCGGCGCCGATTTCAATCCACGTGTCGCTATTATCGCGGGGCAAGGTGGCGAGAATTCGTTTTCGCCAGCCGAGATCGCGCAGGAAGTGCTGACCCATTCGTTGTCGTGCCATGGTGCGGCGAGTGTAGCAATATTCGACGAGAAATCGCGCGAGCGGCATGCTTGACGAAGCTGGGCGGTTCCGTTACCGTTTTTTAGGATGATGAAAGCGCGATGAAAATCCTTTTCGTGGCCTCCGAGGCGCTTCCTTATTCAAAGACAGGCGGCTTGGCGGACGTGGTCGAAGGGCTTCCGAAAGCGCTCTCGGAGATGGGCCACGACGTGGCCGTATTTCTCCCGCGCTATCGCGGTAACAAAATCACATCGACAATTATTTCCAGCCTGACGATTCCTCTGGGCGATACGCTGCGATTTCCTGCACTTGCCGAAGGCGCGCCGGTAGCAGGGGTGCGTTACTACTTTCTCGACGATCCGGAATATTTCGACCGCGAAGGCATTTACGGCACCCAGTACGGCGATTATGGGGACAATGCGGAGCGTTTCACAGAATTTTCGAGAGCCGCGATTGAATTCACGAAACGCGTTTGGCTGCCGGATGTGCTGCATTGCCACGACTGGCAATCGGCACTCGTTCCTGTGCTATTGAGAACGCAATACGCGAACGATCCGAATGTGCGCTCGCTCCCCGTCGTGCTTACGATCCACAACGTCGTTTACCAGGGACTTTTCCCGTCCGCCGTGATGCGGCAGATTGGTCTTCCCGATCGGCTGTTCACGATCGACGGGCTGGAGTTTTTCGGCGGCGTGAATTACCTGAAGGGCGGAATCGAGTTCGCGGACTACCTGACTACGGTGAGCCGCCGGTATGCGAAGGAGATTCAGACGCCGGAGTACGGCGCGAATCTCGACGGAGTGATTCGCAATCGGGCAGACCGTCTGGTGGGGATCCTGAACGGCGCGGATTACTCGATCTGGAGTCCCGAAGCAGACACCTTCATCGCGCAGAATTATTCGCTCCATAATCTCGAAGGCAAAAAAGCCTGCAAGAAAAATCTACTGGAAACTGTCGGGCTGCCGGCGGAGAACATGGATCGCCCGCTGATCGGAATCGTTTCGCGGTTCGTGAATCAAAAAGGTTTCGACCTGATCGCCCAGGTGGCGAACGATTTGATGAAGGAGAATCTGGCGATTGTGGCGTTGGGATCAGGTCAGACGGATTACGAGGGGTTTTTCCGGGCGCTGGCGGAAAGCTTTCCGGCGAGAGCTGCAGTGAAGGTCGGCTACGACGATGCGCTCTCCCATAAAATCATCGCCGGCGCGGATATGCTGTTGATTCCGTCGAGATATGAGCCTTGCGGCCTCACGCAGCTTTATGGGTTGCGCTATGGCACCGTTCCGGTCGTGCGGGCGACGGGCGGGCTGGACGACACCGTACAGTATTACGATCCAAAAACTGGCCATGGCACGGGTTTCAAGTTCGATGAGTATGATGGGCGGGCGCTGCTGCAGTGTGTTCGCGGGGCGTTAAAAGCCTACAAAGACTCTAAGATTTGGCGTACCATCCAGTCCAACGGGATGGCCAAGGATTTTTCATGGAAGGCTTCGGCGGCGGCGTATGTGACGCTGTACGAAGCGGCCCGGCGATCGCGAATCCCGCGAGGCATTGGTACATCTAATAGGCGTTAGCGCGCATTCCGCAAAATGCAGGTGTGCGAGCACAAGGGAAAAACATGGCAGACAATGTTCAGGCGGTAAATGACGCAAACTTTCAAAACGATGTGATCGAGGCGAGCAAGACGCAGCCCGTCATGGTCGATTTTTGGGCGGACTGGTGCCGCCCGTGCCACATGCTTTCGCCGACAGTCGAGGAGATCGCGCGCGAGAATGCAGGCAAGCTGAAGGTGGTAAAGCTCAACGTGGATGAGAATATTAATGCCGCGGGGAAATTCAATATTCGCGGCATTCCTACCCTCCTCGTGTTCAAGGGCGGACAGGTGGCCGAGCAGATCGTCGGCGCCGTGCCGAAAGAGCAGATCGTGAAGGTCCTCGAGCGCCACATTTCCTAGGCGCGTTTCCTGAAGAGTTGGCCTGTATGCAGCTCGCGAGCCGGCAGATTCCGGTTCGCGAGCGCACGTTTCGCATTTGTTTCGTAGTTTCTTCAGCTCCCTAAGCGAAAATCCTCGGTGCCGGAAGATAGGCTCAGAGTCCACCCAAAATATTTTACTTTCCCAGTTGACAGGCAGGTACGGTAAGAGTTAGAAACCTCGCAGATTTTTTGGGTGTTGTCCCACGTCGTTTGCCGGTTTTTCGACGGGATCAGGCTTTGATTTCGTTTCGGCTTCCGTTGGCCCCCAGCTCAACGGCTTAACGACGTAGATCTGTGACGAGCTCCTGACAATAACGACCTCCGAGCGCGGGACTTTCATCGCGCCGCAGCTTTGATCTTGAAAGCCCGGCGCGAAGCGCTAAAGCCCTACGCTGCGTTCCAGTAGGAATAGAAGTTCCCCGAATTTGAAATTCAATTCGCGTGTATCGGGAGAGGTGTGTCCATGGAAAAGCGCCAAAGAGGTATGTTTGCCAAAGCTGTTGTTGATCAGATGTTCGCAGACAACGCCGAACGATCGAAGGCCATTGAATCAGGGCAACCATCCACGCATATCCGCAAGCCGGATAATCCAAGCCGGCGTTCATTTCTCGGCAGAGTGGGGGGAGTAGCCGCAGTGGCCGCTACAGCCGGCTCAGTGATTCTGAAACCCTTACTCGGCGGGAAGGACTCGGTGGCCGATGCGTCCGTGGTGGGTTATGGCTCCGGCAATCGAGCGAGCGAAAGCTACAGCTATCGGACGAGCACGGCGCAGGCTGAAAACATCAACGTCGGAATTCAGCCTGACAACGGTGATTTTGCAGAGTTCACGGATTTCAGCGCCCAGTTCAGTAAGAGCCTGTTACACGATTCGCTTGGGCTTCCCGATGCGAGGTCGTGGTCCAGCATGAAGAATGCGCTTATGTCGGGCTCGCCTTCGGCGTTCCAGAGCATCGTGATGGGAAATCCGGGCGGCGGTCCTAATTCCAAGTTGAATGGGCCACAGGGGAGCCTTGCTTTCGACCTGGAAGGCCTCGACTCACACGCCGCGGTAATCCCGCCAAGTCCCAGTGTTGCCAGCGCGCAGACAGCAGCCGAAGAAGTGGAACACTATTGGGCCGCCCTGCTGCGCGACGTGCCGTTCACCCAATACGGATCAAGTTCCCTGGCTTCCCAGGCCGCGGGAGACATGAACGATCTCTCGTACGTGAACAGCGGTGCGAACAACGAATACCCAGCCCCTGTCACGACGCAGAACCTATTTCGCGGTCAGGTATATCCGGGTGATGGCAACGTGATGGGTCCATACGTATCGCAGTTCATGGTTCAGCCCACGACTCTGGGGTCGCAGACCATTTCGCAACTATGCCAAACATTCCTTCCCGTGGGCGGCGGTGGCAGCGACTATATGACCAATCCATCAGTCTATCAGAACATTCAAAATGGCGGGAGCTCTGGCTCGCCGGCAATGGATCCAACACTGCGGTACATACGCAATGGTCGAGACTTTGCTGCCTACACTCACGTCGATGTGCTTTATCAGGAGTTTTTCATCGCTTTTCTGATTCTGTCGCAAATCAACGCTCCCCCGAACCCAGGCAATCCCTACATCGGATCAAACACTCAGAAAGCTTTCGGGACGCTCGGTGGACCCGACGCGGCGGGGACACTCGCCGAAATGGCCACTCGAGCGCTCAAGGCAGCCTGGTTCCACAAATGGATCGTCAATCTGCGACTGCGCCCCGAGGAGTACGGAGCCTTGGTGCAGGTGAGGCTGGGAAATAACAGCAACAACTCTTCGAGGGGGCCTCAGGCGGCTGGGGCGCTGCACAGAGATGTCCTGAATTCGCTTGGCGCCAAGATGGTGAACAAAACATACGGCAGCTACCTGCTGCCGCAGGCGTTTCCGGAAGGCTGTCCTACTCACCCGTGCTATCCGACTGGCCATGGAACTGTGGCCGGCGCATGTATCACTGCGCTCAAATTCTTTTTCGACGGCACCCAGGACATCCGGCCGCTGCTGACAGCCGGGGGGCGTGACATCTACGTGCCTAGCACGAATGGGCGTTCTCTCAATGTTTACTCGGGTTCGGACGCGAACAGCCTTACGATCAATGGCGAGCTGAGCAAACTGGCGTTCAACGTTTCGTTTGGTCACGGTATCCACGCTGGAATTCACTTCCGGAGCTCCACTCTCTATTCGATTCTGCTGGGAGAGCAGGTGGCGATCAGCGTGTTGCAAGATAGGGCCGCTTCCTACAACGAGCCGTTCAACATCACCATCACAAAGTTCGACGGCACCACCGTTACGGTTTCCAACCAATAGCCTCTCTGATCGGGGCTGCCTGGGATTTCACGGCAGCCCTCGTTTCACTTCCGCTGGATTCGGCTATACTCCGATTGCGTGAGCTCGAATTGTGCGGCTGCTCACGCTCACACCGATGACACCCAAGACGAGCGCTGGGAACAGACGCTGTCACTGGGCAACAAGCCCTTTGATGATTGAGTATCACGATAAAGAATGGGGCGTGCCGGTTCACGACGACCGGGTGCTTTTCGAGTTTCTGATTCTTGAGGGCGCGCAGGCTGGTTTGAGCTGGGAAACAATTCTGAATAAGCGCGAGAATTACCGCCGCGCATTTGACCGTTTCGACGCGGCGAAGATTGCGCGCTATGACGGGAGGAAAGTTCGGTCACTGATGGCTGATGCAGGAATTGTTCGCAACAAATTGAAAATTGCATCCACGATCTCGAATGCGAAAGCGTTTCTCGACGTGCAAAAAGAATTTGGCAGCTTCGATCGCTACATCTGGCAGTTCGTGGGCGGAAAGCCAAAAATCAACCACTGGAAATCATCGCAGCGGTTGCCTGCGCAAACGCCCGAATCGGATGTGATGAGCAAGGATTTGAAGAAACGCGGCTTCCGTTTCGTGGGGTCGACGATTTGCTATGCCTTCATGCAAGCCACGGGCATGGTCAACGACCACTCCGCCGATTGCATCCGTCGCGGTGGCGCATCGCCGTAGCAACGACGCGCCACCGCGACCAAGCACTTCTCATCCGAGTGATTTCTAGGCAGCGACGGCGCTGCGGGATGGGGCCAGGTCAAAGCGATCCAGGTTCATCACTTTGGTCCAGGCCGCGACGAAGTCCTGGACGAATTTCTTGTGCGCGTCGGAGCTGCCATAGACTTCCGATAGCGCGCGGAGCTGGGCGTTGGAGCCGAAGATGAGATCGGCTCGCGTTGCCGTCCAGCGGACTTCGCCCGTCTTGCGATCGCGTCCTTCAAATTTATCGTTCGCATCCGAGGTCGCCTTCCACACTGTGCGCATATCGAGCAGGTTGATGAAGAAGTCGTTGGTCAAGGCCTCCGGCTTCTTGGTGAAAACGCCGAACTTGGTTTGTCCGTAGTTGGTGTTCAGCACCCGCATGCCGCCAACGAGCACGGTCAGTTCGGGCGCTGTCAGCGTGAGCAGCTGCGCCTTATCGAGTAGTTCGACTTCGGCTGTTCCATCAGTCTTTCCGGTGGAGTATGAGCGGAAGCCGTCGGCCGCCGGTTCGAGCACCGCGAAAGATTCCACGTCGGTCCGCTCCTGCGAAGCGTCCATGCGGCCTGGGGCGAAAGGAACGGTGACGGCGATGCCCGCATTCTTGGCGGCCTGTTCAACACCTGCAGAACCCGCCAGGACGATCAAGTCGGCAAGCGAGATTTTCTTACCGCCAGACTGCGAAGCGTTGAACTCGCTCTGAATCTTTTCGAGTGCCTTCAGGACTTTCTGCAGGCGCTCAGGCTCATTGACTTTCCAGTCCTTTTGCGGAGCAAGGCGAATACGCGCGCCGTTGGCGCCGCCCCGTTTGTCGGACCCACGGAAGGAGGATGCCGACGCCCAAGCGGTTGTGACGAGTTGCGAGACCGTCAGCCCAGAGGCAATAATTTTTGCTTTCAGGGCCGCGACATCCTTGTCATCGACCAACGCGTGATCTACGGCTGGGATGGGGTCCTGCCAGAGCAGGTCTTCCTTGGGAACCTCGGGACCGAGGTAGCGCGCCCGTGGGCCCATGTCGCGATGCGTCAGCTTGAACCATGCGCGGGCGAAAGCGTCCGCAAGCTCCTGCGGGTGCTGGTAGAAGCGTCTCGAAATCTTTTCGTAGATGGGATCGAGCCGCAAAGAGAGGTCTGTGGTGAGCATCGCGGGAGCGTGATGCTTTGAGGGATTGTGGGCGTCCGGTACGGTATTCGCCCCTGCGTTACCTTTCGGCTTCCACTGGTGTGCGCCGCCCAGGCTCTTGGTCAGTTCCCAGTCGTACTTGAATAGGTTCTCGAAATAGTCGTTACTCCATTTTGTCGGCGTGCTGGTCCACGTGACTTCCAGGCCGCTGGTGATGGCGTCGCCTGCGATGCCAGTGGCATAGGCGCTTGTCCAGCCGAGGCCCTGTTCTTCAATCGTCGTGCCTTCCGGCTCTCTGCCCAGTTGGGTGCCGGGTCCGGCTCCGTGAGTTTTGCCGAAGGTGTGACCGCCCGCGATTAAAGCGACGGTCTCTTCGTCGTTCATCGCCATGCGCGCGAAGGTTTCACGAATATCCTTGGCTGCCTTGATCGGATCGGGAACGCCTTCCGGGCCTTCCGGATTGACATAAATGAGGCCCATCGTGGTGGCGCCGAATGGGCGTGCGAGATCACGTTCACCCGCATAGCGTTTGTCTGTTCCCATCCAGGTCGTCTCATTTCCCCAGTTTACGTCGAGGTCTGGTTCCCAAACGTCGGCGCGCCCGCCCGCGAAACCGAACGTCTTGAAGCCCATGGTTTCGAGAGCGACATTGCCGGCGAGAATCATCAGATCGGCCCACGAGATCTTCTTGCCGTACTTCTGCTTAATCGGCCACAGCAGGCGCCGCGCTCGATCGAGGTTTACGTTGTCCGGCCAGCTGTTGAGTGGAGCGAAGCGTTGCTGACCACGGCCGCCACCGCCGCGCCCGTCGAAGGTGCGATACGTACCGGCGCTGTGCCACGCCATACGAATAAATAGCGGACCATAGTGACCAAAGTCAGCAGGCCACCAGTCTTGCGAGTCTGTCATTAACGCCGCAAGATCCTTTTTGAGAGCCTTGTAGTCGAGGCTCTTGAACTCCTCTGCGTAACTGAAATTTTCGCCCATGGGATCGGACAGCTCTGAGTGCTGATGCAGCAGATTCAAGTTCAAGTGGTTCGGCCACCAGTCGCGATTCGTTCTGCTGGGGCTGCCGCCATGTGGGAACGGGCACTTCGCTTCGGCTGACATGCTTTTTCTCCTTCCGGCTTTTCGATGCAACAAACGAGACCGTGTCCATCTCGACGAAGTGAGAGTAGCATCGTAGAATGATATAGTTCCAATATTTAAATCACATGGTAGGTATAGGCATACGCTATGGAAATTCAACAGCTACGATACGTTTGTGCCGTGGCCGACACGGGCAACTTCAGCCGCGCCGCCGAGCGTTGTCAGGTCGCCCAGCCTTCGCTTTCGCAGCAGATTTTGAAACTCGAGGAGGATTTGGGAGCCAGGCTCTTTGACCGACTGGGGCGCAGTGTTCGCATTACCGAAGCCGGCCGCGCTTTTATTCCTCGCGCCCGCGCGATTCTGGAGCAGATGGATGAGGCGCGGTCGAGCGTAGCTGCTAACAATGCAGATCTTCGCGGCAGCGTTGCTGTGGGCGTGATTCCCACGGTTGCGCCTTACCTGATGCCGGCTTACACAGCGTCTTTTGCGAAAAAGTATCCCGATGCAAAACTGCGCATCGTCGAAGAAACGACAGCGGTCCTCGTAGAAGGTCTGCGGGACCTGTCGATCGATGTCGCGATCCTTGCTCTCCCATTACGCCACAAGGACCTGGAGCTGTTCCCAATCCGCACTGAGCCATTGTTCGCGGTGTTGAAAAGAGACCATCCGCGCGCGTCCGCCAAATCGCTGGCGCTCAAAGATCTCCGCGGAGAATCGTTCGTCATGTTGCGCGACGGGCATTGTTTCCGGGGCCTCAGCATCGGGGCTTGCATCCATGCCCGCATTACTCCGAACATTGCCTTCGAAAGCGGTCAGTTCAGCAGTCTGTTGGGAATGGTCGCGGCCGGTGTCGGCGTCTCGCTCATCCCTGAAATGGCGATTGACCGCAATGTTGGCTGCTGTTACGTACGGCTTAGTGACACTCGGGCTACGCGCACGATCGTCGCCGCCATGGTACGCGGCCGGAGTTTCAACCGCGTCCAAAGTGCTTTTGTGTCTGAGCTTCGAAGCACGGCGACGGAAGCCCGCATCGGAAAAACGCTGGCTGCGAATCGTCACACGGCCGGCAAATAAGTCTGCAGGCTGTTTCGCGAAGTATCCACTCCGAAGACATCTAACCATACTGCCCGCCCTCGCGTTCAGCCGCGAGCCGTCGCCTCTCACCCCCCGCACAACTCTTGCCTTCACCCCCAGCGCGGCGTACGATGGTTTACGGCCTTTGCTGCAGCATCCTTCCTGTAATGCTTCTCGCGTGACTTCGACAGGGGATTGTGCGGCTTGAAACGGCTCGGGGTGGCCTGATAGATGGATAAGCCTGCGACTAAGGCAGTGGTAGTAATCGGCGCGCAGTGGGGCGATGAAGGCAAAGGCAAAGTCGTAGACTACGTCGCTTCTTCGTTCGACTACATCGCACGGTACGCGGGTGGGCACAATGCCGGGCATACCGTTATCTTCGACGGCCATCGCTACGTCCTCCAGCTGATTCCCAGCGGCATCCTTCGGCCTGGAAAGAAAGCCGTGATTGGGCCCGGGACCGTGGTTGATCCTGCGGCGCTCGTTGCGGAACTCGAAAACCTTAAGAAATCCGGCATCGAAGTGCGCGGCCGCTTGTTTCTCAGCAATCGCGCCCATCTGATTTTTCCTTATCACCGCGAGATGGATAAAGCCGCCGAGCAGGCGCGTGGCGCGGCGAAAATCGGCACCACGTCGCGTGGCATCGGCCCCGCCTATGAGGACAAGATGGCGCGCCGCGGAATCCGTATGTGCGATTTGCTCGATGGCGATCGCTTCCGCGAGAAACTCGAACGCGTCATCCTGGAAAAGAATGCCATCAGCCATGCTGCTTACGGTCATCCCCTCGAAACGGCCGGTCTGCTCGAGCAATATCTGGAACTTTCCGCGCACATGCGCGGTCTCGTGGTGGATACCGCCGAACTGCTGAACGCGGCGCTGGATAAAGGCGAAACCGTGCTTTTCGAAGGCGCCCAGGGAACGATGCTCGACATCGATCACGGTACCTACCCCTACGTAACTTCATCGAACGCCACTTCGGGCGGTGTTGCTACAGGACTGGGCGTTGCCCCAACGCGGCTTACCGGAGTGATTGGCGTGACGAAGGCTTACACGACGCGCGTGGGCAGCGGTCCTTTTCCAACCGAGATGCCGGATCTCGACGCGCAAGCTGTGCGCGAACGCGGCAACGAGTTCGGCGCCGTTACGGGCCGGCCGCGGCGCTGCGGCTGGCTCGACTTGCCGGTGCTGCGCTACGCGAAAATGATCAACGGAATCGATTCGCTCGTGGTTACGAAACTCGACGTCTTCGATTCGCAGCCGGAAATAAAAGTGTGCACCGGCTACCGGCTCAAGGGCCAGCCGATTAAGGAAATGCCGCCCGACGTCGAAACGCTCGCGCAAATCGAGCCGGACTACAAAACGTTGCCCGGCTGGCGCAAGGCCACGCCCGGAATCCGCGACGTGAAGGAACTTCCTACCGCGGCTCGCGACTATCTAACTTTCATTTCTGACCAGCTTGAAATTGAAATTGGAATGATTTCTACTGGCCCGGAACGAGACGCCACAATTGTTCCGCGGGGCACGAAGCTCGCCTCATGGTTGTAACTCATGCTTTCTTACGAAGCTGCGCGCGCCAAGGTTGTCGAAATCGTTCGCACGCGCATGGGCCGCCTGCAAACGGAAGAGTTGTTGTTCGCGAACGATCCTTCCGTCGCGCTGGGCCGCGTCCTCGCTGAGAATATTTCTTCTGACCGAAACTATCCTCCGTTTAATCGTTCCACGCGCGACGGCTTTGCGCTGCGATCGGTTGATGCCGCACAACCCGGCGCGAAGTTGCGGTTGATAGGCGAAAGCCGTGCAGGTGTTGCTTTCGAGGGAGTGGTTGGGCCCGGCAGCTGTGTGCAGATCATGACTGGTGCTGCCGTGCCACGCGGAACAGATACGGTTGTGATGCAGGAGGTCGCGCACCTGGATGGCGATCAAGTGACGCTGCAGAATACAGCGCAGACAGGTCAAAATTTCGTTCTGGCGGGGAGCGAATCGCGCGTTGGCGAAGTAGTGGTCGCGCGCGGCGAGAGGCTTGGTTATCCAGAACTCGCGATGGCCGCGCAGGTAGGGCGCGGACGGCTCGTGGTTACGCGCCGACCCCGCGTCGCGATTCTGTCAACTGGTGACGAACTCGTTTCGATCGAACAGACGCCCGGCCCTTTCCAAATTCGCAACAGCAACAGCATCTCGCTCGCTGCACAAGTTGCACTGGCAGGCGGCGAGCCGGTCATGTTGGGTAGCGCGCCGGATGAATTGGCAGAGCTTCGCACTTTGATTGGACGAGGCGTCGAAGCGGATATTATGGTGCTTACCGGCGGCGTGTCTGTCGGCAAATACGACCTCGTCGAACAAGTTCTCCGCGAATTCGGAGCTGAGTTTTTCTTCGACGCGATCGCGATTCGCCCGGGCAAGCCGGCTGTCTTCGGTTGGTGCCACGAGAAGCCCACATTTGGTCTGCCGGGCAATCCGGTTTCCACGATGGTAACGTTCGAGCTGCTCGTGGTACCCGCCATTGAATTGATGAGCGGCCACCAGCCCGATCCGCTGCCGTTTTATCGAGCCAAACTCTCACATCCGATCGAGCAGAAAGCCAAGCTCACGCATTTTCTGCCCGCGGAGGTTACTTGGCCGAACGGCGAGCCCACAGTCGCGTTGCTGCATTGGGAAGGCTCGGGTGACGTCGGCGCAGTGGTGCGAGGGAATTGCTACCTCGTCGTTCACGATTCTAATCTTCAGCTTGCCGCGGGCGATTGGGTGGATGTACTCCCGCGGCGCGGAATATTCTGACTGGAGGGGAGGCCGCTCCCAGCGCACTTTCGCGATGAAAAAGCTCTCCCACTACGATAAAACCGGCCGCGTGCGAATGGTTGACGTAACCACGAAGCCCGCGACCTCTCGCACTGCTGTAGCCCACGCCTTCGTGCGCATGAAGGCGGCGACCATCCAAAGTGTTCGGCGCCTCAAATCGCCCAAGGGCAATCCGCTAGAAATCGCGCGTATCGCTGGAATCACGGCCGCCAAGCGCACCTCCGAGCTGATTCCTCTTTGTCACCCCATTGCGCTGACGCACGTAGATGTGAGTGCGAAGCTGTGCCAGAATGGAATCGAGGTCATCTCCGAGGCCACGGCTACCGGCCCTACCGGCGTCGAGATGGAAGCGCTTGTCGCCGCCTCTGTTGCGGCGCTCACGATTTACGACATGTGCAAAGCGCTCGAGCGCGGCATTGAAATTTCGGAAGTGTATCTCGTGAAAAAATCTGGGGGCCGCAGCGGTCTTTACGTTCGTTCCGGAGAACTTGCGAAGAAGACCAAGCTGGCGAAGAAGAAATGACGCCCATTAAAGACGTCAAAGTTCTGGTGGTCGATGACAACGCGCTGGTCCTCGACCTGCTGATGAAGGGGCTCGCGTCCCATTGCGATGCCCGCTCGGCTGGGGATGGAGCCGATGCGCTGCTGCGCATCGTTGACGAGCCGCCCGATCTCGTCATCTGCGACTACCGCATGCCGGGGCTCGACGGCCGCCAGCTCTACGAAAAGTTGCGTGGGCGCCAGCAGACGAAACAGATCCCGTTTATTTTTCTGGCCAGCCGCAGCGACATCGAAGAAAAATTGCGCCCCATCGTCGAAGGCGTCGAAGAATTTATCCCCAAGCCGTTTTTCCTGAAAGACCTCGTGCGCCGCGCGAAGAAAGTAATCGACCGCCTGCAGCTCGAGAAACTTCAAAATCGAGCCGTTCGCCCCGGCGTGATTCAGGGCCGCCTGGAAGAGATGAGCATTCTCGACCTGATGCAATCGCTCGAAATGGGCCAGAAGTCGTGCCGCCTGACGATTCGCCGCGCTGATGAGAAAGGCGAGCTTTTCTTTTCTTCGGGGCAATGCACCGACGCGAATCTCGGCGCTCTCGAAGGCGAGCCTGCGGTCTATGAAGCCGTTCGCTGGCCGGACGGTGAATTCGAAATCGATTTCAACACGGGCCCCACGCGCAGTACGATCTCGCGCACAACCACTGGCCTCCTGATGGAAGCGCTGCGCCTGATTGACGAACAGCAGCGCGATGGTGCCGAAGAAAACGCTCCGGCCGCAGAAAAGTAATCCACAGACCATTCCGATGCGAATCTCGATTGTGACCATCAGCGACTCCGTTGCAGCCGGAAAATATGAAGATCGTTCCGGTCCGTCCGTAGCCGCACGCTGCAAGGAACTCGGCTGGGAAATTGTGTCCACCACGGTTCTCGCGGACGAACCCATCGCGATCGAAGCGTTTCTGAAGAAAGCAGCCGACGCCGGCGATGGCGCCGTCGATCTAATCTTGACGACCGGCGGCACGGGCGTGGGCCCGCGCGATGTGACCCCCGAGGCGACGCAAGCCGCAGTAGAACGGTTGATTCCCGGATTTGCAGAGCACATGCGCGCCGAGGGGCGAAAATTCACTGAACGCGCATTGTTGTCGCGCGGGATTGCCGGAATCCGCGCGAAAACGATCATCGTGAATCTTCCCGGCAGCCCGAGCGGGGCCATCGAGTCGCTCAACGCGATCGCCGCGCTTCTTCCGCATGCCGTTGATGTGGTTCACGGCGCTCGACACTAAGCAACTCTCCTTCTGATTCGTCCCGGCGTGAGTTTTTGTTTATCCGAGGAGCCCGGAATATTTAACAGCTCCGTTAACTATTGCCTTGACATCGCGGCGTAGGGCAGTATATTTAACGCCGTGGTTAACAATCAAAAGAAGATCTCGAACGTGTTTGCAGCCCTCGCCGATCCTACCCGCCGTCGCATCATGGAGCGCCTTTCAGGCCACGGCGAGAGACGGGTAACCGCTCTCGCTAGGCCGTTCCGCATTTCGCTTCCTGCCATCTCACGCCATCTCCATGTGCTCGAACGGGCGCGCCTCATCCAACGCAGGCGGCAGGGAAGGATTCACTTCATTCGCACGCGCACGACGGGCCTGAGGGAAGCGCAAAAGTGGCTCATGCGCTGCGCGCTCGAATGGGATTCACGATTCGACGCAATAGAACAACTCCTCGCCGAAGGCGAGCGAAAGGACAAGAAGGGATGAAATCCGACGTGAAGATTAGCGGGAATCAGGTGCAAATCACTCGCATTTTCAATGCGCCGCGCGAGAAAGTATTTGCAGCGTGGAAAACGCGTGACCAGGTCGAGCGCTGGTCCGGCTGCAAGGACTCCACGAAGGTCGAAGTCCAGATGGATTTTCGCGTCGGCGGCACCTTCACACAGAAACTGCACATCCGTAATGTCGGTGAATATACGATTACAGGCACCTACGATGAGATCGTCGAGCCTGAGAAAATTGTCTATCACGTGAATCTCGGGCCGGCCACCATGCAGGTCGCAATCGAATTCATCGCGCAAGGAAGCCAGACCAAAGTGATTCTCACGCAGGTAGGATTCCCGGACGAAAATCTCTCCCGCATCGTGTCGGAGGGAACTACAGAATCGCTGGACCGGCTCGATCAGATATTGTCCGGGCAGCCTGTCTGAGCCTCGGAGAAAACAAAGCGCATTTCAACTCTAAAGGAGCGCAGATGAACTATGGGCGCGTAGTCCTTGCCGGCCTCGCAGGAGCGGTGGCCTATTTTGTGTGCGGAGGCGTGATATCCGGCCAGTTGATCGCGAAAGAATATAAACCGTATGAAAGCGTGTACCGTTCGCGGGAAGCGATCATGCACTATTTCCCAATGGGCATCGCTGCCACATTCATCGCGATAATTATTCTCGCCGCGATCTACGCGAAGGGCTACGAAGGCGGCTCCGGCGCCCTGGAAGGAGTGCGCTTCGGCGCGCTAATCGGAATTTTCATCGTATTCGCTGTGGTGGCCGACGAATATGTCACGCTTAATATCGGCGCCAGGCTCGCCGCTTTCATGGCCCTGGGAAGATTCATCGGCTGGCTCGTCACCGGACTCGTGATTGGCCTCGTCTATAAGCCCGCCGCGCGCTGAGCACGCTCGCGCAATTCCACCACAAGACCGTCCCCTCTCAGCCCGCTGTCCCACGTCTCCTCCTATTGTCAGCGATGGCAAAATACAAAAGAGTGAATGGTCGATAATCGCCAAATCACGTACGTCGTTTCAATCGCTATCCTGACGGCTTGGCTCAGTGGGGCTGGTTTCCCGCGCGCCCAGACGCAGGACGACAATCAGAGTGGGTGTAAGAGTAAAGACCTCGAGCAAAGCATCGAAGGCTGCTCGTCGTTGATCCGGTCTGGCCAGGAAAAGGGCACGGAGCTTGCCAATACATTCTTGAGGCGAGCCTCGGCATATGCAGGCAAGGGTGATTACGAACGTGCTGTTAGCGACTACGACCAGGCATTGCGGCTGAATCCCAGTTCTGCCAAAGCGTTCTATGCCCGCGGATGGGTATACGCTCGCGAAGCCGCCTACGACAACGCGATTCAGGACTTCGATCAGGCATTGCATTTGGATCCTACCCTCGCCGATGCATTGCGCGAACGAGGTATTGCCTATACTTATAAGAATCACTACGACCGCGCGATTCAGGACTACGATCAAGCCCTACAGCTGAATCCAGTTGATGCGATTGGCTTCTACGACCGTGGCGTGGCGCACGCGCACGAGCGTGATTACGACCGTGCCATCCAAGACTACGATCAGGCGCTGAGACTTCATGCAACTCTTGCCGATGCGTTTTATAGCCGCGGCTTGGCGTATACGCACAAAGGTGATAACGATCGCGCCATTCAGGACTACGATCGGGCGTTGCAGCTGAATCCGAATTCCGCCGATACGTTCTACAGGCGCGGCCGAGCATACGAGAATAAGGCCGACCATGATCGTGCGCTCTCAGACTACAATCAGGCACTGCGGCTAAATCCAAACTATCCGGATGCCCTCGTCATGCGCGGCATGTCATACACCCGCAACGGCAATTACGACGGTGCAATTCAGGATTTCGATCGAGCGCTTCAGCTGAATCCAACCTCTGCAGCGGCTTTCTATGATCGAGCTCGGGCCTACGCGTACAAGCAGAACTATGACCGCGCGATTCAGGACTACGATGACGCCCTGCGACTGACGCCCAACGATGCCGATTCCTTCTACGGCCGGGGCTTAGCGTACGCGCGTGGAGGCTACTATGACAGCGCGATCCAGGACTATGATCAGGCCGTGCGGATCAATTCAAAATACGCCGCTGCATTCCGCGCTCGCGGTGGGGCGTACATGCACAAGGGTGAGTATTTTCGCGCGATAGCTGACCATGGCCGTTTCCTCTGGCTCAAATTTGGCATTTTGGGGATTACGATCCGGCTGTGCGTCCTAGTCTTTCTGATTGCGGTCACTTTTAGATTCAATTTCAAGCGGCTTCGCAAAGCCCTGATGACTGCAAACTGATGCGCCTCGCCCAGCCCATCGCCATTGGCTGTGCTTCCGCTCTGTGCTAGGATTGCCCGTCAATTCGGTGATGCCGGGCCAATACATTCCGATTTTGATCTACGCACTTCTCGCGGCGTCGTTTCCCGCCGTATCTCTCATCCTTTTCAAATACATTCGCCCGGACATGAAGACCACCGGCGCACGCCTTGAGCCTTACGAGTGCGGCGTACCTCCGGAAGGCAGCTCGCGCGGGCGCTATTCCGTCCGCTTCTATATTGTCGCGATTTTATTCGTCATTTTTGACGTTGAGACGATTTTCCTGTTCCCCTGGGCGATCAAATACAGCCAGCTCGGCGTCTACGGGCTGCTGACCATGCTCGTCTTTCTCGGAATTTTGCTGGTGGGCTACATCTGGCTCTATCGCAAAGGCGCGCTCGACTGGGTCTAGCTGGTCTGAAATATCTGTCCGAATGCGTTGACGCTGTTTTTTGGGGTGTGTTAAAAAGGCGGGCTGCTCGCGCGCGATGGAGCGAATTCGCTCGTCGTTGCTTGACGACTGCGGCCGATCGAAACGATGGCTAACGATCCCTCGGAAAAGACGCCAGCTCCCAAACCGCCCGCCGATCCGTCGAAGCCGGCAGCGGAAGGCGCTTCTGTCACACCGAAACTTCCTGCAGAAGGCGCAGCAGCCGCTCCGCCTACGCCAGCCGCACCACCGAAGCCCGCCGCTCCGGCCAAACCTGCTGCTCCCGGCGCTCCCGCCGCTGCGGCGCCTCCTAAACCGCCGGCTGCGCCCCCACCACCGAAAGAAGGACCCACTCCGCTCGATAACGAACTCGTGCAGCGCCTGAAAGCCCGATTTGGCGATGCCATCAGGGACGCCACGCAGGATCGCAAACAGGCCATCGTGCTGATCGCCGCTGATAAGCTGCGCGAAATTTCGCGCTATTGCCGCGACGATGAAAAATTCGACATGCTCGACGACCTCACCGCCGTCGATTGGCCGAAGCGCGAAAAGCGCTTCGACGTTGTTCTAATTCTGTATTCGTTTCCGAAGAACGAGCGCCTGCGCCTGAAAGCCCATCTCGGCGAAAACGAGCCGATAGCAAGCGTCAACGAAGTCTGGCCAGTAGCAAATTGGCTCGAACGCGAATGCTACGATATGTTCGGCATCGTCTTCGAAGGCCACCCGGATTTGAAACGCATCCTGTTGCCCGACGAGTGGCAAGGCTATCCGCTGCGCAAGGATTACGACATCCTGAAACAGGACACAGACTGGGTGCGCGAGAATCTAGGGATCGAGAGCGGGCAATAAGCGAGCAGGGAAGAGCGCGCGATCAAATGACCAACGGCCCCACAACCGAAATCACCACCACCGTGCTCGGCGCGGACGAAATTATCCTCAACATGGGGCCGCAGCACCCATCCACCCACGGCGTGCTGCGCGTGAAGCTGAAACTTGACGGTGAGCGCGTCGTAGATTCCGAATGCATCATCGGCTACCTGCATCGCGGCGTCGAGAAAATCGCAGAGCATCGCAGCTATCAGCAATTCGCGCCCTATGTGGACCGGATGGATTATGTCGCGGCCGTCTCGAATGGCCTCGGCTACTGCGAAGCGGTCGAAAAGCTGCTCGGCGCCGAAGCGCCGCCGCGAGCAAAAGTGGTTCGCACGATCCTCACGGAACTCCAACGCATCGCGAGCCATTTGCTCTGGCTCGGCACCCATGCGCTCGATATCGGTGCGCTCACGCCCGTGTTTTACTGCTTCCGCGAGCGCGAAGAAATTCTGAAAATCTTCGAGAAGTATTGCGGCGCGCGCCTCACCACCCACGCCTTCCGCATCGGCGGCCTGCAATACGAGACCTACGACGGGTTCGAAGAAGATGTGAAGCGTTTCTGCAACGATTTCGAACACCGCGTGGATGAATACGAAACGCTGCTCACCGAGAATCGCATCTGGGTCGGCCGCACCAAGGACGTCGGCATCATCTCCGCCGCGGATGCGATAGCGCTGGGGGTTACCGGGCCGGTACTGCGCGCCAGCGGCGTGAAATGGGATCTGCGCAAAGCGATGCCCTACGCCGCCTACGACCAATACGAATTCGATATCCCCACGCGCCCCACGGGCGATACCTACGATCGTTACATCGTACGTATGGAGGAGATGCGGCAATCGCGCCGCATCTGTCTACAGGCCATCGAGAATATTCCGTCCGGCCCGATCCTGGGAAAAGTTGGCAAGGTGCTGAAGCCGCCGCCGGGCGAGGTCTACCACTCGATCGAAGGGCCGAAAGGCGAGCTGGGCTATTACATCGTCAGCGACGGCACCACGCAGCCATATCGCGTGCGCGTTCGTCCGCCATCCTTTATCAACCTGCAAGCGTTCCGGAAAATGGCGCAGGGAGCGCTCGTTGCGGACGTAGTCGCGATCATCGGGACGATTGATATCGTTCTCGGAGAAGTCGACCGCTGATGGGCCACCTCATTCCATCGTCAATCGCGCCGTACGTCCTGCCGGTCATTTACGCGGTTGTCATCGTTGCTGTGTTGCCGCTTCTCGCCGGTTACATCGTCTTGCTCGAACGCAAAGTGATGGCGGATATGCAGGCGCGCCTCGGGCCAATGCGCGTCGGTCCCCACGGATTGCTTCAGCCGATTGCCGATGCCGTGAAGCTTCTCCTCAAAGAAGACATCATTCCCGCGAACGCCGACAAGCTGATGTTCTGGATGGCGCCGCTCGTCAGCGTCACGATGGCGCTGCTAGCCTACGCGGCGCTCCCGATTGGCCCCGCATTTCAAATTGCGGATCTCAACGTGGGACTCCTCTTTATCCTGGGCATAAGCTCGCTTGGAATTTACGGGATCGTGCTTGGCGGTTGGGCGTCCAACAGCCACTACTCTTTGCTCGGCGCGCTGCGCAGCGCCGCGCAACTCGTCAGCTACGAAACGGCCGCAGGACTTGGACTCGTTTCCGCCCTGCTTCTCGCCGGCTCGCTCTCGATGAAAGAAATCGTTCAGGCACAATACGACCAGGGAACATGGTTCATTTTCTCGGTGCCGGTCGGATTCTTCATTTATATGGTTGGTTCGATCGCGGAAACAAACCGCGCGCCATTCGATCTGCCCGAAGCGGAATCCGAGCTCGTCGCCGGCTACATGACCGAATACAGCGGCTTCCGCTGGTCGTTATATTTCCTCGCTGAATACGCGAACATGATCATCGTCGCCGGGATCGCCACCACGCTGTTTCTGGGCGGCTGGCTGCGTCCCTTCGCGCGCTGGCACGACCATTTCCCGGGAACTTCGCTCGAATTTTTCGACGTGATCCCGTCGCTCGTGTTTTTAGCCGCAGCTGCTTATTGCTTGTATCTGGCTCCCAAACAGCCAGTGCAAATTCAGAAAATCGTCATGGCGGCTTTCGGCGCAGCATGCTTGTTGCTTGCGGGAGCCATGGCCGCGGCGCTTTTTGCATCTCCCGCGGTGATGGCCGGCATTCACGGTGCGTTCTGGTTCATGGTTAAGGTGGTGGCCTACCTCTACGGATTCCTTTGGTTCCGATTTACATTTCCGCGCTACCGCTTCGATCAGCTGATGCGCCTCGGCTGGCGCTTTTTGATCCCACTCGCGCTCGTCAACGTGATTGCCGTTGGCGTTGCCATCATCCTTAAGCAGGAATTGGGTTGGAGCCCGTTCTGGGCAATGCTTCTGATGAACATCGTCACTCTCGCCATCGCGATGTGGCTCGCCAGCGAAGGCGCAAAGCCCGCGACGACATTGCAGCCGGCGGATACTGAAATATGACCCTGAATCAAATCCTATTTGGTTTTTTCGCAGCGCTCGCGATTGGCTCCGCGATCCTCATGGTCACGCGACGCAACATTGTCCACAGCGCCGTTTTCCTGATTTCCACTCTTCTCGCTACGGCCGGCATTTTCCTCCAGCTCCAAGCAGAATTTCTCTTCGTAGTGCAAATTATTCTCTACGTCGGCGGCATCATGGTCCTCTTCATCTTCGTCATCATGTTGGTCAATCTCGATGTCGCGCTACGCCAAATCCAATTCAACCGCCAAAAATACGTCGCCGCCGTACTGGCATTCGTGCTCGCAGCGCAAGTGTTTTTCGCCTTATGGGTAGCGCGCGCAGGCCTGAATCTGACCAATCCCGCCGACAAAATGCCCGCGCGCAACACGGAAGCCATCGGCGACGCGATTTTCCAGCGCTACATGCTGCCGTTTGAAATCGCTTCGGTCCTGCTGCTCGTTGCAATGATTGGCGCCGTAGTGATGGCCAAGAGGAGGGTCTGATGATCCCTACAGAAGCGTATCTCCTCCTCAGCCTTGCGCTCTTCACCATCGGCGTTGTCGGCGTGCTAACGCGCCGCAACGTGATTATCGTCCTCATGTCCATCGAGCTGATCCTCAACGCCGTGAATATCAATCTAGTCGCGTTCTCGCGCCACTTCGGCTCCGTCGATGGCCAGGTCTTCGCCATCTTCATCATTACGGACGCAGCCGCCGAAGCCGCCGTCGGCCTCGGCATCATCCTGGCGTTTTTCCGCAATCGCGAAACGGTCCTCGCGGACGAAATGGACATGCTGAAATGGTGAAAATCGCCAGATGACGTCACAGCTGCCATTCTTTCTAGCGCACATCTGGCTAATTCCGATGTTTCCGCTCATCACGGCGGCGGCCATGCTGTTCTTCGGGCGCAAGCTGGCGCAAACAGTCATCAACGCCCTCTGCGTCGGAAGCGTTTTCGTCTCGTTTATTTTTTCGGCTGGAAGTTTTCTGCAGCTCCTCTCGCTCCCGCAGGACAATCGCATCGCCATCAACGTTCTCTTCGAATGGCTCCCGGCCGTCCCGTTCCACATGCTCGACGGTCGCCTCGCGAATTTTGTAGCCGACTGGGGCTTCCAGCTCGACCCGCTCTCCGCTGTGATGATTCTCGTCGTCACCGGCGTCGGCTTCCTGATTCACGTCTATGCCACCGGCTACATGGCGCACGAAGGCGGCTACTACCGCTTCTTCGGCTACTTGAATCTTTTCATGTTCGCCATGCTGATGCTGGTGCTCGCCAATAATTTCCTGCTGCTCTTCGTCGGCTGGGAAGGCGTGGGCACGTGCAGCTACTTGCTCATCGGATTTTACTTCCACAAAAAATCCGCGTCCGACGCGGGCAAGAAAGCATTCATCGTCAACCGCATCGGTGACGCAGCTTTTCTCCTCGGCATTTTCATGACCTCCGCGCTCCTAGGAACAATTCGCTTCGCGGATATCGGCTCCGCGCTCGAGAAAGGAAACTTCAGCGTCGGCGACCCCCGCATCGTAGCCATCGCGCTTTTGTTCTTCGTCGGCGCCACCGGAAAATCCGCGCAAATCCCGCTGTACGTCTGGCTTCCCGACGCGATGGAAGGCCCCACTCCCGTCAGCGCCCTCATCCACGCCGCCACAATGGTCACCGCCGGCGTTTACATGGTCACGCGCACCAGCGCCATCTACCAACTCGCGCCCGCCGCAATGGCCGTTGTCGCTATGGTCGGAGCCATCACGGCGCTTTTCGCCGCCTCGATGGGCGTCGTGCAAACCGACATCAAAAAAGTTCTCGCCTATTCCACGGTCTCGCAGCTTGGCTACATGTTTCTCGCTTGTGGAGTGGGCGCCTTCACCGCCGGAATTTTTCACTTGATGACCCACGCCTTTTTCAAAGGCCTGCTCTTCCTTGCTGCCGGCAGCGTGATCCATGCGCTTTCCGGCGAGCAGGACATGCGCAAAATGGGCGCGCTCTCCAAAAAAATCCCCATCACCTATTGGACGATGCTCATCGCCACCCTCGCTATCGCCGGAATTTTCCCGTTCGCCGGTTTCCTGAGCAAAGATCTCATCCTCGGCAAAGCTTACGAAAAAGACGTGCTCCTCTGGGCCATCGGCTACTTCACCGCCGGCATGACGGCCTTCTACATGTTCCGCCTGCTCTTCATGACGTTCCATGGCCAGTCGCGCGTTGACCACGAAGTGGAACATCACATCCACGAATCTCCGCGCTCGATGCTCGTCCCGCTCGTAGTTCTCGCCGGACTCTCGATCGCAGGTGGCTGGGTCGCATGGCCGGAAATCCTCGGTGGCACTAGCGCCTTTATCCGGTTCCTCGAACCGGTGGTCCAGGTGCCGCATGAATTGCGCGCCGAGGCCGTGAAGGGAGTCAGCTCGCGAGGCGGAGAAATCGCATTGATGCTGCTTTCCGAAGGTCTGGTAGTCTGCGGCATCCTCGCCGCGTGGTATCTCTACATCAAGCGCACGGAGCTGCCGCAGCAGATCGCGAATCGCCTCGGCTGGTTCTATCGCCTCGTTTACAACAAATACTACGTGGACCAGATTTATGATTCGCTTTTCGTCAATCGCGCGAAAGATCTCGGCCTCGCGCTGGGCGCCTTCGATCGCACTGTGATTGACGGCGCGGGCGTCAACGGTGCCGGCTGGCTCACGCGTTTCATCTCAAAAGTTTCCATGTGGTGGGACACCTGGATCGTCGATGGCTCAGTGCGCTTTGGCGCGCGCCTCGTCTGGCTTCTGAGCTACCCGGTGCGAATGGTCCAGGACGGCCTGGTGCAGAGTTACATGTTGCTGATCGTAATCGGCCTGATCGGTTTTCTTGCATATTACTTTCACATCGCCCATCAAGCGATGCGTTAACAAAACGCGCTGAAGTTGTAGCGGCCGCCTTCAGGCGGACAAATTGTCAGTACGGGCAACAAAGAAAAAACGCTTGTCATCCTGAGCGAAGCGAAGGATCTCAACGTAACGCTCGCGAACCTGCGAGCCAAAAGCAAGAACGCGAGGGCACTGGATGCTTTCTGATAGCCACATCTTGAACACGATCCTCTTCACGCCGCTCGTCGGCGCGATCCTGATGCTCTTTATCCCCCGCGAGCGCCCCGACCTTCACCGCTGGATGGGCAACATCTTCGCGTGTCTCGGGCTCCTCGTCTCGCTGCCGCTCATCTGGCGCTTCAACACTTCCATCGACGCGCCGCGTTTCCAATTCCTCACCGACCACGAATGGATTCCGTCGATCGGCGCCCGCTACACGCTCGGCATCGACGGCCTCAGCTTCCTGCTGGTCATGCTCACAACAATCCTTGGCGCGATCGCCGTCCTCTCGTCCTGGTCCGCAATTCAAAAGCGCGAAAAGGAATACTACATCCTGCTGCTGCTCCTCCAGACAGGCATGCTCGGTGTTTTCATGTCGCTCGATTTCGTTCTCTTTTATGTTTTCTGGGAAGTGATGCTCGTCCCGATGTACTTCCTCATCGGAGTCTGGGGCAGCGAGCGCCGTCTCTACGCCGCAATAAAATTTTTCCTTTACACGCTGGCTGGCTCGGTGCTGATGCTGCTCGCAGTCCTGGCAATCTATTTCACCGCGCACACTTTCAGCATCAAGGACGTACTGGAAGCGCCGCACCCGCTTTTCTCGTTCCAACTCCAGAAATGGCTCTTCTGGGGCTTCTTCTTCGCCTTCGCAATCAAAGTTCCCATGTTCCCGTTTCACACCTGGTTACCCGACGCGCACACCGAAGCGCCTACCGCCGGCAGCGTCATCCTCGCCGGCGTTCTGCTGAAGATGGGCACCTACGGTTTCCTGCGCTTCTCAGTCCCGATGTTTCCCGACGCCACGAACCAGTATCGCAACTTCATGATCGTCCTCTCGCTGATCGGCATCATCTACGGAGCGCTCGTCTGCATGATGCAGAAGGACATGAAAAAGCTCATCGCCTACTCTTCGGTGAGCCACATGGGCTTCTGCACGCTCGGCATTTTCGCGCTCACCCCGCTCGGCCTCACCGGCAGCATCATCCAGCAAATCAACCATGGCATTTCCACCGGCGCGCTGTTCCTGATCGTCGGCGTCCTCTACGAGCGCCGCCATACGCGCTTGATTTCCGAATTTGGCGGCCTGGCGACGCCCATGCCCAATTTCGCAGCGGTCTATCTGATTGTCACGCTCAGCTCTCTCGGCATGCCCCTGCTCAATGGCTTCATCGGTGAGTTCACGATCCTGCGCGGCATCTTCGAAGTGAAGTTGCAATACGCCGCATGGGGCGTGATCGGAGTCGTACTCGGTGCGGCATATCTGCTCTGGCTCTACCAGCGCGTGATGTTTGGCAACATCACGAATCCGCTCAACGAGCATCTGCCTGATCTCACCGGTCGCGAGTGGGCCACGCTGCTTCCGCTCGTGTTCCTGGCATTCTGGATCGGCATCTACCCAGCGCCGCTGTTTCACGTGTTGAAAGCGCCGGTAGACCGTCTCATGCGTACCGTGAATCCCGGTTATCTCCCGCCGGCTGTTCCAGCCGCGTTGATGGACTCGCCGTTGCCGCCGCCCATGGCCGAAGCAGTTCCGGTTCTACCTGCGCCGGCGCCCAAACCGCCCGCGGAGCAAAGCAAGCCCGAGGTTAAGTAGATGGACTGGCACGCCATCCTTCAGCAATCGCGCGTCGACTTCTCCTTCATTCTCCCGGAGGCGATGCTTGTCTTCTTCGCGCTGGCGATTCTGCTCACGGATTTTTTCCTCACCCCCGCGCAAAAAGGCTGGAACGCCATCACCGCCATGCTCGGCGTCGTCTTCAGCGGCATTTCGCTATGGCTCATGGTAGGGGCCGCATCACAACGCTATTCGGCGTTCGACAACTCCATCGTCATCGATCCCTTCTTCATTTTCTTCGGCTTCCTGTTTCTAGCCTCCACCGCGCTCGTCATCCTCCTCTCCGTCCGTTACATGGAGCTCGAGCGCGAACAGCACGGCGAATACTACGCGCTGATGCTTCTCGCCACTGCGGGCATGATGTTTCTCGCCTGCGGCAATGATCTCGTCGTCCTCTTTCTAGCGCTCGAAACGATGGCGCTCAGCTTCTACGTTCTCACCGGCTTCCTCCGCCGCGAACGCCGCTCCAACGAAGCCGCCATGAAATATCTGCTAATGGGCGCGTTCAGCTCCGGCATCCTCGCTTACGGTTTCTCGATTCTCTATGGCATCGCCGGTTCTACGCACCTTGACGTAATCTCCATCCGCCTCGCCGAGCGCCACCAGATGCTCCCCGGCGGCGATATCCTAATCTTCCTCGCCATCGCCACCGTCGCGGCCGGCGTGTTTTTCAAAATCGCCGCCGTCCCATTCCATCAATGGGCGCCCGACGTTTACGAAGGCGCGCCCACTTCGATTACTGCCTACGTCAGCGTCGCGTCAAAAGCCGCCAGCTTTGCGCTGCTGCTGCGCCTGTTCCTCACCGTCTTCTGGCCGGTCCGCGTCGACTGGGTGATGCTCATGGCCACCGTCGCAGTCCTCTCGATGACCATCGGCACCCTCGCCGCCATCACGCAAAATAACGTCAAGCGCCTTCTCGCTTACTCCTCGATCACTCAGGTCGGCTATATCCTCCTCGGCTTCGTCGCCTCCGTGAATCCCGACGGCTCGCTCAATCCGCGCGGGCTCCAAGCCATGGCCTTCTACCTCTTCGTCTACGCCTTCTTCAACACCGGCGCGTTCGCCGTCGTGATGGTCCTCCGCCACAAAGGCGTAATCGGCGACGATATCGACGACCTCAACGGCCTCATCGAGCGCAATCCCGGCGCCGCCATCCTGATGCTGATTTTTCTTCTGTCGCTCGCCGGAATTCCACCCACAGCCGGTTTCGTAGCCAAGCTCCTGGTCTTTTGGTCCCTGATCGAAACGGGCCATTGGCTACTGGCCATCGTCTCCGTCGCCTACATTCTCCCGGCCGTCTACTACTACTTCCGCATGGTCGCCGCCATGTGGGTGCGCACATCCACCGACCCGGTGAAGCCCATCATCTCCTGGGCCCAAAAATTCGCGCTCGCCGCGATGGTCATCGTCACCCTCGCCGCCGGAATCTTCCCCGAGCAGTTCCTCCTCCTCGCGAAATATTCCATCATCACTCCGTTCTTCCACTAGAATCGGAGGTCGGTCATGACCTCTCAACCTCCCATTCCTCCAAAGCGATCGAAGCAAGACGTCACACAGCTCGCTATGGTGATGGAGCTTCCGATGATCATGATTGGCGCGGTGGTGATCGGAGGTGGTCTCGGCTATTTGCTCGATCAGCGTCTGCACACAAGCCCCACCTTCGCGCTGATACTAGGCATGCTCGGCTTCGGCGCAGGCGTCTGGGAAATCATCCGCCGCCTCTCCCGCTCAGAGAAGAGTGACAGCGGCAGCGCCTGAGCCGCAGCCGTAGCCCGGCTCCGACACTGAGTGTCTGCTTAAGAATTCGCGGGCATGTGAGCCTTTAGACGGGCATTCATGCGATGGATGTGAGGGTCTCAGGTGGGAGCCCCCCATTTATGCGGGGGAGGAGCGCTTCAGCGCTCCGATACATGCTCCGTTCCTGATACGCGCTTTAGCGCTGGGCTTTCGAAAGCCTCGCAAACTAATGCAACAAGACGACGCATTCTACGCCGCCTCCGA
Source organism: uncultured Acidobacteriota bacterium (assembly GCA_963736465.1). GTDB lineage: Bacteria > Acidobacteriota > Terriglobia > Acidiferrales > UBA7541 > Palsa-295. The sequence goes on along the minus strand of CAVTOS010000008.1, from coordinate 77,451 downwards.
GCGCCGCATCGAGTACCTCACCATCGCCATCGGTTCCCTCGCCACAATCGCGGCCACCGCGATGTGGAACTGGCGAGCCGGAGCAGCCGTAGCCTCGGGCGCCGTTCTCTCCTGGATCAACTACCGCTGGCTGAAACAAGGCATCTCCACCCTCGCGCGTCTCTCCGCCGCCCAAGCCGGAATCGAAAAAGCGCGCGTCCCGCCCAGCGTTTACCTGAAGTTCCTGGGCCGCTACGCTTTGCTCATCGTTGCCGCCTATGCTATTCTGCGAGGCTTTAGATTGCCGGCCGCAAGTCTGCTGGCTGGATTCTTTGCCGTCATCGCAGCGGTAATCGTGGAATTGATCGGGCAGCTTTTCCGGTCAGGGCCCGAACCGCGCGAGGACGCTTAGCTTAAAAGAAGAACGCTCCACGAGGTGGTCTTGGAACATCCAGTCTGGTTCTCGATATTCTTGAATCGCTTGTTCGCCAAGCCCGTCCTGGCGTTGCTCGCATTTCTTCACATCAAGCCTGAGAATCCCGCCTACCCGATTCCCACCCACGTCGCGATGGAAGTGCTCGCCTTTCTCATCGCAGCCATCTTTTTCCTCTGGTTGAGAGCCCGCATCTCGGTGGATCGTCCCGGCGGCACCCAGCAGTGTATGGAAGCCCTCCTGACGAACTCCATGGGCGTCGGCGTCCGCGATCTCCTGGAAGACAACGTCGGCCACGACGCCAATAAATACATCGCCATGCTCGGCAGCATCGGCATTTTCGTCCTTCTCAATAATCTAATCAGCCTCGTCCCCACACTCGAATCGCCCACAGCGCAAGTTTCAGTCCCTCTCGGCTGCGCGATCGTCGTGTTCCTCTATTACAACTGGACCGGCATCGTAAAACACGGCCCCCTCGGCCACAGCAAACATTTCCTCGGCCCGGTTCTCGCCATGTCGCCCATCATGCTGCCCATCGAAATCGTCAGCAATCTGGCGCGCTTGCTCTCGCTCACCGTCCGTCTCTGGGTCAACATGCTCGTGAGCGAAACACTCTACATTTTGTTTCTCGGCCTAATGCTCGAGCTTTCCGTTTTCCTCGAGCACCTGAACAAAGCCGGCTACGTCGGCCTCATCGTTCCGTTAATTGGCCCGATCCCATTCATCCTGCTTCATATTTTCGTAGCAGTACTGCAAGCCTTCGTCTTCACAATTTTGCCCGTAATTTACGTAGCCGGCGCAGTAGCCGAAGAGCACTAGATTCGCCTTTATCAGTAGGGGCACGGCATGCCGTGCCCGCGTAACGCACGGCTCGCCGCAGCCCATCTATTTCGGGTTTCGTCAGGGCACAGCTTCAGCCGTGCCGCACCGGAAGCTAAAGCAAAGCGGCTTCAGCCGCTGAGGCAGATTTTGTTTTTCTCATCAGCAACACGTTTAATCAACGCCGTCGTTGTAGCACGCGGTTTCAACCGCGGGAAAAGAAACACTTAAGCAAGAAGGGGCTTTAGCCCCTGAAGCGCATTCATAAAACGCTCGGCATCATCGCCACCAGTGTGATCCCGGCTGCTTGAGGATGACGGGAGCCACCTCCTGGCGGCAACTTCATACAAGGAGCTTCACAATGAAAAGGTACGCGCTGTTTCTGCTGTCAGTCGTCGCCATCAGCCTGCTCGCCCCTGCCGCATTCGCGCAGGAGACGGGACGTGCGGGGGCCTCCGCTGTAAACTGGGTCGCCATCACGTCCGGCTTCGCCATGGCCATCGCCTCGGCTGCTGGCGGTTACGCCCAGGCCAAAGCCACCGCCGCAGCCTGCGAAGGACTCGCTCGCAACCCCGGCGCAGCCGCCGCAATCCGTTTCGCTCTGATTTTGGCGCTCGTGCTGATCGAGTCGATGGCCCTTTATACCTTCGCCATCGTCTTCCTGAAGGTCGTCTAGCCTCGATCCACCACCCAGACGCATTGCAAGGCCCGGACGCTCGCAAGAGCCTCCGGGCCTTTTCTTTTCCGCGCCTCGTGATTGGCGCGTTCCATCCAACCGGTGGTCGCTCCAGAGCGTCTAAGTAGTGCGGCCATTAAAGGTTGGAAGTAATGGACAAAGAAGGTAAGGCCAGTTCCAAGGAGGTCCGGTAGCCGCGAAAGGCGCCCGGTCCGCAACACACCCGCCCAAAATTCTAATCGCAAATCTGGAATTAGAATTTCATGTAAACCATAGAAAAATAAGCCTACTAACTTTTTCTAATCGCAAATATTTCGCACTTTTGCAGGTCAGTTTCGGGGAAGGATTTGCGGGGGGAAAGAAGAAGCGTAGTCTATCGCACCGTCAGCGAATCTGCCGCCGCCCTCGCCAGGCTCAGCACGCGTCCCGGCAAAATCCCGAGGTAGAGCGTTCCAATCGCGCAAACCGTCAGCGCGGTAGCCAACGAAGCCGCCACAGGCGTAGGCACGTAGTCCTTCGACGGCTCCCAGAAGTACATCGCCACAATCACGCGCAAGTAATAGTAGGCGCCAATCACGCTGTTGATCGCCGCAATCACCACCAGCCACACGACGCGCGAATCCAGCGCGGCCTGAAACGCGAAGAATTTTCCAAGGAAACCGCCCGTCGCCGGAAGGCCCAGAAGCGACAGCAGGAAAAGCGAAAAACACGCCGCGAGCACAGGCTGCTTCGAACCGAGCCCGGCGTAATCCTGAATCTCAAGCCGCTTCTCGCCCTGCTGGCCGAGATGCGACAGCACGAGAAACGCGCCAATCTTCATCAGCGCGTACGAAGCGAGATAAAACAAAATCGCCGCCACGCCCAAGTCCGTCGCCGCCGCGAACGCCACCAGAATGTATCCCGCATGCGCGATCGACGAATACGCCAGCATCCGTTTTACGTTCGTCTGCACCAGCGCCGCGAAATTCCCGATGCACATCGTCAGCACGGCCGAGACCCAAATCGCCCAGAACCACAAATCGCTCGACGTGCCGAACGCCACGTAAAAGATCCGTACCATCACCGCAAACGTCGCCACCTTCGGAGCCGACGCAAGCAGCGCCGTCACAGGTGTAGGCGAGCCTTGATACACGTCCGGCGCATAAATTTGAAATGGCGCAGCCACCACCTTGAATCCGAGGCCAACGAACATCAGCCCGAGTCCCAGAATCGCGAGTCCGGCCGGAGGCGTGATTTGAAATGCTGCCTGAATTCCATCGATCCGCGTGGTGCCCGTCGCGCCGTATGTCATCGCGATTCCGTAGAGAAAAAATGCCGTCGCAAACGATCCCAGAATGAAATATTTCAGCGAAGCTTCGTTCGATTCGAGAGCTCGTCGCCGGAATCCCGCAAGAATATAGGTCGAGATCGAGCTCATCTCCAGGCCGATAAAAGCCGTCACCATCTCGTTCGCGCCCGCAAGAATACCCATTCCGGCCGTCGCGAAGAGCACCAGCGCGTAATATTCGCCGCGCTGCAAGCCTTCCTGATCGAGATAGCTGTAAGAGCCGAGAATAGCGATTGCTGCCGCTCCGATCACCACCACGTGAACGAAAACGCTGAACGCGTCAGCGCGAATCAGCCCGCTGTAAGCCAGGCCCGGATCGATCGCGGCCAAGCGGATGGTGAAAAGCGCAGCAATCGTTCCTGCCAGTGCGAAATAGCCAAGGGTCCGCTGTCGCGCTGGCCCGAGGAAAGGATCGAGCACCATGATCAAAATTCCGGCCGCGCACAAAATAATCTCGGGCGCAAGCCTGTTGAGATTGGCGAGCTGTTCAGCGGAAATCTGCATCAGGGACGCGCTCGAGATACTTCTGCTTCAGTTTTGAATATCGCCGCGGCGGCAGGTACAGGAGCTCTTTCCGCAGGAATTGTCGGCGGCGTCGTCGGCCGGATCGCGTTTTGCGCGCGACCGCTCATCTGCTCCAGCAGCACATTTGTCGCTGGCTCCATGCGCCGCGTGAACAGCGGGGAAGCGACGCCCATGAACAAAATCACGAGCGCCATCGTCACAAGAATCACGCGCTCGCGTGTCGACGCATCCGGCAGCGTCTTGTTCGTCTCAACCGTCACTTCGCCCAACGCCACGCGTTGGTACGCCCAGAGAAGATATATCGCCGAAAGCACGGCGCCCGACGCAGCCCATGACGCCCACGCGTGGTGGTGCTCGAACACGCCAATGAGAATCAAAAATTCGCCAACGAATCCATTGAGCAGCGGCAGCGCGAGCGACGAGAGGCACGCAAACAGGAAGAACGCCATCAGCACAGGCATTGGCGTGGCCAGCCCGCCGAACTGCTTGATTTCGAAAGTGTGCCGCCGGTCGTACAACATGCCCACGCCCAAAAACAGCGCGCCGGTGGACACGCCATGATTCAACATCTGATAAATCGCGCCCTGAATCGAAATCGTGCTGAACGCGAAGATTCCCAGCACCACGAATCCCAAGTGGCTCACCGATGTGTAGGCAACGAGCCGTTTCAAGTCTGTTTGCACCGTTGCGACCAGCGCGCCGTAGACGATCCCGATAATCGCGAGCACCGCGATTACCGGCGCCGCGCGATGCGCCGCATCAGGGAAGAGCGGCAAGCAGAAACGCAAAATTCCATACGTTCCGAGTTTGAGCATCACTCCCGCAAGAATCACGGAGCCGGCCGTGGGCGCTTCCGTATGCGCGTCGGGCAGCCAGGTATGCAGCGGGAACAGCGGCACTTTGATCGCGAACGCCAGGAAGAAGGCGCAGAAAAGCAGCAGCTCGGTGTTGGGCGGCAGCGACACGAGTCCTGCATGCAGCTTCGCCTGAATCTCCACGAAGTCGAACGAGCCCGCCACGTTGTAGAGCCACAGGATGGCGACCAGCATCAGGATCGAGCCGAACATCGTGTACAAAATAAATTTCACGGCCGCATAAATGCGCCGGTCGTGGCCCCAGATTCCGATCAGGAAGTACATCGGAATCAGCGTCAATTCCCAGAAGGTGAAAAACAGGAAAAGGTCGAGCGAGACGAACACGCCGATCATCGCAGTTTCGATCACCAGCAGCGCGATGAAGAAGCCTTTCACCTTCTCGTGAATGTCTTGCCACGACGCCAAAATCGAGATGGGCACGAGGAACGTCGTGAGAATCACGAGGAAAAGGCTGATTCCATCCACTCCCATGTGGTAACGAATCGCCGAGCCGATCCAGTTGTGCATCTCTTCGAACTGGTAGCCCGGATTCGCGGTGACAAATCCGCGAATCAGAAACAGCGAAATCACGAATTCGGCCAGCGACACTGCCAGCGCAATACGCTTAATCCAGGTGTGGTCTTCCGAGCGCAGGAACAGCAGCGCCGGTACGCCCAGCAGCGGCAGGAACGTGATCACCGTCAAAAGATGTGGCTGCATGTCCACTTAGTGCACCTTCATCCAGATTCCAAGCAGCAACGCCGTGACGCCCACAGCGCCCACCACAACCCACGATGCATAGCTGCGCGCATTTCCCGATTGCAGCTCGCGCAATTTTCCGCCGGTCTCGCGTGCGAGCCGCGCCGAACCGTTCACGGTTCCGTCGATCAGGCCTTCGTCCACGGTGTGCCACAGCACGTTCGTCGAGACCCACAGCAGCGGCCGAATAATTACAGCAGCATAAATTTCATCCACGTAGTATTTGTGGAGCACGAGCGTGTAGAGCCCGTACATGCTCTGCGCGAGTTTCTTCGGCAGATCGGGCCGGCGGATGTAGAACCACCACGCGATCAGAATGCCGATCAAGCCGACGATCACCGGCGGTCCAGTGACGGCTTCCACCAATTTCACAGCAGCGTTTTCGGTACGCAGAGGTGCCTCTTCGGGATTTATGAGTCTAACTATTGGTGCCGCAGGTTCAGTCGAGCGCACATCAGCAAAGACAGGGTGGAGGAATGCATCGAAGTAATTCGTGCCGCCGACGAGCTTGGGAGCAGCGAACCAGCCGCCGAAAATCGAGAGGAAGGCGAGAATGATGAGCGGAATCGTCATGTTGCGCGGCGATTCGTGGACGTGGACCTTGTGCTCGTCAAATTGCTGTTTGCCGAAAAACGTGAGGAAAATGAGGCGGAACATATAGAACGACGTGAGCCCGGCCGCGACAAGGCCGAGCAGCCACAAGGGCAAATTTGCATGAGGGCCCGACTGTGCCGCCTCGAGGATTTCGTCCTTGCTGAAAAATCCCGCGAATCCCGGAACGCCGGAAATCGCAAAAGTCGCGATGAACATCGTCCAGAACGTCACCGGGATGGCTTTGCGCAGGCCGCCCATCTTGCGCATATCTTGCTCGCCGCCCATGGCGTGAATCACGCTCCCCGCGCAAAGGAAGAGGAGGCCTTTGAAGAAAGCGTGGGTCATCAGATGAAAAATACCCGCCGTGTACGCGCCCACTCCGCACGCGAGGAACATGTAGCCGAGCTGCGAGACGGTGGAGTATGCGAGAACCTTCTTTATGTCGGTCTGCACGAGGCCGATGGTCGCAGAGTAGAACGCTGTTGCGGCGCCAACAATCGCGACGATCAGCATCGCGATCGGCGCGCGCGAGAAAAGTGGGTGCATCCGAGCAACCATGTAAACGCCTGCGGTGACCATCGTTGCCGCGTGAATCAGAGCGCTGACTGGAGTGGGACCCTCCATCGCATCGGGCAGCCAGACATAAAGAGGGAGCTGCGCCGATTTTCCGACTGCTCCGGTAAAGAGCAGAATGCAAATCGTGGTCAAGACGCCGGCTTGCGTCATCGTATCGGACGGCATGCTGGCGGCCTGCGAGAAAATCGTGCCGAAATCGACGGAGTGGAATGTCCAGAAAAGCAGCAAAATACCGATGGTGAACCCAAAATCGCCGATCCGCGTGGTAATGAACGCTTTCTTGCCCGCGCTTATCGCAGACTGCTTCAGAAACCAGAAGCCAATCAGCAAATAGCTGCACAAGCCCACGCCTTCCCATCCGACAAACATCACCACGATATTCGCGGCGAGCACAAGCGTGAGCATAAAAAACATGAAGAGATTGAGGTAGCTGAAGAAACGGTAGTAGCCGCCCTCGTGCGCCATATAGCCGGTGGAGTAGATGTGAATCAGCGTGCCGACAAAGGTGACGGTGAGCAGCATCACGATAGTAAGTTGATCCACCTGCAGCGCGAAATTAACTTTGAATGGTCCGGCGGTCATCCACGCGTAGTAGCTGTTCAGCACAGGATGATCGGGGCGAAGCTGGAGGAACTCGCGAACCGTCTCCACGACGGCAAGAAAGGCGAGCGAGACGGAACCGATCGCTACGGAATTCACCGCCGACTTAGGCCAGTTTTTTCCGAGCAGGCCGTTGATGGCGGCGCCGGCGAGCGGCAGCGCGAGAATGATCCAGAGATGGTCGAGCATGGGCATCAGAATTTGAGCAGATCCACGTTTTCCACGTTCAACGACCGGCGATTGTGCGCGATGGTAATGACGATCGCGAGGCCCACCGCCGCTTCCGCCGCGGCTATGACAATCACAAAAAACACGAATATCAACCCGTCGAGCTGGTTGTGTGCGCGCGCGAACGCCACAAAAGCGAGATTCACAGCGTTGAGCATCAGTTCAATCGACATAAAAATCGTGATGATATTGCGCTTGAAAACAAATGCCACCACGCCCAGCCCAAACAGAATGGCGCTCAACACGAGGTAGTAGGAAATGGGGACGACGTTCATTCGGTCCCCTTCTTCGCAAGCACGAGCGCGCCGAGAATCGCGATCAGAATCAGGATCGAAGTGGCCTCAAATGGGAAGAGATATCTTTGAAACAGCATCGTGGAGAGCGCACGTGTGGAAACAGCAGCCTGACTTGGCGCTCCTGCGCCATTCGCCACCGTCGCGCCGATGGCCGAATGCGCCATCCAGTGCGCCAGCCCAAAGAGAAGCAAAATCGCCAGCGGCAGCCCGGCATATTTCGCCATGTGGCTGAAATTGGTGCGTTCTTCGACACCGGCGTTCAGCAGCATGATGACAAAGACGAAAAGCACCATGACCGCACCCGCATACACAATCACTTGCACAGCGGAAATAAATTCCGCGCCGAGCATCAGATAGAGCGCCGCAAGCGCCACCATCACCAGAACCAGCGACAGCGCGCTGTGGATCGGCTCGCGCGCAAGAATCAGCATGATAGCGCCACCGACGGCCACGAACGCGAAAACGAAAAACATGATGAACGGGATGCTCATGGATTCTTCACCACAATCCACAGCGCCGTCACCACCAGGTTCAGCAGCGACACCGGCAGCAGCAGCTTCCAGCCGAAAGACATCAGCTGGTCATAGCGCATGCGAGGCAGCGTCGAGCGGGTCCAGACGTAGAAGAAAATAACGAAGAACACCTTGGCGAGAAACCAGAACGGTCCTAGAATCACCGGCGCCACACCGGGCAGCAGGCAGAGCAAACCGATGCCGCCAGCCAGCAGCGTGACGACGGCAAGCTGGATGCGGCCGATGCCACGCATGTTGCGCACCGTATCGTAGGCGAGGTAGAGGGCGGCGAGCAGCAGGCCCACGCCGGGAATATATTGCTGCCAGGTCCAACTGTCGGGAAGGGGAGAGAGCCATCCGCCGAAGAATAGAATCGTGGCGAGGCAGGAAACGGTGATCATGTTCCCGTATTCGGCCATGAAGAACATGGCGAACTTGAAGCTCGAATACTCGGTGTGAAATCCGCCGACAAGTTCCGTTTCTCCTTCCGGGAGATCAAACGGCGCGCGGTTCGTCTCTGCAATTGCCGATATGAAGTAACACACGAAGCCGACGATCTGCGGGAAAACGTTCCACCGGGGAATAAATGGAAGATACCGGAAGTAGCCTTGCTGATGCTCGATGATTTCGTTGAAATTGAATGAACCCGCCAGGAGAAGAACGCCGACGACGGAAAGCGTGAGCGAAACTTCATAACTGATCATCTGGGCGGAGCTGCGCAAGCCGCCCAGTAGCGAATACTTGCTGTTCGACGACCATCCGGCGAGGGCCACGCCGTAAACGCCAATCGAAGTGATTGCGAAAAGGAACAGCAAACCGACGTCGACATTGGCGACGACAAGCTGCGTAGGCTGCCCGAAGATGTATACCGTCGCAGGGCCAAAGGGAATCAGAGCCAGCGTGGTCATCGCCAGGGAAAGCGCCAAAAACGGTGACAGAATGTAGAGTACGCGGTCGGCCGCCGGCAGCGTCAAATCCTCTTTGAATAGAAATTTCACGCCGTCGGCCAGCGGCTGCAGCAAGCCGTGCGCGCCGACGTAGTACGGCCCCCAACGCGATTGGATGTGCGCGATGACCTTGCGCTCAAACCACGAGAGGTAGGCAAGCGCCGTCATCAATACGAACAAAAGGACGACGATCTTGACTAGCGATACCACCAGGACTGGATGTTGGGCGACGAACTCCACGGAGTATCTTTGGCCTCGTTGGTGGATTTGAGTTTGGAACAGTAACGCCCCAGGGTACCGCTCGAAAACAGGAAATCGTTGGACGAGAAAACAACGCCGGCCGGAGTTTCGTAAGACGGCTCGACGGTTTGACACGTTGCAGTGGAAAGTTCGGCGCCGCCGGCGAGCAAGCCCGCGACCGGAAGGTCGTAGCCGTGCACGTTCTGGCGGATTTCATCGAATGCGGCTTCGGGCGTGCGCAAACGAATCGGCGAGCCGACGCCGAGCATGCTGAGTTGATGCGAAAGAATGCGAATCAGATCGAAATCGCTGCGCGGTCCTTGCGGGTCGATGGAGCGATGCGTCATTTGAACTTCACCTGCGGTATTGGTGAGCGTGCCGTCTTTTTCGTATGTGGACGCGGCAGGCAGCACGACGTCGGCCCGTTGCGCGGTTTCGGTGAGGAACATATCCTGCACAACTAGAAGCTCGAGGCCGGCGAGACGATCGGGCTGTTTCACTTCGAATGTCTTCAGGGGATTTGCGCCGACGACGTAGAGAGCTTTCAGTTTTCCTGCGGTGGCGGCTTCGATCATTTCGCGAGCGGTGATGCCTGGCGCTGATGGAATTTCGCTGCCCCAGAGTTTGCTGAAGCGGGCGCGTTCGGCGGAATCGGCCTGGGGCGCGTAGCCGGGGAGGCGATCGGGAAGAATGCCCATGTCTGCAGCGCCGCGCGAGTTCGCGTAGTCGCCCAAGGCCATGAAGCGCGTGTGACCGGGAAGTTTTGAGCCGAAACTGACGAGATCGCGAAGCGCGGGGCCGTTGATGTCCGCGCCGAAAATAATTACCACATCGGATTCTTTTTCGAGAGCCGCCTTCAATGCGGAGAGCGCATTGCGCGTGTTCTCGTCGAAATCGCCCTGGCCGGTGGCGAGCCAGCGGACGGCCTGGCGTTCTGTGCCCTGCGCGACTTCGGCGAGATAAGTGGCTTTGCGATGGATTTTGCTTGGGCGACCATTGATGACAAAAAGGCGGGCGCGGTGGTGTCGGATTGCGGTGCGAATCTGCCAGGCGACGAGCGGATTTTGCTGTGTTATGTCGTTCGCGATCACCAGCGTGGCATTCGAAGCGTAAAGGTTCGCCATTGTGGCGAGTGAATCCTTGGCGCGCGGGCCGAGAGCTGCGGCGAGGCCGGTGTAGTCAGCGGTACGGTGATGGTCGATGTTGTTGGTGCCGAGGGTGGCGCGCGCGAAACGATTCAGGAGGTAGTTTTCTTCGTTGGTGGTGTGATTCGAGCCGATCACGCCAAGGGCCGCGGGGCCATGCATGTCGCGCACTTGCTTGAAGCGGCGCGAAACCTCTTCGAGCGCGTCTTCCCAGCTGGCGGGTTCGAGTTTGCCATTGCGGCGAATGAGCGGCTGGCGGATTCGTTCTGGATTGTGCGTGAAATCGAAGCCAAAGCGGCCTTTGCCACAGAGAAACTCGCCATTGATGCCGGAATGGTCGCGGTTGTTCGCGCGAAGGATTTCGTTGTTGCGAATGCTTAGGGTGGTCTTGCATCCGTTCGAGCAATGCGTGCAGGGCTCGGGAACGTAGGTCATTTCCCACGGGCGCGTCTGGTAGCGATAGGTTCCGCTAGTAAGCGCGCCGACCGGGCAGATATCGATGCACATGCCGCATTCTTCGCAGGCGAGCGCGCCTTTTTCATTCGGCAGAATCACGGAATGCACACCGCGGGCGCCGACGCCGAGGGCTTTCACGTCCATGCCCTCATCGCAGACGCGGACGCAGCGGAAACAAAGAATGCAGCGCGGCGCGTCATAGAAAACTAGCGGTGACCATTGCTCTTCGGGGTAGTGGAGCTTTTCTTCGGTGAAGCGGCTGTGATCGAGGCCGTAGCGAAAGGTCATGTCCTGCAGTTCGCACTCGCCGCCCTTGTCGCAGACGGGGCAATCGAGTGGATGATTCGAGAGCAGGAACTCGATCATGTCCTTGCGCGCTTTGTGGACTTGCGCGGTGTCGGTCTTCACCACCATGCCTTCGACGGCGATGAGGGTACAAGCGGTTTGAAGCTTGGGTGCTTTCTCTACTTCCACGAGACACATACGACATGCGGCTTGGAGAGCAAGGCCGGGGTAATAGCAGAAAGAAGGAACTTCAATGCCCTGGTGCTTGGCCGCTTCGATTACGAGCGTGCCCGCAGCGGTGGTCACCCTTTGATCGTTGATGGTGAAGGTGATCTGTTTTTGTTCGGGCATCTTGCTAGCGAACCTCGGCAATCACGTCAGCGGGCTTATAGGGGCAATCGCCGCGCAGATGTTCTTCGAATTCATTGCGCCATTTTTTCACGATGCTGATTGTGGGCATGGCAGCAGCGTCGCCGAGCGGACAGAAAGTGCGGCCCAGCATGTTCTTGGAAAGCTCGTCGATCAGCGGAATGTCTGAAGCGCGGCCGCCGCCATTGTGGAAGCGGTCGAGCAACTGGCGGAGCCATGCGGTGCCTTCGCGGCAGGGAATGCACCAGCCGCACGATTCGTGCGCGTAGAAATGCATGATGCGGCGGGCGAAGTCCACCATGCAGGTGTCTTCGTCAAGTACGACTGTGCCGCCCGAGCCGAGCATCGAGCCGGCTTTTGCGACGGAATCAAAATCCATGGCGATGTCTATTTCGTCGCCGGTGAGAAGCGGACATGAGCTGCCGCCCGGAACGACCGCTTTGATTTTCTTTCCGCTGGGAACGCCGCCGGCCACTTCTTCGATCATGCGCTTCATGTTGAAGCCCATCGGCAGTTCGTAAATTCCCGGGCGATTCACGCGACCGGAAACGGCGTAGAGGCGCGTGCCGCCATTTTTCGGCGTGCCGAGGCCGGCATACCATTCGCCGCCGCGCAAGATTACGGCGGGAACGGAGCTGAGCGTCTCGACGTTGTTGATGACGGTAGGGCAGCCGTACAAACCGACGACGGCGGGAAACGGGGGGCGGATGCGCGGATAGCCGCGTTTGCCTTCAAGAGACTCCATGAGCGCCGATTCTTCGCCGCATTCGTAGGCACCGGCGCCGGTGTGCGCGACGAGGTCGAAATTAAATCCACTGCCAAGAATATTCTTGCCGAGGTAACCCTTCGCGTAGGCCTCGTCGATCGCTGCTTGGACGATATCGATCACGTAGCGATACTCGCCGCGAATGTAAATGAAACCACGCTCGGCGCCTACGGCGCGTCCGGCGATCACCATGCCTTCGATCAACTGATGCGGATCCATTTCCATCAGCGGGCGATCTTTACTTGTGCCGGGCTCGCTTTCGTCACCATTGGCGATGATGTATTTCGGTTTGCCGCCCGTTTCTTTGGGGACGAAGCTCCACTTCATGCCGGCAGGGAAGCCTGCGCCACCGCGCCCGCGCAGATTCGATTTCTTCACTTCGTCGACGATCTGGTCGGGTGTCATCTGCTTCAGTGCTTTTTCAAGCGCTTGATAGCCGTCGTGCTTAAGGTAGACATCGATTTTATTGGAATTAGGAATTCCGAAACGGCGGCTAATCACCACAACCTCGGCGGGATGCCGCTCGTGAATGGCGCCAGAAATCACGGATACCGGTTTTGGACGCTTGCCCTGCTCGAGTTGCTCGAAAATCGTGTCGATTTTCGACGGGTCGAGATTTTCGTGGTAGTCGTAATTGATCTGAATCGCTGGAGCGCCGGTGCAGGCGCCGATACATTCGACTTCTTCGAGAGAAAAGGTTCCGTTGGGCGAGACTTCCTTGTTGCCAATTCCAAGGCGCTTTTGAACGTGCTGGAAGAGTTCGTTGCCGCCGCGCAGCATGCAGGAAATATTCGTGCAGACCTGAATGTGATAGCGGCCTTCGGGTTTACGGCGGAGCATCGAGTAATACGCGAGCGTTTCGGTGACTTCGATCAAATTCAAGCCGACGCGCTTGGCGATCTCTTCGAGCAATTCGTCGCTCAGAAATCCGAACTGATCCTGGGCGTACAACATCATAGGAATCAGCGCCGAGCGCTTGATGGGATAGCGTCCGAGTAGTTCTGTAAATTTCGCGTCGAGTGGCGGCGGCAATTGCATGATTCGTTTAAGCGCCGGGCGGATAAGCCTAGCGGTCGACTTCCCCCAGGACGATGTCGGTGGTTCCGATGCAGGCCACCACATCGGCAATCAGGCGGCCTTCGCAGAGTCTTGGCAGTGTTTGTAAGTTAATGAACGATGGTGCGCGAACTTTCACGCGGTATGGATGAGCAGAACCGTCGCTGGCGACAAAAAATCCGAGCTCACCGCGAGGCGATTCAATCGCCTGGTAGACTTCACCGGGCGGCGGAGCGAAACCTTCCGTGTAAATTTTGAAGTGATAGATGAGCCCTTCGATCGAAGACTTCATCTCTTCGCGCGAGGGAGGAACAATTCCCGGAACAGTGGCCTTGATAGGTCCTTCCGCAGGAACTTTTTCCATCGCCTGGCGGACGATTTTGATGCTTTCGCGAATTTCGGCGACGCGGACCTGATAACGCGCGAAACAGTCGCCCGCGGTTTGGGTTTGAATATCGAAGTCGAACTCTTCGTAGCTGGAGTACGGGAAAGCCTTGCGCACGTCGTAGGGGACGCCGCTGCCGCGCAGCATGGGGCCCGAAGCGCCCATGGCGATGGCATCTTCCGCGCTGATGATTCCCACGCCCTTGGTGCGGCCGAGCCAGATGCGGTTGTTCGTGAGCAAGCCTTCGTATTCATCAATATGCGCGGGAAGGGCATCGATCACGCGGCGGATATGTTCGAGCCAGTTGGGCGGCGGCTCAAGGGCGATGCCGCCGATGCGGAAATAGCTGGTCATCATCCTCTGGCCCGAAACGTATTCGAAAATCTTCATGATCTCTTCGCGTTCACGGAAGGTGTAGAGGAAGACGGACATGGCGCCGAGATCGATTGCGTGAGTGCCGAGCCAGACCAGGTGCGAAGCAATGCGCGTCATTTCAGTGAGCAGGACGCGAATGTATTGCGCGCGCTTAGGGATTTCGATTCCGAGAATCTTTTCTACCGCCAGGCAATAGCAGAGGTTGTTGGAGAGCGGCGCGAGGTAATCGATGCGGTCGGTCATCGTGATGGCTTGCGAATAGGTTTTCGCTTCCATGTTTTTCTCGATGCCGGTGTGGAGATAGCCGATCACGGGCCGCGCTTTCAGCACGATTTCGCCGCTGAGTTCGAGAACCACGCGCAGCACGCCGTGCGTAGACGGGTGTTGCGGCCCCATATTGAGGACCATCGTGTTCGCTGAGCCGGCTACGGTTTCGATCGTCGTTGGCATTAGCGATATCCCTCGACGGGGTAGTCCTTCCGCTGCGGATAGCCTTCCCAATCATCGGGCATCAGAATGCGCGAAAGCTCAGGATGACCTTCGAAACGGATGCCCATCAAATCGTAATTTTCGCGTTCGTGCCAGTTCGCGGTCGGCCAGATTTCGGTGACAGACTGCACCGACGGATCGCTTCCGCCCAGCCGGACTTTCAGGCGCAGGCGCTCGTTGCGATCCAGCGAAAGCAGGTGGTAATTCACCTCGAAACGAGGCTCGAGCGGGAAGCGGTCAACCGTGGTGATGTCCGAGAGAAAGGAAAAATGAAGCGAAGGTTCCGATGCCAGATAACCGGCAACGCGCAGAAGGTGTTCGCGGGGTACCACGACCGTCGTTTCGCCCCGAAATTCGATCACCTCGGTGACGGCTTGCGCGTCCCAGGCCTTCAGTTGATGGACTACGAGCGTTTTGTCAGCTGCCTTTGATTCCACGGTTGGATCCCGATGGGCGTCAGCGATTCCAGTCGAGCGCGCCCTTCTTCCAGAGGAAGATGTATCCTGCGAGCAGGATTATAATGTAGACAAGCATCTCGACAAAGCCGAAGAGCTTCAGATCGTGGTACACCAAAGCCCACGGATAGAGAAAGATAGCCTCGATGTCGAACAGGATAAAAAGCAGCGCAACCATATAGAACTGCACAGAAATTGGTTCGCGAGCGTCGCCCGTTGGACGAATCCCGCATTCATATGGCTGGTCTTTTTCCCTGGTACGCTTGTGCTTGCCGATGATTGAGGACACCACTATCAGCGCGCCGGACAATCCGGCAGCGAGTATAAACATCAGTAACAACGAACCATAGTTGTCGAGGTAATTGCTGTTCATGTTGGTTGCACTGGTATAATAACGACCCGAGAGCGCACGGTCAAATGAACTCCCAGTTCTTGAATTCACCGCGTTTTCAAGCGCGCGCTGTGTGTCCGGGGCCAACTTTCGCATGAGCTCTGGATTCAATACCGACGTACAAATCGGCAGTCAGGTGTTTCACGTTCAGACGGAGGATCGCGGCCCAGCGCACCCAGTGATTGATACTGTGGTGTACCAAAATGGGCGTGTACTGCATCGGCGCTCTTCGAATTATCGGCATTTTGTCGAATCCGACGAATTCAACCACGAGGGGCTGCGGGATCGGGTGGAAGAGCAGCACCGGTCTGTGATTGAAGATCTGCGCTCAGGAGCGCTTGAGCCTCAGGTGGCCGCGGCTGTGGTTCAGGACGGGCGGCCTAGCGGGATTCAGATGCAACTGATGAACCCAGGGTCGTGGCTTACCGGGGGACACATATTTCTGGATGTTGAGCTTGTGCGACGGGCGGATCGTGGGCCGCAGGCTGGAGTTGAAGTGGAAGCGTTTATTGACGGCGCGATCGAGGATCGGCGTTTTTCTGAAACGACGGATAGTCAAGGGCGGGCGCGGTTGCGGTTTTCGCTGCCGCCGTTGGGGAAGGGCGACCTGACGCTGGTGATTCGCGCGGCGACGCCCGGCGGAAACGACGAGTTGCGGTTTGCGATGCGCTCGCGGACGAAGAATTCTTCAGGCCCGCCAACAGATCAGAAACCCACGAATTAGGCTGCGGATTCCGCTGCGATGAAAATTACGATCAACGGCGAGCTTCGTGAAATTCCTGACGGCCTTACCGTTGCCGCGCTGCTTCAGTACCTGGAAATGACTGCTGAGCGGGTGGCCATCGAGCGCAATCTCGATATTCTGCCGCGCGCGAAATGGCAGGAGACGACGGTTCGGCCTGACGATCGCTTCGAAATCGTTCACCTCGTCGGCGGCGGTTAGTCGCAGCCCTCAGCCAGATTCAAAACGGCCTCTCGCAGATGGCTTGTCGCTAAGCCGCCAACACCTTGTCCAGAATGTCGAAGCAGCCGTCCCAACCCTTTTGGTGACTGTCGCGGACTTTGGCCGTGGTGAAATTTTCGTGCGTGAAGATCATTTCCGTATAGTTGCCGCGGTCGATCAGCCGAACTGTTACCAGCGATTCGGTGTCTTCCATGTCTTCGGGCTTTTTCAGCGGTGGAGGAATTTGCTCCCAGGCCCAGGTGAATACCAGCTTTTCGGGCGGCTTCACTTCGCGAAACGTTCCGTATCCGCGGTAAGTGAAACCTTCCTTGGGCACGGGAATTTCGATTACATAGCGGCCGCCGGGGCGCACATCGAGTTCGGTATATTTCGGATTGTGCTCGGGAACGTCCTTGCACATCCACTTCTCTAATTCTTCGCGCTTGGTCCACGCCGTGAAGACTTTTTCACGCGGCGCCTTGAAGGTGCGCCGGATTTCGAGCCCGGTTTCTGACGAGGTGCCTGGGGTTGCCATTTTGCGTTCTCCTCTTTTTGTGAGCCTTCGAGATATTGAGCCAGCGAATCGAATTGCCGTTCCCAGAATTGGCGGTATTTTTCAATCCATTCCGCCGCGCCTTTCATCGGCTCGGCCGCGAGCCGGCAGCGGTGGACTCGTCCGTCTTTTCGCCGTTCAACTAGCTTGGCGCGCTCGAGGACACGCAGGTGTTTTGAGACGGCAGGAAGAGACATGTCGTACGGCGCGGCAAGATCGCTGATGGACGCTTCGCCTTGGGCGAGGCGCGCGAGGATGCCGCGGCGGGTTGCGTCGGAAAGAGCGGCAAAAGTGTTATCAAGCGCCGATTGATAGTAAACCATATGGTTTACTATTGCTCCGGGGCGAGCGCTTGTCAAGCCAAATCGCTGGAATTAAAGAGAGGCTAGCAGATGGCCGAGCTTGTCTTTTTTTGTACGCAGGTAGGCGCGGGAATGCTTGCTGGTTCGCGGGCGGCAGGGAACTCGCTTTACGATACGAATGCCCGATCGCTCGAGTTGCGCTACTTTGTCGGGGTTGTTTGACAGGAGGCGGACATCACGGAGGCCGAGCGCCTTCAAGGCCTCGGCCGCGAATTCGTAGTCGCGCGCGTCATCCGCGAACCCGAGGCGGCGATTTGCTTCCACGGTATCGAGACCGCCGTCCTGCAACTCGTAGGCTTTCAGCTTGTTGATCAATCCAATTCCGCGGCCCTCCTGCGGCAGGTAGAGCAGTACTCCGGAAGGTTCGGCGGCGATTTTTCGCAGCGAAAACTCGAGTTGCGCGCGGCAGTCGCAACGTTCGGACGTGAATACGTCGCCTGTGAGACATTGCGAGTGCACTCGCACAAGCGGTGCCTTTGCATTGCGCGACACACCAGATTGCAAAGGGCCATGCTGAATCGCGACCGCTTCTTCGCCTTTCTTGGGGCCTTCGATCCCGAAAATGCGAAAACGGCCGAATCGAGTCGGCAGCGCCGCTTTGGCGACAACGCGAGCCTTTCCCGACCCTTTGCCGGATTGTTTTTTGGGCTTCATGGGAAGCACCAATTGTAACAGGCTTGGCAAAAAGGGCCGTGCTGCGCTGCGCGTCAGATCGAACCTTCGTTCTTGCATCTCTTTACATACCTACTGGCTTTGGCTAACGTACTCGCTGAACCTCCGTTCGCGGCAAACGAGCCCAATGGAAATACTCAGTGGCGGCCGAGACCTTCTCTTCATTCTGATTCTGAAGGTGTGCTGGGCCGCAGCTCTCGCGGCGCTGCTCGTGCGATTCCGGTCTTTCCGGCGGCTGGTCTTCACCGAAAAACGCGATTCCGACCAGAAAGTAATGCTTCTGCTGTTTCTGACGCCTCCGCTTGCCTTAGGAGTCTTGCTTCGTCTCGTCGGCTACCGATTCTTTGATCTGACTCTCGAGGGCTCGTTTCTTATGGGCTTGATCGGCGGACGAATCGTCGGGCTGCTGGGCGGTTCGCTCATCAGCTTGCCGGCGTTTGGCAATCACGAGTGGCTTTCGAGCCCGATGGCCGCGAGCGTGGGCCTTCTCGCGGGAATGATTCGCGAAGTGATGCCGGAAAAAGAGGACATCTGGCATTTCGGGCCGTTTCTTTTCTTGAGCATTCCGGAATGGCTGTGGAAACTGGTGCGATTTGGAAAAAGAAATTGGGCGATGCTGCCGTTGTTTGCATGCGCCGGACTCGAAGTCGCGCAGGTCGAGCTTGCGTCCGTGGTTCCGGAAAACTGGCTCTTCGCGTTCCACCCAAGCAATTGGGGTTACATGCTGCTCATCGTCTTGTCGTCGGTGATGAGCGTCGCAATGGCGATCAAGATCTGGAACAACACGCGCATCGAGATGAATCTCGAGCAGAATCAGCAGCTGCTTTTGAAGGCGCGCATGGACGCACTCTCGAGCCAGATCAATCCGCACTTCTTGTTCAACACGCTGAACACCGTTTCGTCGCTGATTCGTTTCGATCCGGACATGGCGCGCGGCGTGGTGTTGAAGCTTTCCAATATTCTGCGGCGCCTGCTGCGCAAGCACGAAACGTTCGTGCCATTGCGCGAGGAACTCGAATTCATCGACGATTATCTCGACATCGAAGTGATCCGCTTCGGCCGCGACAAGCTGCAAATTTTCAAGGAAATTGAACCGGAAGCGCTCGATTCCTTCGTTCCCAGCATGCTGCTGCAGCCGATGGTCGAAAATTCACTGAAGCACGGACTCGACCCACGCCTCGAAGGCGGCCAAATCCATATTCGCACGCGGCGTAATGACGGCCGGCTCTACATTGAAATCGAGGACAATGGCGTCGGCATTTCGCCTGAGCGGCTTGTTGAGGTGTATGGCGGCGGAATCGGCATAAGCAACGTGCACGAGCGTTTGCGTTTATTGTATGGCGATCAGTTCAAGATGGATATTCGCAGCGAAGAAGGCCAGGGGACGCAAATCCACATCGAGATTCCCGAGCTCGTAACGACGGAACACGTCCTGGGCTAGTCGTTTGGTTCCTCTTGGTGCCGATTCATTGATTTGATGTCCGGTTCGATCCACGCTGCTTTCGCTTCGGCCGATGCGATCCTCGCGCGCGAGTAAAATTCGTAGATTAGATTCTTATCGCTGCAGCACTCGACTACTGAATTGACGAGCGGCACCAGATCCTTCTCCGCGTCACGCCGCTCGGCCACGAGTTTCTCGACTCTCTCGAGCCAGAATCCTGTGATGGTCACATGGTAGCCGTTCTTGCCATGGTGCGCGATAAACCGCCGCAGGCCCGCGCGCATCTTTTCCCGCGCAGCTTTGGATTCCATTGTCGCGAAGTACCAGGCAGCCACCGTCAGGTGCCGGGCGTGAACGAATTCCTCAGGCGTGTACGAGCACGTTTCGAACCGGCGAACCACATCCTCGATTTCTGCCTCCATGCGGTAATGCGGAGCGTCGGGCATCTTGCCTCCCCAATAAAAAACGCCCGGGCGCGTGGCACCCGGGCGTTCGATCTGCTCTTCGATTATTATATGAGCTTCCTGGCGCGCCGTCCACCGCGAATCCAAAAGCTGCCAACGGCGGAGCATCGATTTTCTCGCCTGCCAGCATCGTAACAGCGTAGAATGCGCTGCATTGCCAGGTCCGTCATTCAGCCGGGTCGGCGAAAATTCCGGGGTCATTCATCGAATGAACGACGAAACAGAAAAAAGTAGTGCGTCTTCGGCCATAGTCCTCGCCATCATCGTGATCGGTGTGGCGATTTATTGCGCCGCGTATGGCCTGCAGACGCTGGCGTGGTACGAGGGGCATCACTGGACCAAAGAAAATCCGTGGCTCGCGGACGTCCCGCAGCCCCTGCCAGCCGCGCCGCCCGCCGCCAAAGGAAACCTAGTCAAAGCTTTCAACTTCGAATTCACAGCCCCCTGGACAGGCAAGACCACGCAGACTCCTTCGCTAACAGGTGTGATTATTCGCTTCGATTCCGGTCAGGCCATTTTCTTCTACGATCCCGAGACGCTGCTCGATTCGCTTCGTCAGATGAAATCCTCGAGCCCGTTGCAATATCAGAAATTTGTGAATTTATTCGCGGATCATCCGATTGAATCGAATTATGGGCTGTATGAAGCGGTCTATGGCGCCGCGCCGTCGCAGCTCTCGCCGATCATGATGAGCCGTGACGCGATGCGCATGAACGAACTGCTGATTTGGAAGCTCGGGTTCGGGATCGATGCGCGAGGCGGCCTATCGTCGTTTACGTGGGGACCGAATCGAGGCTTCCAGTTTGGCGATCCCGCCAAAGGCCCGGTTGCTCTGCGTGTTTTCAGCGATCGCGATCAGCAGTTCCGTTTCATCTTCGTCGTGGCGCCGAACGCGAGCGGTAAGATCACGCAAAACGATATCGCCGGCATCATCGCTTCGTTCAAACCAGTTCCAATCCTCGAACGGTAAGGCTTCGTATGTATTCGGAACCTAAGTTGGGCAGTCCAGCGAATATCTTGTGGATTGCGCTCGCAACCATCGGTGTTCTCGCCTGGTGTTTTGGTCCACAAACGTGGGATTGGTACCAAGCAAGGAAAATGGGTGAATCGCAGCCTTGTCTAAGGCTCGGCGTGCACCCAATGTCAATCGGTGATGCTCATGTGGCACCCGGAACCAAGGAATCATTCTTTGGTTATCAGTTTGAGGTGCCATGGTCGAACGCCGAAGCCGCGATAACCCGCAAGATGGTTACCCTCACAGCGCTAAACGACCACGGGCTCATCCTCTGGGATCCAACCGCTATGCCCCAGTTGTTTGAAGATGCAAGCAAGCCAATACAGCATCCAAACATCAAAGATGCTATTGGTTCGGTGGTCGGAAAGGAAGCGGCACAGTCTAATTACGCTCTTGCCAAACACATGCTCGACATGACGCCCGAACAGATCTCGCCCTTTCTGTCAAAACGAGAAGCGAATGGGCGGTTCACATTGTTGCGAATGAAATCGGCGGTTTACTGCGACAAAGGTCACCCGTCCTTTTATTCATACCAGCGGGATGGCTTAAATTGTCTTCAGATTGGCGAATTCGGCGCCGGCCGCGTGGTTGAAGTAAAGTGCTTTGACGGAATGGACCGTGAGCTCAACTTTCATTTTAGTGGCGGGCGGGATGCCAGCTCGCTGCTCACACAGGCTGAGATCACTCGAGTCATTCAGACGTTGCGCCCCGCAGAGAAAACTTCGGCCGTGTCATCTGAGGCGGCAACTCGAAACGCTAACTAGGCGCGTGCGGCTGCGCCTGAGGCGTTCAGCACTTTCTGGTAGTAAGCCTCGTATTGGGGAATTACGTCGTTCGAGCAGTATTTTCGGCGCGCGTTGATTCGTGCCTGTTGGCCCATCGCTCGTCCGCGATCGGGCAGGGTCAAAATCTGCAAAGCGTATTTTGCGCCGGCCGTCACGTCGCGCGGAGGAATCAGGTAGCCATCCACTCCATTTGTCACGACTTCGGGTAATCCCCCCACGTCCGACGCGATCACCGGAACTTCGCAAGCCATAGCTTCGAGCGCGGCGAGACCAAACGACTCCGAATCACTGGGGAGGACAAAAAGGTCGGCCATTCCGAGCTTTTCCTGGACCACATCCTGCTTGCCAAGGAAAAAGACGTCCTTCGTGAGCCGCTTCTTTCGGACGATAAATTCGGCCGCTCCCCGATCCGGGCCGTCGCCCATCAACACGAGCTTTGCAGGAATTTTCTCACGCACGAGCGCGAATATTTCCACCACGTCCGTCACTCGCTTCACCGGGCGGAAGTTCGAGAGGTGCATCAGAATGGGCTCGCCATTGGGCGCCCAGCGCGCTCGCGCCGCTGCGTCGTCGCAACGCTTGTAAAGATCGCAGTTCACGAAGTTCGGAACCACCTCGATGGGCCGCTTGATCTCGAAGTCTTTCACGGTTAGATCGCGCAGATAGTTCGAAATCGCGGTAACGCCATCGCTCTGCTCGATCGAAAATTTCGTAATCGGCAGATAACTGCGGTCGTGCCCTACGAGGGTGATATCGGTTCCATGCAAGGTAGTAATGAACGGCAGCTTGCGTGGAGCCGCCATCATCCTGGCGAGCAGCGCGCTCACCGAATGCGGAATCGCGTAATGAACATGCAGCAAATCGAGCGAGGCAGATTCAGCCACCTCGTACATTTTCGTGGAAAGCGCGAGTGTGTATGGTGGGTGATCGAAGAGCGGATACGATGTGACTTCCACTTCATGAAAATAGATATTTTCGTGCGGGGTACTAAGCCGGATCGGCATCGCGTAGCTGATGAAATGAATCTCGTGGCCGCGCGCAGCGAGCTCGATGCCGAGTTCGGTAGCCACCACACCTGAGCCGCCGTATGTTGGATAACATGTGATCCCGATTTTCATGGGCCCTCGATGATAGACGCCGCTGTCGAACCCGGCAACCGGCTGACTAGCCAGATATCCGCTATCAAATTGAATTGAGTGCGCTTGCTTGCGCCAGCACGACGCCGAATGCTAGCCTTCCTGCTCCTGATTAGACGAGCGAGGCGTTCCGACGGTGCAGCGACTTTCGGGCAAGGTAGCCTTTATTACTGGCGGCGGGACCGGAATCGGCCGAGCCTGCGCCCTCCTTTTCGCCCGGGAGGGTGCAGCCGTCGCGATAGTAGGACGCAGAAAGGCACCGCTCGAATCGGCGGTTCGCGAGATTGAAGCTGCCGGAGGCAAGGCAGCGGCGTTCACCTGCGATGTGGTGGATCGCAAATCGGTGGAATCTGCGCTGGCGTCCGCGGCGAAACATTTTGGCGCCCTGCATATTGTGGTCAACAACGCAGGCTCCGTTGTCGTGGCGGCGGCAGACGAGACATCGGACGAGGATTGGGACAACGTCGTCGCAACGAACCTTACTGGCACATTTAAGGTTTCTCGCGCGGCTTTGCCGCATCTTCGCGCCGCGGGTGGCGGCGCAATCGTGAATATCGGCTCTATTCTGGGCATTGTCGCGAGAAAGCAGCGCGCTGCTTACTGCGCTGCGAAAGCCGGCGTCACCGGTCTTACGAAGGCAATGGCGCTCGACCACGCGCACGAAAAGATTCGCGTGAACTGCGTCTGCCCTTCAATCGTCGAAACCGAGTTGGGGCTTAAGTCAATTCGAGAGGCGCCTGATCCCGAGGCGGAGCGAAAACGGCGGACAGAAGGAATTCCGCTCGGTCGCTTGGGTGTTCCCGAGGACGTGGCGCAAATGGCTCTGTATCTTGCGTCGGATGAATCAGCGTGGGTTACAGGCGCGGCCTTGCCGCTCGATGGAGGTTTGACGGCTTACTGACATGAAACCATCAGCCAAAGCGATTGAAATGGCAACCAATGAACTGCGCGCCCGCCTGAGCCAGACCAATACCGCGACTCAGTTTGGATTCGTGCTCGCGGATGCGGGGCATGGCCGCGTCAAGATGAGCATGCGAGTGGACGAGCGGCACCTGCAAGTTCACGGTGTGGTTCACGGCGGGATTCTTGCCGCGCTGGCGGATACGGCGGGCGGACTCGCGACCTACATGGCATGTCCGCGAGGCACACGCGTCGCCACAATCGAGATGAAGATTAATTATCTCGAAGCCGTCGAAGGCGGGTCGGTGACCGCCGAGGCGGAAGTTGTGCGGCTGGGACGCCACATCTCAGCGGTTGACTGCGACGTTCGCGACGAAAACGGCCGCCTGGTCGGAAAAGCGCTGATGACTTTTTTTGTGGGGCCGTTTCAAACCAACCGCAAGCCGCGGCACGCGAAACCACGCAAGCGCTGATTACGCGCACATCCGCGCAGCGACGAAAACTCGTAGGTGCGAAATCCTATTGTTCGTCTATTTGTTCGCCTACTCGCCGTGCCCGTTCTGGCCGTTCGATCCGCCGTGCGCAGCCTCTTCTCCGTCTTTAAACAAATACTTGATGCTGTGCTTATAGACGAGAAGGTTCGGACTGCCGTTACGAGTGAGTTTGATGCAATCGCGGTCATACCATTCGACTGTGCCGTGGAGCACTTCGCCATCGGTTAGAACCACGGCGACCGGTGAGTGAGACTGCATCTGCTTGACGTAATAAAAGTTTTCCGCGTGCGTCTGCTCCGGCGGGGCTGGTTTTTTACGCGGTTGTGTTTGTTGGGGCGCGGCCGGGACTGGTCGCGGCGCGAATTGCTGTTCCTTCACGTCTGTCAGCGTAGGACGGAAAAGCTTGCGGTTCACCATAAAGCTCCTTCTGGGTATGTGCTACCTGTTATGACTATGTGAGCGCTAAATCGGTTGCAAATAAAGTTGGCGAATCTCAAAAATTTGTATTGGCGGAAATGATGCTAGCGTGTGGCAAGCGAAGCGACGTAGGCATCCAGACCTAACTGCCTGCCGACGTTGCGCTTCAGGCGGCTTTCGAGGCTGTCGAGGCCTTCAGTAGCCCGCATGACCCACTCCAGATTTATCTTATTACTCAAGGCCTCCAACTCCAGTTGCAAATCCGGATTTCTAGCGAGACTGCTCTTGGGGCCCTGCGAATATTCGAGTAGGTCTGTAAGCAAACTATAGAACAGCGCCAAAATATTTTCAAACGATTCCTTCTCCTGCTTGGCGAGCTGCGCCGTGGCCGCGAAGATTTCGTTGTAGTTTCCGGCACCCGCTGCTTCGGAAAGCAGGCTCAACACGCTCTTGCGAAGGCGCGCTGATTCCTGAAGATCGAGTTCGAGGGCGATTCCTGGACTTCCATCCGAAAGCTGGGCGGCCAGCTTTCGCTCGGATGGCTTTGCGCTGGTGCGCTCTTTCAGGAAGGATTGAATCGTCTCAGCGGGCACCGGCGCGAAATGGAATTGCAGGCAGCGTGAGCGAATTGTCTGGAGAAGGGAATCGGGAGAGGGAGCGAGAAGGATAAGCGTCGCGCCCTCGGGGGGTTCTTCGAGGATTTTTAGAAACACGTCCGCATCCGTCCACCGCATCGTATCGGCGCCGTCGAGGATAAAAACGCGCCGGCGTCCCTGCGGCTTGAAGTACGCGGCGCGTTGCACGGCGCGCAACTGGCCGATGCGGATCATCGGACGCGCGACGGGAGTAAGCCGGCGAACGGGATCGGGCACGATCAGCCAGACATCCGGATTCGGCTCGATGATCAGGGGCATACGCTCGACGGCAGCAGCGTCAGCACTTTCGCCGCGTTCGGCGAGACCGGCTTGAATCAGCGGCGCAGGATCAGCAAGACCTGCCATGCGGCGGCAGGAATCGCATTCGCCGCAGAAGTCGTCCTTCAGGCGTTCGCAGTTTGCGGCCTGCGCGAACATTCGAGCAAGTGTGTACTTGCCGATTCCTCGCGGCCCGGTGAAGAGCAGGGCGCTCGGGACGCGTTCGCGCTTCAGCATACCGCGAAGAGCACTGACGATTCGTTCGTTGCCGAGAAAGTCGCTAAATCCCATCTACGATTTCACCACCGAGTAAGATGCCTTCATCGAGTCGCTCTTTGCGGCTTCAGGAAGCGAGTTTCGATCGCGCCGAGAATTTCGGCGTGGATCGCACCAGGAGAGCGAAGCGCGCCGGCGTTCGCATCGAAGCATTCAATCTTCACCCAATTGGGCTGCTGCGCGAGTTGATCGTAAACTTCCGCGGCGGCCTCGAGATGAGCGATGTCCGATTCCAGAATATCGCGCCGAAGCTTCGTGTAGTCGCGCGCGCCTTTCTGGCCCACCAGGCGATGCGCTTCTGCGACTGGAACGCGCAGGTAAATCACAAGATCTTCCGCGGGCAGCGAGTAGACCTCATATTCAAGCTTCTTGAGCCATTGAATAAACTCGCCGCGATCCTCGCGTCGAACGCGAGCGCCCTGGTGCGCGAGATTTGAGCCGATGTAGCGGTCAGCGAGCACCGTGCGCCCGGCGGTCAGTTCGGATTCAATCCCGAGTTTTGCTTCGTAGCGATCGCCCGCGTAGAGCAGCGCGGAGAAGTGAGCGTCCACTGCGTCGAGCGGCCCGAAATCGCCATTCAGAAAACGCCCGACGAGCTTGCCGAAAAAACCGTCGTAGCGCGGAAAGCTGATCTGGCTAAGCGGGACGTTGCGCTCGGAAAGGGCGCGAGCGAGCATGTCGAGCTGCGTCCTTTTTCCGGAGCCGTCAATTCCTTCGAGAACGATAAGTTTGCCGCGCGTTGACATCGAGTGGAGGAGAGTTTAGCAGATTCCCAGGACGCCCTTTTACCGTAGATTAGAATTGGCCTCGCGCTTTGTTTTCAATAATTTGCGGGAATTTCTAATCGTGGAAACGTAGATTAAAATCGCGAGTTCTGATCGGCCAAACGCGCGGCACCGACGAATCATTGTCGTCACGGTAAGGTAGAATGGCAAGAATTCGACGGGACCTCTAGTCGAATTGCTTTTTGACCCAGACGTAGGCAGCCGTGGTCAGGCTCGTCATGAAGAAAAGAATTACTCCGTCCACGAACGAGTGATAGCTGACCGCGCTCATCCCGCTGCCGGGGAAAATCACAGAAGGTACATTTAACACAGAAAGGGCGCGCGTGATAAGAGCTAGCACCGCGCTTAGCAGGCACAACCCGTAGCTCACACGCATGATGTGTTTTTCCATCCTTAATCTCCTCGTTGTAGAGAATAGGCGAGCCAATCACATACTACGCTTGCGCGAGCGTATAACCGAAGCGAAGCAGCAGTCAAACTGGGATATTGGGGCGCGCGGCGGCGTGCTGCAATCCCGGGAGAAGACCCGCGCTAGTGCTTTTCTTCTTCTTCCGCTTCACCCGGTAACAGGATGCGGCTTGTCACACGGAAGCGTTTGTAATTCTTATAGCGAACGGTCATGCGAATGCGGATATCACCCGAGCTGAAGTGCAAAACGTCATCGGCGTGAGTGTACGTAGGAAACCAGTAGTGGCCTTCGATATTTTCACGATACGTTTCGAAGCGCGGAAAGAAATTCTCCTCGTCGCGTTTCTGAATATCGGGAATGGCTTTGCCGTAGGTCTTAACGATTTCGAGATCCTTGTCGTCTACCCAGATGCGTCCCTGAAAATAGCGCTGATTTTTTTCGATTTTCTTCGGCTTCACTTCGAAGACGTATGTGGTGAGCTCGTCGACCCGTTGGCGGCCGACGTAGGTGATGTCGTATTTGGGCAATTCACTGGTGGTGAGAACGAATGGCTGCACGTTTTGAAGATCAGCGAAGTCCTGTTCTGACAGTGAGACGCGTTGGAGCGTAGAGGGAGGCGCGTAGGTGACTTTGTCGTAGCGCTTGCCAGTGGTGCTGAAGACGATGTCGCTGGTCATGCGGTATTCGCCATCGGGCTGGCCGCTCGAGTCGATTGTTTGCACCACAAAGGACTGCGTGTAGGTGTAATTGTCGCGTTCGCGCTTGAATTCAGCCTCGCGCTCGGCGAAGTGCTGGATGATCTGTTCGACAGGAACGGAAGGCGGCTCGGTGGAAATGGCGGAGGAGGATTGGCCGGATGCCATCGCTTTTGGAGAGGATTCCTGTGCGGAAAGCGGGCAAAGAAGGAGCAGTGATACAGAAAACACGAGCGCAGCTCTGGAGATGAGGGCGGCAAATATCTCGGGAGACTGGGAGGAGTGGCGCACTCTATCCGCTTCCTGATCTGGGCTGCTTTAGTATAGAAGTTTTTGCGCAATGCGGAACTTGCTTTTCGAAATCAGCGGGGATGGATGGGGCGGGCGGCCGCAAGCGGCATGGAAGTCTCGTAGTAAGCCCGATTCAAGACCTGCCGGACCTAACCTCTCTACGAGCCCTACCCAAGCAGCTTTGGCCGCCTGCGGTTCGCAAAGGGCTCAGCGGCGGAAGGCCGAAGTATCTCTATTTCCCACGACAGTCGCCGCCGGAGAAATCGCCACGGCTGAAGTCACTTGAATCTTGTTTTCACCTTTGTACGGGTGGCCCTTTATCGTGGCAGCCTGTCCTGCGAAGGGCTCGAGGACTACAGGGTTGGTGATAGTCCAGTGGACGTCTTTGCCGTCGGTGATGGTGGCCGCGTCGTCGCTCACCTTGCCTGAGATAGTGGTGATTTTTGAGGACATCTTTGAATCGTCTGACTTGCTGGAAGATTGGGCGGCGGCGAGAGTTGGGAAAAAAATCATGCCCGCGAAGGAAAGAAGGAAGAGCTTTTTCATGGGTCACCTTTTTGAAATTTGAAAATGGATCGTGCAATGCGAGGCAGTGTAAGGCCGAAATTCCGAGAGTCAAATCGGAAGAACGAATTGGAACAATTCAAAATCACTGGAGGATGCGCCCAGGCGCCGAGCGAATGGCGCGTGGTGCCGTGCCGGCAGAGCAGGCTGTCTTCCGTAACCAATTCGAATTTCAGGTATACTTGGCGCGCACCTCATCGGACAAAGCGATTTGGCAGTTCAGGCGGAAATCATGAGCGCCCCTCCCTCTTTCGCAAGTAGCCTCCCAGCCACAAGGACTGCCCTGGTGATTGACGTGGATCCCGAAATCCACTCGATGCTGCAAACGGTTCTCGATCCGGTTGCATGGAAAGTGCGTCATGCGCCTAATAACGCGGCGGCTTTAACCCTCGCCGAAGCCTCGCATTTCGACCTGATCATCACGAGCGACAAGACTTCGGGGCGGGAAGATATAGACCTTCTGCGCAAAATCCGGCGTGTGCGGCTCCATACCCGCCTGATCATTTTGACGGATGAAAGCGCTCCGTCGTACGTAATCGATTCGATGAGGGAGCGCGCGTTCAGCTATTTTTCGAAACCGTTTTCGCTCAACTCATTGTCCGACATGATTGAGAACGCGATTGACAGTCCGTGTTGGGACGATGGAATCGAGATTGTTTCGGCGACCCCGGAGTGGATCCGGCTAGTGGCGCGATGCGACCTGGGAACCGCCGAGCGGCTGGTGCAATTCCTACACGAAATCGGGGATCTACCCGAAACAGAAGGCAACGCGGTGGGTACGGCCTTTCGCGAGATGTTGCTAAATGCGATGGAATATGGTGGGAAGTTTCAGCCAAATCAGTATGTGGAAATTTCCTACGTTCGCGCCAAGCACATGGTGATGTGCCGCGTGAAAGATCCCGGTGAAGGATTTTCGCTCGACGAAATTGGTCACGCTGCGATTGCCAACCCCGATGAAGACCCGATTCGTCATGTAGTCCAACGCGAGGCCAAAGGACTTCGGCCGGGCGGTTATGGCGTGCTATTGGCTCAGAAACTGGTGGACGAACTGATCTACAACGAAAAAGGCAACGAAGTTCTGCTTGTGAAGTACATTGACCGCCTCGGTTCAGCTGCTGTTCCCGCGTCAGTCAGCTGAGGCTTCAATTTTCAAGACATTTGCCGTTGTTAGTACTTCGCTACTCCTCGTCGCCGCCTAGTTCCTCTTCTATCTTTAAGTTTGATTCGGCCGTCAGCTCCGGAAGGCCTGCGCTCTTGAGCTGGCGATTCAGCGACGGGATTTCGGATGTCCGAAGCGCGTCCCAGCGTTTCATTGTCGCGGTGAAATCTTTCTCAACAGTGACGAGCGCCTGGTCTTGTGCGGGAGTTGGAGCAACGTCGGCGCGATCGATTTCAGCATAGAGGGCGGCGATGTTGGTGGCCACCTGAGTGAGCGTCGATTCATCCGGCACGGGTGGCACAGGCGCCGCGGCGGGCGCGGGCGGCTTTTGCGCTACGGGTGCAGGCGCGCCTTCGAGAAGCGCGCTGAGCTTTTTGTCGAGGGCTTCGACGGCGTCTTTCGTGGATGCGTTCGCGCGGGGAGCCAGCTTTTCGAGCTGTTCGTGGATTGAACGCGCTTGGCTGACTGCCTCAGAGCTGCGAGTCATGCGATCGGCGAGAGTTCTTTGCATTGCAAAAAGCGCGCGAAGGCCTTCCGGTGGCGTTTTCACGCGCTGATCCATTCTTATGGTGAGCGGTGCGGTTACATCGCGTTTGAAGATGATACGTTCAGTGCTTCCGCTCGCCGTGGCGATTTGCGCGCCAGGGACGGTGAGACGAACGGAATAGGTGCCAGGGAGTGCCCGCGGACCCAGCGGATGTCGTGGCGTATCGTGCGGAACAGCGGATATCGGGTATTCGTGACGCAACGCTACCGGCGCGGGATAATGCAAATCCCAGACCCATCGGTGCATTCCAGCATTGGCAGCGAGAATCTTCTGCGGCCGAATCCAGTAGAGAGGAATCAGCTGCTTGGCGATTTCCTCCTCGGTTTGGTCTGGTTTGTCCGTGCTCGAAAACTTGCGAACCAGTTTCCCTTGCGAGTCAAAAATTTCGAGTGTGACCGCACCAGAAGACGGTCGTGAAAGGTAGTAGTCGATAATTGCGCCGCTGGGAGGGTTTTCGCCGGCGGGCTCGTCGGGAGGCAGCGGTGTGTCGGTGTATGTCGAGCGACGGACGCGATACGCTGGCGCCGGCTTAAA
Organism: uncultured Acidobacteriota bacterium; assembly: GCA_963736465.1. Lineage (GTDB taxonomy): Bacteria > Acidobacteriota > Terriglobia > Acidiferrales > UBA7541 > Palsa-295. The sequence continues at coordinate 46,558 of CAVTOS010000008.1, read as the reverse complement.
TAGAAGATTACTGGTATTGGCAGTGTCGGCGTTGATTTGGCGCAGCGGCGAGATGTCGTCGAGAATCCAGAACGAGCGGCCGTGCGTGGCGAGAATCAAGTCATCCTCGTAAATCGAGAGGTCACGCATCGAGCTGTGGGGGAGGTTGAGCTGCAGCGATTGCCAGTGATCGCCGTCGTCGAACGAAACCCAGACGCTCGTCTCGGTGCCGGCGAACAGCAGTCCTTTGCGAACGGGATCTTCGCGCACGGTGTCGACGGGAGCGTCGTCAGGCAAGCCGGTGGTGATCAGCTGCCAAGTCTTGCCGCTGTCGTGGGTGCGATAGATGTAAGGCTTGAGGTCGTCGATGCGGAAGCGGCTCACAGAAGCGTAAGCGGACTCATCGTCGAAATGTGAAGCGGAAATTTGGGTCACCTTGCTCCATGGTGTCAGTTCCGGCGGCGTGATGTTGTTCCAGTTTTTCCCGCCGTCGCGTGTGTTCCAGATGTAGCCATCGTCCGTACCCGCCCACAGGACGTCCTCGGTGCGAAAAGATAGAGCGAGAGCGTAGATCACGCCTCTCTGCTTATCAGCCTTGGCGACATTCTTCGGATCAGCCTTGACCATCGCGTCAACGCTGGGCGGAATTCCGGGATGCTCCCGTGCGAGATCGGGGCTGATGGTGTCCCAATGATTGCCGCCATCGGTCGATTTGAAGAGAAAATTCGCCGTCGTGTAGAGGAGGTGCGGATCGATAGGAGAGAACATAATCGGCTGGGTGCGATCGGTACGGAATTTCGGATCGCGCAGCGGGATCGGTGAGACGTTCTGCACTTGCCCGGTGCTCCAATGATACTTTGAAACTTCGTTGCGGCCTGCTCCATAAATGATGTCGGGGTTGAGCGGGTCGGGCGCCACGTACCCATATTCAATTGTGCCCACGGGGTGCCAATCACGAAACGTGATTTCGCCGTCGTTGCCGCGCGAGAGCCTGCAAACCGATCCGCTCTCCTGTTGGCCGCCACACACTTTGTAGGGGAATTCGTTGCTGACGCTCACGTGATAGATCTGCGCGGTTGGCTGGTTGTACCAGGAACTCCATGTCTCGCCGCCGTTCACCGTGACAATGGCGCCTTGATCGCTGACGATGAGAATAATTTTCGGATCCCGCGGATTGATCCAGATGTTCTGGTAGTCGTCGCCGCCGGGCGCACCGCGAATGCTGGTCCATGTTTTTGCGCCGTCCGTGGAGCGCACCGTGACGATGCTGGTGCTGTACACTATGTCAGGATTTTTCGGATCGACGCCGAGCATCGGAAGATCGCCACCGCCGATGCGCATTGCCGGCCGGCCATCATCGGTGGCGCGCGTCCAGCTTTCGCCTGAATCGTCCGAGCGGTAAATTCCGAGGCCTTTTCCTGAGCCGTATTCGCCGGCCTCTTGTGTGCCTGCGACTGCATACAAGCGGCTTGTTTGGCTTTGCGCAATGGCGAAATGAATTTGGACTACATTATTCGGAAGCCCGCTCGTGAGCGGGTGCCAGGTTTTCCCGCCGTCGGTGGATTTGAAAAGGCCGCCGTCCGTCGTCTGGTATTCATTGTTGTCTTCCCAAGGCCCTTGGCGCACGGACCACATCGAAGCGTAGGCGACGTCGGGATTCGAGGGATCGAATTCGACCTGATCGCCACCTGTGTTTTCATTTTTGGAGAGGACCTTCGTCCAATTCTGTCCGCCATCAGAGGAAAGATAGATGCCGCGTTCTTCGCCCGGTCCATAGGGATGCCCAAGAACGGCAGCGAGCATATGATTCGGATCTCGAGGATCAATAGCGAGACCCGGAATTTGCTGGCCATTGCGCAGGCCGAGGTGCGTCCAGGTTTTTCCCGCGTCGGTGGATTTGTAAATGCCATTACCGACCGAAAGATCGGGGCGCGCGAGGCCTTCGCCGCTCGCCACATAAATGATGTTGGGATCCGAAGGCGCGATGGCAATGGCGCCAATCGATTGAGTGGGTTGCGAATCGAAGATCGGCAACCAGGTGCGCCCGTAATCGGTGGATTTCCACACGCCGCCATCGACGGCGCCGATGTAGAACACATTCGGCTGGCTTGGTACGCCGGCCAGAGCGCGCGTGCGTCCGCCACGGTACGGCCCGATCATCCGCCAACGCAATTCCTGATACGTGGATTCGGGAAATTGCTGTGCCAACACACTGGACGCTACACAAAGCAAATAAATAACTGCGAATGCTATGGCGATCGGGCGTAAGTATCGGACCACGCGAATCCTCCAATGAAGGCGCCGCAAGCATAAATCAGGCGAGGCACTATCAGCAGGAGAATTTTTAGATTGCCCTCTTCGCGTAGCCGGAGCAGGTCAGCACGGGAAGGCGCGGATATTTCGGAAATGATGAGTCAGTTTCCGAGAGAGAGCAAAAATAGAAAAGCGATCCTCGGTCAGATCGGATTTGCTTTGAGTGAATGCATGTAGCGCAGAGGCCGATCTCGTTCCTCTGCCAATCCGATTTGCCGGCGCCCTTCACCGAAATCAGCATACAGGAATCAGTTTAGCTAGCGCTCGGCGACTGTTCGAGTTGTGCAGCCCGAATCCCAAAATCGGTCAGTGACGCTCGGCTCCGCAGCTAGCCGCGGGCGTAACGCCATAAAAATGTTACGTTTAGAATACGAGGACGGGGCGCCTCCCGGAATGTCGCGTGCCTATAGGCAGAGTGGAGCTACGGGGGCCTCAAGCATGGATGCCTTTTGGAAAGACGTGCGATTCGGCGTGCGGATGCTGTTGAGAAGTCCCGGTTTCACAGTGACCGCTATACTGACGCTGGCTCTGGGCATTGGTGCAAACACCGCGCTGTTTTCAGTCGTGAACGGCGTGCTGCTGAACCACCTCCCTTTTCCCCGCGCAAACGAGCTCGTTACGCTCTACGAAAATAAACCGAGTTTCAAGTATGGCTCGATTTCCTATCCGAATTTTCTCGATTGGCAACGAAACAACCGCACATTTCAGTCGATAGCCGCGTATCGTCCGGACGATTTCACGGTAGCTGGCTCAGGCAACCCTGAACGAGTAAACGGGATGATGGTGTCCGCGGATTTTTTCCCGACCCTGGGCGTGCAGCCGACGCTGGGCCGGGGGTTTTCGGTAGATGAAGACAGGCTCGGCGGCAAACCGGTGGTGCTCATCAGTGCCGGGTATTGGAAACGAAATTATGGGTCGGCTCGCGACATTGTTGGGAAGCCGCTCACGCTCGACGGAAAGGACTACGAGGTCGTGGGTGTGATCCCCACCAGTTTCCATCTCGACATCCAGAATTTTCGCACGAGCGATCTGTACGTGCCGCTAGGCCAATGGAACGACGTAATTTTCCACCAACGCATTGTGGCGATGGGGATGGACGGAATTGCGCGCCTCAAGCCCGGCGTCACAATCGAGCAGGCGCGAGCGGATATGGACTCCGTGGCACGGAATCTTGCGTCAATCTATCCCGACGACGATTCCGACGTGGGCGCGACGGTGGTCTCGCTCAAAGAAAAGATGGTTGGCGAGATACGGCCATATCTGCTGGTGCTGCTCGCGGCTGTATTTTTCGTGCTGTTGATCTCGTGTGTGAATGTCGCGAACCTGATGCTCGCGCGATCGAATGGCCGGGCTCGCGAGTTTGCGATTCGCACCGCGCTGGGCGCGAGCCAGACGCGCGTGATTCGGCAGCTGCTGACGGAAAGCGTTCTCCTGTCGCTCTGCGGCGGCGCACTGGGACTGATACTGGCCGTCTGGGGCACACAAGCAGCGCTGAGTCTGCTGCCGGAGAGCCTGCCGCGTGCTGAAGAAATCGGATTGGACGGGCGCGTACTCTTCTTTACCCTGGTGGTCTCGGTGCTCGCGGGAGTTGTTTTTGGGCTCGCCCCAGCGTTGCGAACAGCGCGGCCCAACGTGCAGGAAACATTGAAAGAAGGAGGCCGCGGCGCAAGCACCGCCAAACGAAGCGCCCAAAATGTTTTTGTGGTGATGGAACTGGCGATGGCTCTTGTGTTGCTCGTCGGTGCCGGCCTGATGATTCGAAGCCTCACGCGCCTCTGGAGCGTCAATCCCGGATTCAATCCTAAGAATGTCCTCTATTTGCATGTAGGGCTCCCGCCTTCCATGAAGCAGGCAACTCCCGATGCAGTTCGAGCCGATCTTCGAAAGCTGCATGACACGCTCGCAATGCTACCCGGTGTGCAGCAAATCTCCTTGCAACGGGGCGGGTTGCCCATGTGGGGCGATTCGGAGGATGCGTTTTGGATCGAGGGCCAGACAAAGCCGGCCCGCCACGCCGACATGCCTTCGGCGCTCTGGTATGAAGTGGAACCCGACTACCTGAAGGTGATGGGGATTCCCTTGATACGCGGGCGTTTCTTCACCGCTCAGGACAATGAATCCGCGCCGCTTGTGACCGTAATCGATGAAAGCTTCGCGGAAAAATATTTCCGGCACGAGGATCCCATCGGCAAAGGCATTGTTGATGAATTCCTCGGAAAACCAGCCGAGATCGTAGGCGTCGTGGGCCACGTAAAGCACTGGGGGCTCGACGATAAAATTAATCTCAACGCTCAGTTCTACATCCCCTTCATGCAGATTCCGGATAAGTTCATATCGCGAGCGGCGGACAGCACGGGCGTGCTGATCCGCACGCAGGGAGAGCCACTCGCGCTGGTAGGTGCAGTTCGCAAAAAAGTGTTGGAGATGAACAGCCAGGACGTGGTGTTCGAAGCTCATAGCTACGAAGAAATCGTTTCCAGGTCGCTCGCAGAGCGCTGGTTTTCGATGGTGCTGCTCGGAGTATTCGCGATGCTCGCGCTGGTGCTCTCGAGCATAGGAATCTACGGGGTGATTTCCTATGTGGTGGGGCAGCGGACGCACGAAATCGGCATCCGAATCGCGTTGGGAGCCCAACGAAGGGACGTGCTCGCGCTGGTGCTGGGTGAAGGAACCAGGACGGCGCTGCTCGGAGTGGGAATCGGATTGGTAGCCGCGCTTGGCCTCACCCGGCTGATGGTGAGTGTGCTCTACGGTGTGAGCGCGACCGATCCGCTCACGTTCGTGGCTGTGGCGGGAGTCTTGGCCGCCGTCGCCCTCGCGGCCTGTTACATCCCAGCGCGCCGCGCAATGCGTGTGGATCCCATCGTCGCCCTGCGTTACGAATAGCGGGGCCGCCGCCAAACCAATTCGGCTCCAGGCCATGTCCTGGTTTGCGCGCGTGCTAGAATCGCGCGGATGGCGCCGCAAAATACTCTTATCGCTTCAAATCTCGCTGAGATTCGCGAACGAATTGCTCGATCGGCTGCGCGCGCTGGCCGCGCAATCGAAGACATCACGCTTGTAGCTGTCTCCAAAACGTTTCCTCCCGAAGCGATTCGCTCCGCCTATGAACTCGGCCTGCGTCATTTTGGCGAGAATCGCGTTCAGGAGTGGGAATCGAAGCAAGCGGCTGTCGCCGATCTCGGCGCGGCGTGGCATCTGATTGGCCATCTTCAGAGCAACAAAGCACGCCGCGCCGCAAATTTATTCGATCGCGTTGACTCAGTGGACAGCGTGGCGCTCGCTCAAAAGCTGGATGCTGCCGCGGCATCGGAAGCGAAACGCCTGAAGGTGTTGATTGAGGTGCATTTGGGAGGCGAGGAAACGAAAAGCGGTGTGCCGGAAGCGGATTTGCCGTCGTTAGCGGAAAGCATCGCCCGGCTACCACATCTCGAATTGCTCGGCTTGATGGCGATTCCTCCCTATTTCGACGACACGGAACGAGTGCGGCCATACTTTCAACGGTTGCGAGCATTACGCGACCAAGTCGGCGCCCAGATAAGAATGCCCTTGACTGTGCTGTCGATGGGGATGAGCCACGATTTTGAAATTGCGATCGAGGAAGGCGCAACGGAAATTCGCGTCGGCACGGCCCTTTTCGGCGAGCGCAGCAAGAAAGCGTGATCGAAATCTCCGAGCGCGATGGGTCAATTGTCTTTGCGGTGCGGGTCACGCCGCGGGCGAGTCGCGATGCAATCGAAGGCGAGTATCAGGGCGCACTAAAAGTTCGCCTCACCGCTCCGCCTGTGGAAGATCGTGCGAATGATGCTCTTCGACGTTTGCTCGCCGCGCGTTTGAACGTGCCGGTATCGGCTGTTAGAATCGTGGGCGGTGAGAAAAGCCGTAACAAGCGAGTTGCGGTGGCAGGCGTCACAAGAGCTCAAGTAAGTTCATTGGTCGCGGCCGCCGAAACGAAACGCGGCTGACCCGGGACAACGAGGGTTTCCAAGACATGGTCGACGTCAAAGCAATTCAATCAGAACTCCGCGCCAGCAAAATCGACGGCTGGCTCTTTTACGATCATCACCGCCGGGATCCAATCGCCAACATCATTTTGAAACTCGGCGGCAACGGCCTCGCCTCGCGCCGCTGGTTTTACTTCATTCCATCGAAAGGCGAACCGCGAAAACTCGTCCACCGAATCGAAGCGGGCATGCTCGATTCGCTCGATGGCCGCAAGTACGTCTACTCGGGCTGGGAAGAACTTCACAAAACGCTGCCAAAATTGCTCTCCGGCAGCAAAACGATCGCCATGCAATATTCGCCCGACAACAACATTCCCTACATCGGTCTCGTCGATGCGGGAACCGTCGAGCTGGTCCGCAAGCTGAAGAAAAAAGTGGTGAGCTCCGCGAATCTGGTCCAGAAGTTCGAGGCCACGTGGTCAAATGCGCAGCTCGAATCGCATCTGGACGCGGGAAAAATCATCGACCGGGTCAGGCAAGACGCTTTCTTGCGCGTTGCAGCGTTTGTCCGGGAAGGGAAGCCGCTCACCGAATACGACCTTCAGCAATGGATCGCTGAGCAATTCCGAGTAAATGGCCTTCTGCCGGAAGCGACGATCGTGGCTGTGCAGCCGAACAACGGCAATCCCCACTACGAGCCAAAATCACAAGGCTCGCGCCCGATTCGCGCCGGGGATTTGCTGCTGCTCGACATGTGGTCGAAATTCGAGCGCCCCGGCAGCGTGTTTTACGACATCACTTGGATGGGCTACCTCGGAAATCGCGTGCCGGACACTTACGCGAAAATATTCCGCATCGTCAGGCAGGCCCGCGACAACGCAGTAGAACTCGTCAAAGAAGCCGTAGCCGAAGGCCGCTCAATCCACGGATGGGAAGTGGACCGCGCCGCCCGCGACACGATTCGCAAAGCTGGCTACGCGAAATCTTTCGTCCATCGCACCGGCCACAGCATCGGCGAGAATATTCACGGCAACGGCGCCAACATGGATAGCCTCGAGACTCGCGACGACCGGAAAATCATTCCGCACACTTGCTTCTCGATCGAGCCCGGAATTTATCTCCCCGATTTCGGCATCCGCAGCGAAGTGAACGTGTACGTAAGCGAGCATGAAGCGCGCGTCACCGGCGCCATTCAAGAAGAGATTCTTCCGTTGCTCGCCTGAGGCGTCATTGAACGAAACGTCGAACGAAACTCCGGACCACGAATCCTTTTCGCAGCCTGAACTTCACGAACCCGAATCCGCCGCACCACTCCCCTCGAAGGCTCCCTCCGTCAGCCCGCTTTCGATCGCCTTCGCGTCATGGGTCGTACCTGGGCTTGGCCACTTTCTTCTTCACCGCACCGGACGGGCGATCGTATTTTTCATTGCGGTAGGAGGGCTCGCGATAGTCGGCATCCACGCGCGGGGAAACGTATTTCCGCCGCGATCGGCCGATCCTTTCGGCACGCTGGGATTTTGGGCGGATGCTGCTTCCGGAATATTCTACCTGCTGGCGCGAGTGCTGGAGCGCGCCGGTCCGGATGTATCGCGGGCCGCCGGTGACTACGGCACCCGATTTATCGCCGCAGCAGGCATCGTCAACCTGATTGCCACATTCGACGCGTACGAAATCGCCGCACGCCGGAGAAGTTGAATGCCAGCCGCGACGCCAATCCTGAGCCATTTCTGGGCCATGGTTCTCTTCGCTCTATTTGTCTCAATGGCGCTCGGTTGCCTCACACGGCGCAGCATTTCGGAACGAATCAAATACGCCGCGTGGTCTTTTCTGTTGTTTCTATTGATCGGAATCGGCGCAGCCTGGTTCATGTATCCGCTCTCTCGATAGTCTATTTTCGCCTTACTTTCGCTTTTACTTGCCGTTCAATCGCAAACCACGCTCACTGCGCGCCTCATGGGCGGCGCGCAGGAGGATGCGCACCTTTCCTTCTGTATTTAGCGAGGGCGCCCTCGTGTCTACTAATTTTGACCTGGATGTCACTGGATGCTAACAAACCCTGTTCAAACTCTCGGCCTGCGGAAGCTACTGCTCCGCAAGCTTAGCGATAAATTCTCGTCTGGGTGATGTCCACCGGACAAATTTCAAGCCCTGGAATTCAAAATCAGAGGAGGAGATCTACATGCATCTTTACGGAAAAAAGATCGTTGCCGGTCTTGCAGCAGCGGCAATCACGCTATTGCCCGCAGCGCCCGCTTTCGCGGACGGCAGCCACTCAGGCACGGCCACTCCGATCAGGCATCTGGTGATCATTTTTCAGGAGAACGTATCCTTCGACCATTATTTCGCCACATATCCCAACGCGCAGCCGAACCTCGACAAGTCCGTCTATTTCACTCACGCCAAGGCGGGCACTCCCACCGTGAATGGCCTCACCGGTCCGCTGCTTACTAACAATCCCAACGCCAGCAATACGGCGAACGGCGCCAGTGCTATCAACCCGTTCCGCCTGGACCGTTCACAGGCCTCGACTTGCGACCAGGACCACAATTACGGCCCAGAGCAGCAGGCCTTCGACAAAGGTCTCATGGACATGTTCCCGGCGGGCGTCGGGGTAGGTGAGAGCTCTTTCTGTGCTGCCACTTTTTCCTACGGTAAAGGCCAAGGCATCGTGATGGGTTACTACGACGGAAACACGGTCACCGCATTGTGGAACTATGCGCAGCATTTCGCTATGAACGACAATTCCTACGGCACGACGTTCGGACCGTTGACACCGGGCGTGCTCAACCTGGTATCGGGAACCACCTTTCCGGCAACTCCGAGCGCGCCTCAGGCCAAGATTGTGCCCAACAATGCCGGGCCAGGCACGATTGTTGGCGATCTGGACCCGACCGGCGACGTCTGTTCCGCAGGGACAACAGTCCAACTGGGCGGCCCGAACATCGGCGACCTATTGACGAGTGCAGGCGTGACCTGGGGTTCCTTCATGGGAGGATTTAATCTGGGCATTACAAATCCGAATGGCACAACCGGCTGCATGCGGTCGAGCCCGGCTACGCCAGCCAATGCGGGGCCGACTGCGGACTACATTGCCCATCACTCCTTTTTCAATTACTTCGCTTCGACGTCCAACCCCGCGCACACTCGTCCTAACTCGGCATCGGAAATCGGCAATGCCGGCCCGGCAAACCACCAGTACGACATCAACGACTTTTATACCGCGCTCAACACCGGAAACCTGCCGGCCGTTAGCTTCTTGAAGGCAATCGCGGCGCAAGATGGCCACGCAGGCTATTCCGATCCCCTCTTGGAACAAGCGTTTCTGGTCAACACGGTCAACAGCGTCATGAAGTCGCAGTATTGGAGCGACACGGCAATCGTCATTATGTATGACGATTCAGACGGCTGGTACGACCACCAGATGTCACCCATCGTCAACCCGTCGGCAGTCAACACGGGCGTTGTGAACGATAGTGACCAGCTGAACGGCCCCGGCGTCTGTGGTCACGGCACGCCGTTGGCCGGCATCGAAGGGCGTTGCGGCTATGGCCCGCGCTTGCCGCTTCTCGTAATCTCGCCATTCGCCCAATCGAACTTCGTCGATCACACGCTCACCGATCAGAGCTCGATCATCCGGTTCGTCGAGGACAACTGGCTGAAGGGAGCGCGCATCGGCGGAGGCTCTTACGATGGAATCGCAAACTCGATTACTCAGATGTTCGACTTCAGTTCTGCACGGGACGGCGACGGCGGCGGCGACGGCAACTACGGCAATGGCAATCAAGTCTTGTTGCTTGATCCCTCCTCTGGCCAACCGATAGGCCATCACTGAAAGGGCGGCCGGTCGTCGAACCGGAAGCGACGAAAGCATCAAAGCTGAGGCTTAGAGGGCCCGCCGTGCGTTAGATCGTGCGGCGGGCTTTTTCTTTTCCTGATCAGGCCTAACTAGGTAGCAGGGTGCCGGTAAGCGCCCACCAATCGCGAAATCAAAACCGCCAGATAGAACAAGCCAACAATCGTTTCAATCGCCGACACGCAGCGAGCTTCTCCGGAGACAGGCGTAATGCCGGCCGCACCCAGAGACGACATGGTCGCGAAACTGTAGTAGACGCAGTCCAGCCGATCGGGAACGGCGTGCACATTCGCCGCGGGGTCGAGATAGAACGCACGAGGTTGAATCGCCGCAATCATCCCATAAATGCTGGCGAATGCGAATCCTACCAATAGATAGGCGGAAAGTGCCCCAAAGATGGTTTCCGAATTCGGCTGGCCGGGAGCGAAAACGCGTCGGAAGATCACCACCACGATAAACACGTCAAACGTAAAACTAAACGCGATGTTGAGAATCGAAAGGGAACTGGCGCCGGCGCTCACGTTTAGGGCACGATGCAGGAACGGCGGCAGTGCCAGCACGAGCGCGGCGATAAGCAGGCTGCGCCTGAAGCTGACAGCATAGACGCACAAGACAATGACGGCGCTCCCCAGTACGCGAAACGCATAATAGCCGAACGAATTACTTTCGGCGTACGGGTAGAAGATCAAGGAGGCCAGCAGGAACAGGAATAACAGGAAGTACCTGTGTCGCGCCAACGCACGTACATGTCGGAACGCAGTTGGTTTTCCATCAGAGGGAGGCATCTGCGGCGTCGAGTCCTGCGCGATACTAACTGTTGCGCCGTATCGCAGCAAGGCCCTGCAAGCCGACGAGGCCCAAAAAGACGGGAGCGCCTTTACAAAACCGCTCGACGCAATTCGTCGGCGCTCACGTTCTCGAACCTACGTCGAGCCGCGCTGCATCTCGATTCTCGCAGTTCTATTTCGCTCCGGGTTTGACAGTTTTTTCGCCCGGATGTTACAGTCAAAGCTCGCGCCGAGGTAGCTCAGTGGTAGAGCAGCCGATTCGTAATCGGCAGGTCGTGGGTTCAACTCCCACCCTCGGCTCCATCCTTTTCGCTCAATTTGCGCCCATGCAGTGTGATTTTTCAATTCCGAGAACCTCGTGTACAGACTTTGCCAGGAAAAAGGACTCGGCTAGACTCAAAGTCTCTTGTTGCTCTATAGTTGCTGCGTTTGGCGCCCACGTCGCCCAGCGATCGGCCACACCCCGTTACTTTTGCCACTTCCCGCCCCGTCTGGGCCGGGATAGTGTCAGCATGCCAATTTGCCGCAACCGGGGACGACGATCTGAAGAAATCGAAGGTCACAAATTGGTCTGAAGGTGTTGCGAGAGATTTGACGCCCGGTTCCGCGGGGACAGACGGTGGCGGTGGCGCCGTCAATGTTCCGCACGACAGCATTCGGCCTCATGGAGGCGTTATGAAAAAGTTCCAAGTCTTTCTAACGTGGCTCTCTTCGTTCTGCTTGATAGTTTCGCCTCTGGGACTCGACGGTTGCGCGAGAGGTAAGACAGCGTCCGGAGGTCAGCAGGCTGCAACGGGTGACCAAAATACATCCCCGTCTCCCGCCCCGGGATCTGCCCAGCAAAATGCTTCCCAAGAGCAGGCGGCGAGCCCGCAAGAGCCGATCCAATTGCCGGATGTCGACCTGAGTCCAGCAGGCCTTGACGAGCTGCTTGCGCCCATCGCGCTTTATCCTGACCCGGTACTTGCAGTGGTTCTGCAAGCGTCGGTGGATCCGCAACAAGTGATGGACGGCGGTAACTGGCTCGCCCTGGATCAGAATCAAAGTTTGAAGGAAGCCGCGCTGGACCAAGCCTCGCAAAAGGCCGGGTTTACTCCGGTGATGCAAGCCCTTCTTCACTACCCGTCAGTGGTCGACATGATGTGCACGCAGTTTGACTGGACCAAGCAATTGGGCGCGGCTTACTCGGCGGATCCCAAGTCAGTTCTCGGTTCTGTTCAACGGCTGCGCGCAATTGCTGTGGACAATGGTGCTCTCAAAACATCAGCGCAAATGAAAGTAAGCGTCAAGCAGGATCAGGGGCAGGATGTCGTTGAAGTGGAACCGGCCAATCCGAAGGTGATCTACGTGCCGTCGTATGATCCTCAACGAGTATTCAGCACCACCACGACAACGACCAACCCCGACGGTTCGACGATTACCACGACCACGACGAATGGCCCCGCGCCAACCACGAGTACAAACACGGTCGTCGTGCAGCAGCAAAAGAGTGGAGTGAGCACCGAATCGGCTGTGTTGATTGGATTGCTTTCCTTCGGCGCGGGAATCGCAGTGGGCGCTGCGATCAACAACAATAATTACTATTACCCCCGCTGGGGTTACGGTGGCGTGTACTACGGAAGATATCCATATTATCCGCCACCGTACCGTCCCTACTACGGACCGGGTTGGGGACCTTCCTACGGCTACGGTTACAAGCGCCCGGTACACTACGGCAACAACAACATCTATATCAACAACACCAATAACTACTACAACCGGTTCAACAACAACTCCAACATGAAACCCGGTTACAAACCTATGCCTGTGCAATACAACAACAAACCCAACGGAGTCTATGCCAAAAGCATGGGAAACCAGCCCGGGTCAAATTCGGGAGTGAAATATAATCGCCCGAACAATGGCAGTGGTAACACGGGCAACGCGCAGACTCGGCCAGCGACTCAACCCGCGCGGCCGGGGAATGGGGCTGGAAATAACCCGGGGAATACCCGGCCAGCCAACAACCCGGCTACCAAGCCCGGTAATGCTGGCGGAGCAGGGAACAACAATTGGAAGGGACAGACCACATATCAAGGGAATCGCGGCGGCAGCGATGCGCAGACGCGTCCGACCCAAGGAAATGCACAGGGTCGTCCGAGTGGCGGAGCAAACACAGGAGGGAATAATCTCCGTCCGGGTGGCACCGCACCAGGCACGGCGCAGGGTGGAAATAAGTATGGCGGCGGCAATGTGGATCGAGGATACGGACAGCAAGGCGGGGGACGGCCAAACACGACAACGCCTTCCACGCGGCCCTCAACCGGAAACACGGCAACCCGGCCGTCAACGGGGAATACGCCTGCAAACCGGCCCCCGGCGAATAATCAGACGACTCGTCCGGCGTCACAGCCTGCGAATCGCCCGCAGCAACAACCTCAATCTGGCGGTGCGTTCGGCGGCGCGAGCAATCCCAGCGCAGATCGCGCTGCAAGCAATCGCGGGCGATCAAGCATGGGAGCGCCCCAGCAATCACAGGGCGGCGGTAACCGAGGCGGAGCTTCGAAGAGTAAGAGGTAACTCGAAAATGAAAACAAAAATCGTTCTTGTTTGCGCGATATTCCTTTCGATTTCCGCAGCACTGTGTTTCGCGGCGGAACAGAAAACGTTTGCGACACCCGACGAAGCGGTAAAGGCGCTTATGGCCGCGGTGGAATCCAACAATCAGGACGAACTGTTGGCGGTTTTTGGGCCGGACGCGAAGGAAGTTGTCTCGTCCGGGGACGATGTCCAGGACCGGAATTCACGCGCTGCCTTCGTGAAGTCCTACAAAATCAAGCACGCGATCGTGACAGAGGATGCAAACACGCGAGTTCTTCAAGTGGGCGCGAAAGATTGGGAGTTACCCATCCCGATCGTGTTAGTTGACGGCCGATGGCATTTCGACACGGCGGCGGGTAAACAAGAAATAATTTATCGCCGGATTGGCGACAACGAGTTGGGCGCGATTGCGTCCTGTCGGGGCGCCATGGCCGCTCAGCGAGATTACGCTGCCGAAGGGCATGATGGTCTGCCGGCAGGAATCTACGCGGCAAAGTTGCGCAGCGATCCCGGCAAGCAGAATGGATTGTACTGGGAAGCAAAGGAAGGCGAGCCGGAAAGCCCCGCCGGTCCATTCTTGGCGCAGGCGGCTGAAGAAGGATATGGAAAGGGCGATCCCTATCATGGTTACTACTACCGCAGCCTGAAAGCGCAGGGCGCCGCAGCTCCGGGCGGTGCGAAGAGTTATCTGGTGGACGGAGTTCTAAAAGGCGGCGTCGCTCTGATTGCATATCCCGCGCAATACAAAGTGAGCGGCGTCATGACCTTTATCATTGATCAGGACGGCGTCGTCTATCAAAAAGACTTGGGAGAGAGCACCACCGAAGCGGCGAAGGCGATTACCGAATACAATCCTGACAGCAGTTGGACAAAGGTCAAAGATTAGTCGCGACGATGCCTGTGCGCGACAGCCTGTGCGTGACAATCACCGGTAAATTGTCTTCCGCCGATATTGAATTGAACAATCCGCCGTGACGGTAACGATTCGTCAGTCGTCTTTAGAGCGATAAGAATGCTCCTCCATCTGATGCCTCGAGAATTGTCAAAACTAAGACTGCCCACAGCTCACTTCCGAGCTTTTCGAGAACGGGTCGAAGAAAGATTCTTGCGCGCCTCCCCATGCCGGGAAACCGATGAGCGTTCAGTATTATTATGGAAGTAGCGGCCATAAAGCTCTTATAGGCCGCCCTGTATAAAACGCTCCTCAGTCCTAAGCGTGCCCCATTCAATAAACAAGGACGTTTTATTACCCTTTTGAACAACGTGCTAGTACTCCCATATTGAAGACGCCTCATTCTGAGACATACTTCCAGTCGGAAACTTAGCCATTTTGATGGCTGTCTTGCAATGCACAAGCCGGAAAGGGCACTCGCTTGAGAGTCGGCCCGGCAGCGGAAAATGGAGCGTGCAACGTCATGATCAGCAGAAATAGTATCCTGCCAACTCTGCTCTTGGTGATCGCAGCGGTAACGCTTGTAAATTGCGCCCCGGCCGTACCGTGCAATGTTGTGGGTAGCGGTGGTGGTGCGGTACGGTTACATCGCGATACCACCACGAATATTTGCGGAAATGGCGGCGGCGGTGGTGGCACTCCCACGTGCAGCATGACGGCCAAGCCCACCCAGGTAATGCTCTCGGTGGATATCACCGGCGCCGTCGTGGAATACGGAATCGACTCGACGACCGGCGCCCTCACTTTGTTGTGCAACACGGCGACAGCTGCAGTGGGGCAGGTGGCGGCATCTGCCAACAACTTCCTCTACGTGCTGGATACTACGACGAACGCTCAGCAACCGCAGATTTTTGCCTTCATTATCGCCCACAATCTTTCGGGTGCACTCGGCGCGGTCACGGGTTCTCCGTTTAAACTTTCTGATCCGATTCTTGGCGCCTCTTCGATCGTTGCCGATCCCCTGGGCAGGTTCCTGTTCGTAACGAATCATGACGGTAATGACGTCCATGTCCTCACGATTGCTTCTTCGGGCGCATTGTCGGAAGCCACGAATTCGCCTTTCACGATTTCGTTCCCAGACCACATCGCCATCACGCCTTCGGGAGCCTTTGCATACGTTCCCGATTCACACGACGGCGATATTTTTATCCTTTCGCTTAGCTCCACGGGCCAGCTCGTGAATACTCCCGTTTCTCCGCTGATTATTCCCAACTTTGAAGATGTCGCGTCTTTCGCAATCGTGCATCCCAACGGCAATTTTCTTCTCACTGCAGATCTGTCGAGCGTGGCTTCCTATGCCATTGACGCCAGCCAGTCCGGTCAAGGCGGTCTCACCCTGGTGGGAGGGCAGGCGGCCTCCACATCCGGAGCGCAGGTACAACCGCTTTCGATCGCCCTCGATGGAACGGGTGCCTTCCTCTACGTCACGCCAAACTTTATCAATGGCGTCAACGGGAACAACAGCCCGAATATCGTCGGCTTCGCATTCGACACCGTCGGCGGCGGGCTCACCCTCGTTCCAAATTCTCCATTTATTTCTACCGCCACGCTGGATGTCGTTCCCAATCCTTTGGGCGCGGAAGCCTACGTCTTCTCGGAGCTCGGGCTAACGACCCCAACTCCGACCATCAACATTTTCACAGCGCCGATCGACGCAATGGGAAACCTGACCATTCCCTCCACGAGCGTGACCACTAAAATCGATGAACCGCCAGTCGTAGTAAACATTCAATAACCCGATCATCCTATAGCGACGACGCCTTTCAGTAGCACAGGCATTCCTGCCTGTGCCTCAAGTAACGACCATCTCCGTTCACGCTGCTTGGCTCCCGCGCGCGCTCGTTCTGTTCGGTAGGTCGTGCTTCAGCCTGCGCCCCAAATAACACCATCTCGACTCGTGATACTTGGCTCCCGCGCGACGGCGTTGCCAAGTCTCAGTAGTGGCACGGCATGCCGTGCCCGGCAAATGAACTTGGCGCGATCGTGTCACTGAATGCGCCGCGTTCTTGAGTAGCGTAGGCCTCAATCTGCGCCCTAGTCGCAAGATGCGCGAAGAAACAATGTGGGAAACGGCCGCGTTGGTTATCTCTCACGCGATGCCCGCCGCAAAAGCCCGTAGCTCAGGTCCCTCCCGATCGATGTTGGATCGGGATGACCTGAGGCCTCGATTTTCAATCGAACTCAGCCCTACTTTATCTGCGCGAGGTCGAACTTGACCTCATAGTGTTTATCGTCGGGAGTCCTCACCTCAATCTTCAACTCTGAAGAATCCATACTTGCAGCATCACAGGCAAGCTCGACGTGCTCGCCCAGCCATTCTGCGGAGGTTTGAGCGTCGCGAAACGGATACAGCTCCCAGCTGTCCACGACTTTAGTATCGATCGTTTTGCGGTTTTGCTTCAGCTCGATCGTCACACCCTGCAGCGAACCCGAAGCGGATCGCAATTCGCCGTTATCGTCGGGATCTTGGTGCTGGGGCCGCTGGAAGTAAACATCAACGAAGGCAAGAAACTTCGCCGGCTTACTGAAATATTCATCCACTGCGTCCTGCACATGATAGTTCGGCCGCTCGCGGGAATGCTCGGCCACTTGCAGGTACGGCGTATCGATCGTGACCGTTGAAACGGGCGGCTCCTTCGCAGGATTCGGAATTGTGCGGGAGTATTCATCATAAAAGCTCGCGTCAGTGCCTTTAGTGCCGGTTCCCGTGAAATAGGCGTCGCGAATGGCGCTCGACGAAAGAGGGTACTCATAGGCGAGCGCTGGCAGCACGCTCAGCAAAGCCACTAGCACAACGGCGACGATCAGGATTCGGTTCATGACGTGCTCCTTGAACTAGTGGACGCCGTTTCATCCAAAAAGGGTACACAAGGTACTCCGGTACGTGCGCATAGCGCACCCCTGCAGCGGTGCCATAATCGCCCCCAAAAAGCAGAAGGCCCGCCTCTCGGCGGGCCTTCGAGGGGGAGAAAGCTCACGGCCACTGCGCGGTGGGCCTAGAACTCTTTCCTCGACCGCAGTCTAGTGGAGTGCAAGAATCCAGTCAAGCAGGAAAGGCACAATTTACACTTCAGACAAGTCTATTAGTTTCAGTAGTTTACACACAGGCGCCGAAAAGTCTGCAAAAGTTTTCCACTGCCCGCATCACTTACGATAACCGTAGAAGTCCTCTGCATTGATGGGCTTACTGGAAAGCCCCAGCTGCAATACCTGCACCTGGTCGGGCCGGTCGAAGACTCTATTTGTCGCTCGTTTCACCACCAGTCGCACGCCTCCGAATGCCAGTCCTGCAATGATCGCAAACAAGCAGATCACGCCTGTGCCCGTGATCGCGCCCACAATCATCACGCCAATGCCGGGCTCCTTGAATTCAAATGTCGGCTCATTCCAGGTTATCTCTGTCCCCGACTCGAGCTGATCCAGAATGGCGTCAGCTTCCTTTTTGGTCGCGGCGCCCGATACAATCGCCACGAGCGTCATCGCGCGCCTCGCGTATAGCGGCTTCGAATTCTCAGCCGCATTCGAATCGTTCGCGCCCTTCGATTCGTTGATATTGAATTTCTTCTGCAGTTCGGCGACTTTCTTCGCGGCCGTCTGCGGCGTAGGGAAGTCCGCGATCACCAGATCAAGTTCGTGGCCATTCACGCGATACTTCGCCGTCTCCGCTTCCGCTCCCTGCGAAAATCCCAGCCAGTCGCCGTCCGCCAGCGGGAAAAACTGATTAAGCGTTTCAGGGCCCAAAACGTACTTGTCCGTGCGGTCCACGAATCCCTTGGTTGGCAGGTGATCTCCGATTGTCGGAAGCAAGCCGGATTCCGCATGCAGAGTTACAGTCGCAACAAGCGCTTTCAAAGCGGAGCTATTTCTCTGTAAGTCTTGTCCCTTCACTTCGAGAACAAGGTTGCCGGCGAGCGCGAGTGCATGCTCGCGTGACGTTGACGAATGCTCGGTGAACTCGGCGCGAGGCATGTCCGTCGTTCGCAAGAATGAGTACAGGCCATAAGCGCCGCTCGGATCCTTCATCTTGTAGAGATTTACTTGCAGTGTTTCGGCTCCTCGCGAGTACGCACCATTTTCACCGCTCACGAATCCGTATTCCCGCATCGCAGCCTGCGTTCGCTCAGCCGTAATGCTTCCAATTTTGTCGCCATTGTAAACAGTAGGCTGGGTGACGCCCGGCTGCGCAGTTCCTGACCAGCCGGCGAATGAACCGGGCAGAATCCCCTGCGCCGAAGAGGGTGGCGCTGCAAGGACCAGGGTCACCAGAAACAAACTGACGTTAAAACGCATGAATGCTTCAATTGGGGTTGAGTTCACGAGTATTAGATGCCGGAATTCTACTTGTGGTTCCCGTTTGGCGCCACTGTCAGCCGATCTTCGGAGACGAGCCGGGACTTGTTCATGGAGAGGCTGTTCAAGCTGTCGAGGTAGGCTGCAATACCGCGGTAAAGGCCATCTGCCACGCGCTGGCGCTGGTCGGTCTTGCGCAGCAACCGCTCGTCGCTCGGATTGCTGATAAACGAGATTTCCGAGAGCACCGACGGCATATTGGCGCCGATCAGCACGATAAATGGCGCTTTCTTCACGCCGCGGTTGTGCTCTTCCTGGCTGACGGTTTGGAGGCGCCGCGAAAGCGAGTCCTGAATATCGGCTGCCAGCTCCTTTGATTCTTCGATCTTTTCGTTCCGCGCGATTTTCTTGATGATGTCCTGCAGATCATGCAGCGACGATTGCGAAAGCGCGTTCTCGCGCGTGGCCACTTCCATCGATTCACCCGAGGTGGCGAAATTCAAATAGAAGGTCTCGATTCCTCGCGCGTCCGGATCGTGGCTCGAGTTGGCATGAATCGAAATAAAAAGGTCAGCCTTGGCCTGATTGGCGAGGGACGTTCGATCTTCCAATGGAACGAACGTGTCGTCCGTGCGTGTGTAAACCACCTCCGCGCTGGGCAGCTTCTGTTCGATCAGGCGGCCGAGCCGCAGCGCCACGTCGAGGCACAGATCCTTTTCCATCAAACCGTGCGGGCCAATAGTTCCCGTGTCGTGCCCGCCGTGACCCGGATCGATCACGATGCGGCTGATTTTCAATCCCAGCGCGCGCGTGAGCGAACGTTGCCCGTCGCGGTTCGGCTTAGGCAGGGGAGCAGGCGCCGGCTTCAGCGCGGCGATCTGATCAGCTTTCACCTTTGATTTCGGAATTGTAGGTTTCGAAGCGAGATCGGCCGGCGAATTTCCCGGTGGTGGAGGCGTCGCGTTGTGCGAATTCGCCCGCACGGATTCGGCAGCTTTCGCCGCAGACTTCGGATCGTCGACGCGCGGAGCGGCCGCCTCTTTCGCGGCGCCATCGGTGCGAACGTCGATCACCAGGCGGTAAGGATTCGAGAGAAACTGCGTCGAGTAATTCAGCGCGCCGCCCACGTCCAGCACCACGCGCACCACAGTCGGCTTGTTCTGCCCGAAGTGAACTGATTTCAGAAGCCCCTCATCAACCTTGGGAGACTTGTCCGCCTTCGGATCCACCTGCGCTTTGTGCAGGTCGAAATAAAGCCGCTCCGGCGACGCTACATGCATCGACTCGAACTTCACCGTGTCGCTTACGACCACCACCACGCGTGTGTGTCCCGGTGAATTCCACGTGCGCACGCCAGTGATATAAGGCATACGCTCTTTGTCGGATTCGTGGGGCTCGGCCACATCGCCCTTGAGCGGCGGAAAATCGGGAGCTGCTTCTGCCGCCTTCACCTCCATCGGCTTGGCGCTTCGCGGCTGCGCTTCCAGATGCGTGGCTTGCTTGCCTTGCGCTTCGGCGACCTTCGCGTCGGAGATCTGCTTCAACGCTGCGCGCGCCGCGTCAGCCTTGTCTGACTTCGGGAAGCGCTTCAAAAGATCCTTGTAGGTCGCGACCGCAAGATCGGTCTGATCCAAATCCTCCTGCTGGATCTCGCCAATCGCGAAGATAGCTGCGGAGCGATACTGCGTCCGCGGATACTGCTTCAGCAAAAACGTATACATATCGATGGCAGACTGAAAATACTTCGGTTCGAACTGCCGGCCCATCTCGCGGTAAAGCTCAGCTTCCGCAATCAGCGACGCGGTGACTTCTTCAGCCTGCGGATCAAGCAAATAGACTTTGTGATAGGCGGCAATGGTGTCTTTGTAGTTGGCGAGCGAACGGTCGCGCGGCAGATAGCCCTCGAGCTGAGTGCGCAAGCGCACTGCTCGCTCGAAGGCGTAGCGCGGGTCTGAATCCTTATCAGCAGCGGGGCGTTCAGCGAAACTGGCGAGTGCGAACGCGGCGATTCCGGCTACCAGGAAAAGCCCTCGAATCGAGATGTGGTTTCGGGCGGTGGCGGCGCGCGTCATTCGTTCGTGAAAACAACCCGGCCACTCGAGTTCGTCGCTCGCCGCACCTGTGGTTTTGGAGGACTCCACAGCGTCGAGCTACGACCCGAGCCAGGCTGGAAGTATGCGTCAGTCACCTTCTGCACGTACTGGCGCGTCTCGCGAAACGCGGGAACGCCACCGCTTCGATCCACGGCATGTTCGCCCGCATTGTAAGCTGCGAGCGATTTGTTCAAATCGCCGTCATAACGATCGAGCAGTGTTTTCAAGTACGTTGTCCCGGCCTCGACATTCTGTGCCGGGTCATACGGGTTTCCGACGCCAAAGCGTTGTGCCGTCTCGGGAATCAACTGCATCAGCCCCACAGCTCCCTTGCGGGAGACTGCCTGGGGGTTCCACCCCGACTCGGTGCTGATAACGGCTTTCACCAGCGCCGGGTCTACTTGATGCCGCTCGGCTGCTTCGCGAACGATGCGATCCAACCGATCCGGTGGTGTTGCCGGCGCCGCAAATCTGAGCGGCGCGGCCAAATTCACCGGGTGAGCATTACTAATAGTACTCCCACGCAGCGGCTTCGGGGAATCTCCGTTCACAAAGATAAGCTTCCCGTGCTCATCTATGTAAGATGCAATCTGGGCGCGGACCGGTACGGCCGACGCCAGGCTGGCGGCCAGGATTGCAACGGAGACGCAGTTCCTGATTGTCTGTACGCGATGCTTCACGTTCAACTCTCAGGCCTTGGAGAAGGCAGAACGCTCCACTTCCGAACGAAAACGCGACAAAAGCAGCTGTAAACACAAATCGGCCAGAGAATGGAAAGCTTCTCTGGGTATGCTTCTGGCGCGCTAGGAGCTTAACAACCGGTCAATGAGGGGGTAAACGGTACTAAGGGCACTTTCTACGGCGGATGTGTCTTTTCCGCCAGCCTCTGCCAAATCGGGGCGTCCGCCGCCGGAACCACCCACTTTTTTGGCTAGTTCCTGGACGATCTTTCCGGCGTGGAGTTTTGAGGTGAGGTCTTTCGTAACCCCTGTAATTAGAGCCACTTTGCCGTCATCCACCGCGAAAAGAACGACCACGCCTGAGCCCAGTTTTTGGCGCAGGGTATCGATCATTTGGCGCAGGGCGTCGCGGTCAAAACCGCTGACTTTGGCGGCCAGGACGCGCACGTCTTTGATGGTTCGGGCCTCTTCAAGCAGGGAATCGGCGGTGGACCCGGCGGCTTTGCGCTTCAGGGCTTCGAGCTGCTTTTCGAGTTGTTTGGTGGACTCGAGTTGGCGTTCGAGGGCGGCGATGACGTCGCCTTCGCCTGCGTTGAGGAGCTGCGAGACCGAGCGCAGGGTGTTGAGGGTGCGCTGGTATTCGGCGAGGGCTTGATCGCCGGAGATGGCTTCGATCCGGCGGACTCCTGCGGCGACGGATTGCTCGCCGGTGATTTTGAAGACGCCGATTTCGCCTGTGCGGATGACGTGGGTGCCGCCGCAGAGTTCTTTGCTATAGAAGCCGCGCGGCGACGAGGGGTCGGGAATCGTGACGACGCGGACATTCGACTCCGGGTACTTGTCGCCAAAGAAGGCCAGCGCGCCGGAGGCGAGAGCGTCGTCGATGTTCATGATGTCCGTCGAGAGCGCGAGATTACGCAGGATCTCTTCGTTTACCTGCTGCTCGATTTCGGCTAGCTCGCTTGCGTCGACGGATGCGAAGTGCGAGAAGTCAAATCTCAAATGGTCGGGCGCGACGAGCGAGCCGGCCTGTTTGACGTGCGTGCCGAGGACGTTGCGCAGAGCGGCGTGCATCAGGTGCGTTGCGGTGTGGTTGCGCATGTCGCGCGCGCGGCGAACGGGATCGGCGACGGTGGCGACGCGGTCGCCGACATGCAGATCTTCCTTCGCGACGATTCGATGCGCGATGAGGCCGCTCACAGGATAGTAGGCGCCCTTCACGTCGGCGAGCCGGAGCGACATGTCGTTGTCGTAGAACGCGCCGGTATCGGCTACCTGGCCGCCGGATTCCGAGTAGATGGAGGTGCGGTCGAGAACGATTTCAGCTTCGTCGCCGGCTTTGATTTCGTTCACTTTGCCTTGCTTGGTGACGATGCCTTCGATGCGCGCGTCGCGCGTCTGCGTGCCGAAGTAGAAATCGGGCTCGGTCTTGAATGTTTCCTTGAGCTTCAGGTAGACGGGGCTCGCCGCTTCCTTGTGCGCGCCTTTCCAGGAAGCCTTGGCGCGCGTCCGTTGCTCCTGCATTGCGCGCTCGAAACCGTCCCAATCGACTTTGATCCCGGCGTCGTGAGTGACATCTTCGATGAAATCCCGCGGCAAACCGTAGGTGTCATAAAGCTTGAACGCTTTATCGCCGGGATAAACTAGATCGGCAGGGCTGGCGGCAGCTCCAGATTTTTCTCCCGCAGCGAGGTTGATGGCCGTGGTTGCACCGAACATCTTGGGGAATTGAGACTTCAGGTCCTCGTCGAGTTTCTTGAGGCCTACTTCGACAGTGCGGGTGAAACGACTTTCTTCTTCATCGAGGATCTTTGTGATCCGCGCGGCGTGATCTTCGAGTTCAGGATAGGCATCCTTCATCTCACCGCGCACGGCAGCGGACATCGGAGATAAGAACGGTGAAGGAGCATTCAGCATCTGCGCGTGACGGAGCGCGCGGCGGATGATTTTGCGCAGAACGTAACCGCGACCGTCGTTGGAAGGAACTACGCCATCGGAAATCAGGAATGTGGCAGCGCGCGAGTGATCGGCGACGATGCGAAGCGACGGCTGAATTTTCGGGTCGTTCAAATCCGTTTTCGCCAGGAGCGCGGCTTCTTTCATAAGCGGCACGAAGAGATCGGTGTCGTAGTTCGAGATTTTTCCTTGCAGAACTGTGACGGTTCGCTCGAGGCCCATGCCTGTATCGACTGACGGTTTTGGCAGGGGATTGAGCTTGCCGGAGGCGTCGCGATTGAACTGCATGAAGACCAGATTCCAGATTTCCATGTAGCGGCCGCACTCACAGCCGAACTGGCAATCGGTATGGCCCTGGTCGGAGGCTGCCGGGCCCATGTCGTAGAAAATTTCGCTGCACGGGCCGCATGGGCCAGTGTCGCCCATAGCCCAGAAATTTTCTTTCAAGCCGGGGACGGCGATGATGCGGTCTTTTGGCGCGCCGGCTGTGGCCCAGAAGGCGGCTGCTTCCGTGTCGGTCGCGAGCGTGGTGCCGGAAACTTCCGCGCCACCGAACACGGTGAAGTAGAGCTTTTCGAGCGGGATCGCGAACCAATCGGGAGATGTGATCAGTTCCATCGCATAGGCGATGGCCTGGTCTTTGAAATACTGGCCGAAGGAAAAATTGCCGAGCATTTCGAAAAAGGTGTGATGGCGATTGGTGAAGCCGACATTTTCGAGGTCGTTGTGCTTGCCGCCGGCGCGGACGCATTTCTGGCAGGTGGTGGCGCGGTTGTAGTCGCGCTGCTCGAGGCCGAGGAAGACGTCCTTGAACTGGTTCATGCCGGCGTTGGTGAAGAGCAGCGTGGGATCGTTGGTGGGGACGAGCGAAGAGCTGCGCACGATTTTGTGTCCACGCTCTTCGAAGAAGCGCAGAAACATTTTGCGCGTTTCGTTGCCGGTGAGGAAGTTGGTCACATGAGCCTCAGTTGGAGCCAGCCATTATCGCAAAGATTGGCCACGGAGGCACGGAGACACGGAGATTCGGGCAGAGAGAAGCGAGGAGGCAGGGAAGCGCGTGCCCGCTGATGTGTTTGGGATGCAAAACCCGCATTTTGTCTCGATTATAAAATTGGAAGTGGTTGAAATGGTGCGGGTTATCGGAGTTTTTAATCGCAGTGTCTCGATTAAAATCTGGCTTGGTGGCATTGCCCTGAAATGTAGGACGAACCCTTCGTGCCTCAGGGCGAGAAATCGCAGAATATTTGCGATTAGAAAAATGGAAGCTATTGAAAATGGGGCTGTTATTTGGATTTCTAATTCCAGATTTGCGATTAGAAATGGCGCTCGACGGCGGCAGGGCAAGGAGTGGTGCTCTCCTGCGGGTCCCGGTCGCGTTGTCGTACAAAGTCACGACTCATGTTAACATGGTGGTAACGATATGGCAATAAATTAACGTCACATTTTCGGGCGCTGGAAACATCTCTCCTTCGGCGGCGATCTTTTATACTTCCCAGCATGAATCGACCAACAGGCATCTGGCTACGGGCGAGACATCGATGGTTCGCAATCCTCGCCGCGATTTTCGTCGTGCTGGGCGGCTGGCATTTCTATGTTTACGGGCAAAATAAATCGGATTTCCCTGAAGGCTATGACGCGGTGCAGGCGGCGCCCACTACTCACAAGGTAATCTTCGAGAATGCCTTCGTCCGGGTGCTCGAAGTTACCGTGCCGGCGAAAGGAGGAATGGTGCCGATGCATCACCATCACTGGCCGAGTTTCTTTCTAAGTTGGGACACGGGCGGGGCAACGCCGCACATTCGATATCATCGTCCAGACGGAAGCGTGCGGGATATTCCCAGCAAGGATTACCCAGTGCATCCAGGAACCTGGGATGTGCGATGGATGAATCCGGAGCCGATGCACGAAATTGAGGTTGTAGACAAGCCAAAGAGCGATATGCCCGCCAATTCGCCGACTGATCTTCGAATCGAAATTAAGTGCCACCCGTAATCGCTGGCCGGACGTTTGTTTGGCGTGGATTGGTGTTCGTTGACGAGAGGGTGTTTTAGTGTGTCGGAACGCTGACGGCTCTCGTTTGCGTTTTAGCGCAACGGTGGAAAAATTCCGGGGCTAAAGCCCATTCGAATATGAGGTGCGCTTTTACACTGGACTGAAGTCCATCTCCCCCTGCTGAAGCAGGGGGCTCCCACCGAAAGGCGGGCTCAGGTCCGAGTTTGGTCTTGCATGTCCGGAAGCGAAACCCCCTCCATTTAATGACGGATTTGGGTGGGTTCTTGCGCAATGCATGGAGAAGGCGAGCAACCGGTGAATCGCGGAGTTTGACGAATTGAAGAGTCCGCGGCCTCCTGGCGCGTGGGCTGCGTCAGGGCGGGGGACACCGGTTGTAGCAAGAACATGCGCGGCGGAAAAGGAGAGAGACATGGCGGGATATGACAGTCATCAGGTGGGGGATGCGACGGAGATTTCTACGACGCCGGAGACGGTGCCGGCGCCGTGGTTGTTGGTGGCTATTCCGGGGACTTTGCTTGTGTTGATTGCGCTGTCGATGAGCTTTTTTGGGGGATTGATTGCGGCGGGGTTTGTGTATGGCGCGATGTACTTGCTGATGCATTCGAAGCAGGCTACGCAGTATCGGGTGCCGGCGAAATTTCGGGTTTCGAAGACGGGGATTGAGGTGAATGGCAACTCGATACCGAAGGATGCGATTCATCGCGTGATCATTCGCAACCACGTGCTGAAAGCGGCAGGGGATGTGATTGTGGTGGCCGATCCGCATCCGAACAGCGGGCAGCAAAATGTGGTGGCGGGGATGAATTGGGCGATCCAAAAGCTCGGGCCGATTTCTTACCGCGTGGACGCGGAGGCGCGTGGGGTGCCTACGACTTTAGCGGGCGGGTTAACGGAGCCCACGGCGTCGGCGATTATGATGGATGTGAATAAGGCGCTGCAGATTTCTTAAGCGGTGCGATTGCTACCGGCTGGGAGTGGTTGCGTGCGAGGTGTTAAGAAAGACGCACAGGCAGGAGTGCCTGTGCCACTGGTGGCGATTATTTGGTTTGTGTCGATGGGAGTCCGAGGCCCCAGACCGGAGTTGTGACCGCGACTCTCTCGAAGTTTGAGAGGAGAGGTTTCACGCGCGGCATTGCGTTCTTGACGGATGGAAGCGATAGAGAGGCGTCGTGACTGGCGGCGCTGTCCCATACTTCTGTGACCCACAGTAAGTTTTCGTCGGATGAGTCTTTGGCTAGCACGTAGCTGAGGCAGCCGGGCATGTTGGCGGCGCTCTCTTTCAGTATTGCAATCATTTCGTCTCGCTTGCCGGGAACTGCGGTTAGTTTCACGATCAATCCATACATGCTGCTTGCCTCCTGAGAGTGCGATTGAAGGCGCGTGATCGCAGATGCGCCCATACATGCTAGAAATTTCCGGCGATTTATTTGCATCTGCCTATGATAGCGGTTCTGGCTGGGTTGGGGGGTGGGCTTTGCGTAGGCAGGCCGGTGCGATTGCTACCGGGAGCAGCGTTTGGGTGCGCGGCGGGAAATAACAGCGCACAGGAGTGCCTGTGCCACTGGTGCGAATGCTACGGCAAGGAGAGTTTTTGTGCGAGGTGTGACAAAGGGCGCAGGCCCTTCGTGTCCCAGGGACCAAAGGCTTGGCTACTGTTTGAAGACTAGGGGCGGCCCTTTCACTTCTTTGGCTTCCAGGGCGATGGTGACTTCGACGTGGTCGGCGATTTTGATGAAGGGGATGCCGCTGTTCATGCCGTAGTCTTTGCGATCGAAGACCATTTTGCCGTCGATATGTTCGAAGCCTGTGGCCTCGGCGGGAAGCGTCATGGTGAGTTTTTCGGGATTGGAGACGCCGCGAATGGTGAAGTCGCCGTCCACTTCGAAGGAATTGGGAGCGGTCTGCACAACTTTGGTGGAGTGGAAAGTGATCGTCGGATAGTTTTTTACGTCGAAGAATTTTTCGCCCTTCAGCTTGCCATTTTTCATGCCGCTACCGGTGTCGACTGAGTCCGCAGCGATCTTGAGGTCGAGGATGGCTGTGGTCGGGTCGGTGGATGCAAATGTCAGTTTACCTTCCCACTTGTCAAACTTGCCGGCGAGAGCCACCGAAGCTTTCACGTAGAATTTGACGGTGCTTTCTTTGTGATCGAGTTCGACGATGGGAACGTCTTGCGCGGGCGTGGGCGCAGGGAACAAGCTGGAAACCAAGAGGCAAAGAAGGGCGATTCGCATGGCGCGCAGTTTGATATTTTCGGGAGGCATTGTCAATTGCAGCGGCAGCGAAGGGAGGGCTGGGCTAAGTCTGGAGCCGAGGCCGGAGCGGTTTAAGTGTTTTCGAATCAGCTAAATTGAACTTGTTCAGAATTTAACTTGACAACGCCGGATTGTCCGGCGCATAATTTGAACATGTTCAAAACTGAAATTCCGACGGAGAAGGGCGAGCAGACGCGGCGGACGATCTTCGAGGGCGCCCTCGACCTGTTCCGGCGGAACGGGTTTGATGCGACAACGATGCGAGAGATTGCGGCACAGGCTCATGTGGCGCTGGGAGCCGCCTACTACTATTTCCCAAGCAAGGAAGCAATTATTCAGGCCTATTACCAAGCGGTGCAGGCAGAGCACAACCGGATGGTGGATGAGGGGCTAGCGAGCGGGAAGCTGGATTTGAAAGGGCGACTCCGGCTGGCCATAAACTCAAAACTGGACATATTACAACGTGATCGGAAGCTTCTGGGCGTGGTGTTCCGCTATACGGGGGAACCTGAGCATCCCTTGTCATGCCTCGGTCCAGCGACGGAGGAGACGCGGCGGGAGAGTATCGAGGTGTTTAGCCGGGCGATTGGCGACGAGCGGTTACCGGCGGATTTACGTCAGCTCTTGCCGGTGGCGTTGTGGGCGCTGCAGATGGGGGCGCTCATCATGTTTATTTACGACGATTCGGCCCAACAGTGGAGGACGCGCAGATTGGTGGATGGGGCGATCGAGCTGACGGTGCGGTTGCTCTCGTTGACAAAGAATCCGATTTTGAAGCCGGTGCGGACGAAAGTGCTGGAGCTATTGCGCGAGGTGGAACTGATTCCGAAATTTGAGATCGCGGTGGAGAAATAGCCACAGAAGCGACACAGCGCGGAGGAAATGCCGATGAGCGAGATGCCAGCAAACAGCGGAAGCGGAGATGGAGGGTACAAATTTCCCGGGTCTCGGCGGAGTTACATTTTCCTAGTGCTGGCGCTCACGGCGGGAGGATTGGCCTACAGAATCATCGTTTTTCACAAGCTGGAGCAGACCTCGCTACTTTTTATCGGGATACCGGCAATTCTGGCGATTCTTCTGGCGCTCACCCCAGATGCGAAATCGGCGACCGGTGGAATTTTGAAGGGAATTACTTTGGCACTGCTTTTGTCCGGGCCGTTTTTGGGCGAAGGTTTTATTTGCATTCTGATGGCAGCACCGATTTTTCTATTGTTGGGATTGTTCGTAGGAATCTTAACCGATCGCGACAACAGGAAGAGGCGGGCGACACTTTCGTGCCTTGCGCTGATTTTTCTGCCGATGAGTTTGGAGGGGACGTCGCCACAATTATCGTTCAACCGGGAAGAAACGGTTGAAGCATCGAGAGTGATAGATGGGTCGCCGAGCGAAGTGGCCGAGGCGCTCAGCGGCGGTCCTCGGATCGGCACACAGCTACCGTTTTACTTGCGAATGGGGTTCCCTCGGCCGACTGCGGCGCGGGGCCATGGCCTCGAGGTGGGAGCGACACGTACGATTCACTTTGCGGGGGGAGAAGGGCATCCCGGCGATCTGATTCTTCGAGTAGAGGAGTCGAGAGCGGGCTATGCGCGCTTCGGAGTGCTATCGGATCACAGCAAGGTTGCGCACTGGTTGGACTGGAAGGCGTCGGAAGTTTCGTGGACGGAACTAGATCCGCAGCACACGCGGGTAAGCTGGACGATTCATTTCGAACGCAGGTTGGATCCGGCATGGTATTTCGGCCCGTGGGAACGCTATGCCTGCCGTCTCGCAGCCGATTATTTGATCCGAGCCAACGCGACGCCTGCGCCGACCGAGACAGGAAAGTAGAAAAATGGATCGGAGCTTCACAATTCGAGCCCTGGGATTGTATCTGCCGATCTTGATTGCAATTGCTCTGGCGATGCTGAAGCCGCGATCGCCGCGAATGTTTGCGGCGTCCTTGGTAGGTTTTTTGTGGGCGTTGCCTTCTCTACTTGCAATCCAACTCTTGAACTTACGTTTCGAATGGTGGCGATTTCATGCGATGGGAGCGTTGTGGCGGGGGATGCCATTTGATTTGTATCTCGGATGGGCGCTGCTGTGGGGCGCAGTGCCGATTCTCACGTTCCGACGGGTGGGGGCGTATTGGGCGATCGCGTTCTTTGTGGCCATCGACCTTGTGCTGATGCCTGCATGCGGGCCAGTGGTCGAGCTCAGTAGCGAATGGCTGGTGGGCGAGGCGATCGCGGTCTGCATCGTTCTGTTGCCAGCTCAGCTTCTAGCGCGATGGACGTTAGATGACGAACATCTAGGATGGCGCGCGACGCTGCAGGTGATGATGTCGGCCAGCATTGTGCTGTTTTGGATTCCGGAAATCATCTTCGCAATGCGGCCAGCAATGGGGTGGGCGAGACTTGAGAACGAGCCGGTATGGCTCCGGAGCATGGAACTGCAATGTGTGTTTCTTCTGGCTGTGCCGGGGATTTCGGCGGTTCAGGAATTTGTGCTGAGGGGTGGAGGAACGCCTATTCCCTACGATGCGCCAAAGAAACTGGTAGTGAGCGGGATGTATCGGTACGTGGCAAATCCGATGCAGCTATCTTGCTTTGCGGTGATGATGGCGTGGGGCGGTTTGTTGCGAAATCCGTGGATATCAGCGGCGGGGGTTATGTCGTTTCTGTATGGGCTTGGGCTTGCAAATTGGGATGAGGGAGAGGATTTGAAGACGCGATTTGGCGAGCCGTGGCAAAAATATCGGAGGCATGTGCGAGCGTGGCGGATAAGGTGGAAGCCATGGCACGATGCGGCTTCGCGGCCAGCGCTTTTGTATGTGGCCGAAACGTGTGGACCGTGTTCCGAGGTGAGGCGATGGTTCGAGCGTCGCTCGCCGACTGGCCTTACGATTATTGCCGCTGAAGAGCACCCGGCGCGCGATCTGGAACGGATTACATACGATCCGCGGGACGGGAGCGAACCAGAAGATGGCATTCGCGCGATTGGGCGCGGTCTCGAGCACATTCAAATCGGCTGGGCGTTTGCGGGAGCGTGTTTACGGTTGCCGGTGCTGGGAGATGTGGTGCAGCTTTTGATGGATGCGAGCGGGTTTGGTCCGCGATTCGTTTTGAGACCGAGTGGAGGAAGGGTGGCTGGACCAGAAGATGGTTGCGCAGGCGGCGAAGCTCGATCGTGTGGGATTCGTTAAGAACGGCAAAGCGCGATCAGTGCTGACTGACGTAGCGGCCATAGGTGGTTTGCAATTCTTTGAGGCGGGCCTCGGCTTTTTCGCGTTCGCAGCCGGCTTTGATGGAGATGGTGACGGTGCCGCCGTCGTAGGGAGTGGTTTCGGCTTCGCACTCGAGGTCGCGGTAGCTACTCCATGCGGCTTGCGTTTTTTGCAGGTCGGTGAGGAGGGCGGAGTCGTCCCATTTGGCTGCTTTTCCTTTGGCTAGATCGGCGCGCAAGGCTTTTTTGATTGAGCGGTAGTAGGCGTCGAGGCGGGCGGTGGCCTGTTTGGCGCGATCCGTTTTGCAGTTGTCGCGTTCTTCGTCACTTTGATTTGCGCGGGCTTCGCAGGGGTCGGCATCGAGGAAAAACTTGGCTCTGCGGGCGGCTTCGGTCCAGCAGGCTCTTTTGTCGGCTTCCGTCGCAGCATTTGCGCAGGGATTGACGAAGGCTGTCGTTTGCGAATCGCTGTTGGCGGATAGTTGCGGCCTTGGTGAAGGCGCGATTGCGGCAGCGGAGAAAATGAACGTGATGGCACAAAGCCAGATGCGCACAGATTCCTCCTGGGAGTGCTAGGGCGCTTTCATTTGACTGTAATCGGAACGGAGTATAATCCCGGATTATGAGAACCCGACACCTTTGCGTTTCGTTGCTGTTTTTGGGGGGAGCGGCGGTCTCCGCTCTCGCGATTGCTCACACCTTGCCGGCGAGTGCGCCGGTTCATGAGAGGACGTTTGACATTACGTATACGGCGGAAGTGCACGACATTCCGGCGGGAGCCAAGGATGTCCAGGTCTGGCTGCCGTATCCGCAGAGTGACGAGTACCAGAAGATTTTGAAAGCGAACGTGACGGCGCCATATCCGACGAAAATTGTGAAGGGGGCGGAGTACGGGAATCAGATTGTGCACATCGAGGTGAAGGATCCGAAGGCGACGTCGATACCGGTGACGATGACTTTTACAGTGCGACGCAGTGAGCACTTGCACAACGATTTCACGCAGGTATCCGCGACGAAGAGCGCGCCGACGGCTGACATGAAAAGGTGGCTTGAGCCGGACAAACTGGTGCCGCTGGACCAGCGGATTCGCGAACTTTCGGCGGAAGTGACGCAGGGAAAGACGACCGACCTTGAGAAGGCGCGCGCGATTTACGATTACGTGCTGGCGAACATGAAGTACGACAAGACTGGAACCGGTTGGGGGAATGGCGATATTTATTGGGCGTGCGATGCGAAACGCGGGAACTGCACCGATTTTCACGCGCTTTTCATCGGGCTGGCGCGGTCGGCGGGAATTCCAGCGAAATTCGAGATTGGTTTGCCGGTGCCGACGGATAAGTCGAGCGGTGAAATCGGCGGTTACCACTGTTGGGCGGAATTTTATTTGAGCGGGTATGGGTGGGTACCGGTAGACGCGTCAGAGGCTTGGAAGGATCCCGCGAAGCGCGAGTATTTTTTTGGGGCGCATGACGCGAATCGAGTGCAGTTCAGTGTGGGACGCGATGTCACGCTGACGCCTGCGCAGGCCGGACCGGCGCTGAACTATTTTATTTATCCGTATGTGGAGGTGGACGGGAAGCCATTCACGCAGGTGACGAAGAAATTCAGCTTCAGTGATGTGAATCCTACGCAGGTTGCCGCGAGAGGCATGAAATAGAAACGCGTCATTTGTGATCGTATCGCACCGAAGCAGGCTCAATCGATAACATCAATAGCAATTTTCGATGCGTTTTGACCTCCTAATGCATCTAAATTAGCACTAGACAAAAAAACAAGGCGAAATCCGCGCGAGACGCGGGTACGGGTGTATGGAGAAGGAGAAATGGGAGCAACGACAAAGCGGTACTTATTTGCCAGCGATTTCGATCAAACGCTGACTTTTAACGACTCAGGATACGTGCTGAGCGAACTGGTGGGGATTCCACCGGCAGAATTCGAACGCAAATCGAAGGGAATGGCGGAGCTGAATCTAGTACAGCAAGGCGCGGAACTGGCTTATCTGCTGCTGCACGATCCGGAGTTTCATTCAAAGGTGCGGCGCGAGCATTTGCATCAGGTGGGGAAGCAGATCCGGTTGAAAGAGAATATCGAGCTACTGTATCAGATCCTGGACCACGGGATTCCCGGTTATCACTTTGACTTTTATGTGTTGTCGGCTGCGCCGGTGGAGGTGATCCAGTCGGCGCTCGAAGGGATTGTGCCGGCGGACCATATTTTCGGGACGGAGTTTCGATATCACGCGTCGGGCGAAATCGATACGATTACGCGCGCGACGGCGGGATATGGCAAGGTGGCGGCGCTGGACCGGCTACAGGCGAGTTTACAGATTGGGCCGGATCACATCGTGTATGTGGGCGACGGGAGTTCGGACGTGCATGTGATGCTACATGTGAACGTGCGCGATGGATTCACGATTGCGGTTTCCGATACGCGACACGTGTCGCAGACCGCGTCGCGGACCGTGTTGGGGACGAATGCCCTGGCGACGCTCGTGCCGATTCTGGAGAAAATTGTGGGATGGCAGCGGCCGCAGTTGCGGGATTTTTTTGAGTCGTATGGATTTTTGATCCAGGAATGGGACCGGACGCGGACGGATTGGCTTACGCTGCGAATGGCGGAGTCGTGGGATCCGGAAGCGTCGACAGCGGAATAGCCCGCACATTCGTCGCGGGAAAAATCATAACTTCAATTTGAGGATGTGAATGTCGCTCAGTTCGCCGGGCGGCGGCATTCCGTCGTGTTCTTTCATCTTGTCGATTTGCGTGTTGCCCATGAAATAGAGCGAATCGCCAACGATTGTGCCGGTGGTGGGAAGTTCGGCCGACGGGCTGTAGGCTTCGAGGACTTCGGCGTTTGTAATCGCGCCCCATTGCGGATTGAGGACGTAGCGGACGACTCGCGATGGATGCAGGTCGGGATTCTGAATGCCGATGAGAGCTCCTTTGTAGAAGTAGAGGCCGTCGAGGCCCGCGTCGGAGATGTTGAGCGGCTTCGAGAGTAGTTTGAATTGCTTCGTTGCGATGTCAACGCGCGCGACGCCGATCCAGCCGGCGACGAACAGGACTTTGTCGTCTGGCGAGAGGGCGATGCCGTTGGCCTGGCCGACGGAGTCGCGCGGAAGGAACAGCTCGAGGCCATCGCGATCGGGCGAGGCACGGAAAACTTCGCCGGTGGACGTGTTCGTTGTGAATGCCTCGCCTTTTGAATTCAAGGCAACGTCGTTCAAGAAACCTTCGGCTCCATTTGCGGCTGCGTGCTTGAAGCGGAGCGCGCCCGTGTTCAGATCGTACTGGTAGAGCGCGAAGCGGCTGCCTTTTGGATCCCCGGCGAATGCGTCGCTCGTGACCCAGAGGTAGCGGCGTTTCGCGTCGACCTTCATTCCGAGAGTCTCGCCGAGGCCATCCTGGCCGGAGGATTTGAAATCCGTGGCAGAGCCGTCTGGCGCGAGGTGCACGATTTTGTGCTTGCTGATGCTGCTGGCGTAAAAAGATTTGTCGATGGGGTCGTAGGCGATGCCTTCGGGGGCGAGATCGCGTTCGCGAAGCGTGTACGCAACTGTGGTGTGCACGACTCGCGGATTTTCTTTTCTGACTTGCCCGACGAGAGCGACGAAGCGAGGGTCTTTCGCAATATCTTTGAACGAGCGGGCTGCGCCGCCTGAGGGGTCGAGGCCGGAATGGGCTCGAGACATTTTTTGGAGGAGGCTTAGTGCTTTTGCGTTTTCCCCTATGGTGGCTTCGTCGATGGCGAGATTGAAGAGGGCGGCGGGATCGTCGGGATGATTGGCCAGGAAGGCTTCGAGAATGGTGATTTCGTGCGCGATGGCCGGAGGAATTTCTTTCTTCTGGGGTGACTGCGCGGTTATTACGTTTTGGCCATGGGCCGCGGAGGAATACGCAAGTGCCGCGGCAAACGCCAGGGTCAGAATGCGTTGTGCTGAGCGCGGGAATACGTGTTGGACCTTCATTGGCGTACTGAACATATTGACGCTGCTTGAGTGTGGGCGGTTAGCAGAGTTTGGAGCAGGGGTGGAAAGCCAATCCCCCGCCTGAAGGCGGCCGCTACAAAGGCTACTTGATTGCGACGGCCAGGGTGTCGCGATGAAGAGTGATTAGGGTGCGGAGGTAGGGGCCGATTTGGCCGGTGGACTCGAAGCCAGCGGATTTCGCGGCGGCATCGGCTTCGGCGGGAGGGACGTCAGCGGCTTGTGCGTAGTGCTTCAGGTTCTCAAAGCAGCCGATGGTGAAGAGATCCCAGGCCGCGCCCTGGTCGCGAAGAAAAATGAAATTCTCGGGAGCTTTCACGGTGCGGGAAAAGGCGTTTTCCATTTCGCGCTGTTTCTTCAGTTCTGCTTGCTTGCCCGGTAGCGATTCAAACATTTCGACATGGAAGAGGCCGGCACCTGCGAATGCTTTACGCAGCTCTTCGAGCGACGGGCCGTAGACGAAGGCATCTTCCTGCCAGGTAATATCGTTTTTCAGGCGATCGCGCCAGGGGTCGAGTACGGTGTCGCGCTTTATGATTCGATCTGGTTTGTAATATTCACTGTAGCTTCCCATCGGATACAGGATCAGCAAGTCCCATCGGTCGCCCTGGCTGTGCCGCATCCACAAAGGCGTGGCGTCTCCCGCGACTTTTGTCTCTTCAGGAAATATTTTCTTGTAGGTGTCGATGAGGTCGAGAAGGCTGCCGGGAGCAGCCTGCACGAGGGAAGTCTTATAGAGATAGGCCGGTTGCGATGGCTCCTGTGCGGAGGCCATGTGGAACGGGGCCGCGAAGACGATGGCTATGAGGGCGAGCGTCGATCGAAGCATTCAGATTCCGCCTCAGAAGTATCGGTCGCGAAGAATGGCGAGATGATGCGCCACGTGGCCAGCGATGATGAAAGCGAGAGCGCGCACGGTGAAGGGTTTGCCGTCAGCGATACCGCGGCGCGACCACGCGTCCGGTGGCAGATTCTTAAAAAGGCAAATCGTGGACAGGCGAACAAGGCGGAACTCCTCGACGTGATCGAGCCAGGGGATTCGATCGGCCTCGGCGCCCTTCGCGCCGATGTTCTGGTCGAAGCCGGGAAGAGGTGACTCGAATCCTCGGGCGAACCAGAGAGCGCGAGAGGCAAAGGCGCGTTCGGTGTCCGTGACGTGGTTCAGAACCTCGCGAATGCTCCATTTATCGGGGGCGTAACGATGAAGCGATGATTTCTCAGTGATGCCCGCGAAGAATGTGAGCGCCTCGGGAAGCTGCTCTTCCATTACGGTGAGTGCATTGTCCCCGGTCACCTTATCGATGTAGGTGAAATAGTAGGGTGCGGCTTCAGAATTTTCCGGGCGGCCACGCATAACGGAAATGTATCACAACTACATCCTGCCTGAGGAAATCGGAACGGGGATCAGATGTTGTCGTCGTCGGCTGGAGCGGGGAATTCTGTGAGATCGCCGTGAGTGACGCCTCGGAGTTCTTTGCGAATTATGTCGGAGGAAAAGCCGGCGCGGAGGAGCATGCGATAGAGGGAGGCGATTTTTTTTTCGTCGAGAGCGCCTCGGAGGTGCGAAAGGCGACGCTTGAGGCGGTCGCGGACAAGCGCGGATTCGTCCGTATCAGCGAAGACGGCGGCGAGCGCTGCATCGATGTGCTCATCGAGAACGCCGCGACCTCGAAGCTCGCGCGCGATGCGGAAACGGCCCCGGCGTCGGGCTTGCGAGTGATGACGAGTGTATTCGAGAGCGTAGCGAGCATCGTTAAGATAGTTCAGTTCGCGCAGGCGGGCGATGACGGGCGGGATCAGGTCTTTTTTTTCGGCGCGGCGTTCGAGGTATTGCTTCATTTCGTAAATCGAGAAAGCGCGGCGCATGAGAGCCCGTTGGGCGGACATGTTGAGCTGGTACTCAGTGCCAAGCTTGCGGGCGCTCTTCATTCGCATGGTTGTCAGTTGCTAAAGGATAGCAAACATGGACAGCGATGGGCCGATCGGGAAATATTTGTAAGGCCCGCGCCTTCACGCAGAGCAGAGGTTCGGTCGGCGAACGTGGCGCCATCGCCGATGCTGCGGTGGAAAATTGGCTCCGGGGCTTGGACTCGAACCAAGATAACCAGCTCCAAAGGCTGGCGTGCTACCAATTGCACTACCCCGGAAACGCGAAAACATTTTACTTCACTATCGCAGGGTGTCGGCAGAAAAGTTCGCCGCTTGAGGGGCGTGGCCTAAATGGAATTCGCTGGATCGCTCTTCGAGACTGCGACCGTTTGCTGCGTTGTCGTCAATTTGTTAGTCTTCTGAAGCTCCGTAACATCCGAGGCGACTCAATACGGAGAGGTGTCCGAGCGGTTTAAGGAGCACGCTTGGAAAGCGTGTGTTGGGGAAACTCAACCGTGGGTTCGAATCCCACCCTCTCCGCCAACCAGTCTGGCTATTTCTCTCCGTTCCTCTACTTCCACAAGAATCCGCAAATTTCGCGCGTAATTGATGGATTCTCGCGATCCTCGTCAGCTTAGTTCGGCCGCACTCATCCAAAAAAGAGAAAAGGGCTCGGTTTTTCTCCCGATTCAACCGCGAGGTGCACTTCCGCGCCATGGCTGATTTACGGTTATAGTTCGAATATTTGCCTAGCCGACGCGTCCTTTTTGCAGACCGCGATGGTAGATCACAAGGCCGAGGATGAGGATGGGCATCAAAAGCTCGAAAATCACAATATTCCTGCATTGTTTTCCGGTGGTTGTTGTAAATCACCATCTGCCGAATGTGGCCTATCGCATTCCCGAGCAGCCACGCGGCATCGGCAATCGCGGTGGCTAACCAAGAATCGCCTCGAAATACCAAACAGAGAACCCCCCAAAACGCCGACCGTCAGGTCGGCCATTCCAACTTCATATTCGCAGGGGCTTGTTGACCATCCCGATTAAAGCCGAGGCCTCAATAGGCCGGAAGACATGATAGTAGGCCGTCAACAATCCCATCAATTCTACGTAGATAAACATCAAATAAAGCAGGTAGGTGCTAACGATTGTGACCGCCCCGCTGCGTCGCTTTGGTGAGACAACCAGGTGGATGGATGCTGCCGCTAACGCCAGGACCGCGAAAAATACCTGAAGCATCCGTTCCTCCACTGAGGCAGCCGTGCCAGCCTCAAAACATCATGCGGGGGACCTGGAATCCTGCCTGTGCCGCTTCAACGAGGCCAACGATCACGACAGGATCTCTAACGTGCCATTCGCGACGCTCGCTCGCGCATGAAACGGTTTAGGGTAATAATGTTCAAGGATGTATTCTCCGTCCGGAAGCTTATCGAACAATTCTCTTCGTTCAACCTCCTGGTCTTCAACGGTAGAGCATTCGGCTGTTAACGTTCTCAAAATCCGTTGATTTGGCACCGCTTAACCCCGCTCTTAGCTACCAAAGAGCGGGCAAGTTGGACTTGACCTGACCGGGGATTTTTGTACCAGGTGAACTGAGAGAGAATTCACCTGGGAGGAAGACCGGTCATGCCGATAAAGAGGTACAAGCCGGAGCAGATCGTGTCGGTGCTGCGGCAAATCGAAGTGGAAATCGCCAACGGAAAGACCACCCCGCAAGCGTGCAAGGAAGCTGAGATCACCCAACAGACCTACTACCGCTGGAGGAAGGAATACGGCGGCCTGAAGCTGGATCAAGCGAAACGGTTGAAGGAGCTGGAGAGAGAGAACGCGAAATTGAAGCGACTGGTGGCGGAGCTGTCGTTGGAGAAGCAGATATTGAAGGACGTCGCGGAGGGAAACTTCTAAGCCCTGAGCGGCGGCGTGGCGCGGTCAGGCATGCGCGCGAGAACTACCAAGTATCAGAGCGGCATGCCTGCCGGCTGCTGGGGCAGTGGAGAGGGACACAACGCTACGAACTGATTCATCGAACCGACGAAGACGCGCTGACACGGGACATCGTGGCCCTGGCCAGCGTGTATGGCCGCTACGGCTATCGACGGATCACCGCGCTATTGCGGGAAGGGGGCTGGCATGTGGGCAAGGATCGGGTGCAGCGCATCTGGCGGCGGGAAGGGCTGAAAGTGCCGCAGAAACAGAGGCCGCGAGGAAGGTTGTGGCTGAACGACGGGTCGTGTGTTCGACTGCGGCCGGAGCGGACCAATCACGTGTGGAGCTACGATTTCGTGAGCGCGATGACGCACGACGGAAGAACCGTGCGGATGCTCACCCTGATCGACGAATACACGCGGGAGTGTTTAGCGATCCGTGTGGCTCGTAAACTCGGAAGCTACGAAGTCATCGAGGCACTGGCAGATGTGATGCTGTGGCGAGGAATCCCGGAAAACATTCGGTCGGACAACGGACCGGAATTCGTGGCGAGGGAACTACGGAAGTGGCTGGGCAATCTGGGTACGGGCACGCTCTATATCGAGCCAGGAAGTCCCTGGGAGAACGGCTACTGCGAAAGCTTCAATGGCAAGCTGCGAGATGAGTGTCTGAATGGAGAGATCTTTTACTCGCTGAAGGAGGCGCAGATCGTGATCGAACGATGGCGGGTGGAATACAACACGAGGCGACCACACTCGGCGCTCGGTTATAGGCCGCCGGCACCGGCGGCCTATAACCCTCTGGTTCCACCAAACTCGATTTCACAGCCTGAGGCTGTGATGTAAACTCTCTCATTCGCCGTGGTACAAAAACTCGGTCCGGTCACCGAGTAAGCTGTGTGGTGTCCAACAGTCAGCGCTCGGATCGAAGGAGGCCGAGATGCGAATTGCAGATCGCAACCCATACATGCACGACAACAGACGGTCCCGATGCTCGATACCGATTCAGGAGAGTTGGTCGAGAAGACCTTGCAGCACATCATCGGCGGAAGGACGCTGCTGGCAAAACCTGGGTCGTATCTGCAACACCTATCTGAATCTCAATGTCCAGTAACCGCGGTGGTCTCAATGGGTCGACGCAACACCGGCCGAAGTCCAATCTGCAGGTGTTTCAACGGCTAAATTCGTTCGAGAGCGCTGATTCAAAGAAAACACTGCCCTGTCTAGGTTTAATTGAGTACAGCCCAAAGGATCAGGTCTCTTTGAAAAACACAATCGGATCAACAGATTAGAAGAGTGTTGCATCGACCGGTTGAGCCAGCAGCGCTAATCAGGCATTTGCCGATTAGACGTAATAACGCTACTAACAAAGGTCATCTTTGAAGTGACGAGACCTGCTATTTCGTTCCTTCGAGATTGAACAAACCTATGGCCAACAGAAGAAACGACGACCACCAGAGGAAGTATCCAATCGTGAGTTCGGACCTCTCTGACCCAAAAATGACAATCCAGTGAGAGTTAAAAATAAAGGCAGCAGCCGCAGCCCATGCAAACCCTCGTCGAACTGGTTGCGTTCCCCGCAACACAACCCATGGTGAACCCAGAACAAAAAACAGCGTCGTTATCATGCTTACGGTTGAAAGCACCGCGTAGTACCAAGCGTCGAATTGGACGCCCTTGCAAGCCCAAACTCCGCAGGCCGCATAGCGAAATGCTTGCCACCCGGGTATCGCCGGGCGAAACTCACCAGGCTTAATAACGGGAAGGAACCAGGCTACTAACTGGGACAGCCATGCCGCCGAAATCAGAAGATAAGGCTTCCTCATCGTGCTGACTTACCCCCTTTCAAAGCCTGCTTCACTTTCACACCTGGAAGTACTCTTGCCCCCCGTCACTAGAAGAGCCTGCCGGGATTCAGACATTGGCGGACTGTATCTTTTGACAGGGACTTACGAGGGCGGTCATTGTTGTTGATAAGTCGCTCTTTTACAAGTACCCGGTGGGCCAAAATCCAGGCCCCTTCTTGCCCCGGGCCCTGCCCTGTCAATATTGACAGTATTCTAGCTTCCAGCCGGCGATTAGTCTCTCACAAGCGTTCAGCTTGAGCGTGTAGTAAGGCCTCAGCCCTCTCCACCAGCCCCAGCAGAACAAGTTCCGACATGCCACAGAGGGAGATTACAAACATGGGTCTATTTAAACCGAGCTATTTCGTGCACGCCGCAAACATCCTGCTGTTGGTAGCGTACAGCGTTCGCGACATTCTCTGGCTGAGGGTGTTCGCGGTGGCGGCCTCGCTGATAGCGCTACCGTATTTCATCCTTCAGCCGGAACCGCTGTGGGAGCCAATCATTTGGAGTAGCGTCTTTGCTGCGATCAATTCGTTCCAGTCTTGGCGTCTTTTTGTCGAGCGACGTCCAGTTAAATTGACAACTGAAGAGGAGGAAATTCACCGGCTCGTCTTCCCAGATTTGCCGTCTCGGAAAGTCCTGCAGATTCTGAGTAGGAGCGTGGACCACTGTGGACATTGGTGAGCGAAGCTGGAACGTGGCAAAAAAGTTGAGGCAATCTTCGTCATTGTTCGCGGGAAAGTGCGGATCACGAGAGATGATCGTGCGATTGGGGAACTCGTCGCGGGCCACATCGTGGGCTCAGCTCTTCTGTTGAGTGGAGTCACTTCCGATGTCGATGCCGTGGTAATATTGCCTGTCCGGTGCATGCGTTGGGAGGTTGAGCCGCTCGACCGCTACCTGGCCGCCAATCCCGAGATACGCATCGTCTTGCAAAAGTACCTCTCTCGTGATCTGGCCGGAAAAGTGTTAGCTGCTGCTAAACTTTAGACTGATCTAGAGGCCGCCACCTAACTGTTGATGAGTCGCTTTACTATCAGAGTTCGGCCCCATCAGCGGCAGGCTAACTCCTGGTAGGTCGGATAATCGGAAACTAAGTTTTGCGCATGGGACCATCCGCACCCAATCACGCTAAGGGCTCATTGGCCAAGCATTTCGCCACTCTGTTACTTTTGACAGTTCCAATAAGCTCCAGTCCAAGTTACTTATGCGGGCATGGGGCGACTCACCCCCGAGCGGGATCACATTCTCGCCGACCCCATAGTGATGTCGCCTCCATCGTGTTCATCTTTGATGCACCAGGAAGAGGTCAACGGGTGTAGCACGCAATTTGTTTCAGTACCACGAACGCTTAGTAGGAGAAGGCTATCAGCAACCAATTAGCAGCCCGTATTTTTGTCGTAGATGACTCTGCCCCTTGGCGGGACTTTGTCCTTGAAAAGCTTCGGGAAAATCACAATTTGCGCGTCATCGACGTTGCGTCGGACGGATTGGAAGCGGTACTGAAGGCGGAAGCACTGCAGCCGGACTTGATTCTTCTCGACATCGGACTCCCAACGTTGAATGGGATTGAAACTGCTCAAAGAATTCGCAACGCTGCTACCGAATCCAAAATACTTTTCTTGAGTCAAGAGTCTGACTTTGATGTTGCTCGGGCAGCTCTGAATGCGGGCGGACACGGTTACGTCGTTAAGTCTGATGCTGAAGAAGAGTTGATCGCCGCGATAGAAGCGGTCATGGAAGGGAGGCCGTATGTGAGCCGCGAATTGACGGGTCACGCTTTCGCCCACGTTGGGGATTTGCAAGCTGCCAGCCAGCTCCGCCGCGAAGAGCCTACCGCCGCCGCCCCCTCGTTAACAGGAGAGATTCGTCGCCGCCACGCGGTTTATTTCCATGGTGATGACGCCTCGTTCGTAGACGGATTTACTCCCTTCGTCAGCGTCGCTCTGAACGCGGGGAACGTGGCCATCGTCGTGGCGACCAAGCCGCACAGAGAGAGGCTTCTCCAGAGATTACAGGCTCACGGCTTGGATATTCCTTCTGCCATCGATCAGGGACGCTACATCGCATTGGACGCTGCCGAAACGCTTTCAACATTCATGGTTAATGACCTGCCGGACTCGCTTCGATTCTTGAAAATCGCAAGTGATCTGATTGTGAGCGCCTCTCAGGCCGCGAATGGAGAGGATCCACGGGTTGCAGCTTGTGGAGAATGCGCAGCTCTTTTGTGGGCGGAAGGAAGAACGGAGGCGGCGATCCAGCTCGAACACCTTTGGAGTGAAGTAGTCAACACATACGACGTGGATATTCTGTGCGGGTATGTGATGAAAAGCTTTCAGCGTGAACCGGAACGCCACATCTACGAGAGAATCTGTGCAGAGCACTCAGCGGTGTATTCACAATGGACGGGTTATTAAGCAGCGAGTTGACTGGGACGGCGAAAAGCCTATTCGATTTCCTAGCCCTTGATAATGTACGAAGAAGCGTATTACGCTCCACGTACATTACTATGAATTCTGTCGCTATCAGTTCAATTGTGTTAGCGGTCGTATTTGGGGGCGCGTTGCTCGGGATGTTTCTTCGCACGCTTTTGCCCCAGAATCATCTGAGTGATAACTCGAAAGATGTCGTAATGGTAGCAATGGGGCTAGTCGCCACGATGACTGCCCTTGTCCTTGGCCTGCTGATCTCATCGGCAAAAAATTCGTTCGACACTCTAAGTAGCGAGATAATTAGCACGTCGTCCAAGGTGATCTTGCTGGACCGAGTATTGGCGAACTATGGCCAGGATACGAAGGAGGCGCGCGACCTGCTCCGCAATGTTGTTGCGGATGTACTCGATCGGACCGAGAAGGAAAAATCTGCAGATCCCACGCATTTGGTCGTACCAACTCGGGACATTGACTCTCTCTATGACAAGATTCACGGACTCTTGCCGAAGGACGACAGGCAAGGTTCGCTCCGAGCCGAAGCTTTGGCCATTCTGAAGGAGATCCGTCAAACGCGCTGGCTGATATACGAACAGCAATCCGCTTCGTTACCCTTGCCAGTACTTATTCTCCTTGTTTCCTGGCTCACTGTGCTCTTCATCAGCTTCGGCCTGTATGCCCCCGCCAATGGGACAGTGATTGCCAGTTTATTAGCCTCCGCGGTTTCGGTATCCGGCGCCATCTTCTTAATCGTGGAGTTGTACACGCCACACTACGCACTAGTTAAGCTCTCCGGTGCAACGCTTCGTACCGCGTTCACGCAACTGGGTAACTAGAGCCGCTGTTGGAGAGTCGCATCTAGAGGAACTCTCGCGAGGTCCACGCCGTCCGCGGTTGCTGCATGTCAACAAAGAGTTCACTCGGCGAGATTGAGAGGGTTTCTACAAATCTGCCCGAGCCTCAGGTGGCTGGATTTTTGTTCGCGCGCGGGTTCGTCGATATTCTTGGTTCTCCAAATAGTTGTGGAAACTACAATGGTGGATCCGGGAACAAAACCGCGCCCTCAGCTGTTGCTTACGCCAGCTGCGCAGGAAGTCCGTGTGTTTCCTAGTACTTGGCTTTCCGCCTGATGTGCGAACCCTCTTTGGTCTGCCTCGTGCACTCCGGGAAGCGCAATTTTGTGTCGCCACTGTGCGCGCTAACGATGTTGCCAGCGCCGCCGTAGACCCATTTGGTAATGCAATTTGTTCCGACGAGTATCTCTGGGAGCGAAGGAGATTAAGAGAATGCCTAAATTTGATATCACGAAACTAAGCGCTGCGATAAAAGAGCGGCTTCGATATCGGCTGGTTCTCTCGGCAGTTCTCGCAATCGCGCTGGCCGCGGGATTAGCGGTGAT
Source organism: uncultured Acidobacteriota bacterium (assembly GCA_963736465.1). Taxonomy (GTDB): domain Bacteria; phylum Acidobacteriota; class Terriglobia; order Acidiferrales; family UBA7541; genus Palsa-295. The sequence goes on along the minus strand of CAVTOS010000008.1, from coordinate 2,208 downwards.
GGTGCGTTCGGGAGTTCGAGCGGCAGATGCGAGGCGCGAGGCTTCGAACGGCAAAGCCCCTATTCAAGCTGTTGCGTCTTCAGTGCTGCGCGCGACGGTAGAACGGAACCCTGAGCGGGAAGCCTACTTTGGCGAAACTCACGTTCACACGAGCTGGTCGTTCGATGCCTATGTTTTCGGTAACACGAAGGCTGGGCCGGAAGACGCCTACAAGTATGCCATGGGCGAAGCCATTGACCATCCTGCTGGCTATAAAATCAAAATCACTCGTCCGCTCGATTTCATGGCGGTAACGGACCACGCCGAGTATGTAGGCATCGTTCCGCTGGCAAACGACCCCAGTTCGCCGATCAGCAAATTGCCCATCGCTGAAAAAATGAAGGTACGAAGCAAAGATGACATCCAGCGCGTGTATTGTTTCTAGGTAGTTCCCTTCTTAAAAACGAGCCAATCCATGAGCTAATGAGCCCCGAAATCGCGGGTAGCGTCTGGAAGGACATTGTCGCAATCGCAGACAAGTATTATCAGCCGGGAAAGTTCACGACGTTCGCCGCCTATGAATGGACTTCGACGCCAGACAATCGCAACATGCACCGCAACATCATCTTCAAAGATTCGAAGAAAGTGCCGGAAGTTCCTTTTTCTGCCCTGGACTCAGATCATCCCGAGGATCTCTGGAACTGGATGGAGACCCAGCGCAAAGCAGGCAATGAGCTGCTAGCGATCTCGCATAACGCCAACTTGAGTGACGGCATTATGTTTCCCCTGGAGGTTGACAGCAAAGGACGACCGATTGATGCCGCGTGGGCACAGGAGCGCGTAAACAACGAGCCGTTGACCGAAATCCATCAGCTCAAGGGCACATCCGAGACGCATCCGCTGCTTTCTCCCAACGACGAGTTCGCCGACTATGAGATATTGAACTACCTTCTGGGCGGGAGTGGAACGGACTCCCAAAATCCATGGCAGCTACGTCCGCGAAGCCTGGCAGAACGGCTTGGCAATGCAAGACAGTCGCGGCTACGACCCGTACAAGATGGGAGTCGTGGGCGCCAGCGACTCGCACGACACGGCATCCGGCTACAGCCAGAGCGACTATTTTGGCGGCCATGGCCTCTTGGACCCCACGCCTGAGATCCGCTTGAGCGGCAAGAAAGAAGAGGGCCTGAACGTGGGTCTGCTCAGTACTGCCGGGCTAGGCGGCGTGTGGGCGGAAGAGAACACCCGCGAATCCATCTTCGCGGCCATGCAGCGCAAGGAAACCTTCGGCACCAGTGGCGTGCGCATCAAAGTCCGGCTTTTTGGCGGCTGGGATTTCCATCCTGACGTGCTGAACCAAAAAGATTGGGTGAAGACGGGGTATGCAAACGGCGTGTCTATGGGAGGCGACCTTCCTAAGAAAGCGGGGAAGGAACCAACCTTCATCGTGTGGGCAGTGAAAGACCCTGATGACGGCAACCTGGACCGCATTCAAATTATCAAAGGCTGGACCAAGAGCGGGCAGATCTTCGAAAAAATCTATGACGTGGCATGGTCCGGCAATCGCAAGCCTGACCCGGCTACGGGCAAAGTTCCGCTCGTGGGGAACACCGTGGATGTTAAGAATGCCAGTTATACGAATACGATCGGTGACGTGGAACTGAAGAACGTATGGAAAGACCCCGACTTCGATCCCAGCTTGCATGCCTTCTATTACGCGCGCGTATTGCAGATTCCCACCCCACGATGGACCACTTACGATGCCAAGAAGCTGGGCGTGCCGCCACCGAACTGGGTTGCGGCGACAGTTCAAGAACGAGCCTGGACTTCGCCCATCTGGTACTCGCCATCTGAAGAGGCGGGGAGAGGCGAGAAGAAAGGCATGACTGTCGCCGAACTCCAGAGCAAAGGAGCGACCGCTCTCGATGATGCGCAATTGATGGCCTTAGTGATTGGTAAGACCGTTAAGGTACGCAATCGGGTGACAGGCGATCGGTTCGACATCCTCTACGGGAAAGATGGTCTCCGGATCATTACCAGCGTGAATGGAAAGCAACCCGAACCCGGAGAGGTCTGGGATGTCGAGCACGGCGGTGCTATGGGCTCGCCGGCAGAATACGAGATCAGCGGCGGACGGCTCGTTACGACCCTCGACATGACACCTTTCGCAGTGACTGTCTACAAGCTATGGCGACAAGTATGTGGCCGCGCGCAGCAATGAGTTCGGCT
>CAVTOS010000007.1:0-129204 GCA_963736465.1 uncultured Acidobacteriota bacterium | reverse complement strand
CGGAAGGGGAAGTTTTTTAGACCTGGGGAGAGTGCGAAAAGCTGCATTATCTGAAAATTGGGGTGATTCGAATCACTTGCGCTGTTGTTTGCGGATGGCTGATTCGCGGCCGAAGAATTTACTGCTGTTCTGGTGCGGCTGCATTGAGCACGATCGTGAGCGGAGCAATGTGATCAGGCTTCACATAACGATTGACCAGGAAGCGAGTGCCATCCTTGGATGCGTCATACGTGAAAGTGTCCGTAGAAGAGATTTGAAAACGCCCGTGAATCTGGAACAGGGGCGCGGGAGCTCCGGTCGCAAAGCCTGCTTGTGTGTTGACGAGAACAGCCGTCAACATTCCAGTGGGCCCTTCGTAAAAAATCTCTTTGCCATCCTCGCGCCAGCGGGGCTGAGTACCGCCGCCCCGCGAGACCTGCCACTTGCCCGCGGCTGCGGGAAAGGTAGTCACGTAAATCTCCCAGTTTCCCGATTCATCGGACGCGTACGCCACCCATTTTCCGTCGGGAGAAATCATGCCGGTCGATTCGCTGCCGGTGCCGGAATGAAAACGAGTGCCAGCGCCGCTGGAAGCCGGGACAATTTCGAGAAAGTTACCGGAGGGAGTGGTATGAGTGGCCAGGATTTTTTGATCGTCCGGGGACCAGGAATTCGGGATGATGTCATCGGTACCCTGATAACGGATCAGGGTCTTCGTCTCACCGAGCCCGTTCGCCGGTTTTAGGAGTAAGCCCGAGCCGGCGGAGATATTGGATCGGTAGACGATATTGTGGCCGTCGCGCGACCACACGGCAGCCACCTCTTCCTCGGGCGAAAAGGTGAAACGAGTATTGCCCGAGTCGTTCGTGCTTAAGAGCCAGATATCTACGTTGTTCGCTTTCTCGTCCGTGATATCGACGGAGACGCGGCTGCCGTCGGGCGAAATAGAGGGATTGCACATGACGCCCGTTTGGCCGAGCACGCCCAGTCGCTTGCCGGTGCGGTCGAGCCAAACCAGTTCAGAGAGAGAGGCGCCGGGATTTGAGCTGTAGATCAAAGTTCCGGTGTCGGAAATCGTGAAGTCCGCCCAATACGTGGCCGGTTGGAAACCAACGAGGTTGGCGACGGGCGCGGGACCTCCTGAAACTGTGCCTGTGGATGCGTCTAAGGAGATGCTGACCAGGCGGTGTTCATCATCGGAATAGAACAAACGGCCGAGAGCGACTCCGACGTTGGAATGGCACAGGACCAAAAGCTTCTTTTTTTCCTTCCCGTCGAGAGAGAAAAAATAGATTCCGCTGTAGCGGTCGTTTTTGTCGTTTCCGAAGTTGCCATCCCAGTACAGGAAATGTTTTCCATCGGGGAGGAAATAGGGCCAGCGATGCGTTTCGTCGTGACGAGTTTCGGTGGTGACGTCTGTAACACGGGCGACGCCAGTGCCGTCGGGATTCACGCGCCAGATCGCGCTTCCCGCGTCGGGCGCGTAGAGGATGACATTTTGAGTCCCCCAACTTCCGCCTCGCGCGGCCTGCACGTCGGCGATTTTTTGCGTGGGGCCGCCGGCGACAGGCACGCGCTGGAGTTTGCTGTTGGCGAAAAAAGCGATATTCGCTCCGTCTGGGGACCAGAACGGGTAGGTGGCGCCTTCGGTTCCTGCTAATAGCGTGGCACCAGGGGAGCCGACGCGCTCGACGTAGAGTGCTGGGAGCCCCGTGCCCTCTTCCGGAGAAATGAAGGCCAGCATCGAACCATCGCGCGAAACGGCCAATTGAGTAACCTCGGCCTCCAGCGGAATCGCAAACTGCGCCCGCACCTTTGCCCCCGGCCGCGGGGCAAAGAACCATGCCGCGGCGCCGCACACCGCGACGACAGCCAGCGCAATTGCGACAGCCTTCCAAAGCGCCGAGCGATCTCGAGGTCCGGCGGCAACCACTTTAGCAGCGGCACTCGAATCGGTTCCTGAAAGAGAGGCGAGCGCAAAAGACAGGTCCTTCGCCGATTGGAAGCGCTGCTCCGGATTTTTTTCCAGGCAGCGGCGCACGATGCGGTCGAGAGCGGGGGAAATGCCGGGTGTGGAGTCCGCGAGGTCCGGCGGATCTTCCTTCAGGACTGCCGTCATCGTTTCGGGCACGGTATCGCGCCGAAACGCCCGCTTCCCGGAGAGCATTTCGTACAGAATTGCGCCGAAAGAAAAAATATCAGTGCGAGCATCGACGGCTTGGCCGCGCACCTGTTCGGGCGCCATGTAGCTGGCTGTGCCCATCACCACGCCCGCGGCAGTGTGCGAACTGGTTAGCGTGATTCCATCGGCAGCTGCTTCGGCTCCAGGTTTCTGCGCGAGTTTGGCCAGGCCGAAATCGAGGATCTTGATTCTGCCATCTTTCGTGACGAAGACATTCTCGGGTTTCAGATCGCGGTGAACGATTCCTTTTTCGTGCGCGGCGGCGAGACCCTGCGCGATTTGTACGGCGTAATCGATTGCTTTGCGCGGGGGCAGAACGCCGTGGTCGAGCACCGCGCGAAGCGTTTCGCCCTCGAGGAGTTCCGAGACGAGAAAGGGCGAGCCGTTGTGCTGGCCGACGTCGAATACGGCGAGAATGTTTGGATGGTTGAGCGCCGCTACCGCGCGGGCTTCCTGTTCGAAGCGGACGAGGCGATCGCTTTCGCGCGCGAAGGATTCGGGGAGGATTTTCAGCGCGACTTCGCGTCCGAGCCGCGTGTCGCGCGCGCGTACCACTTCGCCCATGCCGCCTGCGCCTAGTGGCGCGATGATTTCGTAGGGACCGAGCTTTGTAGTGGGCGCCAGCGGCATGTCAGCCGGCGATTATAACCCTGCCAATCCGGCTGCGATACCTCTCATACTTATGCGGCGGCTTTGCGCTATCCCTTATTTTGGCGCTTAGCGCAGACCAACGCTGACCACCAGAAGTGCGAAGGCCACAATCAGCGCAATCGTTCTGGCGCTGTGGTAGACATCCCAGCGATGTTCCTGATTTCGCCAATCGCTAGGGAGCGATTCCGGCGTCCATTTTGCGATTCGATTGTTGATTGGAACCGGGCCGATAAGAGAAAACACAACCGCCGCCACTTGGATGGCGAGAGCGATCGCGGCGAGCCGCCACGAAACCGTGTTGAGTTGCTCGAAACGAAATAGCAGAAGCAAATTCAGCAGAGTTGAACCTGCCATCCAGAACGGCATCACGCGGCCGAGCTGTGCCGCGATGGAAGAGCGCACTGGAATATGTACTGCTACTGGTTGTCTGTTGAGCGTGGGATGGGCGAATGCGGCCACATTGAGCTCGCTTCCGCACATCAGGCCGAGTACTAAAGCAGCGATAAATTGGAGCATCATGGAGACGCGCCTCCTTTTCATTTGGATGTGGTGGCCTCGATGCGGTCACAAATGATTCTGCGGAAATTCGTGGCGTACTAAGGCGTTTTCTTGACGCTTCTCGAAGCCGACCGCTATACTGCCGGACGACTCCCGGAAAGGACTCTTCGTTGGAATTTGAGCCGCTCGACCAGTTTCAACAACGCCGCAAAAAACTGACCGAAATTGAGGCGCTCGGACACGCGTCTTATCCGCACAGGTTCGAATGGACACATACGGCCAGGCAGGTGGCCGAGAAATTCGGTGAGCGCACTGCCGAACAACTGGCCGCGGAGCACGTGGACGTGCGCGTGGCGGGACGCATTGTCGCGCTTCGGCCGCATGGGAAGGCTGCTTTCGGGCACATTCTAGGCGACGGCGCACGACTGCAGTTCTATGTGAAGCTCGACGTGGTGGGCGCGGAGCAGTTCAAGCTATTTCAACTGCTCGATTTGGGTGACATCGTTGGCGTCAGCGGGCATTTGTTTCGGACGAAGACGAATGAGCTGACCGTGTGGGTAACGAAGCTCGAACTTCTCAGCAAGGCGCTGCTGCCGCTGCCGGAGAAATGGCACGGGCTCGCGGACATCGAGCAGCGCTACCGGCGGCGTTATCTCGATCTGATTGTGAATGACCGGCCGCGGGAGATTTTTATCGCGCGCGCGAAAATCATCCGGGAGATTCGGAATTTTTTCAACGAACGCGCCTACGTGGAAGTGGAAACACCGATGATGCATCCCATCTTGGGCGGAGCGACGGCGCGGCCTTTCGTCACGCACCACAATACTTTCGATATGGATTTGTACCTGCGCATCGCGCCGGAGCTTTATTTGAAGCGGCTTGTGGTGGGTGGGCTCGATCGCGTTTACGAGATCAATCGCAATTTCCGTAATGAAGGCATCGACGCGATTCACATGCCCGAATTCACCATGCTCGAGTTTTATCAAGCGTACAGCGATTTTTCCGAGCTGATGAATCTTACGGAGAAACTCTTTCGCGGAATCGCGGAGAAAGTTACCGGGACGACGAAGATTCCTTACGGCGAAACCGAAATTGACTTCGGCAAATTCGAGCGGCTCACGATGCGTGAAGCGATCGCGAAACATTGGATCGCTCCAGCGGAGACGGGCGGATTGGTTGCGGAGCTGGGAAGGGAGGGAGGGCCGAAGGCCGTCGCTGGGCGATTCAACGCGCACGCGCGAACGCACAGCGCGGATATGATCGCGAATATCGAGAAGCTCTCTGATGGCGAGCTGATTGGCGAGATCTTTGAGGCGGTTGCCGAGGCGCATTTAGTCCAACCGACATTCATATACGATTTTCCTACGGCGATTTCGCCGCTTTCGAAACGGCGATCTGACGATCCGTCCATCGCGGAGCGTTTTGAGCTTTTCATAGCCGGAATGGAACTAGCCAACGGATTCTCTGAGTTGAACGATCCGTTCGACCAGGAGAGCCGGTTCGCGGCGCAAGTGGCGAAAGGCGGCCAGGAAGCGCCGAAGGAAGTGGATACCGATTATATTCGTGCGCTCAGCCACGGGCTGCCTCCTACGGCTGGCGAGGGTGTCGGAATCGATCGGCTGGTGATGCTGCTGACGAATTCGCGCACGATTCGCGAGGTGGTGTTGTTCCCGCTTCTGCGCGCCGAATCGGCGGAGCCGGATGTGCCGCCGGAATCCCAATCTGCTTCGGGCGGACGGCCTGATGTGGCTGCGGGCGCGCACTCCGACACAAAACAAAAATGAAGTTTGAATCGTTTGTTGCGCTGCGGTACCTGCGGTCGCCAAACCGTCCCGCGGTGCTGCGGCTCGTCACCCTGCTGGCGGTCATCGGGGTGGCGGCCGGCGTCACGACGCTTGTGGTCGCGCTCGCGATGAACACAGGTTTTCGCCAAGCGATTCGCGACCGCCTCCTCACCGTCACAGCGCACGTAAACCTGAAGCCTGTCGGGCCTGAGGGCATTCGAAATTATCGTGAATTGATGGCGCGGCTTGCTGGCACTCCCGGAGTTCGCTCCATCGAGCCGGCGATCTACGACACCGTGCTGCTTTCTTCTGGCAATCACGCGCGAGGGGTGGTGCTGAAGGGAGTGGACCCCGAGCTCGAGCGCAACGCAAGCGAAGCGTTGCACCGCATCGTGGCGGGTTCGGCCGATTTTCATGCGGACGCAGACGGAATCCCCGCAATCGTGGTTGGGCGTCTGCTCGCAGAAGATTTGAAAATGTCCGCAGGCGATTATCTTACGCTGACGAGCCCACAAGGAAGCCTGACGCCCTTCGGGATGCTGCCTCGATCACGGCGTTTTCACGTAACGGGAATTTTCGATTCCGGCTTTTATGACTATGACGCGAATTGGACTTTTGTAACGCTTGGTTCCGGACAGGCGATGGCAGGCATCGGCGATGTGGTGAGTTTGCTCGAAGTGCGCGTGAACAACCTGGACGATGCGGGTAAGGTTGCGGCGGAAATTTCGACGCGTGCCGGCAGCGGATTCACGGTGAGCACTTGGATGGACGAGAATCGCGCCCTGTTCCGCGCTCTCAGTCTTGAAAAGCTCGTTACTGCATTGTTTATCGGATTGATCACCTTCGTAGCCGGGTTGAACATTCTGGTGGTGCTTACAATGACGGTGACCGATCGCTCGAAAGATATCGCCGTACTGATGGCGATGGGCGCCCGTCGGCAACAGGTGCGGAAACTATTCGTTTTGCAAGGCTTAGTCGTCAGCCTTGTGGGAACTTTTGCCGGCCTCGTTCTCGGATATCTGCTGGCGTGGGCGGCGGACCGGTGGGAGTTGATTCCTCTCAATCCGGAAATTTATGCGATTCCTTATGTCCCTTTTCATGCCAACGGATTTGACGCCTTGTGGATCGCCGCTGCCGCGCTGGCAATTAGCATTGCGGCGACGACGCTACCGGCGCGCTCGGCATCTAAGATTCTGCCCGTAGAGATTTTAAGGTTTGAGTAAAGGGCCCCGGTTCTTGCCATTCTCGGGAAAGAGCCGACGAAGTGTTAGTGCTAACGCCGGAACGGCATGAATCTGCGACGCTAACGTGTTAGAATATCCGTAAGGGCGAAGATTTAGCGTAGAAGGTTCTCTCGAAAGCGCGGTGCTCGGGGACGCATAGGGGTAACAGTACGGCGCAAATGTGAAAGTCTTTAGAATCAGTTCCACTTCGGGAAAGATTAGTTGCAACGAAATGAAGGACATACGGTCGGCGCAGTTCGGCATCTAACGTGAAATAGACGATGCGATGAGGGGGCAAGCCACCTTGGGCGTCGCGGTGATTGACGAGACTCATCTTCAGGCCGTCCCAGGCTCAGGAGAGCTTGTGCGGGTTGAAGGCTTGCGGAAAACCTTCCGATCCGGCACGCAGGAAATCACGCCTCTTGATGGAATTAGTTTTTCGATTGAACGCGGTGAGATGATTGCGGTTATTGGACCTTCTGGCGCGGGCAAGAGCACTTTGCTACATATGCTGGCCGCGCTGGACACTCCAACAAACGGTGCAGTATACTTCGACGCGAAATCACTAAAATCTTTGAATGAAATCGAACTCGCCGAGTATCGAAATAGAGCAGTGGGCTTTATCTGGCAGCGGCACCACCTCTTGCCGGATTTCACTGCGGCTGAAAACGTGGCGATGCCGATGCTGGTTCGGGGCGAACCAATGACCCAAGCGCTCCGAGCGGCGCGCGAGTGGCTGAGTGAAGTTGGGTTGGCCGATCGAGCTGGGCAGAGCGCGGGGGAATTATCGGGCGGGGAACAGCAGCGAGTTGCGATCGCGCGAGCTCTGGCGAACCGGCCGGCTCTGTTGCTGGCTGACGAACCTACAGGCGATCTGGACGAGGCGAACGCAGAGAGTGTTTTTGAGCTTCTGATGCGGCTTCATCGCTCTCACCATTTGACTTCCATTCTCGCAACGCACAATCTATCGTTAGCGCGTCGCACAGGGCGCATTTTGGTCTTGGATCACGGCAAGCTAGTGCCGGCCGCAAACGTACCTGCTGGAATGGCGAGTGCTTCGACGGAATATTTGGCGACCGTCGGGGCGCAGATTTCAGGAGATCTCGGGTGAACCGTGTTTGAACGCTATACAGAGAAGGCTCGACGCGTGATATTTTTTGCTCGCTACGAGGCGAGCCAATACGGCAGTCCGTTCATCGAGACGGAGCACCTGTTGCTCGGCCTGTTGCGCGAGGATAAGGCGCTGGCGAACCGCTTCCTGCGGACGCACGGCTCGATCGAATCGATTCGCAAGGAAATCGAATCGCGGATCACCGTCCGCGAACGTATTTCCACCTCCGTGGAAGTGCCTCTCAGCCAGGAGTGCAAACGCATTCTGACCTTCGCCGCGGAAGAGGCCGAGCGTCTCGGCCACAAGCACGTCGGCACCGAACATTTGCTCCTCGGCGTTCTGCGGGAAGAAAAATCCTTCGGAGCCGAAATTTTGCTGGAGCGTGGACTAAGGCTTTCAACCGTGCGCGAGGAATTGGCGCGCAGCACGGGAGAGAAGGTGCCAGTGAACCGGCCAAAAGAAGCGTCCTTGCTAGCGGAATTCAGCCGCGATCTTACGCAGGCGGCGATGGAAGGCCAGCTCGATCCTCTCGTAGGACGAGATCGGGAACTCGAACGCGCCATCCAGATCCTGTGCCGCCGGACGAAGAATAATCCCGTTCTAATCGGCGAGCCGGGCGTGGGGAAGACGGCAATCGTGGAAGGCCTGGCGCAGCGGATTGCCGATGGCGACGTGCCTCCGTTTCTCGCGGACAAAAGAATTCTTTCGCTCGATCTTTCTCTGATCGTTGCGGGCACGAAATATCGCGGACAGTTCGAAGAGCGGCTGAAGACCATCATGAAGGAATTGATGGAGAGCCAGAACGCGATTGTGTTCATCGACGAATTGCACACTCTCGTCGGCGCGGGCTCAGCGGAAGGTTCGCTCGATGCCGCCAATATTTTGAAACCAGCGCTCAGCCGCGGCGAAATTCAGTGCATCGGCGCAACTACTCCCGCGGAATATCGCAAGTCCGTGGAGAAGGACCGTTCGCTCGAGCGCCGCTTCCAGTCCGTAAAAGTGCCTGCGCCCGGGGAAGACGAAGCTATTCGCGTCCTCCAGGGCGTGCGCGATCGCTATGAAAAATTCCATGCCGTCAGCTACACGGAAGACGCGATTCGTTATGCGGTCTACCTCTCGAACCGCTATATTCCAGACCGTTTCCTGCCCGATAAGGCCATCGACCTGCTCGACGAAGCCGGCTCGCGTGTGAAATTGCGCCAGGCGATGCTTCCGGATGAAGTCTCCGAAGTGCAAAAGCGCGTGAAGTTCATCACGCACCGGATGGAAACGGCGATCGCGAATCATGAGTTTGAGAAGGCGCGTTTCTACTCCGAAGAGGAACGCAAAGAGAAAGAGCATCTGCGAATGCTCCGCGAGAAGTTGAAGATTGACGATTCTTCCACCGGCATCGTCACGCGCGAAGATATCGAGGATGTGGTTGCGCGCTGGACCGGCATTCAGGTCTCCGCCATTAAAGAAGACGAGCAACAGAAGCTGCTTCGAATCGAAGAAGAGCTGCACCGCCGGGTTATCAGCCAGGATAAATCCATCACGGCGCTGGCACGAGCGATTCGACGGAGCCGCGCAGGTCTCAAGGCCCCGGGTCGCCCGGTTGGATGCTTCTTGTTCCTGGGTCCCACGGGCGTCGGCAAGACGGAAGTGGCTCGCAGGCTTGCCGAGTTTCTATTCGGCAGCGAGAAGTCTCTCATCCGCTTCGACATGTCGGAATACATGGAGAAGCACTCGGTGTCGAAGCTGATCGGCGCGCCTCCGGGATATGTGGGCTACGAAGAGGGCGGCCAGTTGACCGAACGCGTGCGCCGCACTCCGTATTCGGTGATGCTCCTCGACGAAATCGAAAAGGCGCATCCGGACGTCTACAACATCTTGTTGCAGGTCTTCGAAGACGGGCAATTAACCGACGGGCTCGGAAATACAGTGGACTTCCGCAACACAATCATTATTATGACCTCGAACATCGGAGCGCGGCAGCTGCAAAAACAAGCGGGATTGGGATTCCAGTCTCCGGATGACGTGGCGGCAGCAAAAAGCCAAGACGACATGGTGATGGGCGAGGTAAAGCGGGTCTTCAATCCTGAGTTCTTGAATCGATTGGACGAAGTGATTCTGTTCAATTCGCTCACGGATGACGACCTGCTGAGGATTATCGATTTGCTCGTCGGCCAGATCAACGAGACGCTGGTGCATCGCCAGGTGCAGATTGCTCTGACACCGGAAGCACGCCAGTGGATTCTCGAGAAAACTTGCAGCGATCGAAATTATGGCGCGCGGCCGCTCCGGCGCGCGCTGCAGAAATACGTCGAAGACCCACTGTCGGAAGCTCTCATTCAGGGCGGACTACAGCGGCCGGCAACGCTCGAGATTTATCTCTCGGCGGACGGTCTCTTGTTCCGACCTGTTGTGGAAGCAACCCCGGTGGCCCACTAGGAATCCTACACGCGCAAGCTGGACGGAGCGGTCCGGCGGGGGAGCCAAATATCTTGGGCGGGGGAGTGCGGCCTTGACCAGAACCATGGCCGCAGGCAGGAAAATTTTTCTGCGCCGATTCCAATTTCCCGTCGTTGTGTATCTCTTTTGGCTTTCGATTGTGCATCCCGTTTGGGCTCAGCGATCTCAGCCGTCCCCAACCCCACAATACACAATCGATCGCATTGAATTTCAGGGAAATCGCCGCATTCAACGCGACACGCTTCTCGCTCGTATTTTTTCCCGTCCCGGCGATCCTTACACCGAAGAAGCGGTTCACCGCGATTTCCAGGCGCTCTGGAACACGCAGTTTTTCGAGGACATTCGTCTCGAGGTTGAGGACGACCCTCAGAATCCGAACGGGAAAATTCTTGTCTACTACGTAACAGAGCGTCCGATCATCCGGCGGATCGAATACAAAGGAAACAAGTCCATCACCGAGTCCGACATCCTCGACCGATTTAAGGAACAAAAGGTCGGTCTTTCCGTGGAGAGCCAGTTTGACCCCACGAAGATTAAGCGCGCGGAGGTGGTGCTGAAGCAATTGCTCGCCGAGCACGGACGGCAATTTGCAACGGTGAAGCCGACCTACGAACGGATTGCAGCCACAAACGCGGTAAAGCTTGTATTCAATATCGACGAAGGCCCGAAGGTAAAGGTGGGCGAGATTAAGTTCACAGGCAATAAGGCATTCTCAGATCGCAAGCTGATCCGGGCAATGAAACACGATCGTCCCTACTCGATCCCTTTGGGCTTTACCGAGATTCCCGTGCTCAGCAAGACATACGACCGGCAGAAACTTGATGAAGACCTCGAAATCGGGGTACGAGGTCTCTATCAGAATAATGGCTACTTTAAGGTGCTTGTAAAGGATCCAATTCTAAAAATCGTTGATGAAGATCGCGGGGGAATACCAGGACCGTGGCCTGTGGTCGGTTCGAAACATGGGAAGTCAACAAATATTACGATCCCGATCGAAGAAGGTGAGCAGTACAGAATGGGAATAGTTAGGTTCCGCACCAGCGATCCGGAACAGGGGCTCGTTTTCAAGCCGGAAGCCCTCGCCAAAGTTTTTCCCCTCAAAGAGGGAGATATTTTTTCCACCGACAAAGTTCGCAAAGCCCTCGACGATTACAAGAAACTGTACGGTGGATACGGTTACATCAACTTTGTGGCTACCCCCAACACCGAAGTGAACGATGCAAAAAAACTGGTCAACATCACGATGGAATTCGACCAGGGAAAGCCATTCTACGTTCGCCGAATCGAATTTTCCGGCAACACGACCACCCGCGACAAAGTGATTCGCCGGGAGCTTTTGATTGACGAGGGCCAGGTGTTCAATAACCGGCTTTGGGAATTGAGCCTGCTACGCTTGAATCAGCTGAATTACTTCGATCCGATCAAGCCTGAAAATGCGGAACTCAAGAAGAACGAGAAAAACGGCACGGTGGACATCAAACTCAAGGTAAAGGAGAAGGGGAAACAATCGATCAGCTTCTCCGGCGGCGTCAGCGGAATCGCCGGGACGTTCGTCAGCCTTTCTTATCAGACGAACAATTTTCTGGGCCTTGGCGAAACGCTTACAATTTCGGGGCAGCTTGGCAATTTGCAGCAAGGCGCCACCTTTGGCTTCACCGAACCATATTTGTTTGACCGTCCGATCTCCACCGGCTTCACCGTCTTCTACAGCAAGTTCAACTACAACCAGGCGAAGCAGGAAGGCCTGCTGCTCGGGCAGCAGGTTGCCATCGATCCAGCACTCCAGCAGAACTACACGACCGACTCACACGGGTTCACTATTTTTGCCAGCTATCCTTTGCGAAAATATCGGTTCACCAGGGTGGGCGTCACCTACGGTTTCTCCACGACGAACATCACCGCCTTCAGCCAATCTGCGCAATTGCTGTTTGAGTTCACTCAGTTCCGGAGCTTGGCGGGCCCCTCGGCGTTAAGCGGAATTCAGTCCAGCAAGATTACGCCGACGATTTCCTACAGCACCGTCGACAATCCACAGAACCCCACTCACGGGAAAAGCTTCTATTACGGGCTTGGCTGGGAGGGGGGGCCCTTAGGCGGAAATACCAACACACTTACAAATACTTTTACGATGACGTACTTTCGTCCTCACCACCATAAGCGCAACGTGATCGGCGTCCGAGTTTTGACCAGCATGATTACGGGATACAACGGAACCGACGTTCCGCCCTATAGCCGCTTCTACCTGGGCGGAGAAAACGATGTGCGCGGATTCGATTTCTACACAATTTCGCCGTTCGTGGCGATCCCGAGCGCATCCACCACCACGGTGACTTATTTCGATCCCACGCGACTCGGTCCCGGTGGCAACCCCATCCCGGTGGTCCTCAACGTCCCCATCGTCACTTTTCTCCCGACACGCCCCGGTGGCGATTTTCAAGGCGTTGGAAATTTCGAGTACCGGATTCCAATTGCCGGGCCTGTAAGTATGAGCTTATTCAACGACATCGGTTTCGACGGGATCATTCGTAAATCGCAATTGGCCTTGAATCCTGGGGCGCTCAGCACATTGCAGCAGCAATATCCGAATTCAGATTTCCCCGATCTGGTGATTCCCAAGAACCTCGAGGTGCTGCCTGGCACGAACTTCAAACCTCATACATCAGCCGGAGTCGAATTCGTCGTGCAATTGCCAATTGTCAATGCGCCTTTCCGCTTCTATTACGCGTATAACTATCTGCGCCTGAATCAAACGATTACCGGACCGCAAGGCGGATTCTTTCTCTCGGACGCCCAGAAATCCGCACTGCCTCCTGGAGTATTTGAAACTCAAATTGCCCCGCAATTGGACACGTTTCTGGCCACTCAGGTCCAGCGGATCCCTGCCGGCTTGATCGAACCGAAGCAGACATTCCGGTTCACGATCAGCCGGACATTTTAAATGGATGTCGATCGAGGAAAGCTTGTGATGCGAATGATTCTGGAAGTCGGAATTTCAACGGACTTCAGACGCTCGGAGGAAGGGTGATGAGATTGGGAAGACTGAGCGTCGTCGTATTAATCGCTTCTTGCGTGGCGGGATGCAGTAGTAACAACGCCATGGTGGGCGTCACAATATCTCCCACGACCGCAACAGTCGTCGAGCGGGGAACGCAGCAATTCAGCGCAGTGGGATCGGGTTCGACCACAACGACTGTCAACTGGCAGATTTGTCTCCCGCCGGCTACTGCGGGAAACCAGCCTACCAACTGCACACCTTTGCCTGGCCAAACAGGAACTGGTCCCACTGGGGTGGGAACGATCACGCAAGCATCGGCCACACAAGCCGGAGGCCTTTATTCGGCGCCATCGGCTGTGCCTTCTACGAATCCAATCCTTGTCGTAGCCACTAGCACAGTCGATTCGAGGTCGTTCGCAACGGCCACGGTCACGATCACTTCAGGCATCACCGTGCAAATTACGCCCACTACCGCCACGATTGCGCCACAGGACAGATTTACGTTTACCGCCACCGTCAGCGGCCCGACCAACGATCACGGCGTGACTTGGTCGGTGAATGGCGTGGCTGGCGGCGATTCGGTGCACGGTTTTGTCTGCCCGAATCCTTTGGTTCCTACCCCCCCGGCGTGCCCTGCCGGAACCTACGTTGCGCCGGCACTATCGCCGGGCGCGGTCAGCGTAACGGCCACTTCGTCCGCCGACCCAACGCAATCCGCTTCCGCTAGTGTCACCGTTACGGCCGCTTCTCCGAGCCCAACGATCGCCAGTATCGATCCCACCACCGCTGCTCAAGGCTCGGTGCAACAGGATGTTTATATAAATGGTAGCTCACTAAGCGGCACGGATTTCTTTTCCACCTCTATAGTACTGGTCGATGGAGTTCCCATCGTTCCGACGTTTATCACCTCTACGCTCCTGCGTGTAACCATTCCTTCGACTCTGCTTCAGAAGGCAAAAGTGGTAAATGTTCAGGTGCGGAGAAGTAATGGGGATACCTCGCCTCCCACATCGTTGACCGTTGCTCCGGTGCGGCCCGCGGTAATCTCTTCGACGCCCGATAGTGTGTCGGCAATGGCTTCCAGTGCAAACGTCACCCTCTCCGGAGGTTTCTTCTTCCCGCCACAAACTGCTTCGGGTGGTACGACAGCGACATTCAACGGCGTAAGTGTTACGCCAACCGTGGTCAATAGCCGTCAGTTGATAGTGCCGACTCCTCCGAATGGTGTCGCGACGGCAGGGTTGTACCCGATCGTCGTTCAGAATCCAGGTATCGCAGCGAGCCTGCCGTCCACTTCCGCAGTGAATCTTGCAGTGACGCCGAATCCGGCGTCGATTCCCACCGCTCCCAGCGCCAATATCGCGGTGGGAGCGAGCCCGTCTGCTATCGCGATCGATCCGATATTGAATCTCGCGGCCGTTGCCAACACCGCTGACGGAAGCATTTCCTTAATTAATTTGGCAACCAACTCCGTCGTCAAGACGATTCCCAACGTCGGCAATATGCCGACGGGCATAGCGATCGATGATCAATTGCCAGACCACATCGCGCTTATCGTCAACAGCGGTGACAATACTGTCTCCACCGTAGATCTAACCACCCAATCAGTCGTGGGAACGCCGTTTTCCGTTCAGATTGGCGCGCCGCCGCCCCCGGTTGCCGGACCCGTATCGATTGCAATCGGGATCAATCCTCTTACGCACCGCGCGGTTGTCGCCTACCAATCAACCAATCTGGCCACCGTTCTGGACACTTCTACGGGAGTCCCTGTTTTCGTTGCGCAGATTGGCGGCACTCTCACGCCGTACAGTACCGGCGTTAGCCCGGCAATAGGAATTGACCCTCTATTGAACTGGGCAGTCATCACCCCGGGCGGTGCGGGCACCATAAATCTCGTGGACCTGGGTCGAGCTCCCATCGCGGGCGACGGTGGCAGGCCACCACAGGTGATCGGAAGCCTATCTATTTCCACGAGCGTTCAGGGAGTCGGGATTAACACGGAAACCCACCAGGTACTTTTGACAAATCCAAGCGGTGGCACACTCCAGACCTTCAGCCTGCTCGATAACACGGTGAGCTCGATTTCCTTTACCGTCGGGCAATTGGGTTATGCCGCAGCTGCAGTGAATCCGCTGACCAATGTTGGAATCGCAGTGAACTCTCAGACGTCGACGGCGGCAGTAGTCGATCTTGGAACTGGTGTAATCTTGCAGCCGACAGTTTCGGGACTTGGCACCATGCCCCAGGCAGTCGCCGTGGATCCTGCGCTAAACGAAGCGCTCGTAGTGAATCAAACAAGCGGCACGGTCTCAGTCGTGTCGCTCGGCAGTTCCTTCAGGAATCTGCAAATTACGGGGTTGAATCCTGCCGTTGCGTTTGCTCCCGCTGCGGCGAATCTCTCCCTGACGATCAATGGTTTCGGTTTCGTGTCCGGAACCTCGCAAGTGTTTCTCGACACCACCGCCCTGCCGTCCGGAGATGTCACAGTATCGAACGGGGGCAGGCAAATCGTTGCGACGGTTCCCGCAAGTCTGCTCCAAACGGCGCGACGTTATAGCGTAACGGTCCAGAACCCGGGCCCGAATGTTTCAAACACCACAGAGCTGACGGTTGTGCAACCCGTGGTTGTCGGAAACCTTCCGTCAAGCGTCGCGGTTGATCCCGATCGCGACACAGCCGTAGTCACAAATAATGGTGACGGGACGGTTTCGCTTGTCAACCTCACGACCGGAACGACTCTTCCGCAAAGTCCCCTCACGGTCGGGCAAGGCCCCATCGGCATCGCCGTTCTGCCCAGGCTTGCCCTGGCTGTGGTTGCGAACAATGCGAGTAGTGACGTCACAGTGGTTGACGAGAATGGCATCAATCCTCCACAGACGGTGCCACTGTGCCCCGGATGCACCGGCCCGACCGGAGTCGGGATGGAGCAGGATTTAGCCATAGCGATCGTTGCTGCCTCGGGGCCGGACCCCAACTGCTCGACCGTCACCAGCGGTTGCGAGGTGAGTTTCGTCAATGTCCTCACTACCGGTTCATCCGAGGGATCGCAGGTTCAGGTGAATCAAAGTCCAGTTTCGGTGGCGACTGACCCGAATGGCGACCGATATGCGGCTGTCGGCGCTGCCTCGCAAGCAGGTAGCATTGACATCATCGATCTTTTGACGATATCGGTGACTTGCCGCGTAAGCGGTGTTCAGCTGCCGAGCGGCATTGTGTTCGATCCCGTCAATCAGGTTTTTGTGGCCGCCAACAGCCTGCAGAATAATATTGTGATTGTCGATCCGCTCACCTGCATTCCGACCACGGTGAGGGTGGGCATCAATCCAACTTCGCTCGATTATGACTTCCAGACGAGCACCCTCGTCACCGTAAATTCCGCGAGCAACACAATGTCGTTTCTGGACTATATGTGCCCTCCAGCTGCCGGCGCCCCAGTAACCTGCACGGCTCCTCAAACGCGCGAGATCTTTGGTTTGCCAAGCTCGGCGAAGTTTTCGCAGAACCAGCAGTTTTCGGTTGCGATCGATGCAAAGTTGAATCTGGCTGTGGTTGTGGACACAAACAACAGCCGTGTTTTACTGATTCCTCTACCGCATTGAGGGGATGCCGGCTGATTGGGAGCAGGCCAACCATCGAGTCTCGCCGCGCATCCGACAAGGCCGGGCGAGTTGAATCCGATTGACCGTTTTCTCCGTGCCCAGCTATAATCGCGAGTTTGCGTTTCATGTAATTTACGAATAAGGAGTGAGAATGAGGATTCGATTGGCAACTCTGGCCTTGGTGGCGTCATTAGCAGGACCCGCAGCGTGGGCTCAGTCCGGTGGCGCAAGTGCTGCGTCGGCGGCTGGAATGAAGGTTGGAGTAATCAACGTGCAGGTGGCAATCACCAGCACGGGGGAAGGTAAGCAGGCAGCGGGTGAATTGCAATCGAAATTCGCTCCGCGGCAATCGGAACTCGACAATCTTCGCCGGCAGGTCGAAGACATTCAGACCCGGCTGCGCACGGGCGCGAGCACGCTGAGCGACGACGAGAAGGCGCGCCTTTCGCGCGAGGGCGATCAGTTGAGCCGCCAGTTTCAGCGCAAGCAGCAGGATTCGCAGGATGATTTCAACGAAGCGCAGCGGGAAATCGTCGATCGGATCGGCCGCAAGATGATCGACGTCCTCGATAAGTATTCGAAAGAGCAAGGATACGGCGTGATTTTCGATACCTCGGCGCAGAACACGCCCGTGGTTTACGCTGCAAATCAGATTGACGTGACACAGGAAATCATCCGCCTCTACGATCAGAATTATCCGGTGAAGGCGGGCGCAGCGAAGTCGTCAGCACCTCCGAGATCAGCTGCTCCAAAGCCGGCGCCGGCAACACCAGGACAACCGAAGCAGTAGTTCCGCCTCGCTTCATCCATGAGTCTTCAAAAGGCCTCCTGCGTCGGGAGGCCTTTTCGTTTTCCCGCTCCCCGCTTCCGTCTTCTTAGGGCTTGGCAACGTACAGATTGGGGAACTGCTCTCGCAGATTATTCATCTTCGGAATATCGCAGATCTGGATGTAGGGGTTTTGCGGATGATGTTCGGCGTAGTCTTGATGGTAGCTCTCGGCCGGATAAAAACCGTTGAGCGCGATGACCTGCGTCACGATCGGACGCGAGTAGATCTTCGCCTGGGTCAGTTGTTCGATATACGCTTTTGTGATTCGTTCCTGCTCGGGGCTACTGAAGAAAATCGCAGAGCGGTACTGAGTCCCGGTGTCCGGCCCTTGGCGATTCAGTTGCGTCGGGTCATGCACCACCGAGAAAAAAACTTTGAGCAGTTGCCCCAGAGTGACCACCGAAGGGTCGTAAACAATTTCCACCGACTCGGCGTGTCCCGTCGATCCGCTACTCACAGTTTCGTAGTCGGGATTTTTCAACGTTCCGCCCGAATAACCTGCGGTCGATCGCGTTACGCCTTTCACGTGTTTGAACACAGTCTGCACGCCCCAAAAGCAGCCACCCGCGAGGACGAGCGTTTCCTGTCCCGGCGTCGCCGCGAGCTTCTCATCAACCGCGGGGTCTGGAATTGCAGAAGCGGTCGCAGCGGCAGCAGCCACCGCGGTAGCCGCTTGGCGGCGCGAAGTCACCAACAGCACCAGCGCAGCCGCGCAAAGAACCAAAAAGATCATCACAGTTCGACTCATATTTCTCCTTCTCGGATCTCACCCCTCAGTACGCAAAACCGAACCGTCTTGGATTGGTTCACCCAAGACTGGCCGGGCGGGCGCAGCGCATCTCTCGCCGAGATTCGTGCCGCGCCCGTCCTGTTCGCGCCGCTTACTTCAGCGACGCCATGTCAATCACGAAGCGGTACTTCACGTCACCCTTGGCCAGTCGCTGATACGCGTCATTGATCTGCTGAATCTTTATCACCTCGATGTCCGCCGTGATTCCTTTGTCCGCGCAGAAATCCAGCATCTCCTGCGTCTCGCGAATTCCGCCGATGCCCGAGCCCGCAAGGCTGTGACGCCCGGGGATCAGTTGAAACGCCGCAATCGGGAACGGCTTCGGTGGAGCGCCGACGAGCGTGAACGTCCCGTCCATCTTGAGGAGGGACAGGTATCCGCCGATATCGTGCTCGGCCGACGCCGTGTCGAGAATGAAATTAAAACTCTTGGCGTGCTTCTCGATCTCGGCGGGATTTGTCGTGAGCACCACTTCGTCCGCGCCCAGCCGTTTGCCATCAGCCACCTTGTTCGCCGACGTGGTGAAAAGCACCGTGTGCGCGCCGAAGGCCTTCGCGAATTTCACGCCCATGTGCCCGAGCCCGCCGAGGCCGATCACTCCCACTTTTTGCCCCTTGCTCACTTTCCAATGCCGCATCGGCGAGTACGTGGTGATGCCGGCACACAGAAGCGGCGCAGTACCGGCAAGATTTGCGGAGTTCGGGACCCGCAGCGCAAACGCTTCGTCCACCACGATGTTGTCTGAGTAACCGCCGTAGGTGACGCCGCCCAGAATTGCGTCCGGCGAGTTGTAAGTAAAGGTCGCGCCAGTTACGCAGTACTGTTCTTCACCGGCGCGGCAGTTCTCGCAGACGCGGTCGGAATCCACCATGCAGCCGACCGCGGCAAAGTCGCCCTCCTTGAATTTCTTCACCCCCCTGCCAACCTTCACCACGCGTCCGACGATTTCGTGGCCGGGAACGCACGGGTAGACCGTCGCCAGAAAATCCACCCATTCGTTCTTCACCTGATGCAGGTCGGAATGGCACACGCCACAATACAGAATTTCGATCTGCACATCCTGCGGGCGCGGCTCGCGCCGTTGCAAAGTGTGCGGCGCCATCGAGCCGGAAGTATTTTGCGCAGCGAACGCCTTCGCCGCGAACGTCTTTGGCTGCTGGCTTTCGGTAGCGGTCTGTTGCGCTGTCTCGGTCATCGGGAGGTGTCCTCTCAATATGCAGGTTCGAATGTAGGTCTGGACCAGTTAGATGCAATTGGCCACTGTGCGGCTTCACTGCTGGAATTCGAGTTTATCGCATCCCGCGGGGCGCTTGCCGAGCCAAACCGACGCGTCTTGCGTTTTCTGACTAACCGAGCTTATACTTAATTGCTTCTAGATAGGTCGCTCGCCAAGTGGGCCGCAAGCCCACTTTTTTGTTGGGCGCAGAATTGGCGCGGGGGTCGAGGTATCGGCGGAAGGTGAGGATCAGATAAACGCCGCGCCTAGAACAGAATGGACTTGGAAAAGATACGTGAGGCGGCAGAGCGGGTGGCGCGCTCGCAAGGCCTCGAGGTTTTCGACGTAGAGTGGAAGATAGGCAAGCAGCGGTTGCTGCGCGTCTATCTCGACCGGCTACCCGGCCCGGCCAACCCAGACAACCTGGGAGTGAGCCACGCGGATTGCCAGCGCGTGAGCGAGCAGTTGAGTGTGATTCTGGACGTGGAAGATCTGGTTCCGGGGCCCAGCTACATTCTGGAGTTGAGCTCGCCGGGCATGGATCGAAAGTTGATCAAGCCGGCTGACTACGAGCGATTTGTCGGCAGACTGGCGAAGATTTGGCTCGAGCCGCCCGTTGAGAACCAGAAATATCTGGAAGGGCGATTGGCCGGATACGCGGACGGCATGGTGAAGTTGAAATGGAAAGATCGCGAGATTGAAATTCCGTACGCCGGGATTCGAAAAGCGAACCTGGTGGTAGAACTCTAGGGAGAACTTGGATGGCGAGTCTGCTGTACCAGACAATCGAGCAGATCAGCCGGGAGAAGCACATCGAGCCCGAGGTGATTGTTGCGGCCATTGAGGACGCGATGGTCGTAGCGGCGCGGAAATACTACCGGACCGAGGAAGATCTGCGCTCGAAGTTCAACCCTGATACCGGGCACGTGGATGTGTTTTCGGTGCGCGCGGTCGTGGAAGAGGTCACCGACCCCTTGCGCGAGATTTCCATCGGTGATGCGCGGAAGAAGCAGCCCGAAGTGGAAGTGGGCGGCGAGGTTACAGAAACCAAACCCACCGACGTGCTGGGAAGGATCGCCGCGCAAACTGCGAAGCAGGTGATCCTGCAAAAGGTTCGCGAGGCCGAGCGCGATACAATTTACAACGAATTTCACACACGCGTGGGCGAGCTGGTGAACTGCATTGTGAAGCGGACCGAAGGGCCGGACACGATTGTGGACTTGGGCCGCACCGAAGCGCGGCTGCCGAAGCGCGAGCAATCGCGGCTCGAGGCATACAACGTGGGGGACCGGTTGCGCGTGACGATTCGCGCGGTGGAACGAGCGGCGAAAGGTCCGCAGGTGGTGGTCTCGCGTGCCGATCCCGCTTTGGTGCAGCGATTGTTCGAGATGGAAGTGCCGGAAATTTATGACGGCACCGTGCAGATTCGCGCGGTGGCGCGAGAAGCGGGCGAGCGCACGAAAATCGCTGTGGAAAGTCGCGACAAGGACGTCGATCCCGTGGGCGCCTGTGTGGGCATGAAGGGGATGCGCGTGCAGTCGATCATTCGCGAATTGCGCGGCGAGAAAATCGACATCATTCCATACAGCGAAGAGACGGTGGCGTTCGCGCAGAAGGCGTTGAGCCCTGCTAAAGTGACGCGCGTGCAGATTGTCGATCCCGAAGAGAAGCGGCTCGAAGTAATCGTCGAGGATACGCAACTCTCATTGGCAATTGGCAAGAAGGGACAAAACGTCCGCCTCGCGAGCAAGTTAATCGGCTGGAACATCGACATCAAGAGCGAGGAAGAGAAGCGCCGCGAAATCGAAGCGCAAATGGCCGCGCTGACGGCGCCGGGAACCCCGCTCACACAGCTGGCGGGTGTGGGACCGAAGACAATCGAGAAGCTGGAAGCGCATGGCGTCACTTCGATCGAGAAGCTGGCGGACATGACGCCCGAGCAACTGGTTGAGATTCCTGGAATCGGCGAAAAGATGGTGGAAAAGATCCATCAATCCGTGGCGCTGTATTTCGAGGAACTCGAAGCACAAGCCGCTGCCGGCCCTGAAGCTGCGCCTGCTGAGGTCGAGGCAGCAGCGGAAGGTGAAACCGTCGTTGCGGAAGCGGAAGGGAGCGCGGAAGGTTCCTCCGAGAGCACCGCATCGGTAGAGACTGCCGAAAGTTCCGAGACGGCGGAAGGTACAGAAACTCGCAAAGCGGAATCGTTGGAGCATACCGAAGCAGGCGTAGACGCAAGCGTTGCAGCGACTGAGACAGAGGCAACCGCCGGCGGAGAAGCAGATTCGGATTCAGAAGATGGCGCTGAGAAATCGGCGGGTACTGACTAGTTTTGGAGAAAAATAGGGGCTGATGGCAGATTCTAATCAGATTCGAATTAACGAGCTGGCGCGCGAACTCGAGGTCAAAGCGAAAGTCCTGATCGATTTCCTGCCGGAAATCGGGGTCACGGAAAAGAAGACGCATTCGAGTTCGCTCGATCTCGAACACGCGGAGCTTGCGCGAAAGCATTTTGCAGGACTAGCGGCGAAGGAAGCTGCCGCCGAAGCGGAGAAGCAAGCAAAGGCGACTGCAGCGAAGAAACCGGCCGCTCGTCCTGCGGCAACCGCTTCGCCTGCGCCGCCAAGTGCTGCGCCTACTGCTGCGGCGAAGCCCGCGACGCCCAGTGCGACTCCCGGAACTCCGGCGACTCGCCCGGCTGGAGCGCCTTCCGCGCCCGCGGCGGCGTCTTCAGCGACGAGCGCCCATCCGCCAGCTCAAGCGCCTGCTCATCCATCTGCTCAGGTACCCGCTGCCGCCAAACCCGGAGTGGCTCCGACGGCGGCTGCTCCTGCGGCCCCTGCAAGACCTGGAGTTGCGCCGTCTGCGCCGCGTCCGGGAGTTCCGCTTAGACCTCCAGTGCCCGGTCAGCCGGGTGCTCCTGCGTCGCAGCGACCTGCCGCAGCAGCTCCAGCGGGAAGCCCGGCATCGGCATCAGGAACCGGCTCGGGAGCACCTCGACCCGCCGGCGGTCCTCCTTCGCAGGGCCAGAGATTTCCGGTTCGTCCCGGTGGAACGCCTTCCGGTGGGCAGCCGCGTCCCGGCGCACCTCAGAGTTTTCGTCCCGCAGCCGCCCCTGGACAAACGCGTCCGAGCGGCCCACGCCCTGGTATGCCATTGCGCCCGGGAGGCGGACCTCCGGGAAGATATCCTCAGCGTCCGGGTGGCCCCGGCGAACGAGGCGGCCGGCCCAATCAAGGACCTGTCGGCGGACAACGTCCCGGCGCAACCGGCGGAGCAGGAATTCCGAAAGCTGAACCCGGCAAGCCGCTTTACGCGCGCAAACCTCCCGCGTCGCGCGGCCGTCCGCTCATCGAAAAGCGTTACGCGGAAGGTGAACGCAAACTCCATCCGGTGCGCACCCGCGCGGGTGCGGGCGCTGGGCGAACGGCGCAAGCCGAACCTGTGGCGCCGGTACAGCGCGAGCCACGGGAAGTAACGGTCACTGAAGGAATCACGGTTCGGGAGCTGGCAGAAAAGCTCGACATTCGTGCCAAAGAATTGCTGAAGACGCTGCTCGATCGCGGCGTTTTCGCCAGCATCAATCAAGCGCTGGACGCGCCTACCGCGACGAGTCTCGCCGAAGCGTTCAACGGAATCGTGCAGGTGGTGAGCTTCGAAGAGCAGATCGTTCAGGAAGAAAAGGTCAAGGAAGTTCGTACCGGCAATCAGCAGCCGCGCGCTCCGGTAGTGACCGTGATGGGCCACGTGGATCACGGCAAGACCAGCCTTCTCGACGCTATCCGCGAAACCGAAGTGGCCGCCGGCGAAGCGGGCGGAATCACGCAGCACATCGGCGCGTATGAGGCGCGCATCGACGGACGCCGCATCGTGTTTATCGATACGCCGGGCCACGAAGCGTTCACGCGCATGCGTTCGCGCGGAGCGAAAGTGACGGACATCGTTGTGCTCGTGGTGAGCGCGGACGATGGCGTGATGCCGCAAACGGAAGAGGCGATTGCTCACGCGCAGGCTGCGAATACAAAAATCATCGTCGCGATCAACAAAATCGATAAGCCCGGCGCCGAACCAGAACGCGTGAAGCGCCAGCTGGCCGACCGCAAATTGATGCCTGAAGAGTGGGGCGGCGATACGGTGATGGTGGAAGTCTCGGCGAAAACGAAACAGAATGTACCGAAGCTCCTTGAAATGATTTTGCTGGTCGGCGATTTGCTCGAGTTGAAAGCCGATCCGGATGCGCCTGCCAGTGGAACCGTGCTCGAATCGCGCGTTGATAAAGGACGCGGCCCGGTGGCGACCGTGCTGGTGCAGAACGGCACTCTACACGTCGGCGATTTCTTTGTGGTCGGCGCCGTGTACGGAAAAGTGCGCGCGATGTTTGACGATATGGGCCATCCGATCAAGCAAGCCGCACCGTCGACGCCGGTAGAAGTCCTCGGTCTGCAAGGCGTGCCGGAAGCGGGCGACCAATTCCAGGTAACGGACGAAGCGAAAGCCCGCCACATCGTCGAATACCGGCAAGGGAAACAGCGCGAGGCTTCACTTGCGAAGACAGCTTCGGGCCGGCTGACGCTCGATCAATTGCACGAGCAGCTCAGAGCCGGGGAAGTGAAGGATTTGCCGGTCGTTTTGAAGGCGGACGTGCAAGGGTCGGTGGAAGTGCTGAACGACATGCTGCCGCAGCTTTCAAACGATCAGGTGAAGCTGAAAGTGATCCACGCAAGCGTCGGCGCAATCAGCGAGACGGACGTGCTGCTGGCTTCGGCCTCGAACGCGATTGTGGTCGGATTCAACGTGCGACCGGAAAGAAAAGCTGCCGAACTAGCGCAGCGTGAAGGCGTTGACATCCGGCTGCACACGATTATTTACGAACTGCTGGATGAATTGAAGAAGGCCGTCGCCGGACTGCTCGCGCCGGTCATCAAGGAAACCTACCTGGGCCGCGCGGAAGTGCGCAACTCGTTCCGCGTAAAGGGCGTTGGAATGATCGCCGGCTGTTCGGTGCAGGACGGCATTCTGAAGCGCGACGCGGAAGTACGCGTGTTGCGCGACAATGTGGTGATCTACACGGGCAGAATCAGTTCGCTACGCCGCTTCAAGGACGACGCGAATGAAGTGCGCGCTGGATTTGAGTGCGGCGTGGGCGTTTCGAATTTCAGCGACGTGAAAGTGGGCGATATTCTCGAATGCTTCAAGATCGAGAAGACCGTCGCTCCCGAGTTCGTCAGCGTCGGAGATCGCGGGCGGCCGCAGGGCGGCGCGGAAGCAAGCCGAAACTGAAGATTTGTAATCTGGCGATTTGCAGCGAACGATTTGCGTTTGGCGATCTCGGGTTCCGTTACGGATCGTCTTCTTCGACGGGTTCTCGATGGGCACGGACATGCCGATCGGTCTTCTTACCCTGGAAATTCACATTCCCGACGCGCAATCCCTCAAGGATAAGCGGCAGGTGCTGCGGAGCCTGAAAGACCGGCTGCGCGCGCATTTCAACGTGGCGGTGGCGGAGTTGGAGCATCAAGAGCTATGGCAACGCTCGCGCGTGGGCGTGGTGAGTATTTCAGGCGACGGCAAATATCTCGAGGAATCGCTCGAAGCGATTGCCTCGGAATCCGAGCGAATTCTGGGACGCGACTTGGTATCGCGCGACATTGAATATTTTGAGGATGGAGAATGAATACAGGAGCAAATCGCACCGGAGGCCACCGCGTCGAGCGGATCGCCGAAGAAATCCGGAACGAAGTGAGCCTGATGCTGGCGGGTGAGCTGAAAGATCCGCGCCTCGCGGGAACCGTGATGATCACGGAAGTGCGCGTGACGCCCGATCTGAGAACCGTGCGCGTTTACGTGAGCCTGGCGGATGAAGACGAAACCGAACGCGCCAGCACGCTCGCGGGTTTGCAGGCGGCGAAAGGCTACGTGCGCCACGAACTCGTCGAGCGCCTGCAGCTTCGCCGCGCTCCGGAAGTGTTGTTCCTCCTCGATCAGTCTGAAGAGATTGGCGATCGCATCGATCAGCTGCTGCGAAACGCAAAAAGTCCAGGGAAATAGCCGAAGCGTATGCCCCGGAAGCCACAGCCTCCTGCCATAGACGGTATCCTTGTTGTTGACAAGCCTCGCGGAAAGACTTCGCACGACATCGTGGAATCCGTGCGCAGGCTTGTCGGATTTCGCCAGATCGGCCATCTCGGAACGCTCGATCCGCTCGCGACCGGTGTGCTGGTGCTGGCGCTGGGACGCGCAACGCGCCTTGCGCGCTTTTACGCGGGCCGGCGTAAACGGTATAGCTGCGCGGTGCGGTTTGGTTTTGCCACCGATACGTATGACGCGGATGGAGAGCCGCTTGGTGCGGATTCGGCGCCTGCGCTTGATGCGGAAAAGATTGCTGCCCTTACGGCGCAATTTGTCGGAAACATTCAGCAGACGCCGCCTTCATTCTCCGCCAAGAAAATTCGCGGCACGCCGGCGCATGAGCTGGCCCGAAAACACAAGCCGGTAAATCTGGAGCCGGTCGAAGTGGAAGTATTCGAGTTTCGGCTCACGGGCGTGGCAGGGTCGGTGGCTCGCTTTGTGGTGGAGTGCGGCGCCGGCACGTACATCCGATCGCTCGCACACGATCTAGGCAAGCTGCATGGAGCAAATGCGCATCTGGCAGAGATTTCGCGCACGGCAGTCGGCGAGTTCACCCTGGATCAAGCGACCTCGCTGGCGGATTTGGCGGAGAACGCCCGGGCCGGGCGTATCGCGGAAAGGGTAATCAAGCTCGAAGGCATGTTGCCTGAGTTGCCGCGAGCAACGGTGCTGCCGATCGTTGAGAAGCGCGTGCAGCATGGAGCGAAATTCAATTTGTCGCTCGCGCAGATTCAACCGGGCCACACGGAGGTCGCGCAGGGCGCGCCTGAGCAGTTGAACTCAGGTGAGTGGCAGCCCGCGCGTTTGCGCGTGTTCAATCAACAAGGCCAACTCATCGCGATTGCCGAGCCCGTGGTGCCTCGCACCTATCAGCCGCTCGTTGTGCTGGAAGGAGCGTCCTAGGCGTGCAACGCGTCCGCGGCTATTTTCGTAGCTGCGTTACTGCTAGGGTCGCGGCGGAGGCTGCGGCGGCGTTTCATTTTGAGGATTCGGGTTGGGCTGCGGCGCGAGAGGTTGTTGGGGCAAAGGCTGAGCCGGCGGCTGCTGAGGAGGCTGGGGAAGTTGGATGGGAGCTTCGCTGCGGTCGATCCCGCGCCCGCCACCGCCGAAGGATCCCCCCTCGCCTTCCCCTGTGCCGCGACCTGCATAGATCAGGCGATCTTTGCGGGGTGAAAAACTAACCAAACGCGGCGTGATCATCACGATTATGTCGCTATCTTGATCCGTCTTACCCTGCACGCTGCCAAGCATGCCAATTCCAGGGACTGAAGAGACGTACGGCCACCCGTTCAGCGTGGTTGAAACTTCTGGCTGTCTGATCCCCATTACCATCGTGGTCTCGTTTTCGCGAAGCCGAATCGTCTGCTCCACGGATTCGTTCGATATCACGGGTATCCCGTTAAACGACTGCGCAGCGATGCTGCTGATTTCGAGATTCAAGTGCAGCGTTACTTCATCGTTGGGGTGAATACGGGCCGTCGCCTTCACTTTCGTTCCAATGTCCAGGTATTCGACTCCCGGAAATGCAGTGGCCGCCAACGGATTGGTCGCTCCACTGAAGCTTGTGTTGTTCAGAATTACCGTTGCCGTATTTGAACCTTTGTCCGCTGTAACGGCGTCCGCTCTTCCGTTCGCGTCAAAATCCGCGGTGGCGACGGCAACGGGCGTGGTTCCGACCGGCAACTCGAAATTGGGTCCGAATAGTCCGCTGCCCAGATTGAGCAGAACCGAAACCGCATTGTCGTTCTCGTCAGCCACCAGGAGATCGAGCCGGCCATCTACGTTGAAGTCTGCGACGGCAAGGGAAGTAGGACCATTTCCGGCGGGGAATACACTCTGCGCCTGGAATGTTCCGTCGCCGACGCCATTAAGAATCGAGACGGTGTTGTCGGTATTATTGGCGACGGCAAGATCGGGGAACCCATCGCCGTTGAAATCGCCCGTCGAAACCCAAACCGGTGCCGTTCCAACCGCATAGTCCGTCCGGCTTCTGAACGTTCCGTCACCATTTCCGATAAAGACTGAAACTGTGTTGTCGTTTTGATTGGTTACGGCCAGGTCGATGTGGCCGTCATTGTTGAAATCAGCCGCGGCAATGGAAGAGGGTGCATGGCCGGTGGCGATGAAAGTCGGTGGCTTGAATGTGCCATCGCCATTGCCCAGAAAAACGCCCAGGGTGTTGTTTGCGTTATTCACCACCACGAGGTCGGCGAAACCACTGCTGGTCAGAGTGGCCGCAACAGCAGCAACAGGTCCGGTTCCGTTGCCGGTTGAGATGTCTACTTTGGGCTTGAAGGTTCCGTCGCCATTACCGAGAAGAATCGAAACCGTGTCGGCGGTGCGATTGACGACAGCAAAGTCCAGATTCAAGTCATTGTTTACCGTTGGATTGAAATTCGCGCTGGTGATCCAAACCGGTCCAGCACCGGTCGGGATGCCGGTCGTTGGGGTGACGAACGTGCCATCGCCGTTGCCGAGAAAAAGCGAAAGTGTGTTGTCAGTGTTGTTGGCGACAATGATGTCCTCAATGCCGTTGTTGCGCACGCTGCCGGTGGTCACAAAAACGGGCACTGCGCCTGTCGGCAGGGCAGTGGTGGGCAGATTCCCCGATATCAAGCCAGCCACGCCCGTGGATGTTCCTGCCAGGCTGGGTGAAAACTGCGCGAGTGCCACTGGAAAACGCTCACCCACGAAGAACGTGGCCGGCTTTCCGTCTTCGGCGCGCAGCAAAATGCGCCGGCCCGTGCGAACCAGCGAAAGCATCTCGGAAAAAGTCGCGCTGGCGCCCGGCACCGTCGCGAGGAATGTAGTCGATCCACCGCCGAATGCGACGAGCGGCGGGACCAATGATCCAATGCCGACCTGGCCTGAGCCCAAGAGCGCGGCAATTTGAGTGGCCGTTAACCCGGCGAGCGACGACGGCGTCCCGAAAAGCTGGGTTATGACGTCGATCAACCCTTGCTGCGATTGCAGGGCTTCCTGCACTTGCTGGCGGCTGAGTGTGAATACTTTCGTGCTTTGAGGCGGAGTGATTCCCAGGTCCCGGGCGTAATTGCGATCGACTTCCAGCACTTCAATTTCGAGGATCAGTTCTCCCGCGGGATTTTCGAGATTCTCGATCAAGCTCGATGCCACAGTGACTGCCTGCGGAGAAGCCCGCATTGTGATCGTGCCGGTGCGCGTATCCAGGTCTGCGCGCGTGATGCCGGCGATTTCACGCACGAGACGGAAGATCTCTGTCATTTGCTCGGGAGTTTCTGAAGCGGGGAGGATCACGGTGCGCACCACAGAAAGCGCATAGTCCTTGCGCTTCTGCACCGTATTTTCGGCGACGAGAAAAAGATGTTTCGTCAGCGGCCTCCAGAAAGTCCCGGTCTCCTCGCCTAGCAGCCGCATGGCGGTGGGGAAATCCAGATCGTCGATGTGAAACCGAACCGTTCGCGCGTGCAGGTCCACGTCAAAGGCGACCTCGACCCCGAATTGACGCGCGATCTCGTTGTAGGCGCTTTGCGTATCCCCTCGAAGATCAAAGTTCTTTTTTCCGGGCGTATATTCGAGATGAACTTCGCCCGCCAGCTCTTGTGCGCTGGCCGCCGACTTGATTTGTCCTCGGAAAAGGGCACTCAGTTCGGCATAACGAGCCTGTAGCACACGGTTGGAAGGGTCGAGTGCGCGAACTGAAATCAGAAGCCGAAGCGCCTCGGAGAGGCGTCCGGAGATTGCTTCGCGCTCGGCAAGGTCCATCTTTTCCTGGACGACGTGCCCTTTGGCGATCTCCAGACTCGAAAAGTAACCGGCGTCGTTGGGAGCCCAGCTCACGGCATCGGAATAGGAGTCGAACGCGGCCTGCCAGTTGCCTTCATGCTCGGCACGCAAGCCTCGCTTGTAAGCAGCCAGGGCCTTATTGGCGTCGGGCCTAAAAGCCGGTTTCGCAGAGGGTGCAGTAGACGACGAGTTTTGTTTTTGAGAGGAGCCAGCCTGCTGCTTTGAGCTCAGCGGAAGCGCGGATAGCGTGAGCGAGAGGCAAAAAGCAGCCACTATCGGAATTCGAGCGAGCCCTCGCCGGTTATGCATAAGAGCTTCCATTCTACAGGAGTGAGTCGGCAGTGCGTTCGCTGAGAGGCCGAAAGCCCTTGATTTTAACGATACGGAGGAGCTAGACTTGTCTTTGTAGTTGTAACTGTGTTTCAACTGGAAACTCCATGCTTTCCGCTTTGTTGGTGGCCCTTCGCGAGGGTGTCGAAGCCGCGCTCGTTGTCGGCATCGTCCTGGTGTATCTGAACCGGACCGGCCGGCGCGCGCTCACGAAATATGTGTGGGTCGGGGTTGCGCTCGCGGCTGCAGCAAGCGTCGTGGCTGCCATTCTGCTCGATCGCTGGAAGGTGAGCGAGGACGGCTTCGAAGGATTGCTGATGCTGGTGGCTTCCGCGCTCGTAGTGACGATGATCGTGTGGATGAACCGGGTAGCACGTACATTGCGAAAAGATATCGAATCGCGCCTCGAAACATACGCCCAGCAATCCACTCGCGCGGCCGGATGGGGAATCGGAGCCTTCGTGTTTCTGATGGTTGTGCGCGAAGGAGCGGAGCTTGTCCTGATCTTGCGAGCGGTTGAACTATCGAGTGCGGGTGTGGAAGTCTGGATCGGAACGTTGCTGGGAATTGGACTTGCGATGGCGGTGGGTCTCTTCTTCTTCCAGGGCACGCTGAAGATTCCGTTGCACCGTTTTTTCGCTGCGACGAGCGTGATTTTGATGGTTGTAGCGTTCCAGTTGGCGCTTACTGGGCTGCACGAGTTGAGCGAGGCAATGTGGTTACCATCGAGCAAGACGGAGATGGCCACGATTGGCCCCATTGTGCGCAATGAAGTTTTCTTCTTCATCGTGATTCTTGGCGCCGCCGCACTTGTGGTGCTACGAGAATGGTTTGGATCAAAGGCGCCCATAGCCGAGCATGCCGCGAACCCGGCCGAGCGACGAAAGTTGCAATGGGAATTTCGACGGCGGCGTGCTTGGAGTTTTGCAGCTGCGAGCCTGTGTTTGCTCGTCGTGCTGGCATTGACGGCCGAATTTGTGTATGCGCGCAGCGTGAACGCGCCGGTGCAGGCCACTGCGCTCGTGGCGCAAAACGGCGAGGTACGTATCCCGCTTTCGCAATTGATGGATTCGAGTCTTCATTACTACACCGCCGAAGTGAGTCAGGCTGACATACGATTCGTGGTAATTCACAAGTCGGGCGGCGACTACGCAACCGCCCTTGATGCCTGCCAGATTTGCGGCGCCGTCGGATACCGGCAGGAAGGGCAGAACGTAATCTGCCGCAATTGTGGCGCAGCGATTTACATCCCGTCGATTGGACAATCGGGCGGCTGCAATCCAATCGCCGTGAAATCGCGAGTGGAAAAGGGAGAAGTGGTGGTCGACCTTTCGGCGCTGATGGACGCGGCCTCGACAATTCACGCCAAATAGAATGTTCGCCCGCCTCGTTGGTGAATCCTTCGTTCGCAATCCGCGCCGCAAGATTCTCACGGCTGCGGCGCTTGTCGTAGGCATGTCTGTTGCCACGGCAACTCTGACGATCGCGCTGGATGCCGGCGACCGGCTGGCGCGCGAATTCCGCAGCCTGGGCGCGAACCTGCTGGTGAGGCCGCAATCGGACACGCTTCCCGTGGAAATCGGCGGCGTGGACTATCGCCCCGTAGACGAGGGGGCATACCTGCACGAGGCCGATCTCGGCAAGCTGAAGATGATTTTCTGGCGGCACAATATTCTGGGATTCACTCCGTTCCTCGATGTGCCGGCAGTCCTGGATAATTCTAGTTCGCATATAGAAACCACGGTGATCGGCACCTGGTACGAGCACGAGGTGCCGGTTCCGGACGGGACGCACTTTCGCACAGGGCTTAAAACCACTCATCCTTCGTGGACGATCACCGGCAAATGGTTTGCGGACAATGCCAAGGAGTGCGTGGTAGGAGCCGATCTTGCGGCTGAGCATCCAGACGCAATTCAGGTGGGGAAGACAATCGATATTGGTTCGTCGATAATCTCGCAGGTTAAAACTCCTCTCCTGGTGACCGGAATCGTTTCGACCGGCGGCGCGGAAGACCATTCGGTGCTGGTTCCTCTCTCGGTTGCGCAGGAACTTTCGAATCATCCCGGCCAATTCCGGCAACTTTTTGTGAGCGCGCTCACGAAGCCTGCTGACGCGCTTTCGGTCCGCGATCCGCAATCTTTGACGCCCACTGAATACGACCGCTGGTTCTGCTCGCCGTACATTTCCTCGATCAGCTACCAGATCGGCCAGGCAATCCCCGGCGTCGACGTGCGCGCCATCCGGCGTGTGGCTGATACAGAGGGTAGGATTCTCTCGCGCATCAGTACGTTGCTATGGATTGTGACTCTAGCGGCGCTTGGTGCGGCGGCTTTGGCGGTAGCGGCGACGTCCGCGACGACCGTTCTCGAGAGGCGCGCTGAGGTAGGAGTGATGAAAGCGCTGGGTGCGCGGAACACTATCGTGGGCGGAATTTTTCTGGCCGAACAGTTACTGCTCGCTATGATGGGCGGCGCAATGGGGTATTTGCTCGGGATCGTGCTCGCGCGAGCGTTGGGACAAAGCGTATTCGGAATGCCGGCCTCGCCGCGAATGATTCTGTTTCCCGTCGTATTGGCGCTTGCCGCACTCGTAGCAATTCTCGGCAGCTTGCTTCCATTGCGCCGCGCCGCGCATTTTGAGCCTGCGGCGATTTTGCGAGGCGAATGATGTTCGGTCGTCTGCTGTTACAACTGTTGCGCGGGAGCCGCGGTCGTTTGGCTGTTGCGCTGATTGCCATCGTAAGCGGTGCGGCTGTAATTTCTGCGCTGCTGAACCTCGACCTTGACGTTGGCTCCAAGCTCACTCAGGAATTCCGCTCACTCGGTGCGAATGTCGTCATCGCGCCACGCCAGCCTCAAGGAAGCACGCCGGGAAAGACGAATGTGGCCGGTACGCCGAGCACCGCGGGGCTGATGGACGAGAACGCAGTTGTCGAGCAGTTGAAATCGGTGAAGACAGCGCAAATTGTCGCAGCGCCCTACCTTTACGTGATTGCTCGCGCTGAAAAAACTCCGGTAGTTGTCGCCGGCACGTGGCTCGACGAAGTTCAGAGACTCTCGCCAACATGGAAAATCGAAGGGAACCGAATCGATTCGCGCGACGACCAGGTGCATGCGCTCGTCGGGCGGAACGTCGCACGCGAGCTTCATCTCACGCCCGGGAGCGAATTCGTGTTGGATTACTTGGGCCGCACGGCGAAGCTCACCGTCGCGGGGATCGTCGACTCAGGCGATGCGGAAGACAATCAAGTATTCGTGAATCTTGCCGTGGCGCAGCGGGTGTCGAATCTGGATGGTCAGATCGGGTTCGTTCAATTGAATGTCGGGGGAGGATCGAAAGACGTGGCGGACGTAACTGCAAAGCTCGCCGCGGCGCTACCGCAAAATGACGTGCACCCGATTCGCCAGGTGGCGGCAGCAGATGGAGCACTCCTCACTCGGCTTCGCCTGCTGATTTTTTCCATGGTTGCACTCATTCTGGTGCTCACGTCGTTATGCGTGCTTGCCACAATGGCGGCGCTTGCGATCGAACGTCGCGAGGATGTAGGCCTGATGAAAGCGCTCGGCGGCTCCATTTCGCGCATCGTGGGACTATTTCTCGCCGAAGTGGGCGTGCTCGGCGCGGTGGGCGGTTCGATAGGCTGCATCGTAGGGATGGCGTTAACGCGCTGGATGGGCCATCGCGTATTTGAGGCGACGATTTCGATGCGCTGGGAAATAATCCCCCTCACAATTGCACTCATGATTGCCGTCGCCCTGGCAGGCGCTTCTCCGCTGCGAATGCTTGGAAATGTGAAACCAGCCGTGATCTTCCGAGGAGAATAGTGGCGCCACTCGTACAAGTGGAGGGACTGCGAAAAGAGTACGGGCACGTGCGCGCTCTCGACGGCGTTTCGTTCCAGGTGAAGGAAGGCGAATGGATCGCCTTCATGGGCCCGTCCGGCTCCGGCAAGACGACGCTCATCAATATCCTGGGCGGTCTCGACACACCGACCGCGGGGCAAGCAGTTGTGGATGGCACAGATGTCGCGCGCCTCGACGAAGCTGGCCTCACACGATTTCGCGCCGAGAAAATCGGGTTTGTCTTCCAGCAATTCCATCTCGTGTCGTACCTCACGGCGCTAGAAAACGTAATGCTGGCGCAATATTTCCACAGCACGACCGATGAGAATGAAGCGCGCCTCGCCCTGGAACGCGTGGGACTAGGCGACCGCCTGAAACACTTGCCCTCGCGCCTTTCCGGCGGCGAACAGCAGCGCGTTGCCGTGGCTCGCGCTCTGATCAATCATCCGAAGTTGGTTCTCGCCGACGAGCCAACCGGCAACCTGGACGAAGCCAACGCCGAAACGGTAATTCGTCTGCTTCGCGAACTGCACGATCAAGGGCACACAATCCTGATGGTCACGCACGATCCAGAGATTGGCCAGCTAGCCGACCGCCGCATCGACCTTGCTCATGGCCGCATCGTGCAGATTTCGGAATTTTCAGCAGAGGACGAGGTCCGCTTCGATCATCTGCTCGAGCAAGTGTGGATCTGCGGTGAAGAGGGGATCGCGCCGGCGCTCGAGAAAATCCGGCAATCGAGCGGTCCTGACCCGATGCGCATCATCTCGCGACTCGCAGATTTAAAATTGCTCGAACTCCGTGGGAGCGAGGTCTCGCTCACCGCGCACGGCGAGAATCGCGCGCGCGATATCGTCCGTCGGCGGCGCCTTGCGGAGCGACTTCTGACCGACACATTCTCCATCGCCGATTCCGAGGCTGACTCGCACGCCTGCAAATTCGAACACATCATCAGCCCCGAACTCGACCAGCGCATCTGCGCATTCCTCGGCCATCCTCAGACCTGCCCGCACGGCAACCCGATCCCGCCCGGCCGATGCTGTCCCTCTCGCTAGCGTAGCGCTTGTGTCTGTTAGAATTGAGAGGATGCCGATACCACAGGATGTCCGTAAAAAACCAACCGACGTAAAGGTGCGCGTCTCGACCGGTGAAGGAGTCGATGTCGTCTGGTCAGACGGGCACGCGAGCCACTACCCGTTTCCGTACTTGCGCGACCTATGTCCCTGTGCGTTGTGCAATGACGAACGCGAAAAAAAATCTCGCATGGGCACTTCGCCCGTCGCGTCCATCGAGCTACCAATGTTC
This sequence comes from uncultured Acidobacteriota bacterium, assembly GCA_963736465.1. GTDB lineage: Bacteria > Acidobacteriota > Terriglobia > Acidiferrales > UBA7541 > Palsa-295. Next base: position 94,528 of record CAVTOS010000007.1, on the reverse strand, counting down.
AAGCCGCGCGTTACGGCGAAAAGCGCGCAGGCCATGGGCAATTACGCGTTGCAAATAACATTCTCAGACGGCCACGCGACCGGAATTTATAGCTTCGAGCATCTACGCGAGATTTGCCCTTGCGAAGCCTGCGGCAGAGATTTCCGGAACGCACAACCGGCGCAGACCGAAGCAAACGTTGCGTCCGCCCGGACGAAGGATTGAGACTCCTCGAAATCATTGAGAAACCGTTAGCCACAGCGCGCATTGCGACGCTTTCCTTCGGAGCCTGTTTCAACGTATAGTTCATCCCCTCATCATTTGATAGCGTATGGCATCAAACACCACGGGTAATACATTCACGCCGGGTAGACCCCGCCCCGTAGCCAAAGTCCTCGTGGCCACTACGGCCATGCTGGCGTTCATCTCTTTCTGGCGGGCCGCAGCGATCGTCCTCAACGACCTTGCTTCGTCGGCCTATTACGCAGGCGGTGAGGCCGAGCAGTTCATCGGCAAGACTGCCCCCTGGTTCATTCTCGGCATCATGCTGTTTTCGTATGCGGTGCGAGCCGTGTATGTCGAGAGCTGCAGCATGTTCGTGCGCGGCGGTGTGTACCGCGTGGTGAAAGAAGCGCTCGGAGGAACTCTCGCGAAGTTCTCCGTTTCGGCGCTGATGTTTGATTACGTCCTCACCGGCCCCATCAGCGGCGTTTCGGCAGGGCAGTATCTCGTGGGCGTCCTCAACGAATTGCTGGCCTACGCGCACGTTCCCCTGCACCTCAACGTCAACGCCACCGCCGCGGCTATTGCTATCGCCATCACCCTTTATTTTTGGTGGGAAAACATCAAAGGTGTTCCCGAATCGAGCGGCAAAGCGCTTCGTATCATGGAGCTCACCACCGTGATGGTGGTATTGCTGATTGCGTGGTGTCTCTACACGCTTTATGCACGGCCCGATTGGCACCTTCCTCCGTGGCCGCATCCCTGGAACATGAAGCTCGACAAAGGCTCGCTCGGCTGGCTCGATCGCTATCAGTGGGCGCACATGATTACGTTGATTGCGATCTTCGTCGGCCTCGGACACTCGGTACTGGCGATGAGCGGCGAGGAGTCCCTAGCGCAGGTCTACCGTGAGATCGAGCACCCGAAACTCCCGAACCTGAAAAAGGCCGGGCTGATTATTTTCATTTACAGCCTGGTGTTCACATCTTTGGTTTCGTTCTTCGCAGTGATGATCATTCCGGATAATATCCGTCCTTCGTTCACGGAGAACTTGATCGGCGGACTCTCGATGCATCTGGTCGGGAGTTTTCCCGCGCGTCTGGCTTTCCACGTGTTCGTCGTCATTGTCGGGACGCTGATTCTGGCCGGAGCAGTGAATACCGCCATAGTTGGCTCCAATGGCGTCCTGAACCGCGTCTCCGAAGATGGCGTACTCACCGACTGGTTCCGGCACCCGCATCCGCGCTTCGGAACGACGCACCGGATCATCAATCTTGTCGTGGTCTTCCAGATTCTGACCATCGTTGCAAGCCGTGGCGACGTGACCTTCCTTGGCAACCTGTATGCGTTCGGCGTGATTTGGAGCTTCTCGATGAAGGGGATCGCCGTCCTCGTGCTCCGTTACACGCATCCACAGGATCGCGAATATCGAGTTCCTCTCAACCCCGTAATTTTCGGTATTGAAATTCCGGTTGGTCTCGGCTTAATCACACTCGTCTTGCTCGCAATCGCGATCATCAACTTATTTACAAAACCGGATGCCACGATCGCGGGGCTCACCTTTTCAGCGTTGCTCTTTACGATATTTGAAATCTCCGAGCACCGCGTGAGGAAGCGGCAGGCGGGCGCATCCCACGTCGAACTCGATCAGTTTAATCTAGCGCCGGAAGCCGAACTGACGCCGACAAGCGTTGGTGTGGCACCCGGAAACATTCTGGTGCCCGTTAGCACTTACTACGCCCTCTACCACCTCGAAGCGGTTTTGCGGCGTGTGAGAAGTCATGATGCGGAGGTCGTTGTGCTGCACGTGCGCATGTTGCGGCGCGCCGCCTCAGGCGAGTACGACTTGGCGCCCGATCAACTTTTCAGCACGATCGAACAGCTGCTCTTCACTAAAGTATTGGCGGTTGCTGAGAAAGAAGGCAAACCAGTTCGTTTGGCAGTTGCCGCCGCCAACGATTTGTGGGAAGGCATACTGCGCACGGCTGCCAATCTCGAATCGAGCAGCATCGTCTCTGGCAGTTCATCAAAAATGCCGGTGACTGAGCAGGCTCGCGCAATTGGATTGGCTTGGGAACGAATGCCAGAACCGAGGCCGCGCGTCACTTTAGAGATTTTTACGCCTTCGGGTCAGGAGCAGATTTTTTATCTTGGCCCTCACGCGCCTCGGCTCACGCCGAAAGAGATTGATCTGCTGCACAAGCTCTGGCTGAAGCTCAGCGACAAACTACCGGGCGAAGAAATCCATCACCACGATATCGTTCACTTCGCGCTCGATGAGGTCGAGCGCGAGATCGATGAAGGGCAGGAAGACGCCGTAATTCAGCGGCTCCGCGAACATCTTCACGACATCGAAACGCACCGGCCGCAACTTCCTCCGGCCAAGCCGCAATCGTAACGCTTCTAAGCAGTCAGTTCCGATGTGCAATTCGGGCAGCGCTTGGCTGCGATGGGGATTGCCGTCGCGCAATAAGAGCAGTCCTTGGTCTTCGGTGCTGCGGCCGGAGCAGGCTTGTTCCAACGATTCACCATGCGGATAAGCAGGAAAATCGCGAACGCCACAATCAGAAAATCGATGATGTTGTTCAGGAACACGCCGTAATTGATCGTAGGCGCTCCAGCAGCTTTCGCGGCCGCGAGGCTGTCGTAGGATTTTCCGGAAATGTTGAGGAACAAATTCGAGAAATCCACTTTGCCCAGGATCAGGCCAAGAGGCGGCATCAAGACATCGCCCACCAGTGAGGTGATAATTTTTCCGAACGCGGCGCCGATGATAATACCGACGGCCATATCGAGCACGTTCCCGCGCATTGCGAATTCTTTGAATTCCTTCAGCATGGAGTTTTCTCCTGATCGCTTTTGGATCGGAAGTCAGCCCGGGCCGGTTCGGGCCTGCGCGTGATAGTCGCGCTGTGGATGTTACGGGGCGGAAGGTTAGACGGAACGAGACCGGGTAGCAAGCTCAAAGCTATATTTTCTCGGGAGGCGCTTGAGAGCCGCCGGAAATTGGAAAATCAGCCAGCTCACAATCGGGAAACGAGAGAGGTCACTTCATCGAGCAGGCGCCGCGTCGTCTCGGCCTTATCGGTCTCCGCATAGACTCGCAGCATCGGTTCCGTCCCTGAGGCGCGCACCATCACCCAGCCGATCTCTCCCAGATATACTTTGACGCCGTCGAGATCCTCGCGCCGCGTAACAGTCCAGTCAAGCAGACGTTTGAAACTTCCATTCGTAAAATACTGGAGCGCCTTTTCCTTTTGTCCCGGCTTCACAGTGAGATCCACGCGGCCATAATGATGCGCTCCGAATTCACGGTGTAGCATCGCAATCAACTCGCCGAGCCGCTTCCCGTGCCAGGCCATCACTTCGGCCAGTAACAGAGCGCTCACGGTTGCATCGCGTTCGGGAAGATATAGCTTCGTTCCAATCCCGCCGCTTTCCTCGCCGCCAAGGAGGACGTCGCCGTCGAGCATTCGGTCGCAAATATATTTGAAGCCGATAGGTGTTTCCCACACTTTGCGTCCAAATTTTGCGGCGATCTTGTCGATCATTTTCGTGGTGGAAAATGTTTTGGCCACGTCGCCTGTAAGCTTGCGCGTACCGGCAAGATGCCAGAGCAGTAGCGAAAAAATCTGATGCGGCGTCACGAACGTTCCATCCGAGTCCACGGCGCCAATGCGATCGCCATCGCCATCCAGAGCGAAGCCGGCATCGTATTTCCCCTCACGCGTCGTTTTGCGCAGAGCTTCCACGTGAGGCTCGATCGGTTCGGGATTCACGCCGCCGAAAAGCGGATCGCGATTTCCTCGAATCTCTTTGCATTCGATTCCATTTCGCCGGAAAAGCTCGCTTAACAGCCCACGCCCTGCGCCGTGCATCGGGTTCGACGACGAACCGGAACTTCGCCGCTCGCAGCCGATCCCAATCAACCAATCCCGAAATTGTTTCAAGGTAGGGCGCTCGCACGTCGAGCGAGTGAATAAGGTCCGTGCGCGGCGGCAGCGTGGGCACGCCGTCTCGTAATACCCTCTCGAGTTCATTTTCAATTTGGGCAACGATGGCGGGCGAAGCGGAGCTTCCATAGCTCGCCTTGTACTTCATGCCATTCCACTGGTACGGATTGTGGCTGGCCGTGATCTGAATTCCACCGGCGGCATTGCGAAGCCGCACGAGCAGAGAAAGTGCGGGCGTAGGGCACGCTTCACTCGCCAGCCATACAGGCGTGCCTGTGGCAGCGACGGCCTCCGCCGCCGCGCGCGCGAAGCGCTCAGAACCGAAACGCGTGTCGTAGCCAACTAAAACGCCGCTGCCAGGTTTCTCGGTGCGTACGACATAACGCGCGATCGCGTGCGCCACCTTCCGCACATTATCGGCGGTGAAGTCCTCCGCGATCACAGCGCGCCAACCGTCCGTTCCGAAGCGAATCTGAGTCATCTGCAAGGAGTATAAGCGATGCGCAAACCTGCGAGAAGCAACTCGAAGAGCTCGGTGCGGTTAGTCGCCAATGAACTTCAGGTACAGCCCTTCGCCGTCTTTGCAGCGCCCGGCCATGCCTTCAATCGCATCCACAAACGCGCGCTGCTCTTCGGTGTCTGCCTTTTGCCGGATCCGCCGCAACTCGAAAATAAGTTCGTCCATTTGCAGGTGGTTGAACACGGTCTCGCCCCACGGATCGATGTAACGCAAAAAATGATAGGTGAGATCATCCCACGAAGGGAAAAAGCGGCTCAGCAGACTTTCAAGATCCGGAATCTCTTCAACCGCCTTGCCGTCTTTATTTTCGAGCCTGATGCTCATTCCCATCAGCAGGCCATCCTCTAGAGCAGGTCTCGGCGCCGATTTTCTTCCAGCCACTTCACAATTTTCCCCACATCCTGCGAGAGCTCGCGCCGGCAAAGTAACACTGCGTCATCCGTTTCCACCAGCACCAAATCCTGAACGCCGATCGCTGCCACGAATTTCTTCGGGCTCCAGAAATAATTGCCGCTCGCGTCCAGCACGTGAAACGGCCCGCTCGACACGTTCGCTCCAGGCTTTGGCGCGAGCAACTCGTATACCGCGCCCCAGGATCCAATGTCACTCCAGCCAACCTTCGCAGGAATCACGGAGACATGGAAAGCGCCCTTCACTCGCGTTGCCGGCTCCATCACCGCATAATCAACGGAGATGCTCTCAAGCCGCGCGTACGTACGTCTCAGCTGCGCCGCGTATTGCGGCTTGCCGATAAACCGGCCCAGCTCCACAAGAGCATTGTGGGTAGAAGGAAGGAACTGTTTCAGCGCACTAAGAAACGTAGAGACGCGCCAGAAAAACATCCCCGCATTCCAGAAATAGCGTCGAGAAGCCACATATCGTTTCGCTAGAGGCAGCGCAGGCTTCTCCGTGAAGCGTCGCACCTCAAACGCATTGATCCCTAACGAGCGCTCGCGGCCTCCGCCTCGTTCAATGTAACCATAGCCGGTCTCTGGCCGCGTTGGCGGAATTCCCATCACAACTAAATTTCCGGAGACCTCCGCCACCTGGATCGCTGCTCGAACGAGCTTTCGATAACGTACGATATCCGCGATGTAGCTGTCGGACGGCAAGACGGCCATCACCGCGTCGCCACCCTCACGTTCGATATGTATCGCGGCAAGACCAATGGCGGCCGCGGTGTTGCGGCCAAGTGGTTCGGCTAAAATATGCGAAACCGGCACCCCATGCATTTCGCGGCGCACCGCTGCTGCCTGCTCCACATTCGTTACGGCCCAGCAATTGTTCACCCCGAGCACCGGCTGAAGGCGGCGCAGTGTGGCCCGCAGCATTGTGTCGTCCGCGGCGATGTTCAAGAGTTGTTTCGGTGTGCGCATTCGGCTGCGCGGCCAAAAGCGCGTGCCTCGTCCACCGGCAAGCAGCACCGCACAAGCTGGCAGCTTCGACTGTTTCACTTATGCACCAGGCCCGACCACTTCGATTCCTCGATCCCGGAATTCTTCAAATGTTGTATGAATTCGTCAGCGTTGCTCGGAACGTAGGTCCGCAGAAGCGTGGTGCGCGTAGACGGCTCGATTCGATAAGCGCCAAGCGCCGCCGGAATCATCCACACTTGCGCGGGAGCGTATTCCGCGCGCGAGTCTCCCCATGCAAAGTTTCCGGCGCCTTCGAGAATGATCATCAAATCGAAATGTTCGCGCGAAATCGTGGCCGCGACTGACTCCGCAAACTCCCATTTCTCAATTGCGAAATAGCGGCACGAAACGAAAAAAGTTTCACTCACCACCCCGCGCGTAATACTCACCGGCTCAATCTTCCCGCCGCTCTGTTTCCCGAAACGAATTACCTCGAGCGCTTTTTCAATGTGCAGCTCCCGCGCCCGGCCCTTCGCGTCGCGCCGATTGTAATCGTAAACACGATAAGTCAAATCCGAGTGCTCCTGTATCTCGCAAAGCACGAGCCCCGCGCCAATCGTATGTGCCGTCCCCGCAGGAACGAAAATCGCATCGCCCTCACGCATCGCGATTCGCTCCAAACATTCTTCCGCGGTCCCGTTGCCAATAGATTGCTCGAATTTCTCGCGATCAACTCCAGGTTTCAATCCCACCAGCACCTCAGCACCGGTCCGCGCCCGCACCGCATACCACATCTCCGTCTTCCCGCGCCCACCCGCCGCTTTCTCATGCCGCGCCGCGTACTCATCGTCCGGATGCACCTGCACCGAAAGCTTGTCCTCAGAGAAAATAAATTTCACGAGCAAAGGAAACGCCGAACTGCGATCAGCCTTCGTCCCAGCCCATTCCACAGGCATCTCGGGCCACACGCTCCCGAGCGTCCGCCCCTCAAACGGTCCCGAAGCGAAGCGGCATTCGCTCCCCGTCATCCAGGCTTCGCCCAGCGGTTCGGTGAGATTTGATTTTTCTGGAAAGAATGGCGCGAGCGAAAGCGAACCCCAAGGCCGCGGACTAAAAATCGGTTCCAGTCGCGCCGGACAGAGGATCACGCGGCTCGACCGAAGAAGCGCGCCAGCCGCCGCAGTCCTTCTTCGATTCGCTCCATCGAGGTAGCGTAGGAAATTCTCAAATGCCCGGGCGCTCCAAACGCATCACCCGGCACCACAGCCACATGCTCGCGCTCCAAAAGTACCCGCGCCATAGCTGTGCTGTCCGGCATTTCGGCGTTTAAATGCGCCGAAATATTTGGAAACACATAGAAAGCCCCTTCCGGCGTCGTGCACGTAACGCCCGGAATCGCCCTCAACCCAGCCAGAATCCGTTCGCGCCGCCGCGCATATTCTGCAAGCATCTCCACCACGGAATTCATCGGCCCACGCAACGCTTCAAGCGCAGCATATTGCGTAATCGAATTGGGATTGGAAGTTGACTGGCTCTGCAGCTTCGTCATCGCATCCACCACCGGTTTCGGTGCCAGCGCATAGCCGATCCGCCACCCGGTCATCGCAAATGTTTTCGAAAGCGACCCGGCCACGATCAGCCGCTCCTTCGATCCAGGCAGGCTCGCCACAGAAAACGGTCTCGCTTCGCCATACGTGAAATGCGAATAGCATTCGTCGGTCAGCAGCCATGTGCCATGCTGCTTGCAAACCTCGAGAATGCGCGCAAACTCATCCGGCGGAATCACCGCACCGGTAGGATTGCTCGGAGAATTCGCGATCACGATCTTTGTTTTCGGCGAGAGAGCTTTTTTCAGATCCGCCGCGCGTAGCCGAAAACCATCTTCCGCCCGCGTTTGCAGAAACACGGGAGTGCCATCATTTACCTTCACGATGTCGGGATAGCTCACCCAATACGGCGCGGGAATAACCACTTCATCGCCCGGATTCAGCAGCGCGCACGCCGCATTGTAAATCGCGTGCTTGCCCCCGGACGTGACGATGCACTCCGTCACCTGATACGACGACCCGAGCTGCGCCGCGTGCCAATCGCAAACGGCTTGGCGTAATGCCATGATGCCCGGAGTCGCAGTGTACTTCGTGCGATTTTCCTCGAGCGCCTTGATCGCCGCCAGCTTGATATGGTCCGGCGTCGGGAAGTCCGGCTCGCCTGGACCAAAATCCGCCACGTCCACCCCGCGCGCCTTGTAGCGCTCCGCCTCCTGCAGCACCATCATCGTCTGCGATACGCTGATCCGATTCACGCGGTCAGCCAGCTCGATAATTTCTTCCGTTTGCATTCCCGTGGCAGATTCCATTCGGCTCCTCATCTCGGCACTAGCATCAACATCAATTCAATTCGGCATTCTTACCCGGCTCTCTCATCCCACTTTCGCCCGCAATCGCTCTTCCACCAGCGCCGGCACCAGATCCTTCACCACAGGCGCTCCAAGCCGCGCCAACTCCCGCACCAGCCGCGAACTCAAAAAGCTATAAGCCACCGCCGGCAGCATGAACACCGTCTCGATCTGCGGCTCAATCTTGCGGTTCATCATCGCCATCTGCAGTTCGTATTCGTAGTCGGACACGGCGCGGATCCCCCGCAAAATCACCCGCGCATTTTTTGCTCGCGCATAGTCCATCAACAACCCGTCGAATACTTCCACCTCAACATTTTTCCACTCGAACGTCACCCCCTCGAGCATCTCCACGCGTTCTTTCACGGCGAACAGAGGGTCTTTTTCGAGGTTTTGCGAAATCCCCACAATCAGGCGGTCGAAAATTGCTGCCCCGCGGGAAATGAGATCCAGGTGACCGTTTGTCACAGGGTCAAACGTGCCGGGATAAATCGCAACCACCGGTCGGTCGATTTCGTGAGCCATCGGTTGCTGATTCTAACCTAGAATTTCCAGCGTGCCCGAGAAAAAGCGGCTTTGCGCGCGAGCGCCTGATAGCGTGGCGCAGCGCCGTTCAGTCCCTCCAAATCCCCGCTCGGCGCCTTCTAGCAGCGTTTGGCTGGCCGGGCATTGACCAAGCATTGACCAATAGGACTAAACTGGTCGTAGTTTAACTCACTGTCTGGCATGGAGTTGCCCGTATCACTCCGCTTGACAGAGAGATAGGCGAGGCGCTAAAATTCAACTGCGACCGAATCAGTCGCATATGCATCCATGATGAAGTTGTCAAAGAAAGCAGACTATGGGCTCATCGCGCTGAAGCATCTCGCGATGCGCAACGGTGCTATGAACGACGGAAGCTCCTGCAGCGCAGCGGATATCTCCGAGATGTACAAACTCTCCGCTCCGTTGATGGCGAAAGTGCTCCAGAAGCTGGCCAAGGGCGGCTTGGTTGCCGCGCGGCACGGTTCAAGCGGGGGATACGCGCTGGCACGGGATGCGGCGCACATCAGTGCGCTGGACGTGATTCGAGCGATCGACGGTCCTTTATTCATCACATCGTGCGTCACCTCTCATGGGACGTGCGACCTTACCACCACCTGCTCGATCCGCGAGCCTTTGCGCCGAGTGAACGACAGCATCTTGGAAGTCCTCGAGAAGGTGAAGATTTCGCATATGACCGACGAATCGCCGCTGCACGAAGTCGTCGAGCTGAGAGTTTAGTTTAGGGGCTAATAGATTTAAGGGGTGAGGGAGAAAGCGAATGGCAATTAAGCTTCCGGTTTATTTTGATAATCACGCGACCACGCCGGTAGACCCGCGCGTCGTCGAAGCCATGGTTCCGTATTTCACCGAGAAATTCGGCAACGCAGCGAGCCGCAACCACGAATTCGGCTGGAAAGCCGAAGAGGCCGTGGAAAACGCTCGCGGGCAGATCGCCAAGCTCATCAACGCAACGCCCAAAGAAATTGTCTTCACCAGCGGTGCCACCGAATCGACGAACCTCGCAATTAAAGGCGTTGCCGAGATGTACCGCGAGAAGGGCAATCACATCATCACGCAGGTCACCGAGCACAAAGCGACGCTCGATACCTGTAAACGTCTGGAGAAGTACGGTTACGAGGTGACGTATCTGCCGGTCGAAAAAGATGGGCGTATCAGTCTCGACGACCTCCGTCGCGCCATCACGCCGAAGACAATCCTGATTTCGATCATGTACGCGAACAATGAAATCGGTGTCGTCCAACCCATCGCCGAAATCGGAAAGATCGCCAAGGAAAAGGGCGTCTTCTTCCACGTCGATGCCGTGCAAGCTGTTGGAAAGATTCCGGTTGACGTGCAGAAAGACGGCATCGACCTGATGTCCATCTCCGGCCACAAGATTTACGGTCCCAAGGGCGTCGGCGCGCTTTATGTTCGCCGCAAGAATCCGCGCGTGCAGCTTGCCGCCATCATCGACGGCGGCGGCCACGAGCGAGGCATGCGTTCGGGCACGCTCAACGTTCCGGGAATCGTCGGCCTCGGCAAAGCCTGTGAGCTCTGTCAGCAGGAGATGGCAGCCGAGTCGGGGAAAATGAGTGGTCTGCGTGATCGCTTGAAAGAATCGATCATGTCGCGCCTCGATGAAACCTTCATCAACGGCTCGATGGAGCATCGCCTCCCGAACAATATCAATATCAGCTTCGCCTACGTCGAAGGCGAATCGCTGCTGATGGGCATCAACGACGTAGCTGTATCGAGCGGTTCAGCCTGCACTTCCGCCACTCTCGAGCCCAGCTACGTGCTGAAGGCGCTCGGCGTTGGCGAAGATCTGGCGCACACCTCGATTCGCTTCGGCCTCGGCCGTTTTAATTCGCAGGAAGAGGTGGACTACGTTGCGGACCGCGTCGTAGAAACTGTCTCGCGTCTACGCGAACTTTCGCCGCTCTACGAGATGGCGAAAGAGGGCGTTGATATCAGCAAGATGAAATGGCTGGCAGCATCGGATTCGCACTAACCGAAATTTGGACTCTAAAGGAGCAAAGATCACATGGCTTATTCAGATAAGGTAGTCGAGCACTACAACAACCCGCGTAACGTCGGCTCTCTCGACAAGAAAGATCCCAACGTTGGCACCGGCCTCGTCGGCGCGCCCGAATGCGGCGACGTCATGAAGCTGCAAATGAAGGTTAACCCAGAGACGCGTGTCATCGAGGAAGCGAAGTTCAAGACGTTCGGCTGCGGCTCGGCCATCGCCAGTTCGTCGCTCGCCACCGAATGGGTGAAAGGCAAGACGGTGGAAGAAGCGCTGGCGATCAAGAACACAGACATCGTCCGCGAGCTTTCGCTGCCGCCGGTGAAGATTCACTGTTCGGTCCTCGCCGAGGACGCGATTAAGGCTGCGCTTGGTGACTGGAAGAAGAAGCAGGGCGAGGCTGAGGCGAAGCCGGCCGAGTCCGCCACGAGCGCGCATTAATTGAATCGCGCGAAGACGCTAGATCCGTTGCATCCACTGCGACGCACGCTGGCTCGCTTTGCGACGACAAGAGAACAGTCATGATTCACGTTACTGAAAAAGCGGCTGCGAAAATCCGCGAGCTGCTGCAAAAAGATGGTGTCCCCGCCGATTCCGGCGGGCTGCGCGTGGGCGTGCAGGGCGGGGGGTGTTCGGGGCTTACGTACGCAATGAGGCTCGATACGGAAGCGCGCAATCGCGACAAGGTGTTCGAAGAAAACGGTGCGCGCATTTTCGTCGATCCCAAGAGCTACCTCTACCTCCACAACACCACGCTCGACTACCTCGAGGATCTGATGAAGCAGGGTTTCGTCTTTCAGAATCCTCAGGCGACGCGTAGTTGCGGCTGCGGAAGTTCCTTCACCGCCTAGAATTCCTCCCGGCGGCGGTTCGCTCAGCCTTGCGATTGGCGAATTGCTGCTGATTCGAGGGCCAGCACCCAGCAGCGAGTGAACTAGCATGAGTGTGACGAAAGCTCAGACGCAACCCATCACGGACGCACATTGCTGGAGCTGCAAAGCTCCGGTTGCGGCAGCGCATTTCTGCGCGTCCTGCGGCAAGATTCAGCCGCTTCCGCCGGGCACCGATTATTTCGGATTTTTCGGTTGGCCGCAGAAGCTGACGATCGATCCGGCACTGCTCGAAGAGCAGTTTCACAAGTTAAGTTGGAAGCTGCATCCGGACAATTTTGTTCGCGCCAGTGAAGAGGAACGCAATCTTTCGCTCGATCGCTCATCGCAGCTTAATGACGCATACCGCACGCTCCGCGATCCGATCGCGCGAATTGAATACTTGCTGTTGCGACTGGGGCTGCGAAAAGAGGGAACCACAAAACAGCAGGCCCCACCCGAGCTACTCGAAAAAGTTTTCGAGCTGAACGAATCGCTCGACGAGCTTCGCGAAGCCCGCTCAGAAGGCGGCGACGTTGAGGGTTTGCGAGGGCGGCTCATCGAAGCCCAGAATAACTTCAAAGGGAAGTTGAGCGAAGTGGATGAGGAGCTTGCAGGTGTCGCGCGCGAATGGGATGCGACGCTCGGCGCGAATGCTGACGAAGCAACGCGAAGCGCGCTTCTCGCCCGTATGAACGAAATCCTAAATCGCCGCAGCTACATTCGTAATCTCGTCGCGAGCGTGCAAAAGGAATTAGAGTAGCGGCAGCCAGCCTGCGGGCCGGCTTTGGTGAAACCGAAAATGGGACGCACAGTAGGAATAGACCTCGGCACAACATACAGCCTGATTGCATATCATCAGCAAACGGGCGCGCCGAAGTGTATCCCCGGCCCGCAAGGTTCAACGCTGTGTCCCTCGGTCGTAAGCGTCGACACTGATGGAAGGATTCTCGTCGGCGATCCCGCCCGGGAGCGCTTGCTCACAAACCCCGACCGCACAATCTATTCCGTAAAGCGCCTCATGGGTCGCGGCGTCGCAGACATTCAGGACGAGCTCACCCGCTTTCCGTTCCGCATCGACGAAACAAGCAGCAACGTGATTCGCGTTCGGCTGGGCGATAAACTCTTCACGCCGCCAGAAATTTCCGCGTACATTCTTCGCGAGCTCAAATCCTGGGCCGAAAAATATTTTGGCGATACCGTCAACCGCGCAGTCATCACCGTCCCGGCGTACTTCAACGACGCGCAGCGCCAAGCCACCAAGGACGCAGGCCGCCTCGCCGGTCTCGAAGTCCTTCGCCTCGTCAACGAGCCTACCGCTGCCGCGCTCGCCTATGGCCTGCACAAACAAAAGCGCGGCCACGTAGCCGTCTACGATTTCGGCGGCGGCACGTTCGATATCTCGATCTTGAAGCTCATCAGCACCAGCGAAGGCGATATCTACCAAGTCCTTTCCACGAACGGCGACACGCACCTTGGCGGTGATGACATCGACAACGCGCTTATGGACGTCGCGCGTCGCGAAATTCACGCGCAGTTTGGTGTGGAACTCGATCGTCACGGCGAAGCCGTCCAGGAATTGCGCCGCGTACTCATCCGCGCAAAGCACGAGCTTTCTTCAAGCGAAAAAGCCATCGTCAAATGCCGCATATCGCCAACTCGAACTTACAGTCGCGAATTCACTCGCGCCGAATTTGAGGATCTGATTCGTCCCATCGTCGCGCGCACCATGGCTCCCGTGAAATTAGCCCTTGTCGATGCGAAGCTCGCCCCGAAAGAAATGGACGAAGTCGTCCTCGTCGGCGGCTCCACGCGCATTCCGCTCGTGCGCAAAACCGTGGGCGATTATTTCCAGCGTGCTCCTCATTGCGAGCTGAATCCCGATGAAGTCGTCGCGCTCGGCGCCGCCGTGCAAGCGGACATCCTCGAAAGCGGCGTCAAAACCATGCTGCTTCTCGACGTCACTCCGCTCTCTCTGGGAATCGAAACGATGGGTGGCGTAGTTGCGAAAATCATCCCGCGCAATTCCACGATTCCCGCAAGCGCCCAGGAAATGTTCACCACTGGCGTCGAGAGTCAAACCGGCATCGACGTTCACGTCCTGCAAGGCGAACGCGAACTCGCCAAGGATTGCCGTTCGCTCGCCCGATTTCAGCTCAAGGTTCCACCCGGCCCGGCAGGCCTCGCGCGTATCGAAGTAAAATTCCTGATCGACGCAAACGGTATCCTGCAAGTCGCCGCGAAAGATTTGCGGTCCGGCGGCGAGCATTCCATCGAAGTGCAACCGAGCTACGGCCTCTCCGACGCCGAAGTGGAGCACATGCTCGAAGAATCCATCGAATTCGCCGAACAGGACTTCGCCGAGCGCCAGCTGATCGAAGCGCGCACCGAAGCCGAGGCAATCCTCATCGCCACGGAAAAAGCCTTCCGCGATCCGCGCTCATCAGAAATCAGCGCAGCTGAGCGCCGTTCAATAGACAATTCCGTCGCCGCCCTTCGCAGCGCGATAGCAAGCACGGATTACAAGCTGATACGCCAGCGCATCGACGAACTAAACCAGGCAACCACCAACCTGGCCGAGATCCTGATGAATAGCGCATTGCAAACGGCCCTGGAAGGCAAGCGCCTAGACGATGTCTAGGTTTGTGTACCGCCGGCCTCCGGCCGGCGATTTTGAATTTGATCTCGTACCGCTGGCCTCCGGCCGGCGCCTTTGAATTTGGGTTTCGAATTTGATTTTAGCTTTCGCCTTAAATTTTTGTAGCGCCACCCTTCAGGGTGGCAGGTTTTTCGGATTCGGTTTCGCAATGTAACGGCGGCCTCCAGGCCGAGCAGCTTTCTGGTTTTGGACGAAGGAGCAAAAATGGGCGGCAAGAACCCATACATCGAAGAAACAAAATTCACGCCCGCGACGAAGAAGTACAAGATCACCTTCATCAAGGACGGCCAGCCGATCGAAGTCGACCCGGACAAAGTTCCCTACGGTCACGACGGCCTCCCCGGCAGCATCCTCGATATCTCGCAGGGCTTCCATAAAGGTCTCGACCACGCCTGCGGCGGCGTCTGCGCCTGCTCCACCTGCCACGTGATCGTCCACGAAGGCCTCGAATCCTGCAACGAAGCAACGGACGCAGAACTCGATCAGCTCGACGAAGCGCCCGGTGTCACGCCGAAATCGCGCCTCGGCTGCCAGTGCGTTCCCGATGGCACGAAGGACATCGTCGTCGAAATTCCCGAATGGAACAAAAATTACGCCAAGGAAGCCGAGCACTGATCATGCCCCCCACATTCGATTGGGACGACGTAGAAGAAATCGGTATCCAACTCGCCGACAAGCATCCGGACATAGATCCGCTCACAGTCCGCTTCACCGATCTCCACAAATGGGTCTGCGAACTCCCGAATTTCACCGGCGATCCCAAGCTCTCCAACGAAGGCAAGCTCGAAGGCATCCAAATGGCCTGGCACGAGGAATACACCGACCGCCAGAGCTAACGCCGCAAAGAGCCCCACGCTTTTCCCGGAATCTTGCCTCGCCCTTCCGCATCCAAAGAAACCGAATCGCCCAAAAATCGTCCGTACGCCTGCCGCAACTGAGGAGAAGCACAATGGCCTTCGCCACCGAAACAGACCTGCGCTACCCCATCGGAAAATTCGAGCGCCCCGAAAGCCTCACCGACAGCCAGCGTCGCGCTTTCATCCAGCACATCGAAGAAGCCCCGGCAAAAATGCGCGCCGCAGTCGCCGGACTCAACGACCAGCAACTCGACACCCTCTACCGCCCCGGCGGCTGGACCGTCCGCCAATTGGTCCACCACGTCCCCGACAGCCACATGAACGCCTTCATGCGCTTCAAACTCGCCCTTACCGAGGACATACCCACGATCAAGCCCTACCTTGAAGCGCGCTGGGCCGAACTCGCCGACGCGAAATCTCCCATCGCCCCATCCCTCGATCTTCTCGACGCCTTACACAAACGCTGGGTCGTCCTCTTGCGCTCGCTCGCCCCCGCCGATTGGCAGCGCGAATATCTTCACCCCGAACACAACAGAAAAATGTCCCTCGACCAGACCCTCGCCCTCTATTCCTGGCACGGCCGCCACCACGTCGCACACATCACCGCACTGCGCGAACGCAATTCCTGGCGTTAGCTTGTGAATGGATTGAGAAAAGTAATGGTGGCGGCGCTACTCCGCAGCGGAAGTCTCACGGTTTGTCGCGCGCCCCATCGACGTTCGGCGGTACGTAGCACGCTCGACTGAAGATCCCGTAGCTCAGGTCAATTCTGGCCGCCCTCGGCCAGAATTGACCTGAGGCCTTGGCCCCGCGGATCCGGCTCGACCAACTTCTCACGTCTGCCAGTACGGCCGAAACCCGTAATAGTCATACACCTCGGCGCCCCAAGTCTGATTCGCCAGATCCGGCCAATCATCCTTATCAAATCCCGGCGCATTTTTCAGCCGGTCCTTGTCCATGTCCAGCACCGCCACCTTCTGCGACAAATCAAAAGTCAGCGCTTCCCACGGAATCGCGAAATGCTTGTCGCCTAATCCGAGCACGCCGCCGAACGACAGAATCGCATATGCCACTCGGCTGTTCCGCGCGTCAATCACCAAGTCCTCGATCTTGCCCAAATCCTCCTGCGCAGTGTTGATCACCTTGGCTCCCAGAATCGACTTCTTCACCACCACCGTAAACGCGCCAGGGGCCTTCCTTGCTCCCGTTTCCATTAAACCCTCCCAGTTGAGTAGACGTATTACCTCTATGCCACGCGCTCATCCACCAGGCGAATAGGTGAATTCGCGTATTTTGCCGAAGGAGTTTCCGCACCAGCCCAATCGCGGTCAGAATCTCGATCCCCCACATCGCTGATACTCCGCTGATACCCAAAGACTTTTGCCTCCCGCGAAAGTCCCTACCGCTTACTCCCTCCTCCCATACCCGTTTTTGCGTATGGCCGCATCGCCAAAAATAGGGTCTATTGATTCGAGCGCACGCTCTCACGTTCTCGTGATCGAGTTCCAAAATCAAATCTGCAAAAGTTCTTCGAAGCGAAAGGATCAGCTAAATGGACAGAAATAAAAAAACTGCGGTCTTCGGCATCTACCCGAGCCTTGAGGCGGCAAATAGCGCCACGGATGTGTTCGTCAAGAGCGGGTTCCCATCTTCCGATATTTCCACCCTGCTACCCGATAATCTGGGTTCTCGCCCTATAGCCACCGAAAAATCTACGAAAGCTCCGGAAGGTGCTGCCACCGGCGGCGGTTCAGGCGCGGTGGTAGGCGGCGCAATCGGTCTCCTCGCCGGTATCGGCGCCCTCGCAATTCCGGGAGTCGGCCCCCTGATCGCTGCCGGACCAATCATGGCCACTCTCGCTGGTATGGGAGTCGGTGCAGCCGTAGGCGGAGTCGCCGGAGCGTTGATCGGCTTGGGCATTCCCGAATATGAAGCCAAGCGTTACGAAAGCCGCTTGAGCAAGGGCGGCGTGCTGCTCTCCGTTCACTGCAACACGTCCGACGAAATCAAACGAGCCAAAAATCTGATGGAAGGCACCGGTGCCGAGGATATTTCCTCCACCGGCGAAGCAACAGTCTCGGGCGGCGAAAGGGCTCGTTCCGCGAAGTCGTAGCCGGTTCGCGATTGAAATTGCGTGCAGCCTTGCGCCTCAGCAGTAGCCATTAGCTGTCGCACAGTTCGGATTTTCGTACCTGAAATCAAAAGGAGAAAACATGCTGCTTCTAATCATAATTCTCGCCCTGCTGTTCGCCGGTGGCGGCGGCTACTACGGATACTCTCGCTGGGGCGCAGGCGGTGGGCTCGGCATCGTCGGAACCGTCATCGTCATTGTTCTCGTCCTGTACCTGCTCGGCGCTGTGCGCTAATTCCGTTATCCGAAATAGCGCTCGAAGCCGCAGATCGGGTTCGTCTTCCGACAAACTGGATTCTCATCTTGCTTTCTGTGTGGCTTTGCTCCCGGCCGTCACCTCCGGCATTTGAAAGTAGGGCACGTTTAACAGTCAGTTTCCGGTTACGCGACTAATCGGGAGCTGGCTCGCGTTGCACCACAACCAAAAACACCACACCGACAATGGTAAACATTCGGAATGCCTCTTCCTGCCCATTCCATGTTTGCGACTGCCACATCAGAAACCATTCGCCCCCGACATCGAGGAATGCCACCAACCACATCAGCAGGCTCGTCGTCAGCGCAATCACGGCGGCGTTCTGCGCAGCGGCGAATTGCGCCCTGTCCGCACGATACGATTTCAGCAACCGAACGCCACCCCACCAGCATAGAAGCATAGTCACTAATTCCCAGGCGATGATGCCGATGTAGAAGACTGTATGTACTAGCGGCGAGTTGACGGCGCGCCACATGCCGTGTTTCCCGGAAAGGTTGAGTCCATCATCAGGACGTGGCGGACAAACTCGTAGTTGGAGCCGTAATCCGTGATGTTGTTTAGGACCAGAATCGTGTAGAAAAGTGCGATCGCAAAAACGAGAACCGCTTTGGAAACGCGAAGCGCCATGGCATGCCGCATAGGTTGTCGACCGCAGGAATTTATATCTTCTCGGTGACTTACCGCGAACTTTCTTGGAGTGCGCACAAGTCCTGATTAACGCATTACCCGGAGAAGTGAAGCAGCTACTTCAAATCGACGGTCAATCGGCCATTGACTCCCCAGCGACCCTGTAACGCATACGGGAGTTTAGGGTCGAGGCCAAGCGGCGCTTCGTGGTCCGCTCTACTTACAGCCGAACTGCGTATCCTGCGCCGCGATGATTTGCCAGTTGCCCTTCCGCTTCAACCAAGTGTCCGTCCAAATCAGGCATCGAGTTTTGGCGGTTCCGTCTTTCGCTGTTCGGAGCGAACTCTCGGTGCCGTAGACCATCGCGAGCTCGTCACCGAAAAAACGGACCTTGGCGTCGAGCAATCGGCAACCCTCAGCCGTCTTGGAGACATCAGCCAATTCTGCTACTTCTTCCGATTTAGGGTAGCGTTTCCCTTCCGGAGACGTTCCCTGAAAATCTTCGGCCAGAATCTTTTCCGCAATTCTGTTGTGGTTGCACGCAGCCTCGGCCCATTGCCGCTCCGCGTCCACCATAAACTTAGCGGTTGCGTTGTCGGCTGCCGCCCACTGTCCCTGTTGGCCACGCGCAGCGACAACTGCAATGATTCCGAAAATAACCAGCCCAAGCATCAACAGTCGTTTAAGCGCCAATGTAATCCTCCCTTCTTCGCAAGGAACGATAGCAGGGCTTTACGCGGAGTCAAGGGAACGACGCCACCCTTCCGTTTGGGCTGATTCGCGGGAAGGCTGACGAAATCAGGCGTTATCCACCAGCTAATCGGCAAGTGCCTGAGTAACGCCCCAACCGGAAACTGAGTCACCGCCCACCAACAGTTCGGCGCGGCCATTCAACGAGCCATCGCGGAGCGTATGCGTGACGCGGGCAAGCCGTAGTACAATAAACCACGTTGTGGCCTTGGATGGTGCACCCACCACACCGCAGTTAGTCACACTTTTGTTGCACTGACGCAAGAAAACCCCAGTGGCGCTATGGTGCAACGGTTAGCACGCGGCCCTTTCAAGGCTGAAATACGGGTTCGATTCCCGTTAGCGCTACCAAAAATATGAACCACGCGCGACCGCCGCAGGAATAAATCGATTGTGCCCAATCGGCTCGCAGTGCGCATCCGCCGCAATCCCGCATCGCCGCAATCCCAGTGGCACAGGCACTCCTGCTTGTCCTGCCGTAGGAAGGGCCTGTGCGTTTTTACTACGCGGCAGTCCATTCAATCTCAACCGCTCACGCGACATCGCACCAACTCCAGTTTCGAATCCGTAGCTCAGGTCCCATTTCTGGCCGACCCTTGGCCAGAATTGACCTCAGGCCTCGCACTCGGCATCTGAGGCCTTGCACTTCACGCCCAAACCCCCAAATGTTTTCTTTGCCTTTCCGTCCCAACCGCCTCAGAATACCCTTTACCCAAAGCCCAATAGTTTCCCTCAAATCGGGTGTGGCGCCTCTGCGCTCCACTCGAAAGCTGCAGGTGCCAAATGACCAACGCCTGGAAACAACAGGAAGGCCAGATTGTCGACGGACGATACCGTCTCGTCCTCTACCTCGGCGGCTCAGACCACAGCGCCGTCTTCCTCACCGAGTTGCCCAATACCCGCGAGCGCGCCGCGATCAAATTGATTGGTTCCGATCCGGCCGAAACCGATTCTCAGCTCTCTCGCTTGCGCCGCGCCGCAAAACTTTCCCATCCTCATCTCGCCCGCATCCTCGAAATCGGGCAAGCGCAAATCGGAAACGCGCACGTCGTGTATCTTGTAACCGATTATGCCGAGGAAGATTTGTCGCTGATCCTGCCCGATCGTGCGCTTTCGCCCGAAGAAGTGCGCGAAATGCTGCCCCTGATTGTCGACACGCTGCAGTATCTGCATTCACACGGTTTCTCGCACGCGCGCGTAAAGCCCTCCAATATTCAGGCGGTTAACGATCAATTGAAGCTCTCGATTGACGGAGTCTGCGCTCCACATGAGCGCGGCTCTTCCGGCGAAAAGTCCAGCCCGTATGATCCTCCCGAGCTCGCGCCCACGGGACCTTCTCCCGCCGGTGATGTCTGGTCACTCGGTATGACGATCGTCGAGGTGCTCACCCAGCGCCTTCCGATCTGGGAATGGACTGGTCACGCCGATCCGCCCGCGCCGCGCACCTTGCCCGCTCCTTTCCTGGAAATCGTTCGCAACTGTTTGCGTCGTGATCCCGCAATGCGCTGCAGTCTGCGGGAAATCTCGGAAAATCTCGAACCTCAACCGGTTCAACAGCCCGAATCGGCCCGCATTGCGGCGATAAATACAGCGCCAACCTTGAAGACCTCTTCTTATGGAGCTGCATCGTCACAACCCGAACGCGCGCCCGCGATGAACCCGCTTCCGCAGAAATCGAACTCGCGTTTCATTGTGCAAGGAGCCGCATTCGTGCTGGCGCTCGCGGCCGTCATCGCCATCCCGCGATATTTTCGCCACTCCGCCAAATCAACCGAATCAGAACCTTTATCCGCCAGTGCCGCCGCACCCGACACTGTAAAAACCGACGCCCCTAAAATAGAAGTAGCGTCGCAGCCCGTGGATCATCCGGTGGCCCAGCCAGTCGCACAACCGCTGTCTAAGCCGGCGACTCAGCCTGCCGCTCAACCCGTGCCACCACCAGCGTCCCCGAAGCCCGAGCCAGCTCCCAAGCCTGTCGCGCACGTGAGCGCACCGCGCGTAAACGCGCGTGAACCCGAGCCGTTTGCAGCCAAAAAGCCAGCCGCTCCCGCCGCCGCTTTGCCAAGCCCGCGCCCAGCTGTCAACTCGCCCGCCTCCACACCCGCGCGCGGCCAAGTCGCACACAAAGCGATGCCCGACGTCTCGCAAAAAGCCCTCGAAACGATTCGAGGCAAGGTGCGCGTCAGCGTAAAAGTCAACGTCGACGCCTCAGGCAAAGTCACCAATGCCACCTTCGAAGCCCCCGGCCCAAGCAAATATTTCGCCGACGCCGCAATCCACGCCGCCAAAAACTGGACCTTCGCTCCACCCAGCTCCAGCGGTGAGAAAGTCCCAAGCGAGTGGCTCCTCCGCTTCGAATTCGCCCCAGCAGGCACAGAAACATTCTCAGCGGAGCTCAATCCCTAAAGTAGCGCAGGCTCCCCAGTAGGGGCGCGTCTAAGACGCGCCCGCGACGCCCACTCCGCGTCCCGCGCCATCCATTCACGTGAAGCCCACCCCACGCCCTGCCCATTTCATTTACGCGGCGCCCGCCCCACGCAAAAAGCCGCAAGTCGGACATCAATGCTTGGCAAACACAAGACATCGCTCCTATCTTCTCTTCGCTTCTACGACTCCTAACTTCATCATACCACAACCGATAAGTAGTTAACGCATTAACTTAATTTATGCTATGGTAATACATCATTGATCGCGCCAAGCTGCCACAGGCGAAATTCTAGCTCCTAAATTTGCTTAGAGGACGAATCGACGTGAACCCAGCACACCCACGTGTCTCCACGGTCGTTTGGCTACTCTCAGTAATGCCACTCGTTTTCCTACTGACCTGTCTCGCGAGTTGCGGGGGCTCAGGAAACGGTATGCAACAGAATGGTGGAACGACAAACGTGGCTGTCCTTCTCACCAGCACCGCGAACGACCAATTAGCGGATTTCCACATTGAGATCACGGGCCTTACTCTAACCAGCAAAGCAGGACAATCAGTAACCGTCCTGGACAATCCGAATGCTGCCAATGATCCGCTCGTGGGTTTCGAATTCATGCATCTGAATGGCGCCTTCGCTCCGCTCGTGAGTGCAACGATCCCTCAAGATACTTACACCTCTGCAACCGTGACGGTTGCCACCTGCCAATTCACCAATGTTTCCGTCAAACCGTCAGGCGGCCTTCTCACCGCGTTCTTTGCCCAAGGCCTCTGTTCGCAGGGCACTGGCCTCACCACCGTTAACCTCCCTTTGCCGATTGTCATCAGCGGTACCTCCGCCGTTTTGTCTTTGGACTTGCAGGTCGCACAGTCATACACGCTGACGACGACGCAAGGTATCAACGGCCCCACGCAGAGCTACACGATTTCACCGGTCTTCATGCTCAGTCCGCTCAGCATTTCCGCTCAGCCGGCCAGCGGCTTTGTTACGGCACTCGACTTGCGCGTTACCTCCGTCAATCCCGCGGGCAATGCAATTGTCGCGAACATACCGAATGGATCGTCTTTGAGCCTCGCGGCAAATGCAGCCACCGTCTACCAAGGTGTTTCCGCTTTGTCCTCGGTTACGGTGGGTATGCTTGTCGATATGGATGCCGCCGTGCAAGCCGATGGGTCGCTGCTCGCAACTCGCATTCAAGTGGACAACCCCACCGCACTGGCTGAATTCGTGGGCCCCTGGACAGCGCTGTCGTCCCTGCCCGGGGAATTCGCTATACTGCCGAACGACTGCTTTCCCGCCCCTGACAATCCGGTATGCGACAGCGCAGTTCAGTCGAGCGGCGCCACCGTCTTTCGCGTTTCTGGAGAACTCAGCAATCTGCAGAATCTCCCATTCACTCCCACCTTCACCAGTTCCAACGCCGTTTTAGGGCAAAATTTTTCAAGTTATTCGCTGGGTACAAGGAGCCCGCAAGGCATTCCGAATGCGACAGCAATTACTCTCAGGCCGCAAACGATAAACGGTACAGTGACTAACATCTCCAGCAGCAATGGTTTTAGCATTTATACCGTCTCTCTCGCCGCGTACGACCTATTCCCCATAGTTCAATCCGCGGCCGCGCCGGCGTCGCAGAATCTTGCAAATCCAAGCGTCATCAACGTCTACGCCGATCAAAATGCACAACTGATGACGACCGAATCTATCGCAGTAGGCAGCGTCGTGCGATTCCGTGGAGCGATTTTCAACGACAACGGAGTCCTGCGTATGGACTGTCAAAAAATTCTGGACGGCGTAGCTGAATAGCATTTCTTCCATCCGCTCGATTAACCGCGCCACGTTTTCCATTTTCCCCGCATTCTGATACGCTCTCTCTTTACCGAAACCGTCGCGAGGTCGAACAGGCCAATTGTTCCGATTAGAGCGGCGCCGAATTTCTAATGGGAACAATCGAACTTTCAGAAAAAGGGTCAAGTGCTTGCAAAGAAGCGGCTTAGCGATTTTCTAATAGACACAAAAACGGCATTTTCGCGCAGCAGGCCAATTCCGCGCGAAGGAGACAATCCGTGGCAGATCTGATGAGAACTTCGAATCCGGCCCTCAACGAGCGCGCATTTCAAGGCGAGCGCGCCGTGCTCGGCGACACGATGACGCTGCAAGGCACCGTCAACAAGACAGGCGTACTACTGATCTGCGTCGTCGCGACCGCGGCCTGGACCTGGAATCTTTTCCTGCATTCGCACTCGCAACAAACCGTGATGCCGCTTGCGCTTATTGGCGGCATCGGTGGGCTCATCGTCGCGATGGTCACGATTTTCAAGAAGCAGTGGGCCGGAATCACCGCTCCGATTTACGCGCTGCTCGAAGGCCTCGTGCTCGGCAGTATTTCGGCGATGCTGGAATTGCGCTTCCCGGGAATTGCGATTCAAGCCGTCAGCCTGACGTTTGGCACGCTCGTCGTTTTGCTGCTCGCGTACCGCTCGGGGCTGATTGCCGTCACCGAAAAGTTTCGACTAGGAATCATCGCTGCGACCGGCGGCATCGCGCTTTTCTACATTGTCGAAATTGTTCTCGGCTTCTTCGGCATCCATTTCACGGCCATCAACGGTTCGGGCGCGATCGGAATCGGCTTCAGCGTTTTCGTCGTGATCATCGCGGCCCTGAATCTCGTGCTCGATTTCGATTTCATCGAGACCGGCGTCCGAGTCGGCGCGCCGAAATACATGGAGTGGTACGGCGCGTTCGGCCTGATGGTCACGCTCATCTGGCTGTATTTTGAAATTCTGCGCCTGCTGTCAAAAATTCGCAGCCGCGATTAATCCGCGCGCTGCCATCGTTCGATGCCTGTTGACCGAGATCTCGCAGTCAAGCTGCTGCGCGATCTCGTCGCAATTGACTCAGTAAATCCCACGCTCGTTCCCGGCGCGCGCGGCGAGACAGCCGCTGCAGAATTTCTCTGCAAGTTTCTCCGTCAGCGCGGAATTCCGGCAGAGCTCGAAGAGGCGGCGCCGGGCAGGCCCAACGTCGTAGCACTGCTCTCTCCAGCTACAGCCATAGCGAATCGCAGCGAAAAAAAATCAGCGGCGCTCGCGATTCTCGCTCACATCGATACGGTCGGAGCCGGCGACATGCCTGACCCGTTCACGCCGCGCGAGCGCGATGGGCGTCTCTACGGCCGCGGCGCGCTCGATATCAAGAGCGGAGTGGCTGCGATGTGCGCCGCGGCGATTGCGGCTCGCGACGCAGGCGCGATTCAGAAGCCGCTGCTGATCGCGGCCGTCGTAGATGAAGAGTGCGACAGCATCGGCACCGAAGCGCTACTGAAACGATACAGGGCGGACGCTGCCATCGTGATCGAGCCGACCGATTTGCGCCTCACCATCGCGCACAAGGGGTATGCGTGGTTTGAAATTGTGACGCAAGGCCGCGCCGCGCATGGCAGCCTGCCGTCGGAAGGTCGCGACGCGATTCGCATGATGGGCCGCGTGCTGAATATTCTGGATGCGCTCGATCGCAAACTTGCGTCGCTCACGCCGCATCCGCTTCTCGGCCACGGTTCGCTTCACGCTTCTGTGATTCGCGGCGGCCAGGAATTTTCGAGCTATCCCGCAGAGTGCCGCTTGCAGCTCGAGCGCCGAATGCTGCCCGATGAATCCGCGGGCGAAGTCGAAGTGGAATTGCGCGGCCTTGTCGCCGGACTGGCGGCTCGCGATCCGGATTTTCGCGCCACGGTGCGCGGCCTCAGCTCGCGCCCAGCATACGAAATTCCTCCCGATGCACCGATCGTGCAACTCGTCAGCAACGCAATTCGGAAGATCCTCGGACCAAGCGCCGCAGAGCAGTTTGTCGGAATGGCGGCGTGGACGGACACAGCTCTTCTCGCCCAAGCCGGCATTCCTGGAATCGTTTTCGGCCCCAGCGGACGAGGACTGCACGGAAAAGAGGAGTACGTGGAGCTGGATTCCGTCATTCAATGCAGCGAGATTCTGCTCGAAGCCATCCGATCTACCCGCGGCCGGTAGCCTTCTGGCAACATTTCAAAATCTGTACGCGGCGTTCAAATCGGTAACGTTTTCTCCCCACCAAAACCAATCTGGCTTCTGACACTTACTGCTCATGCCCGCAAATGGCGGCATTTGAGGCATTTGCGCGCTTCTGCGGATGGGCCTCCGAATGCACTTCTACCGCCGACTGAAGGCCTCGCCCACCGGGAGTTTCATGCACGGGCGAGCCGAGGGTGTGAGCGTGAGCGAGCAGAACACTAGATTGAAAGCGCGCCGAGGTGGGGACCAGGCGCGTGGCTTTTCGATGATCGAAATGTGCGTGGTGATTGCGATCAGTCTTGTAATCGCAGGAATCGCGATTATCCAGGCACAACCGGCGTTGATGCAAATTCATGCCAACACCGCGAAGGATGAAGTGCAAGGCGCGTTGCGGCAGGCGCGAGAGACGGCCATTTCGGATCGACGCGATGTGCAGGTGGAGTTCCTGGTCAACCCGCCAGCCAATCCCCCCGGATCGTATGTGCGGCTCACGCGACTCGGCGGTCTATGTTGTGCGAACACCGTGATTCTCATGATGCCGATTTCGAATAGCGTGATTTTCACGACGTTTCCCGGAGAGCCTGATTCGCCAGACGGGTTCGGCAATGGCGGGGCGATCTTTTTCGCGGGAGTCGTGGGAGGTCCGCCGGCCGGGATGATGTATCAGAGCGACGGCACCTTCACAGCAGTCGGAACCGGGATACCGATCAACGGCAGCATATTTCTTGGCGTTCCGGGTCAAGCGACGACAGCGCGAGCCATTACGATTCTGGGCGCCACCGGACGCGTGCGGTCCTACCACATCTCAGGGACATCAACATGGTTCGACTAACAGGAAGGAGTGCCGCGATGAAGAGCAAGCTGCGCCGGAATTCAAGCGCTGGATTCACGCTGATCGAAACCCTCGTGGCGATCGTCGTCTTGGCGGTCGGCGTTCTGGGCCTGGCTGCTATGCTGGCCGCGAGCATGGCTTACATGAGTACTTCAAAAGACGACTATATCGCGCAGCAGAAAGCTGCGGAGGCGGTGGAGTCCATATTTACCGCACGCAATACCGGCCAGAAGACATGGAATTCGATTTGCAACATCGGGTCACCGATATGCCCAACAGGAATCTTTACGGCCACCCCAACTCAGCTTTGCGACCCTGGAGCTGACGGCATTCTTGGAACCGCCGACGACAACTGCGCCATCATCGACAGCCTTCTCACGCCGGGACCGGACGGAAAACTGGGAACCGCCGATGACGTCCTGATTCCACTCGGGACGTACACCCGTACCATCACGATAACCGCCATTCCGGGAAACGCGGACCTGCGCCAGATCGCAGTAACCGTGACTTACATTTCCGGCCGATTCAACAAGAGCTACACGCTGACCACAAATATTTCGGCGTTTTCATAGAGATTTGTGAGGGAGACCAAGAATGAAGCGCGAAGCCGGATTCAGCTTGATGGAATTGCTGGTGGCCACAGCACTGATGCTCATTATCGTGGGCACGCTGATGAAAACACTGTCCGATGCCGCTTACGCGAATGAGGGCGTCACGCTGCTGGCCAACTCGCAGGAGAACCTGCGCGCGGCGATGAATTACATGGTGAAAGACATCATCGAAGCGGGCGAAGGCTTGCCACAAGGCGGAATCACGATTCCGAATGCCGCAACGGTCCTGAATCCCACTCCTGCGGTCGCTTCCATCATCAATCGTCCCGGACCTGTGGGAGGACCGGCAACCTTTCCAGCAAACTATATAACGCTCCCGGCCATCACCGATGCGTTTCAACAGGGCCCATTACCAGTGACGCCGAACCCGAACGTCCCAGGTGCAACCCTGCTCGGCAACAAGCCGACCGATTTCATAACCGTGGTTTATGCCGATACTACGATCCTGGACGCTGCGAACAATACGCTCGATTCGAATCCGGTATACCTGGCGCCGACGGCCGGCCCGCCAGCCAATCCGGGCTGTGGCGGAAAGATTGCGGCAGACGGAAGCTCAGTGACGTTCGACCCGGTTTGCATCACGCTGCCGACGGACAACACGCAAATCAGTCCCGGCGATTTGATCATGTTCACCAATGCCAACGGAACGACCTTGCAGACGGTGTCGTCTGCCGTGGGCCAAGTGGTGGACTTTGTCAAGAACGACGCGTTTGGTTTGAACGTATCGGGGCAGCCGAGCGGCACGATCCTTAACATCCAGAACGGCATCGCGTCGCCGGGCGGGCCCTACCCGCCAACAACCTGCACGCGGATCTGGATGATCACGTACTTTCTGAATACGGCGAACCCTCTGCGGCCGATGCTGATGCGCGAAGTAAACTTCCAGCCCGCGCAGCCCGTCGCCGAAGTGATCGAGGATCTCGCGATCTCGTACGACATCAATGGAGGCCTTCCGAGCACCGGCCAGATTGCGCCGAACTCTCCCAACTCCGTGCGGAAAGTGAATCTCTCGCTGGCATCGCGTGCGGATAGCGCTTTCTCGCAGAACCAAGCTTGGTTCCGAAACAATTTACAAACGCAGGTCAGCGTGCGCAGCCTGGCCTTCTTTTCCGATTTCCAGTAATCGTCGCAAAGGAGAAACGCCGTGAGGAATCGTCGCGAACAAGGCATGGCAATGGTGACCGCCCTTCTGGTGCTATTGCTGATTTCGGCCATGATTGTGGGCATGTCGTGGCTGGTGCTGACCGACCAAAAGCTCGGCGGCAACAACGCCGACCGGCAGACCGCTTTCTATGGCGCCGAGGCGGGGATGGAAGCGCTCACGACGCAATTGCAATCTGCATTCGCCAACAACTACGCATTGAGCGCAGGCGACATCACCACGATTGTCAACAACACAGAGACGGTGACGAATAATATTCCGGGAGTCAGTTACCTGGCGCCGGACGGCACCAATGGATTCGTGATCCAGTTCACAAAGGACAAGGCAGCGGGCGACGTCGGAAACCCGCTGGCCCAGCAGCATACAATTCTTTCAGGAACGTATGCTGGATTGGTTGGCTTGCTCACGCCGTACACCATGCAGGTGACCGCACGGACGGCACTGGGTTCGGAAGCAAGGCTTCAGCGAACTGTGCAAACGGTGGCCATCCCAGTTTTCCAGTTCGGACTTTTTTCTGACACGGACCTCGACTTCTTCGCCGGCCCGGACTTCAACTTTGGCGGCCGGCTTCACACGAATGGCAATTTGTGGCTGGCGGAGAACGGTGGAACTCTGACGCTCGCCGGCAAGACGACCGCCGTCGGCCAAGTAATTCGAACGAACCTTGAAAACGGATATTCCACCTCGAGCAGCTACAACACGACGGTAAATATCACGACCAATCCCGGTTCATCGAGCTATGCCAATCTAACCACGTCGCAAGGTAGCGTGACCGGCACGAGCTACTTTGGTGCAGTAAGCACGTCGCTGAACGAGCCCGCGTTCAAGAACCTTGCGAGCTCGACTTACAACGGCAATCTAGGAAACGGATACACCGGAGTGCTGCCCCTGAACCTGACAATCGCGACGCCGGCACTGGGCGGCACGCCGATCGACATGATCCGAATGCCATTACAGGGCGAATTCGCGGCAAATCCTGGAAAGCTGAACGAACGCTATTACAGCAAGGCCAGCTTGCGCATCTTGCTTTCGGATTACGGCACCGACGGAACATGCACGACCAGCGACATCCTCAACATGCCGTATGCGTCCGCGGGAACTCCCATTGACCTCGCCCAACTGGCCTGGGATACCTCGAGCCCGGCATCATCGTCGGGACAAGTGGCAAAGACGCCGGGAGTGACAGGACTCACTGGAATCGGCACTACTGTATTCCCCATGCCGGTTTCGGCAGCAACTATAAGTACTGCCTATACGCCTGCAGATGGGTATTGGGTACAGAAATGGTTTCCGATTGAAACGGGATGCATCAAGATCGACTTTCAGTCGAAGACCGTTCTCACTTGGACCGACGTGACGAAGGAGATTCTGCAACTCGGCTGGACGGGCCGTAACATCAATCCAGTCTCCAAGGCGCAGATCATGACGAATCCTCCTCCACAGCGAGTTCCGCTGCCGACCGGACAAGTGAATTCGTCCGGGCCAACGATCAACGGCGGCGTGGCTGTTGCGGGTTGCGGTCCGGATCCGAGCCCAAATGCGGTAATTCGATTGTCGCGCTTGCGAGACAACCCTTCCACCGCGGTCGGTTCTGGCGGCTGCACGGTCGCCGGTACTGGCGCCGTCCAGCACGGCACGGATACATGGCCCAACGTTCTGTTCGATGCTCGCGAAGGCACTTTGCGGGACGTAGCCTTGGCGGGAAACGCGGTGACTCTGGCGGGCACGATGCACTATGTTGAGCTCGATGTCGCGAACCTTGATAAGTGGTTCACCGGCTTGCTCGGTGCAAGCGGTACGAACGCAAACAATACAACCGGCTATACAGTTTATTTTTCCGACCGCCGTGGAGATCGTCACGATCCGAGCCCGCCGCCTTCGGTTGGCACAACTCCGACGAAAACCGGGGCATTCGGTTTTGATGATTTCGTCAACTCGAGTGACGTGAATGGATGTCCGAATGGCGCGCTTGAGGGCGCTGAGGATTTCGAGTCGGATTTCACAATGGGAACAGATCTGAATCCGCCAGCAACCCCACGGAAGTATGGCGAATTTTTTCCGACCGACGGTGTAACTACAACGAATGATCCGAATCTATGGAATCTCCCGGGCAGTATCGGGATACAAATCAATGGCGTCCTCTCCGCGGCTTCCACGGCTATCCTGAACAATCCCACTTGCGCGGCTCCCGGGAGGGATTGGCCCTTTGCCGTAGCCGCCAATGCCCAGGACCTTCGGGAGAATCCGCCCGTTCATTTCCGCCGCGCGCTGAAGCTAGTGGATGGCGCCACGCTTTCGATCGGAACGTGCGACGCCGTGGCTTGCGGACTGACGATAGTTGCTGAAAACCCGATCTACGTGCAAGGCGACTACAATGCGGGAATTAACGGCAATTTCTCGACCGCGTTCGTGGCGGCTGCGGTGATCGGCGACGCGGTGACACTGCTCTCCGACAACTGGAACGATGTGAACTCGTTTGCCTTCCCGTATGCGCCGAATTCCCGAGCTGGCAGTACGACTACATATCGCATGGCCGTGGTGGGCGGCAAGACGATTCCATTCAAGCAGCCGACGGTGAACTGCGGTGGCTCGGCATGTTCCGCCGACTTCGGCACGGATGGCGGCGCGCACAACTTCCTGCGCTACATCGAAACGTGGAGCGGCACGCTGTATTACAAGGGTTCGCTTGTGAGCCTGTATTACAGCCACCAGGGGGTGGGTACATTCAAGTGCTGCACTACGGTTTACAACCCGCCAACCCGCGGATACAGCTTCCAGACGGAGTTCCTGACTCCGAGCCTGCTGCCGCCGCGAACGCCGATGTTCCAGGCGATCAACACGATCGGATTCTCACAGGTCGTGCTGCCGACGCAGTAGAAACAGTTTTCCCCGCAACACCCCTAGCGGCTCCCGTTCCCCCCGGGAGCCGCTTTTATTTTTGGGGCGCAATCGTTCACAGTTTCGCTCCAAGGCGTGGGACAAGACCGACGAGTAGACCAGCACGTCAGTGACGATGCTTTCTGGTTGAAGCGATGCCTAACAGCACGCGACACCAGGTCAATAGGATCGACGCGAGTGCCGCTGCCGCTAAGATGCCTAACGAGGAATCCACTTCGGTCATGCCCCCTGGGCCCTGTTCAACGTGCGTTGCCCTTCCGAGCCACACAGCTGCATTACTAGAAACGTCGTTCACAGTTCCCAAGAGTGCTCCAGCCTGACGAATCAGGGCGAATCACGGCGAGGCGGGGCGGGTGTGGGGGTTGAAATTTGTGTTTGCGGCGGGCGTGGTGCAGGAGGGCGCTGATGGCGGGCCGCACAGGCTTGCGAGCGGATCGCTGAGATTTGCCGGGGTCACCAATCCTTCGAGAGGCTCGGCGTAGATTTTATAATTGTGATTTAGGGGAAGACGGTCGATCTCGTAGGAGCCGTCGAACTGCAACTGCTGGGTGGCTGCATTGCAGCTCCAGCCGCCGAGCGTGGCGGCGATGACGGATCCCGTATCTGCGTTGACCGCAACCACGTGGGCGCCGAAAATTCCCGTGACGAATGATCCGGTGGCGGGGGCTGGAATATTCGCGAGTGCAAAGCGATTGGCGGGGAGAATTTGTCCGCTGATTGTGCCGATGTTTACGGAGTCGGCGGGATCGGGGTAGAGAGAGCGGATGCCGGCGCGGTCGTCGTCGGAGAGGGGGCCATCGTTGGCTTGCGCGGTGGGGCGCTCGCCGAGGAATTGTCCGGGTGGCGGCGCGTAGGGAAACATCAGAGCGCGCCAGACGGCGGAATGGTCGAGACCGAACCAGTGGCCGAGTTCGTGGGCGAGGAGCGATTCGAGATCGTAGGCGCCCTGGCCTTGAGGAGTGGCGAGCGCGGCGGGAGTGGCGTAGGTGGCTTCGTTGTCGTTTCGGAATAGGGTGTCGGCATCGAGGATTTGGCCGGCGAAAGCGGCGGGGCCGCTGGCGCCTACGGAAACACCGGGAGCATTTGCGGTGATGACGCGGGTGAAAGCGAGGACGCCGGTGGTGAAGGCTGAGCTGGATTGGTTGAAGCAGATTGAGTTGAGGCCGTCCGCGTTGCTTTGCTGGTCGTTGGTGCAGGAATTTCCAGCGGTGACGCGCGCGAGCGGTGCGACGAGGCCGGGATGGGCGGCGGTGTTGAAGGTGGTGCTGGAGACGCCGGTCCAGGCTTCGAAGGAGTCGGAGATGGATTGCTCGATTTCGTCGAGTTGCGCGGGCGTGCCTTGAGCGGCGACGGTGAGGATCGTGTTGCTTGGGAGTGGGAGGGAGGTGCTCCAGCGGCGATTCAGGGGCGAGGCGGTCGTGAGATTCCAGTGGTTTGGTTGCGGGCAGCCACCTGCGAGCGGAAGTGTGGAGTCTGTGGTGTAGCTGAAGGCGTCGGGAGTGTGAACTGCGGCGAAAATCAAGAGGCTCAGGGTGGCTAGCGCGATGGGACGCTTCGTTGGCAGCTTCATCGGCGGCTCCCTCGCGCGGGTTGGGCATGGACTTCGGCTGAGGCCATTACCAAGGAACGGAATGCGCTGACTGGCATTTTGCGGATGCCGTCGGTTTCAAAGTTCTGCGATGCGGGATCGAAAACGGGGAAGGCGGCGGTGTCCTGCGTGACGATTTCTTCGCCGGTCGCGCGGCTGCGGCCGATTCGGAAGGTGCCTTGCATCCAGCTGACGACCGAGAAATCCTGGGCCGGGGTTCGCTCGAGAAACAGAATTAAGTCTTCGCCCGGCGCGAATCGCGGCACGCCGGAAACTGTGGACGTGAAATTTCTGGCGCTGCCGCCGAGCAGCCGGACTGTGATTTGCGCGGGGGCGGAGCCTTTCCAGGTTTCCTCGACCTCGAAGGTGGTGAAGGTCCAGATTTCGCCGGCGTCCCAGCGGGTGGAGTTGATGACGCATCGCGCGCGGACGACGGTGTGAGCTGCGCGAGATAAATCGGCGAGGGACATGCGCTTGAGAGTTGTAGCGCGGGCGGGTGGGTGAATCGCCGCAGATGAAGCGGCTACGAGTGCTAGCGCGGCGAGAGCTCGGATTGCTTTCATTATTTTACCTCCAGGATTCCGGTGGCTGAGGCGCGGTCGTTATTCAGCGAGGTGATAAAAAGTGTGCGGACGCCGGGAAGAGTTGTGCTCGAAATCTGCAGATCGAGTTCGATGGTGTTGGGGAAAAGGCCGACGATGGCTGATGCGGTAACGGGGATGTCGCCGGGCGATGTACCGAGAGCTGCGCCGGGACCTGTGAATGCGTAGGTCATCGTGGGATCGAGGCCGTTGCCGTGAATGCAGAGGCTCACCGTTTGCGTACCGGAGAGCGGACGCGTGACGGTGAGCGGCGTGCCTTCTACTTCGCAGGTTGAGTTCGTCAGCGGGCCGTCGAAGTCCACGTCGAGCGGAACGGAAATGGCGGCGGTGGTTGGTTCGACTACCGTGATGTCTTTTTTCACGGCTGTTGGTTGCGAGGGACTGAGCGCGATGACGTCTTCCGAAGCGTCGAACGGGACAACGACAAACGGAACGGGATTGGAGAGAAGAGCGGGAGCGCCGGGATTGGAGATTTGCAGGGTGAAGGTTGCGGCTGTTTGCAGGTCGGCGGGAGTGAGCGCGATCGCGCAGGTGGTGGCTGTGGAGCACGTGGTGGGACGCGCGACGCCGTTGAGGAGAATTGTGGAGCCTGTGCCGGCGCTGCCGGGCACAAAGTTCAATCCCTGGATCGACACGGGGAAGCCCTCTATCGCGCCGGCCATCGCGCTGGAAGGCAGAATCACTTCGATGGTTGGGCCGGAGGTGATGGCGATTGTTGCCGAGGCGGACTTCGTATTGTCGGCTTGGCTGTTGGCGATGATTGAGATTGCGTTGGGCGAAGGGGCTACTGTGGGTGCCGTGAAGACGCCGTTGGCATCTACGGAGCCGCAGGCAGCGCCACCGCAGCCTTGGCCGGCGACGGGGGATTGAACGCTCCAGGTGACGGCTGAATTGCTGCTGCCGGTGACGGCGACGAAAAACTGGCGAGTGGTGAGAGTGCTGGTGGAATGGGGAACGAAGGCATAGAACGGGGACATGGAAACTGAGAGCGGAGCTGAGATGCCTGTGATGGCTACGATTGCGCTGCCGATTTTCGAAGGGTCTGCCTGGCTCACGGCGGTGACGGTGACAGGATCGACCGTGGGCGGTGCGGCGGGCGCGAGATAATCTACGCCGCTGGAAGTTGGTCCGGTTGGCGCGACGCAAGGATTGGAGCCTGACTGGCAGACTTGTCCGACGGTTGGATTTCCGTTGGGGATGCTGTTTACGAGCCAGGAGACAGCCGTGTCAGACGTGTTGGTCAGAGTTGCTGCGAAGGATGCGCGCTGGCTGGTCTGAACGGTTGCCGACGAGGGCGACACTGTGACGGCGATGTTGCTGACGAGCGTCACGGACGCGGAAGCGACGAGCAGGCCGGCGGTGGCATGGACCACAACTGTGCCCGGTGTGGGCAAATCTATGGGCGCTGTGTACAGAGCCGTATCTGCGCTGCTTGTGACGATAGTTCCGACCGTCGAGTTGCCGCCGGAAACTCCGTTGACGCCCCACGCGATGGAGGCGCCGATGGCGAGGCAGAATGACGCGCTGAAAGTTTGTGTTTGCGCGAGTGAAACTGTGGCTGCGGGCGGCGAGATTGTATTCGTCGCTGAACACGTGATGGTGACGCTTGCTGTGGCGGATTTCGAGGGGTCAGCAACACTCGTAACGATGACGCTGACGGTGGAAGGCGACGGCGGAACAGCGGGAGCGACATACAGCGCTCCTGCGGCTCCGTTGGGCGTGATTGTGCCGAGAGTCGAATTTCCTCCCGCGATGCCATTTACACTCCAGGTGAGGGCATTCGAAGAGGCACCTGCGCCTGTGATACTTGCTGTAAATGCTTGTCCGGCGCCGATTGAAACTGTGGCGGAGGTTGGCGAGATCCCGATTACGATTCCGCCTGTGAGCGTGACGAGGGCGGACCCTACGGCAGTGCTGTCGGCATTGCTTGATGCGGTTACGGTGATGGTCGGAGGCGAGGGCATTGCGCTTGGAGCGGTGTACAAGCCGCTCGATGAAATTGTGCCGGCGCTCGCGCTTCCACCAGCCACGCCGCCCACAAACCATGTGACGCTTTTGTTCGACGTGCCTGTGACGGTGGCCTGGAATTGCTGTGACTGGCTCAAGGGGACGCTTATTTGTGTCGGCTGCAGGACTACGGTGACCACGGCAGGACCTGTCGATGTGATTCCAGCGCAACCGGGCATCGCCACGGCAGCGATACAAAAGAACGCAAGCAAAAGCAGATTCGGCGGACGATTCGATCGGTCAAATGGAGTGGCCGCCCGACTCAAAGTCGTTTTCAGCCACCGGCATTTGATTGAGCGCATCATCTGTGCGACGGCTTAACGCAAGGGATGTGCCATCGCGGAGCATTGGAGCGCGTAGGCATTTTTGACGCGGCCTAGCGGGTGATTGGCGCAGCTAAGCCTTAACGCTTCACGGGAATAGGGAAGGATCGCTGAGCGAAAATGGATTGCGGCGCGATGATCGAAAAGCTCTGCGCGCATGGCTAATCGTCCCAATTCGGCATGCTTGCAATCCATTTCGGGACGCGACCGGCGCCATCACGAATCGAAGAGGCAATTGATATACGTCCAGACGAGGGTTCACGACGTTGACAACAATGCAGAACCCGCCAAATAATCTCGGCATGGCAAAACCGGAGACGGTTCGACGGATCAAGAGCTATTCAGCGGAAAGCGGCTACGTCTACCAGTATCAGTTCCAAGACGCGCATCCCGTGCAGCAGGGAAGCGCGAAGGGAAACGAGTACGTCTATTACGTGTCTGCGGATCGGAAGAAAATGTTTCCCGTGCGCATTTTTGTGGGGCAGGATGCGATCAAGAAATGGGGCGAAGCAACGGGGCGCGCGCTGACGGGAACTGAAGAATATGCTGCGGCCAAGATGCGGCTATTTCAGGCGTTCGACGCAGGCGAGGAGCTTTCCGCCACGGGGCCAGCGTTGGTCGTCGACGAATCGAATCTTAATGCGCTGCTGCAGCGTCTCGACCTCTAGCCTTTCCTCGATTACATCCGCGAAAGCACGGCCGCGCGCAGTGCGGGTTCCAAAATCTCGAAACGAAATTTATATCCGGCTGCGAGCATTTTTTCCGGCTTGACGCGATCGCTGCTGAGCAAGACAGCGTCGGCCATTTCGCCCATCGCGAGCCGAAGCACAAATGCAGGCGCTGGAAAAATTGCCGGGCGATGCAACATGGCAGCGAGCAGTCGCGTGAATTCCTCGTTTCGCACCGGGTTTGGCGCAACGACATTTACAGGGCCGCTTACCTGCTCGTTCGCAATCGCGTGGCGGATGATTCCGAGCACGTCTTCGATGGCAATCCACGACATCCATTGCTGTCCGTCTCCGAGGCGTCCACCAACGCCGAGCTTGAAAGGCGTGAGCATTTTGGGAAGCGCACCACCTTTTCCGGAAAGTACGACTCCGAAGCGCAGCATGACAGTACGGATGCCCATCGCAGCCGCGCGGCCGGCTTCGGCTTCCCAGTCACGGCATAGCAGAGCGAGAAAATCCGTCCCGATGGCGCTCGATTCGGTGAGGATTTCATCGCCGCGAGAGCCGTAGTAGCCGATCGCCGATGCTACGATCAGCATCCGAGGCTTTTGCTTCAGGCGTGAAAGCGAGTCCACAAGCACGCGAGTGGTGTCGATGCGGCTGCTGCGGAGAATCTGTTTGCGCGCTTCGTTCCAGCGGCCGTCGGCAATTCCGGCGCCGCTCAGGTGGATCACGACATCGACGCCTTCGAGCCCCGCGACGTCAACAGTTGCTCGCATCGGATCCCATTGGACGTCTCCCGCTTTTGCGCCTTTACCTGGCCGGACCAGACGGACGACGCTGTGACCATCCCCCTGCAGCGACGCGGAAGTTGCCGTTCCAATCAGGCCTGAGCCCCCCGAAATAAGGATTTTCATGTGCCGTGATCTCTCCCGTTTCGATCACAAATCTACCCTAAAGTGCGAGATGCTGCGCGTCAAGCGATTGAAGCAACCAACGAATATGCACCCTTTGCCTGATTCAAAATTCGTGAAAACCGAAACGGCTTTGTGGCTCGCGCGTCCATCTAAGATAAACTCATCGGCTGCTTATGAGGTGACGATGAATCGTTTGGCGCGGAGATATGGTGCAGCTGTTCTTCTGGCGATACCGCTGATGCTGTCGTTCGCATCCGACAAAGCTGCCAACGGAGAGATCAGCGGTTTCTTTCCTGAGCGAGTGAAGCCTGAACGCGAGCTCGAATCAAAGCTGCAGAGTATACCCGACGCCGCACACGCGGAGAGCAATCTGCGCCATCTAACGAACCAACCGCACAGAGCCGGCACGGAAGCGAGTCATCAGGTGGCGGAATGGCTGCGAGATCAGTATCGAAGTTTTGGGTTCGACGCCGAAATCGTTTCGTACAGCGTGTGGATGGCTGAGCCTCGCGAAGTGAAGCTCGATCTCGTGGCGCCGGCGAAAAAAGCACTGGCTACGCCCGAGCAGCCGGTGGAAGTAGACAAGGACACAGAAGATCCTCGCGCGGTGATGGCGTTCAACACCTATTCGCCTTCCGGTGAAGTGACGGCGCCGGTGGTTTACGTGAACTACGGAACGCCCGAGGATTATGCTGAGCTCGATTCACTCGGCGTGAGCGTGCAGGGAAAGATCGCCATTGCCCGTTACGGCCACAATTATCGCGGCATCAAAGCAAAATTGGCGGAAGAGCACAAAGCGGCCGGCTTGATCATCTTCTCCGATCCAGCCGACGACGGATATATGGCAGGCGATGTGTTTCCGAATGGGCCGTGGCGGCCGATGAGCGGGATTCAGCGCGGATCGATTCTTTACACCGAAGATTATCCCGGGGACCCGCTGACGCCGGGAGTTGGAGCGACGCCCGATGCGAAACGAATCAGGCCTGCTGATGCGACGAACCTGCCGCATATTCCCACCATGCCCATCAATGCTCAGGACGCGTGGGCGATTCTCGAGCACCTCGGCGGCCCACACGTTCCTAGAAATTGGCAGGGCGGCTTGCCGTTTACATATCACGTGGGGCCTGGAAAATCCGAAGTTCACATGAAGCTGGTGATGGATTTCGAACAGCGCCCGATTTATGACGTGATCGCAAAATTGCGCGGCAGCGACGACGGTCAATGGGTTGTTCTGGGCAATCATCACGACGCGTGGGTGTACGGGGCTGCCGATCCAAGCAGCGGCACGGCTGTGATGCTCGAAACGGCGCGAGCACTTGGCGAGTTGGTCCGCAGCGGCTGGAAGCCGCGCCGCACAATCGTGATGTGCGAATGGGATGGAGAAGAACCGGGGCTACTGGGCTCGACGGAATGGGTGGAAGCGAATCGCGCTGAGCTGCAAGCAAAAGCCATCGCATATATAAATACAGACGTGGGCGTAACCGGGCCGAATTTCGGAGCGGCATCGACGCCATCGTTGAAGGAAATTGTGCGCGACGCGGCGCGAGAACTGCCTGATCCGGAGACCAAGCGCAGCGTGTATGAAATGTGGCGAGAGCATTCCTCGCAGAAGAAAGGCGCGCCCAACGGTATCGCGCGGCCGGAGCTCAAAGCGGAGACTCCCGGCGAAACACCTGTTGGTGCTTTGGGAGCGGGCTCGGATTTTTGTCCGTTCTTCGATTTTGCGGGGATTCCTTCGCTGGACATGGGTTTCAGCGGCGACTACGGCGTCTATCACTCGCTGTATGACGATTTTTACTGGATGAAACAATTTGGCGATCCGACGTTTGTCTATCACGCGACGCTCGCGCGAATCCTCGGCACAGTTGCATTGCGGCTCGACGAAGCCGATGTGCTGCCATTCGACTATTCGGCCTACGCGAGCGAAATAGCACGGATGACGAGTGACGTGAATGCTCGCGTGAGGGCGCCGCAGGGAGCGGAGGCGTCCGATTGGAAAGCTGTATCGGAGGCGGCGGACGAGTTGACGGCTTCGGCTGGTCGCACTTCCGTCGCGTTGCGCGAGATTTCGCCTGCAATGCTCAGTTCGGCCACGCGGCGCGAACTCAATCGCGCGCTCGCAAGTGTGGAACAGTCGCTTCTTGTCCCCGAGGGGCTCGTGGGCCGACCCTGGTACAAGCACGCGATTTTTGCGCCGGGAAGTTACGCCGGTTACGCGGCGGAGGTGATGCCGGGCGTGAATGAAGCGCTCGACCGTAACGACCCCGCCACTTTCCATCGTGAAGCGATGGCGCTGGCCGCGGCATTGACGCGAGCGGCTGTGCGACTCGATGAGGTGAGCGGTATGGCGAAGACAGCCGCGGGCGCCCATTCTGGGTATTGATTGATTGTTAGTGCGGGTGCGTTGCGTACCAATTTTGCGCCTACTGCGCGAGGTCGCGTTAGAATGACTGCCATGCGTGTTCGCGTCCTGTTTTTTGGACAACTGAAGGATATTGTGGGACTCGCTCAGGATGAGGCCGATCTTTCCGATGGCGCTCGCGTAGAAGATCTTTTTGAGCGCTACGGGCGGCGCTTTCCGAAACTTGCCGAATTTCGTCCTTCGATTGCCGCTTCGGTGAATCAGGAATATGCGGGTTGGCGCGAATCGCTTTCTGCGGGTGACGAAGTGGCATTTCTTCCGCCCGTTAGCGGTGGGGAACACGTGGCGACCGTCGAAGATATTTTTCAACTCGTTCGTGAGCCGATTCGGCCGCAGGAGTTAGTTGAGAGCATCAAAGCGCCGGAGGATGGCGCGGCGGTGGCGTTCGATGGCTTCGTGCGCAACAATTTCCGCGGAAAACGGACGCTGTATCTCGAATATGAAGCCTATGAAGCGATGGCGCTGGCGAAAATGCGCGAGATCGGCTCGCAGATGCGGGAGAAATTTCAGATTCATCGGATCATTATCGTGCATCGCCTGGGGCGGCTCGAGATTGGCGAAACCAGCGTCTGGATTGCAGTGAGTTCGGCACACCGCGCAGCCGCGTTTGACGCGTGCCGCTATGCGATTGACACCTTGAAGCGCACCGTGCCCATCTGGAAAAAGGAATATTTCGCCGGCGGAACGGTGTGGGCCGAGGGCGAAATAGCGGGGGATTTAGCGTCCCAGGAAGCCATTTCCCGCGCGGATGAATCTACCTCTTAGATGAAAATATCGACTCGAACGTTCAGCGCGTTGCCGCTGGCTACGGCCGTGGTGTGTGCGGGTTTGTACGGATCGCTAAGCGCGCAGGAACAGCAGAAGCCCGCGATTCGCGTAAATGTGAATCTGGTCAGCATTCTCGCGAGCGTGATTGATGCAAGCGGGCGGCCGGTGCCCGATCTCACGCAGGACGCATTCGAACTAAAAGAAGAAGACGTGCCGCAAAAAATCGAGCGCTTCGAGGCTCAGACGAACCGGCCGCTGGACCTCGCGCTGATGGTCGATGCGAGCATGAGCACGTTCAAGGACCTTAAATTCGAGGCCCAAGCTGCGGCGCACTTTATCAAGCAGGTGGTCCGGCCGACGGACACGCTTTCGGTTTTCGAATTCTCGGATTCCGTGATACAGCTCTCGGAATTTTTGGACGATGTTCCGAGGTTGCAGGCCGCCGCGGATAGAATCAGTCCGGGCGCGGGAACCGCCATGTATGATGCGGTGGTGCTCGGGTCGAATGCGCTGCGAAAGCTGCCGCAGGAAAGGCGGCGCGCGATTGTTTTGGTGACCGATGGCGGGGAGACGACGAGCGTCTCGAA
Organism: uncultured Acidobacteriota bacterium; assembly: GCA_963736465.1. Taxonomy (GTDB): domain Bacteria; phylum Acidobacteriota; class Terriglobia; order Acidiferrales; family UBA7541; genus Palsa-295. The sequence goes on along the minus strand of CAVTOS010000007.1, from coordinate 53,553 downwards.
GTTTGACGACGCGCGGCGCGCGGCAATCCGCTCGGGCACGCTGCTTTATTCGATCATCATTCGGCCGGTGAAGAACGAGAACGGCCGCAACACCGCCGGCGAGCATGCGCTCATCACAATCACGGACAGCACGGGCGGGGCGTTCTTCATTCTCGACGATCTTCAGCAGCTCGATGCGATGTTCGATCGCATCAATCGCGAGCTGCGCACGCAGTATTTGCTTGGTTACTATCCAAACCCGCCGCCGAAACCCGGCAGCACGCGGCACGTGGAAGTGACGGTAAAATCGGGAGACCTGGTGAGATACCGCAAGGAATATTTTACGTCGGCGATGCCTCGATAATGAACCAATTCCTCGAAGTCGCGATTGACGCGGCGCGCGAAGCGGGTGCGCTGTTACGGACGGAATTCGATCGCCCGAAGCAAATTACTTACAAGGGCGAAGTGGATATCGTGACGGAATCTGACCGGCGCTCGGAGGAAATTGTGGTCGGAAGATTGCGCCGCCATTTTCCGCAGCACGAGATTGTGGCCGAAGAAGGAAGCGGGGGACCTACCGGAAAAGCGCGTTATCGCTGGCACGTGGATCCGCTCGACGGGACAACGAATTTCGCGCACGGGTATCCGTGTTTTGGCGTGTCGATTGGATTGCTGGAAGATGGCGAGCCGATTGTGGGTGTTGTTTTCAATCCAGTGAGCGGCGAGCTGTTTTCGGCTGTGCGTGGCGAAGGAGCATATCTCGACCACAAACCCATACACGTTTCGCCGATCGATACGCTGGCGACCAGTTTGCTCGTCACGGGATTTCCGCCGGATCAACGCAGCCAGCAAACGAACATCGCTTACTACGCAGGTTTCACGCTGCGAACGCACGGCGTACGGCGCGACGGCTCAGCTGCGCTTGATCTTTGCGGAGTCGCGTCCGGCCGCTTCGAGGCTTTTTGGGAATTTGGCCTGAAATCCTGGGATACGGCCGCGGGCGTGCTGCTAGTGAAGGAAGCCGGCGGAATGGTCACCGACTTTTCTGGCAAACCCTATCATCCGGGTGACCGCGAAATGCTCGCGTCCAATGGGAAGATCCACTCGGAGATGCAAACAGTGGCGGCCGATATAGGGGAGCGAACGGCCAAGCGATAAGTTTGCATGCAACCTGCGTCATCCCATAGAATTCAAATCTAAGTCACAAAATGGAACTGTTCCTCAACCTGCTTTGGCTCCTGATTGCTGCTGGCGCCGTCGGTGTGTGGCGCACGCGTTGGCAGCGTCAGAAACCTCCGAGCCGCCGAGACTCGTTCCGCGAATGGACGGCGATGGGTTGCGCGCTGGTGCTGCTCTTCTTCGCGGTGTCGCTCACCGATGATTTGCACACGGCGGCGATGCTTCTGGACGAATGCTCAGCGAGCCGCCGCCATTCTATCTGCAGTCATCATTCGGAGCAGTCTAAACAAATTGTGAAGGAGACAGGCCCAGCGATTCTTCCATGGATGGCGTCGCTCGAATCCCCGCTGACTTATTTGTGCGGAGTTAGCGTTGGTTCCTATGCAGCGAAATTCTTCGTTCAAGGTTTTCCCGAAGGCCGCGCCCCTCCCGCCTCACCTCTGTAAACATTCGCTCGTTAGTGAGCCGACCCGTCGTACAGCTCAAGTCTTTTCCTAAGCACTCCGGCGGTCAATGGGCATTGTGTTGAGCACCTAACTGCGGTCCCCGGCCCGAAAACAAAGCAAGCCCAGAGCAGAGGAGTTTTTTAGATGAAGTCGGCAGTTTTTTTTGTGGCATTGATTGCAGGGGCCGCTGCGTGCGGTTGCGGCAGCGCGAGCAATCCATCGGATCAGACGAAGCCTGCGAGTTCAGATAGTTCGAAAGGCGGGAATTACGTCGCGTCTGATGCCAAAGGCATTCAGACGATGACAGTAAAGACGTCAAGCGTTCCGGACTATCTGGAACTGGCTGCGCACATCGAAGCCGACCCGACGCGAGTAGTCCATGTATTTGCGCCTGCCGGCGGACGAATCACCGAACTGAAAGTGCGACCCTGGCAGCGCGTGGAAAAAGGGCAGACGCTTGCTCTCCTTCAGAGCAGCGATCTTGCGCGGGCCATGGCCGACTACCAACGAGCCGTCGCGGATAATGAGGTGAAGCAGAAACAGCTCGTCCGCTCGCAGGATCTCCTGGCCCATCGCGCGGTTGCAGAAAAAGATTTTCAGCAGGCGCAGGCGGATGCGCAGTCGGCGAAGGCCGCGTTGGACGCCGCGCGAGAACAAATTTTGGTGCTTGGCATGGATCCTGATAAGGCGGGCTCGCAGTTGCGCGTCACGGCGCCGCGCTCCGGTGTGGTGCTCGATGTGAACGCCGCGCAAGGCGAGTTCTCAAAATCGCTCGACGCGCCGATGCCGCTGTGCACCATCGCGGACATTACTACGGTCTGGGCGCTCGGAGATGTCTTCGAAAAGGATCTGAGCGCTGTGAAATCCGGGCAACAAGCAACTGTGACACTGAATGCCTATCAGGGCGAAAGCTGGAAAGGACAAATCAGCGTCGTTTCCGACACAGTTGATCCCGTCACCCGCACCTTGCATGTGAGAGTAATTCTTCCGAATGCAAACACGCGCATTAAGCCGGCGATGTTTGGTTCGATTCGCATCCTGCGGTCCAATTCTCAGGGCATCCTGGTGCCGGCATCCGCAGTGATACGCGAAGGCAACGAAGCATATATTTTCGTCGATCAGGGAAATGGAAAGTACGAGCGCCGGAATGTGAAGCTGGCCCGGTCATTTGACGGCTCGCTCGAAATTACGTCCGGCATCGCGGCAGGCGACAAGATCGTCTCCGAGGGAGGGCTTCTCCTGCGCGAAGGCACGCAGGACTAGCCGCCGATGCGCAACCTGATCGCTTCGCTTCTCCGCTACAGGCCGCTGATGATCGTTCTGCTCGTGGCATGGATTGCCGCCGGCTTCATTCTTTTTCTTCGGCTTGATATTGAGGCATACCCCGATCCGTCCCCGCCGCTGGTAGAAGTAATCACGCAGAATCCGTCATGGTCGGCGGAAGAAATGGAACAGCAAGTGACGGTTCCAGTGGAGACCGCTCTTTTCGGGATACCGCATCTGGAAGAAGTGCGCTCGATCAGCATTTTTGGCCTCAGCGATGTGAAAATGTATTTCAGCTACGGCAGCGACTATTACTGGGACCGCCAGGAAGTTTTGAATCGCCTCCAATTGATTCAACTGCCCTCCGGTCTTTCGCCGCAGCTCTCACCCTGGTCACCTGTGGGCGAAATTTATCGCTACCAACTGTATGGACCGGCCTACAGCCTGAACGAGTTGAAAGCGACACAAACATGGTTCGTCACTCGCGAGATGAAGCAAGTGTCGGGAATTATTGACGTAACGACTTTCGGAGGCAGTACCCGGCAGTACATTGCCGACATCGACTCTCGAAAACTTCTGCAATTCAACGTCACTCTCCCGCAAGTGCTAACCGCGGTGGGATCGAGCAACGCCAACGCCGGCGGAAATTACCTCACGATGGGCAGCCAGAACGTGAACGTTCGTGGCCTGGGTCTGTTGCATAACATCGCGGAAATGCAGAATGTTTTGGTCACGACGCGCAACGGTGTCCCCGTGTATTTGCGCGATGTAGCCGACGTGAAGGAAGGCTTTCAGCCGCGTCTCGGCCAGGTAGGCATCAATCACGATAACGATGCCGTCGAGGGCATCGTGTTACTGCAGCGAGGCGAACAGTCCGTTCCGGCGTTGCGCCAGCTCGAGCAAAGAGTAAAAGCGCTCAACGAGGGATTGCTTCCGGCTGGAATGAAGATCGTGACGCTATACAATCGCATTAATCTGATTCACCTCACCACCGAGACGGTACGCCACGTCGTACTGATGGGGCTCGTACTCGTGACGGCGATTCTGATCGTATTCCTCGGCGATATTCCCATTTCCCTGATCGCAGCGCTCACGATTCCGTGCTCGCTTCTTTTTGCGTTTTCGCTGATGGTGCTCACCGGACGTTCTGCGAACCTGATTTCCATCGGCGCGATCGATTTCGGGATCCTCGTCGATGCATCCGTAATCGTTCTCGAAAATATTTACAGGCGATTCCAGTCGGCGACCTCCAATATTTCCACGCTCGATCTTGTTGCGGATGCGACCGCCGAAGCCGTCCGCCCTGTGATTTTTTCCGTTCTGGTGATTGTAGTCGCGCTAATACCGCTGTTCACGATGCAGGGAGTTCCGGGCAAGATTTTTGCGCCGATGTCGGAAACCTACGTTTTCGCCCTCGCCGGAGCGCTGCTATTCGCGGTTTTCCTGTCGCCCATTCTCGCCTCATTCATGCGCCCCGAGAAGGTTCGCGCTCACCATACGATCCTTGTCACGTGGCTTGGAAAAAGATACGCAGCCGCGCTGAAGTGGACAATGTCGCGGCGCAAGACGACTCTAGCGATCGCCGGAACCGCGTTCATCATCACCCTTCTGCTCACACGGTTTCTCGGCGGCGAGTTCATGCCCAAGCTCGAAGAGGGAAATCTCTGGGTGCGCGCCACGCTGCCGCAAGACGTCTCGTACGAAGCCTCTGCAAAAATGGCCAAGGACATCCGCGAAATCCTGCTCGGCTATCCCGTCGTCACACAGGTGGTCTCTCAGTTGGGGCGTCCAGACGACGGCACCGATGTGACGACCTTCAACAACATCGAATTCATGGTGTCCTTGAAAAATCTCAGTGAATGGCCCAGCGGTTTCACAAAGGAGAAACTCGTCGGTCAGATGGATTCACAGCTCGAAAAATTCCCCGGCATAGACTTCAATTTCTCGCAAAATATTCAGGACAATGTGGAAGAAGCGATGTCCGGCGTAAAAGGTGAGAACTCCCTGAAAATATTTGGCGACGATATCAACGTGCTCGTCGAAAAGGCAGGCCAGATCAAGGACATTATGGCGGGAGTTCGCGGCGTCGCCGACCTCGGCGTTTTTCAGGAAACGGGCCAGCCGCAGCTCTTGATTTCCATCGACCGCGCCGCCAGCGCCCGCTACGGCCTGATGGCTGCGGACTTGAATGCGGCCGTTCAAGCCGCCATCGGCGGGTTTGCGGCGACGCAAATCTTGGAAGGCGATCGCCGCTTCGATTTCGTGGTTCGCTACCAGCCGGAATTTCGCCATACTCCCGAAGCGATTCGCAATATCCTGCTGCCCACGCCCGATGGTAGCCGCATCCCGCTCTCCCAGGTGGCCGACGTTTCTCTGCGCGAAGGCGCTTTCATGATCTATCGTGAGAACGGCCGCCGCTATATTCCTGTGAAGTTCAGTGTGCGCGGCAGAGACCTCGCCGGAACTATCCAGGAGGTGCAAGCCCGAATCGCGCAGAAAGTTCATTTGCCCGAGAGCTACCACTACGAATGGGCGGGCGAATATGACAGCCTGCAAAAAGAACAGCGCCGGCTGATAATCATCATCCCGATCAGCCTGGTGATAATTCTCGCTCTGCTATTCACCGCGTTCAATTCCCTCCGCCACGCGCTTCTTGTTCTGGCAATGTTGCCCTTTGGTCTCACGGGAGGAATTCTCTCTCTACTCGTCACCCATACTCCTTTCAGCATTTCAGCCGCGGTGGGCTTCGCGTCGGTGATCGGAGTCTGTACTCTGGGCGGCGTCGTTTTCGTTTCAGGAATTCGTCGCAAAGAACAGGCCGGGCATTCGAAACTCGGTGCAATCGAATTGGGCGGCATGGCGGAAATGCGGCCGGTGCTGATGGCGTGCGTTGCGGCGGGACTTGGCCTGCTGCCCGCCGCCATAACCTCTGGCGTGGGCGTTCAGGCGCAACAGCCCTTGGCCCGCGTGGTGGTGGGAGGAATGGTCACGTCACCGCTGGCTATTCTCTTCATCATTCCTGTGCTCGCCAGCTACTGGCTCCCAACCCCCAACGCACCCGACGCGCCTCAAAACGAAACATAGCGGCCGATAGCAATCGTCTTTACCGCCTTCGTTGACGGAACTCCGACCAAGTGCTAGCCTTCGCGCTCGATTCCAATCTATGCGCGCTGTTGACATCATCCGCAAAAAACGCGATGCCATTGAGTTATCCCGCGACGAAATCAAGTTCCTCGTCGAAGGCGCTACGTACGAACGAATCCCCGATTACCAAATAACCGCTTGGTTGATGGCTATTCTGTGGCGCGGCATGACGCGTGCCGAACTCGCGGCGCTCACCGAGTCCATGCTGCACTCGGGCTCCGTCCTCGATTGGTCGAGTCTTCCCGCGCCCAAGGTCGATAAGCATTCAACCGGCGGCGTCGGCGACAAAACTTCTCTCGTGATTGCGCCCGTGGTCGCCGCCGCTGGACTCTACGTCCCTATGATCAGCGGGCGCGGGTTGGGCCACAGCGGCGGCACGCTGGACAAGCTCGAATCGATTCCAGGCTTCAACGTGAATCTCAAGCTGGATGAATTTAAGCGCGTCCTTGAGAAAAGCCATTGCGGCTTGATTGGGCAAACACCCGAAATTGCGCCAGCCGACAAAAAGCTCTACGCCCTGCGTGATGTCACCGCAACCGTCGAGAGCCCTTATCTGATTTGCGCTTCCATCATGAGCAAGAAAATGGCGGAAGGTATCGACGCGCTCGTACTCGACGTGAAGACGGGCGTCGGCGCTTTTATGAAGAAGCAAGCGGACGCCGAATATCTCGCCGAGTTGATGGTCGAGACCGGCACGCGCATGGGCAAAAAAGTTGTCGCGCTTATCACCGACATGGAACAGCCGCTCGGCCGCAAAGTAGGGAACGCGCTCGAAGTGGAAGAGTGCATCGAGATCATGAACGGCAAGGGCCCGGCAGACTTGCGCGAAATATGCATCGAGCTGTCCGCGTGGATGTTTTTGCTCGGTGGCAAGTCGAAATCGATCGCAGACGGCCGTGCTCTCGCGGCGGAAATGATTGCTTCCGGCCGCGCACGTGATACATTCCGCGAGATCATTCGTTTGCAAGGTGGCGATGCGGGTGTCGTGGACGATCCGCACAAGCTGCCGCAAGCACGGCACGAAGCGCGAGTTACCGCGCCGGCAGACGGATTCATCACCGCAATTCAGTGCGAGCAGGTTGGCGTGGCCAGCATGATGCTCGGCGGCGGGCGCGAGAAGAAGGAAGACACGATTGACCCGGGCGTCGGCTTGATCGTCGAAAAGCGGCTCGGCGATGCGGTGAAGGTGGGCGAGACGCTCTGCATCGTGCGCTACAATCTCGACTCTCGTCTTCCGCACTCGATTGGATTGCTGGCGAAAAGCTTTGAGATTGGGCCGAAGCCGCCGCACGTGTTGCCTCTCGTGCGAAAAGTGATTGGCGCGTAGGTAAATTTGATTCTGGCTGCAGCGCGGGGAGAGCACATCGAATGCATCGCCTGATTGGCTTGGTTGGAATGCTCGTTCTGATGGCCCTCGCCTTTCTTTTTTCCACGAACCGCCGCGCCATCCGAAAGAAAACCGTCGCGTGGGGCCTGGGGCTCCAGATCGTCTTCGCATTTCTCGTGATGCGCTGGGAATATGGCCGCTGGATTTTTCACCAGGCGGGCGAAGGCGTGAACTGGATGCTTAGTTTCTCGTTTTACGGTTCTTCCTTTGTATTCGGTGACCTCGGCAAAAAGGGTTCGCCGATGGGCTTTTTCTTCGCGTTTCAGGTGCTGCCCACGATTATTTTCATTGCGGCATTTTTTGCGGTGCTCTATTACTTCGGCGTGATGCAGTTCATCATCAAGATTGCTGCGGTCGTGATGACGCGATTGATGGGCGCGAGCGGCGCGGAGTCTCTCAACGTCGCTGCCAGCATTTTCATGGGTCAGACGGAAGCTCCGCTCACGATTCGCCCGTTTTTGCCGGAAGTGACGCACTCGGAATTGATGACCATCATGACCAGCGGCATGGCTCACGTCTCGGGTGGAATGATGGCCGCATACATCGCTTATGGCGTCGAAGCGAAACATGTGCTCGCGGCCGTGATCATGACGGCGCCGGGCACAATTTTGCTCTCGAAGATGCTGGTGCCGGAAACTGAAAAGCCGGTCACCTCCGGTCGCGTGGAAATGGCGGAGGTCGAGCGCGACAAGAACGTGCTCGCCGCTTTAACCCGTGGCACTACCGACGGGCTAAGCCTCGCCCTTAACGTGGGTGCAATGCTGATTACTTTCATCGCGATGATCTATCTGGTGGATGGAGTTTTTGGCGCGATCCACAACGCCCTCGCCCTTCATCGCATTGGATGGTTTCCTACCAGTGTGGAACAAATTATCGGCTGGATTCTCGCGCCGATCGCATATCTCATCGGAATTCCGTGGCACGACGCGCCGGTGATCGGTAATTTGCTGGGGCTGCGCATGGTCACGAATGAGCTCGTGGCCTTTCAGCGTCTCGGCCCGATGAAAGACACTCTCGATCCGCGTTCCTTTACAATCGCCACGTTCGCTCTCTGTGGCTTCGCGAATTTCAGTTCCATCGGCATTCAGATTGGCGGCATCGGTGCGCTCGCTCCGAATAAGCGAACCGATCTCGCGCGGCTCGGGCTTCGCGCAATGTTATGCGGCACAATGGCGAATCTTATGTCCGCTTCGATCGTCGGAGTCATGTTGCAATGACGGCTCGTGCGGCGGCCGCAGCGCGAGACACGGAATTCGCGCGAGCCGAGCGGGCTGCGAAATTCATCCTCTCGAAAACAAAGCTGCGGCCAAAAATAGCATTGGTTCTGGGCTCAGGCCTCGGCGCTTTTGCTAACGAGCTTAGTGGCGCGACAAAAATTCCCTATCAGAAAATTCCGGGATTTCCGCGCTCCACGGCCGTGGGTCACGCAGGCCAGCTCGTCATCGGCAAAGTGGGCAGTATTGAAGTAGCAGTGATGCAGGGCCGCGTCCATTTTTATGAAGGTTACACTGCGAAGGAAGTCGTCTTCCCCATGCGCGTACTTGGCAGGCTTGGAATCCGCTCAGCGATTCTCACCAACGCAGCTGGAGGCATTGATCTCGGATACAAGCAGGGCGCGCTCGTGGTGATCCGCGATCACATCAATCTTCAGGGAGCGAATCCGCTGATTGGGCCGAATGATGAACGCTTCGGTCCGCGCTTTCCCGACATGACGCACGCCTACTGGAAGCAATATCGTGAAATCGCGCTCGCCGAAGCGAAACGGTTGGGAATCGAAGTGCACGAAGGCGTTTACGCCGCCCTTTCCGGCCCGAGCTACGAAACGCCGGCAGAGATTCGCTATCTCAGAACGATCGGCGCCGATCTGGTGGGCATGTCCACGGTGCCGGAAACGATTGTCGCGCGTCACATGAGCATTCGCGTTTTTGGAATCTCCTGCGTCACGAATATGGCCGCAGGGATTCTCGATCAACCGATTAATCACGCAGAGGTGATGGAGACTGGCGAGCGCGTGAAGACTCAATTCATCGCTTTGCTTCGTGCCGTGATTCCACGTATCGCCGTAGAAAAGAACTAATGAGAATCAGAGAGCGCAAATAAATGACCGAATATGATGCATTGATCGCCGCCGCCAAGCAGGCTCGGGAAAATGCGCACGCACCCTATTCGAATTTCCGGGTGGGGGCGGCGCTGCGTGCAAAATCCGGGCGCGTATTTTCAGGTTGCAACGTCGAAAATGCGACTCTCGGCTTGACCTGTTGCGCCGAGCGCACCGCTATTTTCAAAGCCGTCTCCGAAGGCGAGCGCGGCTTTGAGGCGATTGCAGTCGTGGCAGACACCGACACGTTGACGCCACCCTGCGGCGCCTGCCGCCAGATCATCTGGGAATTTTGCGGTGACGTTCCGGTAATCATGGCGAATCTAAAAGGCAAGGTGCTGCAGGAGAAGATGTCTAGCCTTCTGCCGCATGCTTTCGATTCCTCGTTTCTGTAATTGCTGTTGCTTCTCACGACGATGTTTCGCGCAAAACCATCACCGCACCGCAAGAGCCTAGTCCTGACAATAGCCCTAGCGTTTATATTTCCTTTTCCGGCGCGACAAACCGCATCCCAAGCGCTTTGCGAAGGGCAGTACTCAAGGCGGGCCTCAGCCCCCGGTGGTTCTCGCTCGTGGGTGGCCATCGATCGATGGCGTATGTATGAGGCGCAGGACGGAACGTATACAGTAGACGCGGAAATCGCGCCGTTCGGCGAGTACGTCGTCCAAGAAACGCTTGTGTTGTCGCGCGATTTCCGGCTGAGAAATTTCCGGTCGAACGCACGCTCGGGGAATATCTCATGCGATTTCGGCTCAACCCCTGTTAGGTGTGACGTACACAGTAAAAAATCGAACCTTCGCAGCTCTGCCTCCAGGGAACAAGCAACACCTTACAATTTCATTCCGTTCGCGGGGCCAATTCCGTTCGATTTGGCTTGGTTCGTTCTGGTTTCAGTTGCGCAGGCGGATCGGACTGTGGGTCGTAAGACTAGGGTTCCTGTGTTGAGTCTTCAAGACGATGCATCGAACAAAGGAATCGAGCTTGGCATTGCGGAGACCGAAGAGATCGAATATTTGGGTCAGGAAAAGATCAGAATTCTTGATCGCGAAGTGCTGGCTCATAAATTTCGGACCGATGACGTAGATCACCCCGGACCTCAAAATGCGGATCTTGTATGGGTATCGTATTCTGGGATCGTTCTGCAAATCTCGACAAGTGAGGAAGATGCGTCGATATTTCTCACCGAATACAACGGTCCCTTGTTGTAAGACTGCGATCGCTGATCACACGGGGAAATACAGACTGAGCCGGGGCGCTGCTTAAGACAATGATGAAAATATCGATGATCTTGCGAAATTCTCGATCGTCCTTACGTGTGTTTATTTGCGGTTTGATTCTATTGCTCGTGGCGTCTCCAAGCTACGCGAAGGATAAGGCCGACCTTCTCGTCGTCCACGGAACCGTTGTCACCATGGATGCGCAGCGTCGCGTCATCGACGATGGCGCGGTCGCCATTCGCGGCGATTCCATCGTGGCGGTCGATAAATCAGCCGAGATTGAATCTAAATATGAAGCGCCGAAAATAATCGACGCGCACGGCGGCATTATCATGCCCGGGTTGATCAATGGCCACGCGCATGCGGCCATGAGCCTCTTCCGCGGCATCGCCGACGATCTTGCGCTCGACGAATGGCTCAACAAATATATTTTTCCTGCCGAAGCGCGCAACGTCACCGAGGATTTCGTCGTGTGGGCCACTCGGTTGAGTCTTCTCGAAATGTTGCGCGGCGGAACAACCACCTATTGCGATATGTACTATTTCGAAGACGCCGTTGCGCGCGTGACGAAAGAAGCCGGCATGCGAAGCGTGCTCGCCGAGACGATCATCGATTTTCCCGCACCCGACAACAAGACGACACAGCAGGCATTCGACTACACGCAGAAATTCCTCGACCACTGGACGGGTGACCCGCTGATCACCGCCGCCGTTGGGCCGCACTCGATTTATACGTTGTCGGAGAAAACGCTCCAGGATTCAGCCGCACTCGCGCGTCGAAACCACGCACCAATCGCGATTCACATTGCGGAAGCGCCTTTCGAACTGCAGCAAAGCCGCGAAAAGCACGGCGTCACGCCCGTCGCATACCTCGAGCGAATCGGCTTGCTTGGGCCGGACGTGATCGGCGCTCATTGCATCTGGGTGGATGCCGCCGACATCGCGATCCTCACCCACTTTGGCGTCGGCTGCACTCACAATCCCTCGAGCAATATGAAAACAGCCGCAGGCGTGATGCCCGTCGTGGATATGCTCGCGGCCGGCCAGGCGATTGGCCTCGCCACGGACGGCGCTGCCAGCAACAACAATCAAGACATGTTCGAGGAAATGGACCTTGCCGCGAAGCTGCAAAAAATCGCCCGCCGCGATCCGCGCGCTTTGCCCGCACAGCAAGTGGTCGAGATGGCGACAATCGGCGGTGCTCGCGCGCTGCACCTCGAAAAGCAGATCGGTTCGCTCGAAGCCGGCAAGAAGGCGGACTTGATCCTGATCGAAACCGGCGCACCGCACGCTACGCCGATGTACAACGTCTACTCGAGCCTCGTGTATGCCCAGAAGGCCGCTGACGTGAGAACCGTCATCATCAACGGCAAAATCGTAGTCGAAGATCGCCGCATGCTCACACTCGACGAGCCCGAAATTCTCGCCAAAGCCGAAGAATACAAAAAGAAGATCGAAGCTTCGCTCGCAGCTCCCGCTGCGAAATAGGCAGGGAAGCCTCTGCCTTCCAGCCGTCCCTATTTCGAATTGACCGTGCGCTGACGCTGCATCTTCACCGCGATCGATCGCAGCGTGTCGGGGATATTCTTGTTCGTCGTCAGGAGCTTCAGATCGTTGGCGTTCAGGCGCGGAATCAAGTGAAGCGAGATATCGAGGGGCGTCTTCGGATTGTTCACCAGATTCTTCATGATCACATAGCTCTTTATGAACTTCCGCGTCAACGAAATCACCCGGAACACTTCTTCTGAGAGATTCGTCATCTTCGCGAAGCTTTCTACTTCCATATCCGTCAACCGCGGCGATTGCAAAACGCATCGCTGCACTAGTTTGTTGGGATCCTTGATCAAGATCATCCGCGCCTCGCGGTTTCCCTTCAGAGCCAGTGTGAGCCGCTGCACCACGTTCATGTGCGCTACTTGCTTCAGCAGTGTCTCCCGCTTCACAGGATCCGGCTCCGCGTCCTTGGCCGCGTCTTCAAGGTCCTTCGCCGGAATGGGCTCGTTCTTGTGAATTTCCGCCAGCAGCGCCTGCTGCTCCGCGGTCGCGCCCTGAGACTGCGCCAGCGCTACCGCCAGGTGCCCGTCCGAGCTGAGCCGCTCCATATGGTCGAGCAGCCCCTGAATTCCGGCTGCGGTCAGGTGCCGCGCCACCCGCGTGACGAGCGCCGCCGGACACGCTTCATTTTTCGCCAGCGCGTCGGCCACCCCTGGCTTGTCGCCAATTTGATCTGCAGAATATTTGAACAGATGCGCATCCGCATCCGGCCGCCCAATCGCCACCAGAAAACTTTCCGGCGACAACGTCACCAGCACGCCCCTCGCGCGCTCGGCGATCGCGGCATCGGCGTCCGCGGCCAGCACCGCCAGCAATTCCGCCCGATCTTCCGGCGAAAGCGAAATTCCGCCCGAGCACACCGCAAGCTTCCGCTCCGGCCGCGCGTGCCCCGACCGGATCTCCGCTCGCACCTCAGCGCTAATGGGAATCTCCGGCGGGCGCTTTCAAATCATTCCGCGTGAGCTTGATACTGCCCGGCAGCCCGAGTTGCCCGAACGCGCCGACATGCTGCCCGTTCAACTCCAGAACAATCGCGAGCGCATCGCTCGAAGTAACCTCAAACACGTCGCGCGCCTCAAACTGCCGCTTGTCGCCCGCATCAATCGGCCCGTTAAAAACGGTCGCCCCATCGGCCACGATCGTCACATCAACAAGCTTGCTCGTTTGCAGCGTGAGTTCCAGTGGGTCAGCCGCGGCCGCCCCCGCACTCGCAGCGGTTCCGTCACTCGGCTTCAAATTTTGCGCCGCACCATTGCCCGCAGCAGCAGCCCCCACGCCGGACGCGCCCGTAGCAGCATCACTTGCTCCGCGAGCCGCATCGCCCGAAGGCCCCGACGCCACCGGCGCCGTCGCAGCAACCGGCTTCCAGTGCAGCCGCGCCGCAATCTTTCCTCCGTAGCGCGCATAAGCGAAGCCAACACCCGCCAGCATCACCATCAACACAATCGCTGCCACAATCGCCGGCTTCCAATTGCGAGGCATCTCCATCGGCGCGTCCGGCACCACGCCCACGTCGACCCGCCCCCGCGTTTCCAGCGCATACTCCGCCACCATGCTGTCTTCATCAAGCCCGAGATATCGCGCCACCGACCGAATGAATCCGCGATTGAACACCCCGCCCGGCAGCGACTCCCACCGGTCGCTCTCGATCGCCTCCAAAAATCGCGTGCTGATCCGCGTCGCAGCGGACACTTCTGCCAGCGAAACGCCTCTCATCTCCCGCTCGCGCTTCAAGTGTTCGCCAAATGGTGTCGATGACATTCCGGAGTGCCGCAACCAAAGAAAATATAGGCGTCGGTCGCAGGTGTGTCAATCACACCAGGCCGAATAATCGCAAAATGCCCGCTGATTGGCCTTAGGTCAAACCCCTCGCGATGTCCATTGCAGTTACCGAAAATGGCCTCTTATAATGTCAGTGTTGCCCGACAAGACCCCAGACCCGAGCCCACGTCTACCGACTGAACCGGTCCGCAGGGCGAATGACGGCAAGCCTTTCGGCGGCGTCGAACGGCGCCGAAGTCCGCGCGCAGTGCCTGAGGCCGCGGAAGCCGCGCAGGCTACCGAAGTCACCGTTTTCCACGAGCTTGGCAAAGCCCTCACCTCATCCCTGCAGCTCGATCAGGTTCTGCGCACCATCATGGAGAAAATCAACGAAGTTCTCCGTCCGGACACCTGGTCGCTCCTCCTCATGGACGTTGACAAAGGCGAGCTGTATTTCCAGATTGCTACAGGCGTCGGCGCGGAAGCCCTGAAAGACGTCCGCATCAAGCTCGGCCAGGGACTCGCCGGATGGGTCGCTCAAACCGGTGAAGTCGTCGTCGTTCCCGACACCTCAAAAGATTCGCGCTTCTTCGCGCAGGTTGACGAACGCACCAAAATGGAAACGCGCTCGATCGTCGCCGTTCCCGTGCGCTTCCGCGATCATTGCCTCGGCGTCATCGAGCTGATCAATTGCATCGGCCCCGAAGGTTTCAGCAAACGCGACCTCGCCCTGCTCGAAGCGCTCGCCGACTACGCCGCCATCGCAATTGAGAACGCGCGCCACGTCCAGCGTATCCACGAACTCACCATCACCGACGATTGCACCAGCCTCTACAACGCGCGCCACCTGAATTTCATGCTCGATACTGAGCTTTACCGCTCGCACCGCTACGCCTTCGAGTTTTCGCTCATCTTCATCGATCTCGATCACTTCAAAAATGTAAACGACACCTACGGCCACCTCATGGGCTCGAAGCTCCTCGCCGAAATCGGCTCGGCCATCAAAGAAAAATGCCGCATGATCGATCTCGCCTTCCGTTACGGCGGCGATGAGTTCGTCATCCTGCTGCCGCAAACTTCCAAAGAAAACGCCCTCAGTGTCGCCCGCCGCCTGCACATCCTGATTCGCGAAGCCGTCTGGCTGAAGGAACCGGGCCTCAACGTCCAAATCACCGCCAGCGTCGGCGTCGCCTCCTATCCCACCGACTCGCGCACCAAAGCCGAACTCCTTCACCTCGCCGACGAAGCCATGTACCTCGTCAAGAACACCACCCGCGACAGCGTAGCAGCCGCCGGTGTCGGCCTCCTCCAGCACTCCGAGTAGAGCTTCCTGCCTGTCGCTCCGCCTGAATTTTGCACAACCGCCGCGCCGCTCCTTGATTCACCCGTGTCACCGTGTTAGGCTGCGGCCACGCTAACACTTACATTTGCAACAAAATCAAGCCGGAGGCGAGCGAGAATTCATGGCTAACGAAGCGCTGGGAATGATCGAGACCAAAGGCCTGGTGGGCTCGATTGAAGCGGCCGATGCCATGGTGAAAGCCGCCAACGTGATTCTCATCGGCAAGGAATATATCGGCGCAGGTTACGTCACAGTGATGGTCCGCGGCGATGTCGGCGCCGTGAAAGCCGCCACGGACGCAGGCGCCGCTGCAGCAAGGCGCGTCGGCGAACTCGTAGCCGTCCACGTGATCCCTCGCCCGCACGAACTAGTCGAAGACATTCTGCCCGGCGGCGGCCTCTCGCGGAAAAAGTAAACGCCGCGTACGTTGTCATGTTGGCCAGGCGTGGCTCAAAAGCGCGCCTGTCATTCTGAGCGAAGCGAAGAATCTCAGCTATAAGTGCTTGGCAAACCCGAGGCCGGTCTTTGAGCCTGCGCGATCGCGACCTGATTTCCATTCAAGAAGCCCGCCATGCCCTCGAGCGGGCCCACGAAGCCCAAAAGAAGTTCGCCACATTTTCCCAGCAGCAAGTCGACGCCCTCGTCGAATCTTGCGCCAACGCCGCCACCGAAGCCGGCGAATCGCTCGCCCGCCTCGCCGTGGAAGAAACCGGCTACGGCAACGTCCCCGACAAAATCACCAAGAATCGCCTCGCCTCGATTGACGTTCCGCGCGCCATTCGCGGCTTGCGCACCGTCGGCATAATCCGCGAAGACCGTGAAAAGGGAATCATCGAAATCGCCGCGCCAGTCGGCGTCGTCGCCGCCGTGATCCCTTCCACGAACCCCACCTCCACCGCCATCTACAAGACGCTCATCTCGCTCAAAGCCCAGAACGCCATCGTCCTCAGCCCGCATCCCACCGCCATGCGCTGCATCTGCGAATCCGCCGCTGTGCTGCGCCTCGCCGCGCTGAAAATGGGCGCCCCCGAAGGACTCATCACCTGTCTCGAGCATCCCACGATGCAGGGCACGCAGGAGCTGATGAAGAATCGGCTCACAGGCGTGATCCTCGCCACCGGTGGCACAGGGCTCGTGCGCGCCGCCTATAGCTCAGGCCGCCCCGCGTACGGCGTCGGCCCAGGTAATGTCCCCGCGCTGATCGAGCGCACCGCCAACGTCAAGAAAGCCGTCGCCGATATTTTCGCCGGCAAGACGTTCGACTACGGCACCATCTGCTCGTCCGAGCAGGCAATCGTCACGGAAGAAGCCATCCGCGAGCAGGTGCTCGAAGAATGCCGCAAGCAGGATGCATATTTTCTTTCTGCCGATGAAATCACCCGCCTCGGTGCTCTCGTTTTTCTCGGCGGCGCACACGTGCCGAATACGCAAGTCGTCGGGCGCCCCGCCACAACAATTGCCGAAATGGCGGGCATCAAAGTGCCGCCCTCGACGCGCGTTCTGATCGCACAGCTCGACGGCATCGGCCGCGACGCTCCGCTTTCCGCCGAAAAGCTTTCGCCGATTCTTGCATTCTATTCCGCGCCGAATCTCCCCGCCGCGATTGGTCTCTGCGTCCGCCTGCTCGAACACGGCGGCGCCGGTCACACCGCCTCAATTCACTCGCAAAGCGAAGCAGCCGTAAAGCAATACGGTCTAGCCGTCCCCGCCTTCCGCATCGCCGTCAACACCTCCTCGGTCCACGGCTCCATCGGCTACTCCACAAATTTGTTTCCAGCAATGACCCTCGGCTGCGGCTCCCCCGGCGGCAACATCACCTCCGACAACATCGGTCCGCAGCATCTGATGAACGTAAAGCGCGTCGCCTGGGAATCCCGCCCCATCGAGCACCGCACCATCCCAGCCGACCAGCGCCTCATAGCACTGCATGTGCCAATGCAGAAATCCGCCGCCGCAAGCGCAGGTGCCTCAGCCACTCCCACAAGCTCAGGTTCTCCGGCACCGGGTTTTTCGGGTGCAGTAGGTTTTTCGGGTGCCCCATCCTTCGCGTCCTCTGCGAAGGGTGGGGATTTTGACTCTGGTGTACGTCAGGGCACGGCTTTTCATTCTGAGGAGACGCGCCTGAAGTCGACCCTTTCTCCAATCGTCGCCGCAGCCGCCGCGTTAGCACCCGTACCCGACCGCCAGACAATCGCCCGCATTGTCGAGCAAGTCTTCACCGCACGCGGCATCCCCCGTCGAAGCAGCTTAACCGCCGCGCCGAAATCTGAGAATCTTGCCGATGCCGGAGTACTTGCGGGTGCCCCATCCTTCGCGCCCTCTGCGAAGGGTGGGGATTTTGCATCTGACTTACGTCAGGGCACGGCTTCAGCCGTGCCGAAAGAGGATTCAGAAAAAGGGGCTCCAGCCCCTGAGGCGCTCCCACCGAAACCCGCGCTTACTCCGAGTTCCGTTCCCCATCCACTCCCCCCACCCATCGAAGTCGCCGAATTCCTCAGCGAAAACGACGTCCGCATGGCCCTCACCCGCAACCGCAAACTCTACATCGGCCCCAAAACAATTCTCACTCCCTCCGCCCGCGATCTAGGCAACGAACACGAAATCTTCATCATCACCGACATCGTCCCAGCCACGAAAAAGCGCTACTCCGAATCCTGACGATCCGCACTTACACCATCGAAACACCGCTCAACCTCATTCATCACTCGCCCATCTTTTTATGCTTGAATAGACGCGGGGAAACATCCGAGGGAATCCATGGCCGCACTAAACGATGACCGCAATAATCGCAACACCGAAGACCGCTGCGGAAAATGTGGCGCCGATATCGACCCAACGCGCCGCGTCGACTTCACCCTGAAAGACGGCACCCGCGTCTGCGACTCCTGCTTCGTGAAGGGCACCCGCAGCCCCACTCGTCCCTCAGAAAAGTCGTTTAACTAGTTGAAACGCTCGTCGCGCCAGCTCCTCCGGCACCTATAAGTGTATTGCCCAAGGTTCCTATTTGTCGTGGGCTCACTTAGCCATAAGAGTAAGATTTCGAGTAGAATCCCGCCTTCAGTGAGCACTCGCACTCTACACGTTATATGTAATACGCGGCCGCTGAGGTTGGCGTTCCTCGTGGACAAGCCCGACCCAGCTTCTATTGAAGAAGTATTTCGGCTGAACACTCTTTTCTGGGGCGGCCTCCTCAATCCGATTGTCGTTCTCGACGGAAGTTCCCGAAAGCAACTAGGAGTTCACTACTCCCACATCGAGATGTCGTACGAACAGGAAGTGCTCTTGACATTGAGAGAGTTTGATCCCGATATCCTAATCAATTATTCGAATGCGGCGATCCCAACTTCGCTCGGTCCGTTCAAAGATCGAATATTTTCGAGGGATGCTTTGCGCTGGAACCCTTGGGGAACAGAAGAAATCTCTTTTGCCCTAGAGGTGTGGCCGTTTCTCCGCCAGTATTGGCGTGAGGAATTCCGGTTCTCACAAAAACCTCCGCACAAGTACGGCTATTTCGATCCGGGCTCCGAGGGACATCTCAAAACATTTTTGACGGCTCGATATGGATGCTACCCAGAGGGAAACAACTATAACAATGTCCTTGCAGCTGAATTTGGCGGGAAATTGATTTCGTACAATGAGACATTTCGCAAGTCGTTCGACCTCGGGGAATGGATTTTTCCGATTGGTATTACGTCATTAAAATTGGAGATTTCCAATCCTGATTCGTTTGATTCGTTTATCTTCTTTCTGCTAGACCCAGTCAACATATTTGACATCATCGATTTCTGGAATCTGAGAGCGGCCGGCTTCCATGTTTTCCCACTTCCGATCGATCACTACCAAGACTTCTCCGAAAGCGCCAAGATGTTCGTGGAATTAGCTACATATCTCATAAACCCTACCGTTATGAGTCACCCTGAGGTAGTCAAAGGAAGAAGTCTCGAAGATGCTGACCTGACAGACGCGGGAAAGTGGTTTCGGACTTTAGGACTCAAAGCTGACTCGCTAACTCTGAGAGGTTGGGTGCACCGTTTCGGAGTGAGAGGTTACAGGATTGCCCCAGAAGCACGGGTTCGCCCTCCTGCTTCGAAAGAAGCTGACGAAATCGTCGTGGTTACCGATGGCCGTGGCACTCTTCAAGGTCCCACACCGGACTGCGAGTTGCGTGGCCCTGCTTTTTCGCAGCATTGGGCAACAGAGCTTCAAGTTTTTGGCGCTAGCGACGAGGAGCGAACCTCGAGACTCCCGTGGCTTCACCCAGAATGTGACAGCCTTGTTGACCGCAAGATCGGTCACGGATTCGGCCCGGCATCATCACGAGTAAGCAAACAGGGGATTGTCGTCATTCGTCGAGGCGAGCGCGAGAATATCTCGTTTGAAGAGCCACGAGTGACGGAGGTCCTCGCGGCATTCTTGAAGGATGGGGCCTTTACCTACGCAAAGACAAGCTCCCCTGGTTTGGTATTGGAACGAATCGTAGAGCAACTCGGCGGGCTCTATCCCTGCAGCGTGTTCCAGAACTCGGGAGTCCGGGAGATCCTAGAAGGCCTAGCTGACGGCTCCCAGATGCATTCTCAAGAGATTCGTTCGATCATAAACAAATCAATTCGACTTCCCAAAAGTGAAAAACAACGGGAGGTAGAGGGTATTATCAACACATTGGTTTCAAAGAGAGTTCTGCGTCAAGGAATAAAACTCCAATGTTCAAAGTGCCAAAGACACGACTGGTATCACCTAAGTGAGCTGGGAGAGGAGTACAAGTGCAAGAAATGCTTTCACTCTCAGCTCGTTCCTATGCTCGACAAGAGTCCATGGCACTACGTCTCTGACGGCTTGTTCAGACTGGAGGGCAAAGTTGCAGGCTGCGTCTCAGCAGTTCTGTCACTGCTGTTTCTCAAGACATTTCTTGAACATGATTTTCGATATGTTTCATCCTTCGAATATTCAGACGGGACTGATTCAGCCGAACGGGACTTCGCAGTCTTAGCATCCGAGTTGATGCAAGACGATGTGGATGTAATAGTGGGGGAATGCAAGACCTCCAAGGAATTGAGCGAAAAGGAAAAAAGGGACATGATGTTGATTGGCCAAAAGACGGGTGCTTATCTCGCTTTTTCGACTGTTTCAAATGGTTTTTCCGAACTTGACAAAATGTATTTCGCAGAATTGGTTGAATCACGCCTGAAACCGGTCCTTTTGACAGCGAAGCAGCTAGAGATGTCCTTCATGGACGTGAGCAAGTATCGGATGAGCGCGCGCGGATTCCATCGTGATGTGGCACTTCTCTCACGCCTTACAATTGTCGATGTCTTAGGGAAAGAGTTTGCCGACAAGCATAGACTTTGGTTATAGGCCCATTTTCGGACCGACTCGTGATAACAATCGTGAAGGTCTCTTCTATTCCTCGCTGCCGGCAAATGCGGCCCTCACCGTTGGTCGCAATAGATAGAGAAGCAGCGCCCCGGCAATCGCCACCCCTACCGCTCCCTTCCAAAACTCACCTCGCAGCGCGTTGACCAAATCACCCAGCACCTGGCTCGCAATGATAATTACAGCGAGCGCCCAGCCCCAGAAGCGGCGTTTGATCCATCCGATCGCGGCGGCGACCATTGCCGAACCCAAGCCTAGAAATGCGATGCCGATTCCACGGCCCAATTGATGCAGCTGCTCGCCCGCCTCGGGATTGAGCCGCCAGATTGGATCGAGGAAGCTGACGGGAAAAAGTAAAGTGATTCCAGCCAACGTCGCCATTGTGGCGCCGAAAACCAGAAAGACCGCCATTGCCGTCAGACCAAAACTGCGGTCGCCACGTTTTACCACCGGCCCTCTACTTTCCAATTGCTTACGACTTGGCCAATCCGTACATGCAAGCCCGTATTGTAACCATTGCTAGACTTAAACTGTGCGATTGTAGGCGCTTGCCCAGGGGCGAATCGTCAGGTACATCGTCATGACAGCCAAAATCCCAGTGCCGGCTCCAGAGGCCGAGCAGCGTCCTAAAGATCCCCTGCAGCACGCCGAAAAAAGCTCGCAGCACAGCAAGCCTTACAAAGCTCTGCGTCGCTTCTTCGCGATTCTGGGCCCCGGCCTCATCACCGGCGCCGCGGATGACGACCCCTCCGGAATCTCCACCTACTCCGTCGCCGGCGCAGCCTTCGGCTACGCCACCCTTTGGGTCGCTCTGCTCACGTTCCCCCTGATGACGGCTGTGCAGTTGATGTGCGCGCGCCTCGGCATCGTCACCGGCCGCGGGCTAGCAGCTTCAGTCCGCATGTATTACCCGCGCTGGGTGTTGTGGGGCGCGTGTCTGATTCTCGCCGTCGCCAACATCATCAACATAGGCGCTGACCTTGGCGGCATGGCGGAGGCGACGCAACTCATCACTCATGTTCGTATGCTGGTGTGGATTCCAATCTACGCTGTACTCATCGTTGTCCTGATGTTTTGGGCTTCCTACAAACTGATGGTGGAAATCTTCAAGTGGATCACTCTCGTTCTATTCGCATATGTCTTTGCCTCATTCTATGCGCACGTTGATTGGAGGCGCGCGCTGATGGTCACGTTCGTCCCCCATCTCGAATTCTCGCGCGGCTTTCTATCAGTTCTGGTGGCGATTCTCGGGACCACCATTTCTCCTTATCTTTTCTTCTGGCAGGCCGCCGAAGAAGTGGAAGAAAAACGCGAAAAAATTGAAGAGCACGCCCCCAAGAAGTCCGTAGGCTACCAGTTAAAGTGCGCCCGCACAGACACGCTTTCCGGAATGCTCTTCTCAAATCTCATCATGTATTTCATCATCCTCACCACCGCCGCCACTTTGCACGCCCACGGCAAGACCGACATCACCACCGCCCGCGAAGCCGCCGAAGCGCTTCGTCCCCTCGCCGGAAATGGCGCATACCTGCTCTTCACCCTCGGCCTGATTGGAACAGGAATGCTGGGCGTGCCAGTCCTCGTCGGCTCATGCGCCTACGCGATCTCCGAGGCAGCAGGCTGGCGCGCGTCCGTCGCCGACAAGCCATATCAAGCGCGCAAATTCTATGCGGTGATGGCAGTCGCGATGGTGCTGGGTCTCGTGCTGAACTTCCTTGGCCTGAACGCGGTAAAGATGCTCTTCTTCTCGGCGGTAATGAACGGCCTGCTCGCCCCGCCCCTGATCCTTCTCGTGATTCTGCTAACCAGTAGCCGCAAGGTAATGGGTCAACGCACCAACTCGCCGCTCCTAAAATCTCTAGGTTGGGTAACGTTCGCGATCATGACGGCCGCCGCGGTAGGCATGCTGATCACCTGATAGAGGCATGGTATAATGCACGTAGGGTTTGGCAGCCCTTCTGGGCGCCCGCTTTAAGTTGCCGGTTTAATCTACGGTAGCGCGATTAAATCTCCTTCCAAACCACTTAAAATCAGCAACTTGCGATTTTCTAATCGGCGGTAAAACGGGCTTTGGGATTTGCAGCAACCGCCGATTTTTCCGGCACTCAAAACCGCGAAACAATAAAAGATCCGAACCCAAACGCGCGAGCTGCCGCTTGCGTTCCAACCGCCGCTATTCCTGCGCTGCGTGTTGTCCGAAGAAAACCACTCGCCTATACTCGACTTCTAACCGAATCAAGGAGAATCGCAGTTGCGAAACCAGGAAGCGGCGCGATACGCGCGGTGGGCGGCTGTGACGGCCGCCGCGATCGCGCTGGTTGTCGCCGGCGTCTACTCGAAACGCGCGATTCAGGCAGCGCGTGCGCGGCACTCCGCGCCTGCTTCGGTGCCCGCCACCGTTCAGCAGCAATCAGCAGAATTCAAGTTCACCAAGATGGAGCAGGACCGCGCCATCTTCACGATTCGCGCTTCCACCGCCACACGCTTCAAGGACGAAGATCGCAGCCTGCTTGAAGACGTCTGGATCACGATCTACGGCCGCGCCGGCGATCGCAACGACAACATCCACACGCGCGAGTGCAGCTACGAGCCGAAATCCGGCGAGGTTCATTGCGCGGGCAACGTGGAGATCGATATTCAAGGCGCGAACCCCGCCTCCAGAAAACCAGCTGACAAGCAACTGCAGGTAACGACCAGCAACATCTCCTTCAATCGCGACACCGGCGAAGCATCAACGCCCGAGAAGGTCGAGTTCCAGTCGCCACAGGGCCACGGCACAGCGCTGGGCGTGTCGTACAGTTCGCAAACGGCGGTGGTGCGCCTCGAACACAACGTGACGATGGAAATGATCCCCGCGAATGGGAACGCCGAGAACGCGGACAAGCAGCCGAGCAATCCGAACAGCCCTCTCATCACCGGAGTTCCAGTAACGGCCACAAGCAGCAGCCTGGAGCTGCGCCGCAACGAGCGGCTCGTGGTGCTGAATGGGCCAGCGACCGTGAAACAAGGGGCGCGCGAGCTGTCCGCGGAGAAGATATCGATGGAACTCGATTCCACGTTTCACGCGCAGCACGTGATCGCAGAAGGGCATCCGGCGGTGAAGTCGGACGAAAACGGCGGCACCATGAACGTCGCTGCGGAAAAATTCGAGGGCTTTTTAAGCCCAGCTGGATGGATGCAGCGCATCGTGGCGGGCGGCAACGTGAACGGCAGCCGCGCCGCCAAGACCGGAACCGACCATTTCACGGCGGCGCAAGTGGAAATCGCAATGCAGCCAGAGAGAAATCTGGTGCGTGAAATGACGGTGAAGGGCGGCGTCACAATGGATTCTCGCCAGGATGGGGCATCGCGTTCGATCAAAACGGAAGCTTTGCTCGTGAAATTCGGCGCAGGCGCGCAGCCGGACCAGCAAAAAATCGAAAGCGCGGAGACACTTGCTCCCGCCACGATCGAGACGAAAACAGCGGATGAAACAACGCAGCTCCGCGCCAAAAAGTTTGTCACTCAGTTTGGATCCACGGGCCGGCTCGAAAAACTCATAGGGCATTCAGCCGTCGAGGTACGGCGCACGATCGGCAAAGGCGCGCCGCAGACAAGCTCATCGGAAGAGCTCGCGGCGACTTTCGGCGCGAACGGCGAGTGGGACACGCTCGACCAGAGCGGCAACGTCCATTTCCAGCAGGCAGACAAGCGCGCGACCGCTCAGCGAGCCAAGATCGTTCGCACCAATGACCTGATCGCGCTTGACGGTTCACCGGTAATATCGGACGCGACGAGCCGCACCTCGGCAGGCAGCGTGACCATCAACCAAAAAACAGGCGCGATCACCGCCACGGACAATGTGATCTCGACATATTTCTCCACCGCACAGGCCGGCGCTGTGAATCTCGGCAGCGGGCCGGCGCACATTTCTGCGGATGCGCTCGCAGGCTCGTCGAGCTCGGGCCATGTGTTTTACACTGGCCGAGCGCGATTGTGGCAAGGCGAATCTGTGCTGGACGCAAACCAGATCGAAGTGTGGCGCGACGACAAGAAACTTCAAGCAACCGGCAACGTGACCGCCGTGTTTCCACAAAGCGGGTCGAGTCCGATAAGCGGCGGATTCGGTATGCCAGTCAGCAAGCCGACTGGGAAGGCATCCGCATCCAGTTCAGGACCACCCGCGAGCCCGGCGGCAGCCACGTCGAAAGCGAGCCCGACGGTGTGGGTGATCCACGCGCCGTCGCTCACTTACTGGGATGACCAATCCAAGGCGCGCCTCGAGGGCGGCGTGACCGCCACGTCGCAGCAAGGCGAACTAACATCGAAGACGCTGGATGCTTATCTCGGCCCAGCTCCCCCTGCCACTGGGGCGAAGGTCAGCGCCGCACCGGGCGGTGCCAGCGCCAGTGCGGCGGGCCGCCAGCTCACCCGTATCGTTGCCCAAGGGGAAGTGGTCGTCCGACAGGGCGATCGCCGGGGCACCGCGCAGGAGGCGATTTATACCGCCGCGGACCAGAAATTCGTGCTTTCCGGCGGCGAACCCACGATTATTGATGCGAATAGCGACACAACCACGGGCCATTCGTTGACCTTCTTTGTTGCGAATGATACGATTTTGATTGATTCCCAGGAAGGCTTACGCACTTTGACCAAGCACCGGGTTGAGAAATGAACCGGCATGTTGAGACTCCAAGCGGCCGACCTAAGCAAAGCTTACCGAGGGCGTAAAGTAGTTGATGAAGTCAGCTTGGATATTCATCAGGGCGAAGTAGTTGGGCTGCTGGGACCAAACGGGGCGGGAAAGACCACCACATTTTACATTCTCGTCGGTCTGGCGCGTCCCGATTACGGGCGCGTGCTTTTGGACGGCGAAGACATCACTGACCTTCCGATGTACTTGCGGGCCCGCAGTGGGATCAGCTACCTGCCTCAAGAGCCTTCCGTTTTTCGGAAATTGACCGTCGAAGCGAATTTGATGGCGGTGCTCGAGACGTTGCCGCTCACAACTGAGCAGCGGCGCGACCGAGTGGAGGAGCTTCTGGCGCAGATGGGGCTTGAGGGTGTGCGCGAAAGTAAAGCGTATGTGCTGTCTGGCGGAGAGCGCAGGCGGCTGGAAATTGCGCGCTCGCTGGTGCTTTCGCCATCGTTCGTGCTGCTGGACGAGCCGTTTTCCGGAATCGACCCGCTGACGGTGGTGGACATCCAGAAAATTATCGCGGATCTGAGCGCGGCGGGAATCGGAGTGCTGGTGACGGATCACAACGTGCGCGAAACACTGGCAGTGACGAACCGCGCGTACATCATCAGCGATGGCAAAATTTTATTTGCGGGTACGCCCGGAGAGCTGTCAACGAATGCCGACGTTCGCCGCATCTACTTAGGGGAGAGTTTCCGGCTCAACTGAAATTATGAATTGGCTCCAGCCAAAATTAAGCTTGCGCGTGGCGCAGAAGCAGATTCTGACGCCGGGCCTCGTGCAGATGGTCAGCGTGCTGGCGCTGAATCGTCTCGAGCTGCGGGAAATGATCAATCAAGAGATCATGGCAAATCCCGTTCTCGAGGAAGCAGCGGAAGAAACTCCCACCCAGGACAGCTACACCGATGAAGCGTTTTTGAAGAAGGAAGTCGAGAAACTTCCCGAAACTCCTGCTGCGAATCCCTTCGACGAATTCGATTTCGGGTCATTTTTCAATCAGTACCTCGATACGGGCGCAGAGCGTACCGCAGGCAGCGAACGCGAAGAATCGGAAAAGCCTTCGTTTGAGAAATTCCTTTCGTCCGCGCAGAGCCTTGCCGACCACCTGAGCTGGCAATTGAGCGTCGCGATCTGCACTGAGGTGGTTCGCAAAATCGCGGAATCCATCGTCGGGAACCTCGACGAGAACGGTTACCTGACGGCAACGCTCGACGAGATCGCGCAATCCGGAAATTATTCGATGGAAGACGTGGAAGAAGCTCTGGCAATGGTGCAGGAATTCGATCCGCCCGGAGTAGGCGCGCGCGACTTGCAGGAATGCCTCACGCTGCAACTGAAAGTTATTGACCCGCAAAATACGCTGGCCCAGCAGATCATTGCCGAGCACCTGAAACTGCTGCAAAACAATCAGCTGAAGGAAGTGGCGCGGGCGCTCAACCGCCCGGTCGAATTAGTGAAGCGCGCGGTGGACGTGATCAAGCGGCTCGATCCCAAGCCGGGGCTGCGTTACAACAAGATGGAGCCGCGGCTAGTTGAACCGGATGTGCAGTTCCGCAAAGTGGACGGCGAGTGGCAGGTGTTCATGAACGATGACGACCTGCCGCAATTGCGCCTGAATCCCACCTACCGGCGCCTTCTGGCGCGCGACGCGGCCGATCGTGACGTTCGCAACTACGTGAAGGAACGATTCACAGCGGCGATTCAGTTGATGAAGAACATCGAGCAGCGCAAACATACGATTCTGCGCGTTTGCCAGTCGATCCTGCGCCGGCAAGGCGATTTCCTCGATTACGGCGCCGATCACTTGCGGCCGATGATGATCAAGGAAGTGGCGGAGGAAGTGGGCGTCCATCCTTCGACCGTCAGCCGCGCCGTGGCCAATAAATACGTTCACACGCCGCAAGGCGTGATCGAGTTGCGCTATTTCTTTTCCGAGTCAGTGAATGGGCCGCAGGGCAGCGAGATGTCGCTGCTTTCGTTGAAGCGCCGCGTGAAGAAGATGATCGAAGACGAAGACGCGACACAGCCGCTCACCGATGAGCAGATCACCAAAAAATTGAGCGACGAGGGAATCCACGTCACCCGCCGCACCGTCGCGAAATATCGCGAAGACCTTCGCATTCCCAGCACCCATCGCCGAAGGGTTAAGAGCTAAGCACGCCCGCTGCCGTGAAGCGCACCCGCCAGAAAAAAAACCAGAATTCCAAGGTAAGAGACTCCCGACAACTCGTGATTCTCACGGGACTTTCCGGTTCGGGTAAAGGGTCGGTGCTGAATACGTTCGAGGACTTGGGCTACTACTGCGTTGACAACTTGCCGGTGGCGCTGATTCCGATGTTCAGCGAGATTTATGGGAGCGGCGCGGGCGAAATCGAGCGCGCCGCGCTTCTCGTAGACGCGCGCGAGGGCGGGCAGATCGAAAACCTTCCTGGAATTTACCGCGCGCTCACGGCCGACCGTCCGGCGACGCTGGTTTTTGTGGAAGCAAGCGACGAGGTGTTGATGCGGCGTTTCAGCGAAACGCGCCGGCCTCATCCAATGGGAGATGGCCTGTCGGTGGCTGAAGGCATCCGGGCCGAGCGGCGTAAGATGGCGCCGATTCGGCGGCTTGCGAACGTGGTGATCGACACATCGCGATTTAACGTGCACGAGCTGCGGCAGTACGTGACGCGGAGTTTCCAGAAAACTGCTCCGCGACCGCTGCTGATTTCCCTGGTGAGCTTCGGATTCCGGTACGGAATTCCGTCGGATGCGGATCTTGTGTTCGACGTGCGGTTCCTGCCCAATCCGCATTTTGTGCCGCGCTTGCGTCCGTTCAGCGGGAAGAATCCCAAGGTCGCGCGCTACATTCGCTCGTTTCCGCAGACGGGCCAGTTCTTGCGCCGCATTGAAAATTTGCTGGCGTATTTGATCCCTCACTACATAGGCGAGGGGAAAAGTTATTTGACCGTCGCGCTGGGATGCACCGGAGGCCGGCACCGTTCGGTGATGCTTGCGGAAGTGATTCGTCGAAATCTGAAGAAGCGCGGATATGCGACGAAGGTTGTGCACCGCGATTTGGAGAAATCAGGCGCGTAAGAGCTGTAGGGCATTTTGCCGAGGCACCCTGACACGGTACTATCTCGGCAGGCAATCACTGCGCGGGGGACGGGTTCGGATAAGCACGGGCGTTTTGCGGCGTTAATTCAAAGGATTCTTCGACCAACAGATGGATGGACTTCCGCGCTTGAAACATCAGGGTGAACTTCGCCGGCTGCTGCGCTATTTGCGGCCATACACGCCGCTTCTCGCGGGCGGCATTTTTCTGATGATGGCGATGGGCGCGATCGAATTCCTCACCGCGTTTTCGATTCGGCCGGCGCTCGACGTGGTCTTGAATCCGCAATCCACCGCGCAGAAGCTTACTCTCTTCCAGGTTCCGTGGAACGGCCACACCGTGTATTTGAATTCTTTCGTTCCCACACGAATCCGTCATGTGTGGAGCGTTTTCGCCGTGGCTCTCGTTTCACTATTTTTCATGAAAGGGCTGGCTGAGTTTTTTGGCGGCAGCCTGATCGAATACGTGGGGCTTTCTGCTATCACGGATTTGCGCAACCAGGTTTATGGCAAGCTGGTGCAGCAGCCGGTAGGATTCTTTCACCACAATCCCGTGGGGCGGGTGATGTCCGCGGTGATCAGCGATGTGGAGCAATTGCGCGCAGTGTTCTCTGATTACCTGGTGGATTTCTTCCGGCAGATTTTTTCGTTGGTTGCGTTTATCTGCGTGCTGCTCGTAGTGGATTTCCGAATGGCCATCGGCGCCGTGGTGCTGATTCCGCTGGTGCTTTACCCGGTGGCAAAATTTGGCCGCAAGATCCGCAATTCCTCGCAGCAGAGCCGGTCGCGGCTAGCCGACTTGAGCCAGATCCTGCAGGAAACAATCAGCGGCAACCGCGTGGTGAAGGCGTTTGGAATGGAAGGATTCGAAATCCGCAAATTCCGCGAGGCTTCGCGAAAATTGTTGCGCGAGAATATGCGCTGGGTGCGCGCGTTCCTGATGACGTCGCCGCTGATGGACTTGCTGGGCGCGGCGGTGCTTTGCATGATTTTGCTGTATGCGCGCGACGAAATTAAGGGGGGGCGGCTGACGATCGGCTTGTTTGGCGCTTTTACATTTGCGCTTTTCAAAGCTTATGAGCCCATCAAGCATCTCGGCAATATTTATCAGCTGTACCAGCAGGCGCTCGGGACGTCGACGCAGGTGTTTTCCTTCATCGATCTACGCGAAGAGATGATGGACGCCCCCGATGCGAAAGTTCTCCCGCGATTTGCGAGGCAGATTGAATTTGGTAATGTGAGCTTCGGCTATGACGGGCCGCTGATTTTGAAAGCGATTAATTTAACGGTGCCGGCGGGCGCCGTCGTTGCGATTGTCGGCTCGAGCGGGGCGGGGAAGACGACGCTGGTAAATCTGCTGCCGCGCTTCTATGCCGCGAATTCCGGGTCGGTGCGGATTGACGGACAT
The DNA here is from genome assembly GCA_963736465.1 of uncultured Acidobacteriota bacterium. Taxonomy (GTDB): domain Bacteria; phylum Acidobacteriota; class Terriglobia; order Acidiferrales; family UBA7541; genus Palsa-295. The sequence continues at coordinate 23,632 of CAVTOS010000007.1, read as the reverse complement.
GATTTGCGCGACGTGACGCTGCGTTCGTTGCGCGAGCAGATGGCGATCGTGACGCAGGAAACGATTCTGTTCAACGATACGATCTGGAACAATCTTTGCTACGGCCGTCCTAATATGCCGGAGAAACAGGTGTATGCTGCGGCGCAAGCGGCGCTGGCGCACGACTTCATTATGGAGATGCCGCAGCGCTATCAAACTCTGATTGGCGATCGCGGGCAGAGGCTTTCGGGCGGACAGCGGCAGCGGCTGGCGATTGCGCGGGCGCTTTTGAAGGATGCGCCGATTTTGATTCTCGATGAGGCGACTTCGGAATTGGATTCTGAATCGGAGATGCTGGTGCAGAGCGCGTTGAACAATTTGATGGCGGGGCGGACGGTGTTCGTCATCGCGCACCGGCTTTCGACGATTCGGCGCGCGGATATGATTGCGGTTCTCGAAGGCGGAACGATACGCGAATGCGGCACGCACGACGAGTTGCTCGCGCGCGGCGGCGGATTGTACGCGCGGCTCTATGAAATGCAATTTCGCGACGCGGAACCGGCTGCGCGAACGGCGGGGATTGTATGATGGCCTCCTCTTCCGGCGCGGAGCCGAAGATAGTGGCTGGCGAAGATTCGCGGCCGCGGGCGGCGCGCTCGAGTGGCCTGAAGTCGATGACAGGTTACGCGCAGACGCGGATCGTCGAGAACGGCTGGAGTCTGCGGGTTGCGGTGCGCAGCGTGAATCATCGTTTTCTCGATCTGCATTTGCGAGTGCCGGAGGGATTCGAGCCCGTCGAGCCGCGGATTCGGCAGATCGTGCGCGAGCGAGTGCGGCGCGGACATCTGGATGTTACGCTGCACTACGAATTGGCGGGGCCGGCGGCGGTGGGGGTGAATCGCGAAGTTGCGGCGGCGTATTTGGAGGCGGTGAATCAGTTGCGTCGCGATTTTGAAATCGAGCCGCAGCCGGATTTGGCTGCGATTCTGCGTTTGCCGGGGGTGATTGGTCCGGCTACGGCTTCGCTCGAAGATAAAATCGCGGAGATCGAAGGGGCGGTGACGAAATGCCTGGTGGAATCGCTCGATAAGCTCGATCGCATGCGCGCGGACGAAGCGAATGCTTTACGCATCGAGATGTCGGAGCGGCTGCGGACGATCGCCGAGCTTGCGACGAAGAGCGAAGCGATTGCGGAGCGGGCGCACGGTGCGTTTGCCAAGCGGCTCGAAGCGCGCTTGAAGGAATTGCTCGGCGAAGCGCAACTCGATCCGGCGCGCCTTGCGCAAGAAGCTGCGATTGCCGCGGAGCGCAGCGATGTGAGCGAAGAAATCACGCGCCTGCGCAGCCACGTACAACAATTCGAAGGGCTGCTCGCCGATGCGGGCGACATCGGCAAGAAACTCGATTTTCTTTTGCAGGAAATGCAGCGCGAAGCGAACACGCTGCTATCGAAAACTCCAGGCAACGAAGCGGAGGGGCTCGAAATCACGCGGCTCGCGCTCGAAATCAAGTCCGAGATCGAAAAGTTGCGCGAGCAGGTTCAGAACATCGAATGAGCGACCGCGAGCCGCTCGTGCTGATCGTGTCGGGGCCGTCGGGCTCGGGGAAGTCCACGCTGGTGGAAAAGATTCTGGAGCTGCCCGGGACGATGCTATCGATTTCGTGCACTACGCGGCAGCCGCGCAAGACGGAAGGCGACGGCAGATGGTACAATTTCGTTACTGAGTCCGAGTTCCAGCAGATGGTGGCGCGGGGCGATTTTCTGGAGTACGCGCAGGTCTTCGGGAAAAATTGGTACGGGACGCCGCGGAAATCGATTGACGAAGCGCTGGAGCACAAAAAAGATCTCGTGCTCGAGATTGACGTGCAGGGTGCGCTGCAGGTGAAACACAAGTTGCCCGGAGCCGTTGCGGTCTTCGTCCTGCCACCGTCGCGAGCTGAACTCGAGAATCGCATTCGAGCGCGCGGCCAGGACTCGGAAGATGAAATCGCGCGGCGCCTCGAGCGGGCGCGGCAGGAGATGTTGAACTACAGCAGCTACGATTTTGCGATTATCAACGACGATCTCGAGCGCGCCGGAAAAGAAGTGCAGGCTATCGCAATCGGGTCGCGTTGCCGGGTGGAACGGAACGAAGAGCGGATTCGAGAAATTCTGAAGTCCTTTGGAGGCTGATCTTCCTATGGCTGTTTCACGCGAAGCACCTGAAAGCCAGTTCGCCTATGTAGTAGTGGCGGCGAGGCGCGCCCGGCAATTGATGATGGGCGGCCGGCCCATGGTTGATAACCCGCAAGCGCGCAAGACCACGCGCATTGCCGAAGAAGAATTGCAGAGGGGTCTCCTCGAATACCAGACGACCGAAGCCATGGACGCCACCGAGGACAAAGATAAGGACGGAAAGCGGCGCAAGTAGCTGGCCGCCGCCGTTGCGATGAAGATTGCACTTGGGGTCACTGGTGGAGTTGCGGCGTATAAAGCCGCCGAACTGGTGCGCCGTTTGCAGCAGGAAAAGCTCGACGTGCAAGTGGTGATGACGCGCGCCGCGCAGCAGTTTATTACCCCGCTCACGTTCGCCGCGCTCACCGGACAAAAAGTCATCACAGACATGTTTAGCGCGGCCGATTCCGCGCCGGCAAATGTGGAGAGCGCGATCGAGCACATCGCCGTCGCCCAGCGCATTGATCTCTTGCTCGTAGCTCCCGCCACTGCCGACATCATCGGAAAATTCGCGCACGGCATCGCCGAAGATTTTCTCACCACACTTTATCTCGCCACGAAAGCTCCCGTAGTGGTTGCGCCTGCGATGAACGTGAACATGTGGGAGCATCCGGCGACGCAGCAGAATCTCGCAGCATTGCGCGCGCGCGGCGTGAATGTGGTCGATCCGGACGAAGGCTATCTCGCCTGCGGAATGACCGGCTCCGGCCGCCTCGCTGCCACCGAAACTATAGCCAGAAAAGTTTGCGACGTGCTCGGCCTGCGCCACGATCTCACCGGCCAGACGGTGCTCGTTACCGCCGGTCCCACTTGCGAAGACATCGACCCGGTGCGATTTCTCACCAACCGCTCGTCGGGCAAGATGGGTTACGCGCTCGCGGAAGCCGCCAGCCGCCGCGGTGCCCGCGTGGTGCTCGTCAGCGGCCCCACGGACCTGAAAATTCCAGATGGCGTCGACTGGGTGCCGGTGCGCGCCACCGAAGAAATGCGCCGCGCTGTGCTCGACCGCGCGCGCGAGGCCAATATCGTCATCATGGCTGCAGCTGTCGCCGATTATCGTGCCGCCACCTCGCATGACAAGAAAATGAAGCGCGAGGGCAGCATCACGCTTGATCTTGAACCCACGCCCGATATTCTCGCGGAACTCGGCCGTGCCTCACACGACGCGCACAATCGCCGCATCCTGGTCGGGTTCGCCGCCGAGACGGACCGCGTGGCGGAAAATGCGCGCGGCAAGCTCGAGCGGAAAGGCGCGGATATGATTGTCGCCAACGACGTGACGCAGGAAGGCGCTGGCTTCGACACGGACACCAACATCGTCACCATGTACCTGCGCGATGGCCGCGAAATTGCCCTGCCAAAGATGAGCAAGTTCGACGTGGCCAACCGCATCCTCGATCAAATCCTGATTCTCGCTAGCGTACCGCGCTAGAAGGTTTCCGCACGGGTACTCCTCCATGCTTTTCTCTTACAAGCCCGGCAAGTTTGCAACCCAAGTCATTCACGGGCTGATCGGTTTTGCATCTGTATGCGGCGCCATCCTTGCTCTCATAATCGTAGTGTTCGCGGTATGGAGCTTTCGGCATGGCCGCGCTGGCGTGCTTGAGGAGCTTCTTCAGCTAGGCGTTTATGGTTCTGTCGTTTGGGCATTTATCTGCACATGGGGACTGAATCGAAGTGCACGTGAACTCGGCGTTCAAGTCCCGCCGACTTTTTACACCGGCCCCCGACCTGAGGATGTCGACGAACTCCGCCTGTGGCGTTGGGGGCGCCGTTTCGCTTCGGCGTTCACCCTGATCATATTGTTCATGGCCACATTCGCTCTGGTCATATGGCTTCGCAACGAATAGGCCCCAGTGCGCCCCGCGTGAATATGCCATCCCGAGCGTAGCGAGGGAATCTACCGCTACGTTTTGCGAGGACACCAATTTCCACAACTCCCAATTTTTCTCTCCGAAAGCTCACGCAATCCATACGCAATTTCCGCACAATCGGTTACACTCCCTGCGGCGAAAATTTTTCCAGTTGGCGGAAAGTGGGGAATCGAATGGATTCGGCGAAGCGTGGCCGTGTGGAAGCTTGGCTGCAATACAGCAACGATCTCGGTCTCGGGCCTTATTTTGTCGCTCGAACGGAAGCGGTGGTTCCGTCGCCGCAGGTAGCCGCCCCGCATCCATCAACGTCAATGAACATGGCTTCTGCCGCGAAATCCTCAGCCAAGTCCGTAGCAGCTGCCGCAACAGCTGGCATTGTGGCATCCCCGCTCGGCACCAAGGCCGCTCCATCGCTACCGATTATCTCCGTCCCGTCCGGTCCGACGCTCTTTGAGGCGGCCGAACGCGTGCCCAACGAAACGCTCGACGACATTCGCGCCGACCTCGGCGAATGCACGCGCTGCCGCCTGCACAAAGCGCGCACCAAGCTCGTATTCGGCGTCGGAAATCCCAAAGCCGAGTTGGTTTTCGTAGGCGAAGGCCCCGGGCACGATGAAGACATCCAGGGCGAGCCCTTCGTCGGCCGCGCAGGAAAGCTCCTCACGCAGATGATCGAGGCCATGTCGCTCCGCCGCGAGGACGTCTACATCTGCAACGTCGTGAAATGCCGCCCGCCCGAAAATCGCCTCCCCGACAAAGACGAAATTGCCGTCTGCTCCCCGTTTCTGCTGCGTCAGCTTGCGGCCATTCAACCGAAAGTGATTTGCTGCCTCGGAGCATGTTCGGCGCAGACTCTGCTCGCCACCACTCAAGGCATCTCGCGATTTCGCGGTGAGTGGTTCGACTTTCGCGGCTCGAAATTAATCGCCACCTATCACCCCGCTTATCTGCTGCGCAATCCGCCCGCAAAAAGCGAAGTTTGGAAAGATTTGCAGAAAGTGATGGCGTTCCTCGGGCTTCAACCGAAGAAACGGTAGCGCCCTTCCGTGCAACTATCGCTCGCCATCATCCTGGGACTCACCGGCGCTGTGTGCTGGGGCGGAGCCGATTTTGCAGCGCGCTTTGCATCCCGCCGCGTCGGCGCCTATCGCACGCTTTTTTTTATGCAATTCTTCGGGTTCATCGCCCTCAGCGTGTATCTGAAATTTCGCGGCGGATTTTTCGAAGGCATCGCCCCAGGATGGCATCCGTGGGCGCTTGCCACGCTGGCCGGCGTGATCAATATGGTCGCGTCACTCTCGCTTTACTATTCGTTTCAGGTTGGCGTGATGAGCATCGTTGCGCCGGTGTCGTCAGCTTATCCGGCGCTCACGGTAGCGCTCGCGATTGCGAGCGGCGAACGAATCACGGCGCTGCGCGGCGCGGGCCTCGCCGTCACGCTCGTAGGAGTGATTCTCGCCGCGACCACTTTCACGCCCAGCGCCGCCGGTCCCGTGGCCGCTAGTCCCGTAAACGAAAGTCCAGTGAACGCCAATCCCGTGAAAGAAAGCCCCGGGAAGGAAACCGCCACGAAAGAAAACGCGCATCTGTCGAAAGGCGTCGGCTGGGCTCTCCTCGCAGCTCTCGGATTCGGCGTGCTCTTCTGGTTCCTTGGCTTCTATGTCGTGCCCGCCGTCGGCCCCACAATCTCCGTGTGGGTGATCCGCCTCACGTCTTTTTCGGTCCTCGCACTCGCCGCCATCCCCGCGCGCCAGAGCCTCAAGCTTCCGGGGGGCAGCGTCTGGTGGCTGCTTGCAGCCGTAGGCTTCCTCGATACAGCCGCATTCGTCGCCAACAACGCCGGCCTGCACACCGGCCAAGTCTCCGTCGTCAGCGTCCTGGCCTCACTCTACGGCGCAGTCACAGTCCTCCTCGCCTGGATTTTCCTGCGCGAGAAACTGGAACGCACCCAGTGGCTCGGCATCGTCCTCATCTTTTTAGGGATCGTCCTCGTAAGCATCTAGGCCTGAAGCGGTTGCATCGTCTGTCGCCTTTTTTCCATTAAGAACGCCGATAAATGGGATCAGGATGCGCTCATGTGCGATGCGAACGCTCGTCGGGGACTGTTACACTATTAACCTCCATGGCTCAAAGATTCTGCGAAGTGGCGTTGCCGGTTCCCCTGCGCTCCGCGTTCACTTACGCGGTGCCCGCATCGTTCAACGGCGAGGAATTAATCGGCCGACGAGTGGTGGTGTCATTCCGCAATCGCGCAATGGTCGGCGTGGGCCTCGCACTTTCGGATCGGGAACCGGAAATCGCCGGCGGCAAGAAATCCATTAAGGAAATTGTCGAGCTGATGGATACGCTTCCGGCCCTGCCGCCGAAGCTGATCGAGCTCGGGCAATGGATCAGCCGCTATTACGTCGCGCCGATTGGCGAGACTATGCGCGCCATGCTTCCGCCGGAAATTGAAGTACGCCATGATCGCGAATATTCGCTGAGCGATGCTGGTCGCGCCTACGTCGCCCAGTTAACTTCCGGCGTCGAAGTCACCGAAGAAGAATCCACCGAGCGCGCTTTGCTCGAGCGAGTGAATGACGAAGACGGCGCTGCATCATCCGTCCAAATTCGCCGTTGGCCCGGGGGAGAAGCGACGGCCGAACGGCTCGTTCGCCGAGGCTACCTCAGCGCTCGCGAAGTCCTTCGGAAACGCCGCACTCGCGCGCAGAAGATTCTGGCCTGGAATCCTGTGCAAACAGATTCGCCCGCGCAGACGGATCCGCCCTCGCAAACACATTCACCCAGAAACGACGCGGAGGAAAGAATCAAAGAAGTCCTTACAACTGTGCGAGGGCCGCTGCCGCTCGCAATCCTCGCCGCGAAGGCAGGCGTTTCGCGCGCTGTGATTCTGCGCCTCGAGAAAAAAGGCCGCCTGCTCGCCTGGGAAGAGCCGCTCACGATCGAGGAAGACTCCTGGGACACGGACTTCGCCCCGCCCACGAACGTCCTGAACGCCGAACAGAAACGCGCGCTCGAAGAAATCTGGCGCTGGATCGTAGCGGGCAAATTTGCCGCAGCGCTTCTTCATGGCGTCACGGGCAGCGGCAAGACGGAGGTTTATCTCGGCGCGATCGAAGCTGCGCTCTCGCGCGGCAAAACGGCAATCGTACTCGTACCCGAAATCGCGCTCACGCTGTGGGTCGGCCGCCTGGTTCGTGCGCGATTTGGCGCAAGCGTCGCCACCCTGCACAGCGGCTTGCCGGATATCGAACGCGCGCGCGAATGGTGGCGAGTGCGGCATGGCGAAGCGAAAGTGGTGGTGGGAACACGCTCCGCAGTTTTTGCGCCGCTCGAAAACGTCGGACTGATCATCGTGGATGAGGAGCAGGAGTCGAGCTACAAGCAGGAAGAAACGCCGCGCTACAACGGGCGCGACACCGCCGTCTATCGCGCGCAACTCGAAGGCGCGGTAGCACTCCTTGGTTCCGCGACGCCATCGCTCGAGACTTACCACAATGCGCGCGCCGGAAAATATCATCTACTGGAGCTGACTTCGCGTGTCGAGAATCGTTCACTCGCCGAAGTTCGCATTGTCGATCTGCGCGAAGAATTCCGCCGCGAGCATCGCGCCACGCCGGTGTCCGAAACATTGCGAGCCGCAATCCAGCTCCGTCTCGAAGAAGGCACGCAGGCGATGATTCTGATCAATCGCCGTGGCTACTCGTGGTCGCTGCTCTGCCGCAGTTGCGGCTCGATGATTCAGTGCCAGAACTGCAGCATCGCTCTCACGTATCACAAAAGCCGTCAGCGACTGGAATGCCACTATTGCGGCTATTCGATTCGTCCCCCCAAAGATTGCCCGAAGTGCAGAGCCGAGTACTTGTTTTTCGTCGGCGATGGCGCTGAGCGCGTGGAGGAATACTTGCGCGAACAGTTTCCGAAGGCGCGCATCGCGCGTCTCGACCGCGACACGGTGCGAACGAAACGCGAATACCAACAGGTGCTGGGCGCTTTTGCGGGCGGCGAAATTGACATCCTCGTGGGCACGCAAATGGTGGCGAAAGGGCACGATTTCCAGCGCGTCACTTTAGTGGGCGTGGTTGCTGCGGATTTGGCGCTGGGCCGCCCTGACTTCCGCGCCGCCGAAAAGACATTTCAACTCTTGACGCAGGTTGCGGGGCGCGCCGGCCGCGGCGAGCTTTCGGGAGAAGTTCTCGTCGAAACCTATTACCCCGAGCACTACGCGATTCAGTACGCGGTGAAGCAGGATTACGTTTCATTCTACGAAAAGGAAGCGCACTTCCGGCGCATGTTGCACTACCCACCATTCGCCGCGCTCGCAAGCATCCTGATTCGCGACCGCAAGATCGAGAACGCGATTCGCTGGTCGCGCGCGTTGGCAGGATTCTTCGAGCCCTTCGAAAATCGCGGCGTGAAAGTCCTCGGCCCTGCGGCTGCACCACTGGCGCGGTTGCGGTGCGAATACCGATTTCAATTCGTGCTGAAATCGCCAAAGCGCTCGGTACTTTCGGGCGCGCTCAGCGGATGCCTGGATTTCTGCGCCTCGAAGGACATTCCGGAGACAGCCGTGATTGTGGACGTTGATCCCGCAAGCTTGTCGTGAAGCGGCGAGAGCCGGGCGGTTCCGGATTTACTGCGGAGTGATGAGCGGAACCAGCGTAAAGCAAAGGGCAAAAATCGCTACCGCAATCACCGCAAGCAGCCGCCGCGAGCCGTCGAGATATTCCCAGCGGTTCATCACCGGCGGATGCCGGAAGCGCAGTGTGAGCACGAGCAGAATAAATCCCCACAGCGCCCAGCCGAGCCACTGAAAGCCCAGCGCGATCAGCACCAGCGAGAGCGCAATCGAAATTCTACGATGGCCCTCATTCGCGAGGCTGTAGAGGATGTGGCCGCCATCGAGCTGCCAGATCGGCAGCAGATTCAGCGCCGTCGCGAAAAGACCGAACCACGCAGCGCAGCCGACGGGATTCAGAAGCAGCCATCTCACCGGCACGTTGGGATGAAACAGTGCAGCGAAAATTTTCACGAGAGGCGGGACCCCGAGCAGAATGTCGGCGTTCGTTTGCATATCGGGCACGATTTTCGCCGCCGCAACTGCGTACGCAATCGCGGGAATCGCTACAACGAATCCTGCGATCGGGCCGGCGATGCCGACGTCGAATAGCGCGCGCCTCGTGGGAAACGGCGAGCGAATGCGAATGAACGCTCCGAAGGTGCCGAACAGATTCGGCGCGGGGATAAACATCGGATAGCTCACATCGATTCTGTACAGCTTGCACGCGATGTAATGTCCCATTTCGTGGGCGAACAGAATTCCGAGCAGCGTGAATGAGAAGGGAATTCCCAGCAGCAGGGTGCTCGGGTGCGCGATCGGCTGCCAGATCATCGTCAGCGGATTATCGACGTTGGAAAACGGGGATTGATTCGCCGCATAAGAAGCTGCTAGCTGCGAGCCGACGGCGAGCGTGGTGAGAACCGTGAGCAGAAACATAACAATCGCCGGCCAGAGCCGATGCTTGGGCGGCGGCGGAGGCGGAATATCGACCACTTGCGGGAATTGCAGGTCGATGACGTCAATCGGGAGGCGGCTGTGGCCGTTGCCGTGGCTCATGGGAATTAGATGTGCGGCGTTAAAATATGTTTCGGGCGACGATGCTGCTTAAAGATCCTGCTTGATGACAGCAACTGACTTCACCGAGCACTTCCACTCGGGAGCGGGTTCGTGCTCCGCCGACACTTCTATCGTAGCCTGATCTAAGACTTAGCGCTTGTTCTCTTGGATCAGGGTTTCGAAGGTGGAGGCGCCGGCAGCGCTTGCAGTTCCTTGCCCGGCTTGAAGCGAACCGCCTTGCCGGGTGGGATGCTAACCTGCTGTCCGGTGCGCGGGTTACGGCCGATGCCGGTCTTCCGCGGCTTCACGTTGAAGACGCCGAAGCGGCGCAGCTCGATACGTTCGCCGCGGCCGAGCGCGTTCTTCATTGCCTCGAAGACGGTCTCCACGGCCTGTTCGGCTTTGGTGCGAGTGATGTTGGTTTTTTGAACGATGGCGTTGACGATATCGAGCTTGATCACGCTAACCTCCCGCGACTGCACCGGAAGCCCATGCTAGACAGGGACTTGCGGGTTGTCAAGCATCGAGCGCTGTAATAAACTCCTCAATTCCTTTTTTAGCGGCGACTCAAAAAGCGTACGCGATTCGCGCTTTTCGCCCTTGCTTTGCGCGAATTACCAACGGTATCAGTCTCGGGAGGCTAAGAATGTCGGTGAAGTCTGACAAATGGATTCGCAGGATGGCGCAGGAACACAAGATGATTGAGCCGTTTGCGGGCGCGCAGGTGCGCGAAGGCGTGATCAGCTATGGCGTGTCGTCGTACGGATATGATCTGCGAATCGCGGATGAGTTTCGCATCTTCACGAATGTGAATTCCACGATCGTGGACCCCAAGAAGTTTGACGCGAAGTCGTTCGTCGAGTTCAAGGGCGACGTTTGCATCGTGCCGCCGAACTCGTTTGCGCTGGGCCGCTCGATTGAATACTTTCGCATCCCGCGGAATGTGCTGACGATTTGCGTGGGCAAGTCTACGTACGCGCGGTGCGGGATTATCGTGAATGTGACGCCGTTTGAGCCGGAGTGGGAAGGTTTCGTCACACTGGAAATCAGCAACACGACGCCGCTGCCTGCGAAGATCTACGCCAACGAAGGGCTCGCGCAGGTGGTGTTCTTCGAGTCTGACGAGCAGTGCGAGACTTCGTACAAAGACAAGAAGGGGAAGTACCAAGCGCAGCAGGGAATTGTGCTGCCTAAGATTTAGCCCTCATCTTCAACATGATTGACTGTTGTTTCGCCGCGTTATTTCGGTGAGTGTTCGCCGGATTTCATCTTCCATAAAATTTGCCGCAACATGCCGAGCCATAGCTCGCTGTCGCGCGCGGGCAATTTCAGGCGGCGAACCAGCCGGCGGATTCTTTCGTCCACGTCTGCCACTCGGCGGAGATTGATATATCCGCTCTCGCGGAGCACTTCGAGGAGCAGTGTTGTGATTCGCTCCAGCTCGTCAGCACTCGCGACGGTCACCTTCTCCGATTGCCGCGCCGTCTTTTGGTCGCGAATCAATTCGTAGAGACAGACGGCGACTGCCTGCCCTAGATTCAGTGAAATATTTTTCTCGCTGGTGGGGATATTCAGCAGCCAATGGCAATGGCTGAGGTCTTCATTCGAGAGGCCAAACTTCTCCGAGCCAAATAGAATCGCGACGGGACTTGCGGCGAGATGCTTGCGTATCGCACGAGCGCCAGGCTCGAGGCTCCGCAGCGAATGTTGCAAAGCGCGATGACGAACCGCCGTGGTGCCGACTACGAGTGTGCAGTCGGCTACAGCCTCAGCGACGGAAGTGCATTCCTCGGCGCTGGCCAGAACCGAAGCGCCACCCACGGCGGAACGCGCCTCACGAAAGGCGCGTTCGAACGGATTCACTACTCGCAGGTGCGAGCACCCGAAGTTGCTCATCGCGCGGGCGGCTGCGCCGATGTTGAGTGGATTGCGCGTCGAAACGAGCACGACGCGCAGGCGGTCGAGTACGCGCGTTAATGGCACGGCTTTATCTTATGCCAGTATCGATTTACCCCTCACCTCATACCTCGCTGCAAACAATCCAACCGATACGATCACGGGTCGCCGCTCCACGTGCCCGAAACTACTTCTTCGCGACGATCGGCGATGGTTTGCCCCAATCGCCATCGAAGACAAACGACTCGAGCGGCTTCCGTTGGCGAGGGCCGTGCTCCTGTGCGCGGAGTTGTTCGGGCAATGAATCCGCGTCGCCGGGATAGCCAATTGCAATACCAGCGACGGGTTCATAACCATCGGGTATGTGGAACAGTTCCTTGGCCTTGTCCGGCAAGATGCCCGCCATCTGGTGAACCTGCAAGCCGAGGTTTGCCGCTTCAAGCGCAAGCGTAGCTGCGGCTTGGCCGACGTCATGAAACGCATGGCGATTCGGCTGCCCGTTGTGTGCAAAATTCAACGCAGCCACGCTGATGGCCAGCACTGGAGCGCTCTTGGCCCAGCCCTCATTAAACTCGACAAAACTCTCCAAGATTTTCTTGTAGCTCTCGTGCTCGTCTTTGGTGGCGACGAGGAAATGCCAGGGCTGCCCGTTGTACGAGGAAGCCGCCCAGCGGGCCGCTTCGAAGAGGCTCCGGAGCTTCGCATGTTCCACAGGCCGGCTATCGAAAGCGCGTGGACTCCAACGCTTGCCGATGATGTCGTGAACCGGTGCGCTCGTTTCAGCGTGCTTTTGAAGAACTGTCATGATTCCTCCTTGGGATACGGATAAGGTGTTCCGATTCGTTCTTGCCTGCTGGAAAGCGAGAGGCTAACCGCGCCTCTAGCTCGAAGTATTCGATTAAGCTTTTCGCGCCCGGGACGCATCCAGGGATGCGCCACCCGCGCCGTTGGCCGCCAAAATGAGCAATCCGCCCATGATCGCGACGTTTTTCAGCAAGTGAATCTGGTTGTCAATTCGGTTCATTCCGTCCATCGCCCAGAAATTGTGAAAAAGAAGCGTGGTGGGGATCAAGTAGAGAAACACGATCCATGCTGCCAGTTGCGTCTGAAAGCCAACGAGAATCCCGAGGCCGCCGAAAATTTCAATCACGGCAGCAATCGCGATTGCTATGGATGGAAGCGGCAAATGCGCTCCGGCTGCCCACTTCGTGTACATCTGGAACGCGAAGAGCTTGTTGATGCCGCTGAAAAGAAAAATCGCGCTCAGAAGGATTCGCCCTGCCAGCGATGCCACGTTGTTCGAAGAATTCATTCGACTGCTCCTTTTTTGGGCACGCGTTTCTCGATCTCTAGAACTGGGCCGAATTACGCCAAATCGAACAGCAATACTTCAGAGCTTTCCGGCGCTTCCAAGCGAACTTCACTTTCTTTCGAAATGGCCGCACCGTCTCCTTGCTTCAGCTCCGTTCCGTTCACGCGAACCGATCCGCGCGCCACTTGAAGCCAGGCATGGCGGTCCTTCTTGAGTTCGTGCTTTGCTTGCTGGCCTTTATCGAGGCGCGCGATGTAGAGATTCGCGTCCTGATGAATCGTGACGGGCGCCTTCGGGCCGGCGACGAGCTGGAATTTCCCGCGCAGCTCCGAGTCTGAAAATGAGAGCTGTTCGTATTCGGGCTTCAATCCATTGCGTTCGGGCAAAAGCCAGATCTGCAGCAGGTGCACCGGCTTCTCTTTCGAGGGATTGAATTCACTGTGCATGATCCCGGTGCCCGCGCTCATGTGCTGCAGTTCGCCGGGCCGAATCACCGCGCCGGTGCCCATGCTGTCGCGGTGTTCGAGCGAGCCGTCGATAATCCAGGTAAGGATTTCCATATCGCGATGCGGATGCATTCCGAATCCCTGGCCCGGAGCGACGACGTCTTCATTCAGCACCCGCAGCGAGCGAAATTGAACGTGCTCGGGGTCATAGTATTGGTCAAAAGAAAATGTGAAGTGGGTGTCGAGCCACGAAAGCTTGTTGCGTCCGCGCTCTTCACTGGGTCGAATCTGAATCATGTGGATGCTCCTTCTTGCGTCTTTCCTCGCAGAGTTTCTCCGCGTCGTTCGTGCCCAGCTTTCGGCAGATCCGTCGCAAAGTCTCTTGTTCGTCCGGCGTTAACCGGCCCATCTCCTGCGTAACGGCTTCCGCATGTTCCGGAAAAACGCGCGCGATCAGCCGTTTGCCTTTCGGCGTCAGGTAAATTTTCACGAGCCGCCGGTCGTCCTTCTGCCGCTCGCGCCTCACCCAGCCGTGTTTCTCGAGATTGTCAATCACGAGCGTCACGTTGCCGCCGCTACGCAAAAGTTTCTCGCCGATTGCGTATTGGCACATGGGCCCGAGGTGCAGTAGGGCTTCGAGCACGCCGAACTGTCCCATCGTGAGGCCGCTCTCCTCGATCTGGTGGCTCATGTGCGCGGCCACCGAATCCGAGGCGCGAATCAGGTTCACGTAGGCGTTGAGCGCCCGGATCGTCTCTTCGCGGCCTTTGAAGTTGGTCGGCATATCGTTCAACCTCGAATCGTTTGAACTTAAATGATTCGATGCCCTGTCCCAACAAAGGATTCAGGCGAGCTAAGTCGAACGAAAATCAGGGCTTTTGGGTGGGTCGAATCAGAACTTCGCTGATAAAGCTCTGTGGCGCCTGGGTTACGAGCATCTCCACGGCGTGGGCGATGTCGTCGGGTTGCAGCATCTTCTGCGGATTCTTCTTGCTGGCGGGCGAGCCAAATTCGGTGGCTACGGAACCGGGGCAAATCACGCTCACTCGAATGCCGTACTCCCGGAGGTCCTCCGCCATGCACTCCGTTAAACCCATCAAGCCCCATTTAGAAGCGCAATAAATAGAACCGTTCTTGAAGGCATTCTTGCCGGCCAGCGAGCCGATATTGATGATGTGCCCTGCGTGGCGCTCGATCATTCCGGGCGCGGCGGCCCTGGAGAGCAGGAACACAGCTTTCAAATTGGTGTCTAACACCGAATCCCAGTTCTTTTCGTCCGCTTCCTGAACGGGACCGAAATAACCGACGCCCGCATTGTTTACGAGAATCTCGATCGGCCCGAGCGATTCTTCCGTTTTGGAGGCTAGAGCGTTGATGTCGCTGGAGCTGGTAACATCCGCCTCGATGGCGAGCACCTCCACGGCTTCGTTCCGCAAGCGGCCGGCAGCGTCGTCCAATTTTTTGGCGTCGCGGGCACAGATGGCAACTTTCGCGCCCATCAGGCCCAGTTTTCGAGCGATGGCAAATCCGATTCCACGGCTCGCGCCCGTGACCAGCGCAGTTTTGCCTGCGAGAACTTTTTCACCCATAATTTGCTCCAGCGAGGCGACAAAAATGCCTCTATTCACCATCTTATCATCGGGGCGTGGGCGTCACGACAGGGGTAGGCCGCATTCATCTTAGCAATCCGCGATTGCATTTCACCTTGCGCGTTCGGGATGCTTTTCCCTATAATCCCGAAGATTTTGTTGCGCTCGCGCGTCTCGACGGGTGGCGCGGTCCTAAGTGTCGATGCTCGCCTGATGTAAACTGGTCCAGGAGGCAGGGAAAGAGATGATACGAAAGTGTTTACTCACGAAGGCGATTCTGCTCAGTGCTCTCGTTTGGACCTGTATGCTGGCGCACCCGGTCGCGACACGCGCGCAACAGGCCCAGGAACAGGCGAAGCCGACTTACACGATCCCCGAGTACAATGCGTTTCAGGCCGCCAACGCAGAGAAGGACCCGCAGGCGCGTCTCAAGCTTCTTGACGACTTTGGCGCCAAATTCCCGAACTCGACGCTGAATCCGTACGTGTACCAGCTTTATATCAAGACTTACACCGACCTTAAGAACTACCCCAAAGTAATCGAATACGCCGACAGGGTAATTGCGCTTGGCGACAAAGTGGACGCGGGAGGGAAGCTGCAGGCACTTCAGGCGCGTTGCCAGGTGTTCCCATACGCGTTCAATCCGAAGGCTCCTGACGCCACCGATCAGCTGAATAAAGAGCGTGATGCAGCCCAGGAAGGCGCGAAATTACTCGCCGCGTTTCCCAAGCCGGCCGGCGCCACGATGACGGACGCGCAATTTGAAGAGCAGAAGAAGCCGGGAATTGCGTTTTTCCAAAATGCTGCCGGATTTGCATGCTATCAGCTGAAGGATTACCCGTGTGCGCTTACCGCTTTCAAGGCGGTGCTCGCTTTGACGCCCACGGACGCCGTCGCGTCCTATCGCATGGGAGTTGCTTACCTCGAAATGAAGCCGCCGCAGCCGCTGGACGGTTTCTGGGCTCTGGGCCGTGCGATCAACCTGAAGATTCCAGACAGCGACAAGATCAAAGATTATCTGCGCCGCCAAATTCTGGCATACGAGCAGCCTGGTTGCGATTCGCTTGCTGACGCGCAGCTCAGTGAACTCCTGCAGCTGTCCGCGAATTCTCCCGACCGTCCCGCAACGTACACAATTCCGAGCGCGGACGATCTGAATAAAATTCGCACTTCGAGCAATATCCTTACCGTTCTCGCCGACCTCAAAGTGGGTGGAGACAAGGCGAAAATGACCTGGCTGGCGTTGTGCGGCGCAGAGTTTCCGGAAGTGGTCGGAAAGCTGATCGACATCACGCCGGGAACCGATTCTGTCGAATTGAAGCTTTACACCGGCGCGACGCCTGAAGAAATTCAGGCCGCTACGACTGCGAACCTGGATGTGAAAGTGGTTGGCCAGCCGGAAGCTTCGCGGCTTGAGAAAGAGCAGGGCGTTCGCTTCAGCGGCACGCTGGTTGGCTACGATCCTGATCCGAACTTCATGCTCCACTGGGACAAGGCGAAAGTGAACCCTGAGGATATTCCGACGGAAAAGGGCGGGGCTAAGAAGCCAGTCCACAAACCGGCGGCAAAGAAGAACTAAGTTCACTGGAAGATTCTGGAATGAAAATGGTCGGCTCATCACGAGCCGGCCATTTCTGTTTGCGGAGCTTTTCTACGAAAGCGCGGCCGCGCTCTCGAACGAATCGAGCCGACGCATGTTTTGAAGCTGAGATCCTTCACTTCGTTCAGGATGACGGCTTACGTTTAGGATGATAGCTGAGTCACGACGGCAGCTTAGGGGATACGATCGCGTCCTTCTGGTCGTGCGCTGAGTGATGCGTAGAGCAGTGATGCGTTGAATGGCTGACGATTCCGCTAGCCTCGGTGGCCGTTGCGGCCCACGCGTTCGAGTTTGTACTCGCCTACTTTGCGGCTCAGCGTGTTGCGGTGGATTCCCAGCTCTTTTGCGCAGCGAGATTGATTGCCTCTGCAACGTTCCAGCACTCGGCGGATGAATTTCTTCTCGAATTCACCCACTGCCTCTTCGAGCAGGATTCCTCGCTCGACCATCATTCCGACCAGAGATTCCAGTTGATCTTTCACGATTGCACGCTCCGCAATGGTGCTTCGGAATGAGCTCTTCCCTGGGCTCAGTCGAGTGCGTGGCCGGTAACGCGTTGATAGGCTTCTCGGTACTTGTCCGTTGTAGCGGCCACGACATCGGGCGGCAAGGCCGGCGCCGGAGGCTGCTTGTTCCAACCAATCTTCTCGAGGTAATCGCGAACGTATTGCTTATCGAATGAAGGCTGCGGCTTGCCGGGCATGTATAGGTTTCCCGGCCAGAATCGGGACGAGTCCGGAGTTAAAGCCTCGTCAATCCAGATGAGTTGGTCGCCAATCAAACCGAATTCGAATTTCGTGTCGGCAATGATAATGCCGCGGACTGAGGCGAACTCGGCCGCGCTCTTGTAGATCGCGAGGCTCGTGTCGCGCAATTTCTCAGCAAGCGGACGGCCGATCCGCGCGACGGTTTCATCGAAGGAAATATTTTCGTCATGACCGGTGGTCGCTTTTGTTGAACGGCGTGAAGATCGGTTCGGGGAGGCGGTCGCTCTCGCGCAGGCCTGAGCGCAGCGCAATTCCGCAGACGGTGCCTGTCTTTTGATAATCTTTCCATCCCGAGCCGGAAATATAGCCTCGCACAACACATTCAATCGGAACAGGTTCGGTGCGCCGGACCAGCATGGCCCGCCCTTTGAGTGCATCGGCGTAAGGAGCGAGCGCGCCAGTGAAATTGCGGGCGGAAATCACATGATTCGGCACGATGCCTGCGAGCTTATCGAACCAGAAAAGCGATAGTTGTGTGAGTACTCGGCCCTTATCCGGGATTGGCGTGGGAAGTACTACGTCGAAAGCGGACAGCCGATCGGTGGCGACGATCAGGAGTTGGTCGCCCAGCTCGTAGATATCGCGCACTTTGCCGCGAGCTCGAAGGTTCAGCCCGGCAAAATCCGTTTGCGAAATCACAGCGCTCATTTGTGGAGAAGCCACGGGATTAATCTTTCCTTACTGAGAGGGCGGTATTCTAGCGCAGAGTCGCGGCTTGTCAACCGCTAAGAGGTACAGGGGGAAGAAATATTTTCCACAGATGAATGCGGCAAAAAAGTTTTGCGCAGTGCTTTTCGGATACTAGGCGGCGTTGCTCGCAGCTTTCGGCGTGCTGGCTTGTTCCGCTTCTTCCCATTTCACGGAAACGAGCTTGGAGACGCCCGGCTCCTGCATCGTGACGCCGTAGAGCACCGAGCCCATCTCCATGGTTTTGCGGTTGTGCGTCACGACGATGAACTGCGTTTGCCCGCACATATCGGCGAGCATCTTGTTGAAGCGGCCCACGTTGGCTTCGTCGAGCGGAGCATCCACTTCGTCGAGGATGCAGAAGGGGCTCGGCTGGTAACGGAACACTGCGATGAGGAGCGCGAGCGCCGTAAGCGCTTTTTCACCGCCGGAGAGCAGCAAAATATTTTGCAGGCGCTTGCCCGGAGGCTGCGCCACGATGTCGATTCCCATTTCGCCGGAGCTGTCTGGTTCGCCGAGGCGCATTTCGCCGTGGCCGCCGCCGAAAAGCGATTGGAAGGCGACTGCGAACTGGCTGTTGATGAAGTTGAAGGCTTCTTCGAATTTTTGGCGTGATACCTGGTCGAGCTCGGTGATGGTGAGCTGCGTGTTCTCGATGGACTGCACGAGATCGTCGCGTTCGCGCCGCATGAAAATCTCGCGCTCTTCGCACTCCTTGAATTCTTCGAGGGCCATCATGTTCACGGGGCCCATCGCGTCCACGCGTGCTTTCATTTCGTTGTAATTCGTCTCGGCTGCGATCAACTCTTCGCCGATCAAGAGCTGGCTTTCCTGCGCCATCAATTCTTCGGGCTGGGCGTTGAGTTCGGCCACGCAGGTTTGGCGCAGATAATCGCGGTCGGCATCGTTGCGCGCTTTTTCAATCTGGCGCTGGCTTCGCTCGGAACGGAGTTCGTCGAGCGATTGCCGTTTGCCGCGCAGCGATTCATCGAGTTGGCCGGCGCGCGCACGCGCTTCGTCCCATTCCTTTTCGAGAGACGCCTTTGACTCTTCGGCGCGAACTTTTTCCTTGCGCAGATCTTCCACTTGCAACGCAAGCTGCTCGCACGCGCCTTCGAGGTCGGTTTTTTCTTGAATCAGTGTCCCGTGCTGCTGGTGCAACGCAATCGTGCGCTCGCCCGCCAGGGCCATCTCCTCCACGAGCCGTTGCTCGGCGGCTTTCGCGCTGGCAAAACGCTCATTCATCGTGGCAAGTGCTTCGCGCTGCGCCACCACCTGCTCCTGCAGCGAATGGAAATCGCGGCGCAATTCGGCGAGCCTCTCGGCCGCGCCTGCAGCATCGGCTTCCGCGTTGGCGCGGGAACGAAGCGCCTCAGCGTGTTCGTTGCGCGCCAGCTCCACGCGATTGCGCGCCGCTTCCGCTTCTTGATGCAGCCACGCAATCTCCTGCTGCTCGGCGGCAAGCTGCTGCTCCACACGACGGTGCTCCGCCCGCGCCTGATCGCGCGTATGCATCGCGCCTACGAATGACTTCTCGGCCTCAACATGCTTGGCGCTCGCCTCGGCGACTTCAATTTCTCCTCCCGCGATTGCCATCTCGATGCCCGTCAATTCCTCTTGCTGCTCCTGAGCCACTCGATCGAGTCGCACGGCTTCCGCTTCGTGCTGGCGCAATTCGCGCTTCAGAGCGAGCGGGCCGGCGTCGCCCTGGCGTCCGCCGGAAACCATCCGGCCGTGATAGCAGGTGCCGTCGAGGGTGAGGTAATAGCTGTGCGGATTCTCGTGCGCCAATGTTTCTGCTGCGGCGCCGGTTTCAACAAGATACGCGGTACGAAGACGCGTGAGGAAATGCTTTGCCGCAGGGCCAAGCGGATCACGGAAATCCACCAACCTGTCGAGCCGCGCGATTACACCCGCAGCCATCGGCAGGGAACTATCCATTTCGGATATGTGAATGTTCAGCTTGCTGAGCGAGTTGACAAAAAAGGTAGCGCGCCCGCCCATCTCGTCGCGCAGCAATGCAACACCAGCCCGTGCCTGATCGAAGGATTCGACGACCACGTACTCAAGCTCGTCGCGCAGGAACTGTTCGATCGCGCCTTCATACTGTTCCTGCACCTCGGCGTAATCGGCCAGCAAACCAACCGCATGAAACCCTTGCGTCTCAGTCTCGCCGCCCGCATTGAAAAGCTTCTGCACTGCGTCAGCCGTGTAAGCACGCTCGCTCAGAATCTGCTCCACCGACGAGTGCCGCGCACGCTCCGCCGCAAGTGCCTCGCGCGTCTGCTTCAGGTGCTGCGCGTCTTCCTGTTGCGCGCCTCGCAGCGCGACGAGCCGAGCCTGCGCATCTCTCGCCGCTGCCCCGAGATCCTCAGCGCGCCGCTCCGCGTTCGAATAGAAATCTTCTTCGTTCTTGACGCGCAGCGCCAGCGCAGCCCATTCGATTCCCATCGTGCGCGCCGCTTCCGATCTTTGCGCTTCCACGGCCGTGTGACGCGCTGCGGCTTCTTCGGCTTGCAGCGATTCGGCCTGCATGCGCGCCGATTCTTCCACCAGCTTTCCCGCCAGCGCGCGCAATTCCGCAATGCTCGCTTCGAGCCGCTCCTGTTCGGTCGTGCTAAGTCCCACCTTCTCCGTTGCCTCGCGCAAGGCCGATTCCACCGAGCCCGACTGCTCCCGCAGTTGCGTCACCGCATCCCGCTGCGCATCCATGCGCGCCGCCAAATCGGTCGCTTGCCTCTCGGCTTGCTCGATTTCGAGCGTCACGCGCGTCGAACGCGACGCCAGTTGCGCCAGCTGTTCACGGTTAAAAGTAATCCGGTTTTCCGCGCGATCGAGATCGAGCGAAGTTTGCCCCAGCAAGTTGTGGGTCTGGCGCAATTCCGCATCCAGCTCATACGTCCGCGCGTTCAGCCGTTCCTGCTCGGCTTCGAGCTCGTGCACCGAACGCGCATCGCGCTCTTCCGCCGCTTCCATATCGCGCAGCAGGTTTTCAAGCCGCGCCGCGTCGATGTCGAGATGCTCCGCCTTGCTCGCCAGCACGATTCGCAGCAATCCGCGCATCTGCTCGCGCAACTCGGCATAACGCCGCGCCTTGGACGCCTGCCGCTTCAGCGAAGCAAGCTGCTTTTCCACCTCCACCAGAATGTCGTTTACGCGCGAAAGATTAATTTTCGACGCTTCGAGCTTCGCCTCCGCCAGCCGCCGCTTCGTCTTGTACATCGTGATGCCGGCAGCTTCTTCGATGATCGCGCGACGGTCCATCGGCTTCGAATTCAGAATCTGACCGATGCGGCCCTGCTCAATGATCGCGTAACTATCCGGGCCCAGCCCCATGCCCATGAAAAGTTCCTGCACGTCGCGCAAACGCGCCACGCGCCCGTTGATCACATATTCGCTCTGTCCGGAGCGATAGAGCCGCCGCCCCACCACCACTTCGCCCGGTTTCAGGCGCATCGCAGGTTTCTCGGCGCCGCGCTTCTTCCAGGGCTTGTCCTTGCCGTCAGGTTCGGACTCGGTGACCGCAAGCCCCTCACTAGGCGCGGTTGTGTCAGAGAAGGTGTCGGAGGATGTGCCGGAGAATGCGTCGGAGGAATCGTTCATCGGCGAGGGCATCGTGAGCGTGTCTTCGCTCCGCGCGGAATCTTCAGCCACCGTAAACGGAGCCCCCACGGTGTGGTTTTCCGGCGCAGCCAGCACCTTCGCCACGGCATCCGCCAGCTCCGGGTCCACCAGCGTCAGCGTAACCTCAGACAGCCCCATCGGCGGCCGCTTGGCCGTCCCGTTGAAGATGCAGTCCGACATCCGCTCGGCCCGCAGCATCTTGTGGCTCTGCTCGCCCAGCACCCAGGAGATCGCGTCCACCACATTCGACTTCCCGCAGCCATTGGGACCCACAATACAAGTGATCCCGCTTCCGCTGAACGTGATAGGCGTCTTCTCGCAGAACGACTTAAACCCCAGCAACTCGACCTTACGCAGTTTTAGCACCCGTACCCTCGCACAGTTTGCTCCATTAGCCTCATCGGCTGGAGAAGCTTCAGTTTAATCTTCCTCGGGAGGAGTTTTGAGACAACAACGCTGGAAGGGTCGGTATGAATGGCCCTGCCGCCTGGCGCTTCGGATCGGCGGTTACGGGAACAAAAGTTAACACGCGCAGCAAAGCCTGTAAAGCGTGAATCGCGAAATGTTTAACGCAATGGAACTACCGCAGACGGCCCTTTTGTTCTGTGTCTGGGTTTGGCCGTTTGTACCGCTGGCCTCCGGCCGGCGCCTTTGCCTTCCAGTTGTCATCCCGAGCGCAGCGAGGGATCTGCTTTTAGGTTCTTCGTCAGCGCCCCGAAGGATCCCCCTCCAAATCACGCGCTTCAGCGCCGAGCCTCAGCCCCGCCACCAACCGCAGCCGCCCGAAACACCGCGAAAGAAGAGAGCAGCCGCCGCTTGAATCCCAACCGCTCATAAAGCTGCACAGCCCTCGCGTTCTCCGCCCGCACATGAAGAATAGGAGTTTCGCCCCGCCCCCGAATCCGCTCCGCCAGAATCGTCATCAGAAAACCCGCATACCCATGCCCCAAATACTCAGGATGCGTGCACACGGCGCTAATCTCTGTATAACCGGGAAGCTTGAGCCGTTCGCCAGCCATAGCGACAAGCTTTCCGTCCACGCGTATCCCTAGATAAGTCCCCATCTCCCGCGTCCGCGTATCAAACGGCCCAGGCTTCGTCAAAGTAGCCAGCTCGACCATCTCCCCCACATCCGCCTCCCGAAGTTCGATGAAGTCGTAGGATTTTCGAGTAGGCTCAAGCCGCGCATCGTCCTCCAGAATCATCTGCAACAAATCGCCGTCGAGCACAATCTCAAGCCCCTCAGGCGCGTCCATCCGCCGCGGAAGAAACAAACCCAACCCGCCGCCCGCCGCAAGCAACCCGCGCACCGCCGCGAATCCTTCCGCATTCGGCTCGGGAAACCCACCCAGCGGCGTCACCTCCAGCGGAAACCGCCGCAACACGCCATAAGTCTCAGCAAATTTCGCCTGGCAAGTCCCCAGCGCATTGAATATCGGATTATCGAGCGGGTGCATCCGGCTGCTCCAAAGCGCCGCAAACATTCCCGACGCCGTCACTATTCTCGATGCTCACCACCCGAACTTAGACTCCGCCCGCCCCCTCCCGCTATCCGTTATTTGCGCCCAAATTGGCCCGTCGTATTTCAGCAGACCGACGCCAGAATACTCACCGGCGCGCACTCCTCGAAGGCGTTTCAAAAACAAAGCGGTTTAAGAACAAAGCGTACTAAAAACCAGGTCGCTCAATTGAATCCCTCTCGATCCAGCGCCGTAGGCGCGGCACAAGTTAGCCCCGGCCGTAAGGCCGGGGTGACCATCGCGCGTCAGCGCTTCCTTTTGCGCAGCTTCACCCGCGCAAAGCATTCCTTCGTGCGTTCGTTGTGCCACCTTCACAGTTGTGAGTTGGAGATACCTCTTCATCCTGTCCATCGCTTTCTCCACCGTGACTACAGTATGTTTGACGGCGGCGGCATAGCTTTCCGCGAAGGCTACCTGGGTTGGAAAGCGTTAGATCCGGTCTTGGCGGGTCAGTGGACAGATGTTGATAAATTCTTTTCGCACGCAATATAAAAGGCGCCCACTTT
>CAVTOS010000006.1:0-27000 GCA_963736465.1 uncultured Acidobacteriota bacterium | reverse complement strand
AGGCGCGGGTGGGAATCGAACCCACGTATAAAGGTTTTGCAGACCTCTCCCTTACCACTTGGGTACCGCGCCCTCGAGCTAGCTAGTATAGCGAAAGTCGCGTGCGGTTTCAGCCGCGAAGCGTTTCGCCCACGGCGAAAGTCATAACCGCACAGCCGGCTTCGCGCGTCGCCTTTGAAAACGAGAGAAGCCACGACGAGAAAAACGTCGTCGTGGCCACCCGCGCCTTCGCTTAATTAATGTGCAGCTCGTAGGCTATGCGGGCTTGGACGATGTCCATGCGGCCGATGATGCGGCGCACGACGGCGTCCACCGTTTTCGCATCAGCCGCGGGCAGGCCATACTCCGAGCTGCTCGCTTCGGCTTCGATTGCTGCTTCGCCGCTTGTCATCTCACGCTCGCGCTCGAAGAGCTGCTCCAAGAATGATTTTTCTTCCGGGAAACGCACGATGTTCACGCGCTCGCCGGCGGGAATATGCGCGAGCTGCTTGGCGAGGCGAATGGCCGTGTCGAAAACTTCCAGATTCATCCACCAGCCCGCAGCTCTTTCGCCTGGGCGCGGGTCCACTCGTGGCCTTCGCCGATTTTGTTTACGGTGTCCACCGTCATCCCGCGGCCCTGGCGACCAAGAATTGGTCAAGGATCAGCGACTTCACCCACGCACGCTGCGCCGGCGTGAAATTCTGCTGCAATGAAAAAAGCGTCGCGTTGTCGCTGGTCATCACCGAATCGGTGCTCAGGCCCAGCATGTTGTAAAGGCCCGACACATTGAATTTGCCGATGATCACGCCGATTGAGCCGGTGATCGTGTTCGGGTCGGCCACGATTTTATTTGCGGGCGCCGCGATCCAGTAGCCGCCCGAAGCCGCCACGTCCGCATGGTGGATCACCACCGGCTTCACGTCGTGCGCCAGCTCCACTTCGCGGCGAATCACTTCGCTGGCCACCACCGAGCCGCCGCCGAATTCACGCGCAGCACAATCGCCTTGATGCTCGAATCCTTGCGCGCGCGCCCTACATCAGCCGCCACCGTGTCGCCGCCCATGATGATCCCTGCGTGGGCGATTCGTGCGATTCGCCGGAGAGAATCAGGCCGGTGGCGTGAATCACGGCGATGCGATCGCCCCCGAAGGCGCTACCACTCGACTTCAAATAATTGCGGTACCGCACCAGCGGCACCGGATTCCAATTGCCCTCCTGCGCTTTAAAATAATCCTGCACCTGATCCCAGTAGGCGAGTTTGTCAGCCAGCTTCGCATCCAGCGCCGCTTTCGCCGAAAAAGGCCCCTGCTTTACAAGCTCTTCGAATTTCGCGCGTTCGATACCGCGCGCGGCAGACGCATCCGTCAAATACTGGTTGTAGAAGCCGTTCAGCAG
Organism: uncultured Acidobacteriota bacterium; assembly: GCA_963736465.1. Lineage (GTDB taxonomy): Bacteria > Acidobacteriota > Terriglobia > Acidiferrales > UBA7541 > Palsa-295. The sequence continues at coordinate 25,623 of CAVTOS010000006.1, read as the reverse complement.
TCCTTCCACTTCTTCCTTGTGCGCCGGCGTGAATTTTTTCTCAGTAAAAATATTTCCGGCGGTCTTGAATTCGGCGATGTGGTAGTACTCCGGCACGATCTTCAGTTTGTCGAGCGTGCCGCGCATGAAAAGCGCCTGCGCCATCATTCCGTGAACGATCACGGACGATTGCGGCACCACCCAAACCTGCTGGCACGCGCTCGCCAGATAATATTCGGGGTTAGCGACGCCGTCGTAGCCGAGATAGCAGATGCTGGGCTTGCCGCTCTTGCGAAATTCAATCAGGTGAGCGCGAATCTCTTCGAGTTTGGCCCAGCCGGTGGCGAGCGGAGCGACGCGCACTACCAGGCCGCGAATGTGCGAATCGCCACGGGCGGCGTCAATCGCGTCGAGATAATCGTGGAGCACGGGCGTGCCGCCGGTGAGGTCGGCGAAGAAATCGGGCGCGCGCTGTTCGTTAATCTCGCCGTCCGCGTCGATCACCAGCACCGCATTCGACGGCAACCGCGCCGGCTTCGAAGCCGCCCAAATGACGATGATGAAAAACAAAATCAGAAATCCGATTACGAGCGCTCGCCGTTTTCCCCAGGTCATCGTCGCTCCTCTCGAACCGCTTGCGCCATTTTAGACGTCGCCATTTTCTAGTATCCTTGAATATCATCGCGTGGTCATCGTCGGCGAGCGAAACACGAACGCGACGACCAACTTCGAAATGATCGCTTTACCGTTGAACTTAGCCGGATTGATGGTCCAGCGCTTGACCGCGGCGATTGCTTCCGGCGTGAGCGAGGGCACGTCGCGAATCACGTCAGTTTTTTTCACGGCGCCGTATTTGTCGATAGTGACGTCGAGAACCACCGTGCCTACCCCAACGCTATTCGGCTGATACAGTGCGAACGATCCGACCGAAACCTCCGGCGGAAGATAACCGGCTGGAAACGGCGGCGGCGTGGGCGCGACAGGCGCTATCTTCATACTCTGATTGAGGGAATCTCCCGGGTTGAACACCACTTCGACGGTGATCGTTGACGGAGATGGATTGCCGTCGAGTTTGCCGGGCGTGTAACTCCAGGTCTTCACAATCGAAGAAGTCAGCGACGTGAGTCCGGGAATGTCGCGCAGCACTTGCACATCGGGCGGCTGTCCTGTGACGCTGATATTGAGCCCAAGCGTCACGAGGCCGGAGGCCACAACTTCGACGGGAAACGGAATCTCACTCGCCGAAGTGATGTCAGGCGGGACGAAGCGGTCGCGCGCGGAAAGGCCAGCTTGCGGCGCGCAGAATAGAGCGAGACCGAGCAGCAGCGCAGCGGGCGCGATCGGCTTCGAGTTCATTCTCATCTGCATGTTATTCGATTCTCGCAGGTATCATTTGTTGCTCTCGGCGATGTTTGGCTCGTTCGGCTGGCGCAAACAAAGTAGCACCCGGCGGGGCGAAAAGCCAAATGAGAGCAGTGGCGAGTGATGTGTGACGAGTGATGAGCGGAAGTGGTCCGCCACGGAAGGATTCTTCGCGGAAAGGCTGGGCGGCGTGATTGTTAGACCCCCCGTTTGCCGCCTATTAGAAAATTGCATGTTGCTGAATCCGAGTGAGTTAGCGGGAGTTTTAATCGCGCTACCGTAGATTAAAACTGTGGGCGCGGCGGTTTCGTTTCTCCGGCTAGCCGAAGCCGCGGCCGATAGTGTCATGTTCGTCAGCATATAAAAACATGCAATGGTAGCACGGATTGGGGCCGTTGGATAGCAGTATGAATATGCGGAGCTGTGGGAAAGCGGATTGTGATCCGAGCGATGATGCAACCAGATGCTATATCGTAGGCGAAATGGCAGACTTGCATCGAACGAAAACACGAACCTACAGAGACCGAATTCTGCTACGTCCTTGATTCCGGCCTCTGCTAGGAAACTATTGAAGGTCAATCTGCTGTTCAAGCGCGTTCTGAACTGGCAGCTCGAACACGTCAGGGACCAGTTTAATCGAAGAGATTTCTTCGCTCAGCGACTCTCGCGGATTCCGCTTTGGGGAACCACTGTCCCGTAATGAATGCGCCCCTGTGTGTTCAAAGGGGCCTAGTCTTGTTACACTCATCGTCGAAGTGTGCCGGAACGGCTCATATCTAGCCACATCACTTTAAAGAGAGTTGCAAGTTTGGCAGTTAACCGAGACAAACGCGAGCGATGGAAAGCAGACATTAAAAAATCTGTCGATCTTTTCAACTCTTGGTACCTCAAGTTCGCTCCACAAACATATCAGCAAGTCCGCTCTGGTGTAATTCGACAAGTTGAAACCGCCCTCGCCTGTTCGGATAATTTATTGAGGCTGGGCCCGGAATTGCTCAAGGAACATCCAGAAATTCTTCCAACGCTTCGTATGGCGACTTGCCCGCCTCTGGCGCGGGACCGACTGATTGGATTATCGGGTGCATCGAAAGGAATTGTAAACTGTATGGAGGGTGGAAATTTTCCTACCAGGATGAGCGCCGCACTCGTTCGTGAGGACATATCTAGATTGTCCGCGACCTTGCGGCGGCTCATCGACAACGATATTTTCCCTTGGTTGACAGAACGGAGGGAACCTAGCCTCGCCGAGGCACAGAGAGCTGCGACAATCATCGCCGATAGACTCTGTAGTGCGAAGGCGGACCCAATCGTCCGGAATGCCCAGGAAGAAAACAACTATCGGTGATCGTGAGGTGGCTCAAGCGGCGAGGATATACTCCAGTATCTGGAGGCAAACGAGTCCGATTTGACGCGATGCAACCAGGAACTTTCGGGTTTAGGATGAACATTCCCGTCAAAGTTGAGAGGATTGAAGAACCGATCAACATTCCGATCGATGCTGTGGTTCTACCGAAAAGGGCCCGAAAAGGGAACCTCCCGTTGCTAATCGAGGCAAAATCCGCCGGCGACTTTACAAACGTAAACAAACGTCGCAAGGAAGAAGCGACGAAGATGAAACAACTGGTGACAACTCTTGGCAAACGGACCCGCTACATTCTATTTCTCTGCGGCTACTTTGATGTCGGATACCTAGCCTATGAAGCGGCTGAGGGAATCGATTGGGTTTGGAAACACCGAATTAATGATTTGGCGGAGTTTGGGTTGTGAAGGCGACATACGGCACTCAGCATGAGGCTCAAAGAGCGATCGTTCAGCAAGAGTGTGATGGCCAAAAGACTAGAAGCGAGAGAAATCGCCTCGGCCAGTTCGCGACACCTCCTAAGCTCGCACTCGAGATACTAGAACTCTCGAAGAGCCTGCTGTCTCCCGGTGAACAGGTCCGATTCTTAGATCCCGCTTTCGGCACTGGTGCCTTTTACTCGGCTCTCCTCAGATGTATGGACCCACGGAGCATTTCTGTAGCTATGGGATTCGAAATTGATCGTCATTACGGGATTCCATCGCGAAAACTCTGGCGAAAAAAAGACATCGCTATTCGCTTTGCCGATTTTACGAAAGCAGCACCACCCAAAAGCGAACATGCCTTCAATCTGGTGGTGTGCAATCCACCGTACGTGCGTCACCATCATCTAGACAAAGCCGAGAAATCGAGACTTCAACAGGTGGCCCGTAAAATCGCCGGCATGCCAATCAGCGGGCTAGCCGGCCTCTACTGCTATTTTCTCTTGCTTGCAAACTCTTGGATGAGTGATGGCGGAGTAGGCATCTGGCTCGTGCCCAGCGAGTTCATGGACGTCAACTACGGAGTAGCCATCAAGCACTATCTGCTCACCAAAGTCTCTCTGATGCGTATACACCGCTTTTCGCCCAAAGATGTACAGTTTGGAGATGCATTGGTCTCTTCATGTATAGTTTGTTTCCGAAAATCCGCTCCTGCGCCAGAGCACTCCGTTGGTTTCACGTTTGGCGGTAGTTTGGTGGAACCTAACGAGACCGTTGTCGTCCCGCGTTCAGCCCTCGACGTAAACAGCAAATGGAATGGATGTCATATTCAGGTACCTCAACGACCAAGTAATCGCGTCACCCTCGCTGATTTCTTTGTGATCAAGCGGGGACTCGCTACGGGACACAATAAGTTCTTTATTCTTACGAGAGATCGGATCAGGAGACATGAACTTCCAATGAAGTTTTTTCGCCCGATCCTACCAAGTCCGCGCTATCTCGCTGGTGACGAAATCCCGGTCGGCCGAGACGGCAACCCGAGCTTGCTGCAACAAAATTTTTTGCTGGATTGTCATCTACAAGAAGCCGAACTTCGAAGATCATATCCTACTCTTTGGCGATATCTAAAAACGGCCGAACGAACCGTTGGCGGAGGGTATCTCTGTCGGTCCCGATCGCCTTGGTACGCACAGGAAAATCGTCCCGCCCCCCTCATTTTATGCACCTACATGGGTCGCAGAAGAACAAAGGACGATCGCCCATTCCGCTTTATTTTGAACCACTCTAAAGCGACTGCAGCGAACGTATATCTGCTTCTCTACCCTAAGCCAGATGTAGCTGAAGCCTTGCGCAGAAAACCAGAGTTGGCACGTAAAATCTGGACGTGGTTAAACGGAGTTTCTTCAACGGCTGTATCGAGCGAAGGACGCACATATGGAGGCGGGCTCCATAAGATAGAACCCAAAGAACTCGGAAATCTGCCCGCTGAGGGTATCGCAAAGATCCTTAATGTTCCCACCGAACGGAGAGGCATACAACTTCAGTTGATCCCCTCAATTGAGGAGATGTTCACAGCTGCATCGAGTTGATGATGGTTTTGCCCTCACCGAGGGCAGCCCATTGTCAAGTAGAGCCGTACTCACCACGAGTCGCGGGCATTTGTAAAGCCACGCTCGGAGAATCGATGACGAAGCCGGCGCCCGCCTAGCGTTAGGAAGCGCCAAAATTCTCTTCGCCAAGAAAAGCACCCGTCATTCCGGGGCGCTACTCTGAGCGGAGGGCTTGGATGATGTCGACGCGGGCGGCGCGCGAGGCGGGCAGGATCGACGCGATCACCGCGGCGGCAAGTAGCACGAAGGCCGAGACGATCACGGGCAATGCGCCGGGCATTTGTAGGTCGCCGAAATAGCTGCTGGCAACACGAGCCACGATGAAGCCGAACGCGGCACCGGCAAGCACACCTGCGGCGGCCATGATGGCGCCTTCGCTAACGACGGCACGCAGAATATTTTCCGGCTGAGAGCCGAGGGCGAGCCGGATTCCAAACTCGCGCGTACGCGCGCTGACGGAAAAGGCCAGCACACCGGCGACTCCGACGACGGCAATCGCCAGCGCTACAATCGCAAAAACTCCAAAGACGAGCGAATTCAAGCGATCGGGCGCGAGAACTTTCGCGCGAATGTCTTCGAGGGTGGCCGCATGCTCAACGGGCTGATCCACGGACATATCGCGAATGATGCGGGTGACAGGCGTAACCAGCGAGTAGGGATTCGCCGTCGTGTGGATGAAGAGATGGCCTCCATACAGTCCTCCACCGTCGGCAAACGTGTCGTAGACGGAAGGTGTCGGTTCAGGCACGACGTGGATGTCGTCCACGTCGCCTGCAACGCCGATGATGCGGTGCGGCGCTTTCACGCGTGCCTTTTCGGCATCGTCACCGGGAAGGAATTCAAGAACGGGATCGGTCCAGTAGACATGCCGTCCAACAGCACTTTGACCGGGCCACATGCGCTCAGCCAGAGTCTTGCTGATGATCACGACGGGCTCGCTCTTCCCGTCGTCGAGGTCGTTGAAATCGCGCCCTTCCAGTATGGGAACGCCGAGAGCGGCAAAAAAGCCCGGCGAGATGGTGCGAATCATGGCGCGAGGATCTTCGGCGGTGTGCGTGTGACCGTCGCCAGAATATTGAAGGCCCGGACCAAAATTCTGCGCGTCGCGCCAGGGGGCCGTCTCAGCGAAGGCAGTGCCCGTGACACCCGGAAGGGCGTCAACCTGACGGATGGATTCCTTATAGAAATCGATGACTTGCCGCGGCGTTTTACCGTAGGTCATCGCGGGGACATCAATGGCGAGGACGCGCTGCGTCTCGAAACCAGTGCGGGTGGCTTGCAGAGCGAGAAGAGTGGTGATCAGAGCAGCAGCGCCCGCGAGAAGCACGAACGAGGCGGCGATTTGAGTGATGGCGAAGGCGCGCTGGCGGCGGCTGGTGCTGCTGGTCATGCGGACGCTGCCGCTCGATACGTTGAGGCCGTTAGCCTTATCAGCGGAAGGCAGACGCGGGACGAAGGCCAGAATCACGGCGGCGAGGATGGCGAGCCCCGCTCCGACCAAGAGCAAGCTGGAATCAACCTTCAGATCCACCGCGCGAACCGAGAAACGCGAAGCGTAGCGAGCGAGGATGGAGACGAGCGGCTGCGCGATGATCACGCCGATTGCCGCGCCAGCGCCGCAGAGAATGAGGCTCTCGGCTAAGAGCATGCGACGCAGCGCGCCAGAGCTGGCGCCGAGGGCCGCGCGAATCGAGAGTTCACCTTCGCGGCGGACGGTGCGCGCAAGAATCAGGTTGGCCACATTGCAGCAGGCGATGATGAAGATAAGACCCGAGGCAGCGAGGAGGACAAGCAGGACTGTGCGCGCGCCCGAGGTGATCTGGTCGCGAAGCATTTTGGTGCTGATGGTGAACTGAGCGCTGGCAGGATAGGCCTCGGGGTGGTCCTTCATCATGGAGGCGTAGGCGGTGCGCAGCTCGCTACGCGCCTGATCGAGAGTGGCGCCGGGAGCAAGCTTGCCGAAGAGTTCGGTCATACGGTGGACACGGCCCGTAACCATCGTGGCAGACATGTGATGCGGGCTGGTGACGATATTGGCAATGATGTCGGTATCGGCCGGATAAGGGGTGGAGGGTTCGAGGACGCCAATCACCGTGCCGGTGCGGTCTCCAATGCTGCCGAGGCGAACCGTTTTCCCAAGCACGTTGGGATCTTGTTTGAGGACGGTCGACCAGAAACGGTAGGTGAGAACGACGACACCGGGGGCGTTAGGACCATCGTCCTGCGGACCGATCAGACGACCGAGAACAGGGTGGAGGCCCATCACGTCGAAGTAGGTGCCGCTTACCACGCCTCCCTGAATTTCGCGGGGCTCGCCGAGGCCGATCATCGTAAAGCCGATTTCCGAGAAATCGCCGAACTGTTGGACGGAGTGAACGCTGGACTCGATGTCCTTGATTTCGGGGACGGAAAAGGTGGTGTTTTCGTCGCGCAGGCCAGGCGCGCTCTGGCGGATGTAGACGAGGCGGTTCTCGTCACGGTTGACGAGAGGCTTGAGCAGGACGCCGCGAACGAGAGTGAAGATGGCGGCGTTGGCTCCGATGCCGAGGGCCAGGGTGAGGACCACGATGACAGCGAACCCTGGCGTGCGGCGGAGGGAGTGGAGTGCAACTCTTAGATCGCGGAAAAATGACATGTTTCTTGTCCCCTCGGCGTCATGGTTTTTCTTCTCCTGCAACTACCTTCGGAGGGCCGGTGCCCTGCCTTCAGTATATAGACGAACGGCCGAACCGGAATTCGACAAATCGCCCGAGAAATTTTCCTTCGTCGTATCTGCACCACGCGTGCCAACGGAAAGACCCACATTGTAAATCACTTACCACCAACTGCGTCACAGGGGATGGTCGTTTTCGGCAGCCAATGTCCAAATCCGGACAGCGCCTGCGGTGCGGAGAAAAAATGCGGACGCGGAGTTCAAAAACGCCGGCCGGAGGCCAGCGGTACGAAGGCAAACGGCAAATGCAGATCCCTCTCTGCGCTCCCTTCCTTCGTCAGGGCAAGCGGGATGACAAGCCAGTTATGGAGTTGCTGGACGCTTGCGGAGGTAGGCTTGGAGGAAGTAGATGGCGAAGCCTACGCCCATCCCCAGCCAAAACATCCAGATGCGCTGCGTTACGACGAAGGCCGTCATGCCTATGGCTATGCTCCACATGAAGATTTCGCCGGTGAAGCCGTCGCCGGTGAAGCCGTCGCGCCAGTTGGGCTTGGCGCCTCCGGAGGGGATGCGGGGGCGGAGCGAGGGCCAGAGGCGGGGGACGGCGTTGAAATAGCGGCGGTAGCTTTCACCTTGTGTGGCGAGCAGGCCGGCTTCTTCGCGGAGGATAAGCCGGCACGTGAAAATGAACATGCCGACGACCATGACGATGAAGCCGAGCCGGCTGGCGAGGGTGCCTAGGCCAATGGCGAGCAGGTCGTTGCCGAGATAGAGCGGATTGCGGACGTGGCGGTAGGGGCCTTCAGCGACGAGCTGGTCGGAGTGGATGGCTGCGTCGTGAACAACGGAGCTGTGGAGGTAGGATTCGGCCCAGGAGCGCAGCAGCGCGGCGAGGTAAACGAAGAGCGAGCCGACGGTGACGATGGCGAGCTGGTAGCGGTCGAAGACGGGCGAATCCGAGTTGGCGCCGAGGCCTAGGATTTTCTGGGTGAGGGCGAAGGCGATGTTGGTGTGGTCGAGGTTGTAGCAGCCGAAGGCGAGGAAGATGACGCCGCCGATGATCCAGAAGCGATTTTTGAATTCGAAGTCGCTGGCGGCGAAGGGCATTTTTCGTTGGCCTCGGGCGATGCGGCGGGCGCGTGGTGATCGCTGCGCGGCGCCGACGTGACAGTTGAGATTCTTCGCTTCGCTCAGAATGACAGGCGAAGAAGCAAATTCAAAAGAGCCGGCAAGATGCCCTTCGTTCCTCAGGACGAGCCGGCGCTACAAGAGAAAATTCAAAAACGCCGGCCGGGCCAGCGGTACAAAAGACAAGGCAACCGGCCTCAGGTCATCCGGACCGTGAGGCGGCCGGGACGGACGTGAGCTATGCTGAATAATTCCAGGTTGCTGCGAAATAATACGCGCTGGGAGGCGGAAAATTTCAGGTGCTTTTTGGCGGCTGGGTGGAAAAGGCCGGATCGATGCGCTGGGCAGGGGCGTTGAGGACCGCGATGATTGTGTTGGATGAGAGGTGCATGATGCGGAGTTCGTTGCTGGTGTGCCGGGCTAATTCGCGAAGTTGCTGCACGGCGTTCTCGTGGCCGGCGACGGCGCACTTCCAGATGGGCGAGCCGTCGGGAAGGATTTCGAAGAGGTCGTAGTTGCGATCCACAGGGCTTCCTTTTGCGTATGTACGCTAGTTGGAGTTTTGCCGTGAGGGCGGGGGTCGGCAATTCAATTATATCATGGCCTTCCCTTCTGCGGCATCAACGATATAAAAACACCGAGATGAAAAACACCGAATCGCGATATTTGTCGCGCAACTAAATTGGCGACGCGGTGTTAAGTGTTGCGACGGGGTGTATTCCGCGGCGGTTTCGCGGGGTTCGCGGCCCGGATCGAAGGGATGGTAACGATCATTGATACATGGAGTTGAAAACTGCAACCATAATGATGTGCGGGCAATCTAATTAGGTGTAAAATCACCGGTATCGAGCGGAGCTGTCCCGGCTCCCAGTCATCCGGTGGAGGACATATATGAGGCGTTCCACCTATCTTAAATTCATATTTGCATTTATCGCATTGGTGGCGTTGGCATGTGTTCCGAATCCCGCATTCGCGCAGCGTGGCGGAGGCGGGCACGGAGGCGGCGGTGGTGGTTCCCATGGAGGTGGAGGCGGAGGCGGCTTCCACGGTGGCGGCGGTGGGGGGGGAAGTTATCACGGTGGAGGCGGCGGAGCGTATCGCGGCGGAGGCGGCGGAGCGTATCGCGGCGGAGGCGGTGGTGCGTACCGCGGCGGCGCGCCGGGTAACTCTGCTCGCAGCATGGGTTCCTATGGGCGCGGCGGCAGCGTGTACGGCGGCGGCTCGCGTTCGTACGGCGGCTACGGCGGTGGACGATCATCCGGCGCCTTTGGCGGAGCGCGTTCGAATGGAATGAACAGCGGCCGCACGGGCGGCAATTCGTCGACGAACGCGCGGAACGGCGGTGCGGCATCGAGTGCGGGGCGTTCGAATTCTTTGAACGCGCGCTCGTCGGGCTGGCCGGCCGGACGCGGAGCGACACGGGCGAATGCTGACGGCAACTGGCATTCATTTGCGGGTAACTCGGGCGCGGGCAATACCGGAAGCGCGCGCGGTCCTAACACCGGAAACACGGCTGGCACACACGCGGGCGCGAATTCAGGTAATTCGTCAGCCGCGGGTGGGTCGACTGCTCGTTCGTTCGCGGGTAATTCGGGTGCCTCAGGCGCAGCAGGTGCGTCGCGAGGATCGAATTCGCCTTCTGTAGCGTCGAACTCGCGCGCGGGAAACTTCAACAGCGGGTCGGCGACTTCCGGACGTAGCAACATGCTGGGATCCTCGACGCGCAACTCAATTTCGCCGAATCGCGGACTGTCGAACATTGAAGGCTCGCACTTCGGCAGCTCCTCGACTTCCGGTTCGCATTTCGGGTCGAGCGCTTCGATGACGGGCAGTTCGCGATCTGGCTCGAGCGGATCTTCCTTCGGCGGCACTTCGCGAACCGTGAGCGGCACTCGCGGATACACCGGACACATCGGCTCGGGTCACACGCTTGGCTCGTCGTCATTTAGCGGCAGCCGTGGATCTAGTTCCAGCAGCGGCTTTCATAGCTCAACAACAGGAATGCGCAGCACGTCAAACAGCGGCGCGTTCCACGGCAACAGCTTCCACAACACGACGTTTAGCGGCTCGCGCAACGGGTCGTGGAGCGGATCGGGCTGGCACGGAAACGGTTGGCATGGCGGCTGGAACAACGGCTGGCATGGCGGCTGGGGCTGGCGCGGCGGCTGCTGCGGCTGGGGCGGCGGCTGGGGCTGGGGCTTCGGCTGGGGTTGGGGCTGGGGCGGATGGTGGAATCCCTGGTGGGGACCTGGCTGGGGACTCTGGGGTCCATCGTATGCATGGGGCTACCCGTACGCGTATCCCTACTATCCCAATTACAACGTGACGTATCCTCCGCCGTACTCGGGCACGGATTCGGACAGCGGCAACTACAACGACGATTCGTCGAACAACGCGGCGCCTTCGGATGATTATTTCCAGCGGCCGTCGTTCGGCGGGTCTCTCGATGCGGAGCCGCAAGGAAGTCCGAACACAAATCCGGACACGGGAAACGTGGCCACTACGACGCCGACAGTGCTGGTTTATCTGAAGGACGGCACGATGTACACGGCGAGCGACTACTGGCTCGCGGACGGGAAGCTCCATTACTTGACGAGCTACAGCACGGAGAGCGTCGTGGACATGGACGAGGTGGACTTGCAGCGCACCGTGGATGAGAACGCGAAGCGCGGCGTTACGTTCACGCTGAAGCCATCTCGCAATGGGCCGGCGCCGGATTCAGTTCCTGCGCCGCAGCCGAATGGCACGGGCACGGCTTCGAGCGATCCGGGTGCGGGTCGCGATGGCGGTACTACGCCAACTGCGAGTCCTGCGCCGGAGCCGATACCGGCGCCGATGGTGCGGGATAGTGCAGAGGCGCAGACGTAACAACGCATAACAAACGGTAATTCATCTCAGCGCCCGCGAAGGATTGTTCTTTGCGGGCGCTTTTTTTGTAGACCAACCGGAAAAAAAGAAGAACGCAAGCGCATTGATTGCAGGTGTGGCGAGGACGTGCCGCGCGCTACTGGGGCACAGGCAGGAATGCCTGTGCTACTGAGGAACGTCACTTCGCTTCGCGGAGGAAGCGGGCAGCTTCTTCGGGCGGCGTTGGATTGATGTAGAAGCCGGTGCCCCATTCGAAGCCTGCGACCTTCGTGAGCTTGGGCATCATTTCGATGTGCCAGTGGTAGTGGTCGTTGATTTCTTCGCCAATGGGCGAGGTGTGGATCACGTAGTTGTAAGACGGGAAGGCGAGCACGCTATCGAGGCGCGAAAGAAAGTCGCGCAGAATTTTGGCGAGGCTGCCGTAGTAGGGCGTAGGCATATTTTCAAATGCGCTGCTGTGGCGGCGCGGAAGAATCCAGGTTTCAAACGGGAAACGCGGCGCGTAGGGCGCGAGCGCGATGAAGTAGTCGTTCTCGATGATGACGCGTGTGGTAGTTTCCACTTCCTGGCGAATCATGTCGCAGAAAATGCAGCGCTCCTTTTCGTCGTAGTAGTGCTTGGCGCTGTCCACCTCTTCGCGGACGCGCTTCGGAACGATCGGCAGCGCGATCAATTGCGAATGGGTGTGTTCGAGCGTAGCGCCGGCCGGCTCGCCGTGATTCTTGAAAAGCAGAATGTAGCGAAAGCGGCGGTCGTTTTTCAGATCGAGCATGCGGTCGCGGTAAGCCCAGAAAACTTCCTCCACTGCTTTCTCGCCCAGGTTCGCGAGCGTCTTCATGTGGTCCGGAGTTTCGACGATCACTTCATGCGCGCCGACGCCATTCATGCGATCGAAGAGGCCTTCGCCTTCGCGATCCAGTCCACCTTCAATTCCCAGAGCCGGAAACTTATTGGGCACGACTCGAAGCGACCAGCCCGCCGTATCCTTTCCTGTGCCGTTGCGGCCGTAGGCAAGAATTTCGGGAGGCGTCTTGCCTTCGTTGCCGGGGCAGAACGGGCACGCGGGAGTTCCCTTGATTTGAACGCTTTCGCGAACGAAATCGAGGGGCCGCTTTCCACGCTCGGTGGAAATAATGACCCAGCGCCCGGTGATGGGATCCCTGCGAAGCTCCGGCAAACTTCCCTCCTCGTCCAGATTTTTGCCTCGAAGCGGACCGAGGCCAATGTTTCTGCCAAGTTGCGGCTATTTTACTACGCGATATTAAGGGCCAAGCGAGGTTATAGCAAATCGTGTGCCATTTTCGCGCGTGGTGGAGTGCCCCGGAGTCAGCGGTGCTGGTGTGGCAACTCGGCCGCCATGCCAAAAGCCGATTTGTGAAGGCGAACGACTGGCTTTTTCCCGGCATGGGATTCGATCGCCAGCACGTCGAAACGGCAGCTGGCGGAATCGATGCGGCGCGAGCGAAGGAATTGGCGGGCCATGCGGGCGAGGTTGCGGCGCTTGTCGGCATTGACGGCATCTTCAGGGGTGGAGTGTTGGTGGGCTGTCGAGCGAGTTTTTACTTCTACGAAAGCCAGGGCGCGGCCGTCGTAGCCGATGAGATCGATTTCACCTTTGATTCCGGGCACGGTGTAGTTGCGGGCGACGAGCGTGTAGCCTTGGCGGCGGAGATACCAGTAGGCGAAGGTTTCGCCGCGGACGCCGGTGGTGCGGGCCAGTTCTTTAGTGGTTGAGCTTGATTCGTGACGCGATTCGGTTAAACCATTGCGCGCGGCGAAATTGACGGCGGCGAAGATGAGACGGGCTAACATCCGATTCCATGGTTGTACTTGAATTGAGCTTGGTGCACTGGCAACTGCGCACAGGCAAGAGTGCCTGTGCCACTTTACACCTGGGCGCGAATTCGCGCGTAGCCGAATTTGAACGCGGCGCGCGGAAAAAGAGCCGGCGAGACGCCGGCGTTACGGAATGGCAGCTTTGCCATCAAGATGCGTGGAGATCTGTCTCGGCTTCTGCATCTATTTGTTAAGAAGCAAGAGCGTCCCAGACTTCGCAGCTATCTAGCACCAAGGGTGCACTTCCGTAACGCCGGCGTCTCGCCGGCTCTTTTCTTTCCGTTGGCTACAGGCCGCGCTCGAGTTCGTTGATGCAGGCTTCGAGCGTGTCTAGCGCGAAGTCAGCCTGCGCTTCGTCGATCAGAAGCGGCGGGCAGAGGCGCAACGTTGTGTCGCCCGAGCCTAGAACCAGCAGACCCTTGTGAAACGCCATTTGAACCAGCTTGTTGCGCAGGTCGGTAGCTTTTTCTTTGGTCTTCTGGTCGCGGACGAACTCGATGCCGATCATCAGTCCCCTGCCGCGAACCTGGCCGACGATCTTATGTTTCTCGCGCCAATCCGATGTGCGCTTCATGATGTAGTCGCCCATGCGCGCGGCGTTGGCCATGTATTGCCGCTCGAGCAGGCCGAGAGTGGCGATCGAAGCGGCGATGCAGACCGGGTTGCCGCCGAACGTGGAAGCGTGCGCGCCGGGAACCCAGTTCATCACATCCGCACGAGCGATGATCGCGCTCAGCGGCATTCCGGAAGCAATTCCCTTCGCGGTGCAAATGATGTCCGGTTCGATTCCTGCGTGATCCGATGCCCACCATTTGCCAGTACGGCCCATGCCGGACTGCACTTCATCGGCGACAAACATGATTCCGTACTTGCGGCAGATGCGTTGAAGGCCCTGCAGAAATTCGGCGGGTGCAGGCAGATAGCCGCCTTCTCCCTGAATCGGCTCGATGAAAATTCCGGCCACTTCTTCGGGATCGACGCGGCGACGGAACAGTTCGTTTTCGAGATAGCTCAAACAATCCGCCGAGGCAGACTCGGGCCGGATGCCATACGTGCCGCGATAGGTGTCTGGAAAAGGCATGTGGAAGACGCCGGAGAGAAGCGTGCCGAAACCTTTGCGTTGAATCGAGCGGCTGGCCGTCAGCGAGAGCGCGCCCATCGTGCGACCGTGGAAAGCGCCATGGAAGGCGATGAGCTTATCGCGCTTGGTGTGGTATTTCACCAGCTTGATGGCCGCCTCGATCGCTTCGGCGCCGGAATTGCCGAAGTACACACGCTTCGGAGTTTTGCCGGGCGCGATTGAGGCAAGCTTCTCGGCCAGTTCGACGAGATTCGGGTAATAGAAATCCGTGCCGGACATGTGGATCAGTTCTGAAGCTTGTTTTTGAATCGCGGCAACCACCTCGGGATGGCAATGGCCGGTGGCGCAAACGGCGATGCCGGCGGCGAAATCGAGGAACGTATTGCCGTCAACATCTTCGATCATTGCACCGCGGCCGATCTTTGCGACGAGCGGATAATCGCGCGTGTAGGACGGCGACACAACGGCGGCGTCGCGTTCGACAAGCTGCTTTGCTTTGGGTCCGGGTAATTCGGTAACGAGATGCGGCAGCTTGGCCGTGGCACCATTTGATTTTGCGGAAATCTTTGAATCAGCTTTCGTGTCGATCGCTTGCATCGCTTCCTCCAAAAATGGATTTTTGTTCGGCGCGCGCACGGATTCCTGCCAGCGCATGCCGGGAACAACCATTAAAGGAAGGGGACTTAATCTACGCCGTAGAGGTTGGGGCGTTCGTGGGACGGCTGGCTATGGAGCGAGAGCTCGTGCTTTTTGAAGATACTCATTTATTTATACTTCCAGCGAACGGTGCCGTCTTTTACGTCTTCGACAATGATACCAGAGTCCGCGAGTTGTTTGCGAATTTCATCCGAGCGCTTGAAATCGCGGCGCTTCTTGGCCGCCTGGCGTTCCTCGATGAGTGTTTCGATCTCTTCGGGCGCCATGCGCGGTTTAGACGAGCCGAAGCCGAGTTTGGCAAGGCGCTCGGCATCGTCGTCATTGAGCACGGCGAGAATTTCATCGAATTTTTCCATTGCCGCCACCAGGCGAGGCGCATCCTGCTGAAGAAATTCGCCGCGATCCATGGCCGTGTTCACGTCGCGAATCAGATCGAAAACAACGGCGAGAGCGACGGCCGTGTTGAGGTCGTCAGCCAGCGCTGCGGCAAAATCCTTTTCGGCTTCCGCGGCGCGTTTGGGCATCTCTGGATTTGAACCGGCGCCGAATTTTTCCGATTTCAGGCGAGCTACGAAGTTGCGCATGCGCTCGACCGAGCTTTCCGCCTGTTTCAGTCCGTCCATCGTGAAATTCAGCTGGC
Organism: uncultured Acidobacteriota bacterium; assembly: GCA_963736465.1. GTDB lineage: Bacteria > Acidobacteriota > Terriglobia > Acidiferrales > UBA7541 > Palsa-295. Next base: position 10,027 of record CAVTOS010000006.1, on the reverse strand, counting down.
GATTGTAAGGAACGGAAAGAAGAAGGAAGCGGATGGACGAGGGCTTGTAGCCCTTGGCGAAGAGATCGCGCAGCGTATAGAAATTGCCGAGCGACTTGGACATCTTTTCGCCTTCGATGATCAGGTGCTCGGCGTGTAGCCAGAGCTTGGCGAGCTGCTTTCCAGTGGCGGCTTCGCTTTCGGCGATTTCGTTCTCGTGGTGCGGGAAGGCGAGATCAATGCCGCCGGTGTGAATGTCGAGCGTCTCGCCGAGATACTTCATGGACATCGCGGCGCATTCGATGTGCCAGCCGGGACGGCCCGGGCCAACAGCGGTCTCCCAGAAAAATTCTCCCGGCTTGGGAGCCTTCCAGAGGGCGAAGTCGCGAACGTCGTCTTTTTCATAGCGGTCAGTATCGCCGCGGGCACCGGCTTTCATTCCGCTGACGTCAATCTTCGAAAGCTTGCCGTAATCGGGAAATTTTGCGATGCGGTAGTAGATGGAACCGTCGCTCGGATAGGTGAAGCCTTTTTGCGAGAGGCGCTCGATGAGGGCGACCATATCGTCGATGTGGTCGGTGGCGCGAACAAGCTCTTCGGGCATTTCGAGGTTGAGCGAGCGCATGTCCTCGAGAAAGGCTTCGATGTATTTCTCGGTGTACTCGCGGAGGGTGAGTTTGGCGGCCGCGGCGTTGGCGATGATGCGGTCGTCAACGTCGGTTAGGTTCATCACCTGCAGGACGCGGTAGCCGGCAGAGCGCAGGAAGCGGCGCAGGATGTCCTGAAATACGAAAGTGCGGAAGTTGCCGATGTGAGCGAAATCGTAGACGGTGGGCCCGCAGGTGTAGATGCGGACTTCGTCTTCGTGGACCGGCTGCAGAGGCTCGAGCCGGTCGGTGAGCGTGTCGTGAAAGCGAATATCGAGATGATTTTGCGCGGTCACAGAACCAAGCATTCTAGCTGACGCTTCGCATGGCAAGCAATTGCGCCGCGCGAGTGGTTTCTGAGTAACGCGCCGAGCCTCGCCCCTACTGCGAAAACTGCGCGGCGTGGTAGGCTTTCGCGCATTGGGCGCCGGAAATTCAATTCAGGTGCGAGAGGTGAACCATGTCGTGCACGCCAGAGGCATTGAAGCAGGTCCCGCTGTTCGCGTTGCTGGATGACGACGAAGCCGCTGTCCTTGCCGGACAGGTGGAGCTCAGGCGATTCTCGCCGCGGCAGCGCGTCTACAAAATCGGCGACCCCGGCGACAGAGCCTACATCCTCGTCTCGGGCGCTGTGCAGGTGACGACGGTCGATGAAGACCATCAGGAAGTGATCGTCGATCAGCCCGCGGCCGGCGAATTTTTCGGATTTGCTTCGATGCTCGAACAGACCCCGCACCAGACCAACGCCGTGGCAACCGAAGACACGGTGGCGATCGAGGTAGACCGCAACGACATTCTGATTTTATTGCAGCGAAAGCCGCACGCAGGAATGGACATGCTCACGGTGCTGGGGCGGCAGTTTCACGCATCTCAACAACTTGTGCGTTTGCGCGCAAGCCGCAATCCGAACGTACTGATCGAAGAGAAAACCACATTCGGCGAACGTATTGCGGACGCGGTGGCGGGTTTTGGCGGGTCGTGGGCGTTCATCATTATGTTCGCGGCCGCGATCATCATCTACTCCGGCATCAATATTTTCCTGCGCAATCGGGCGTGGGATCCCTATCCGTTCATCCTGCTGAACCTCTTCCTTTCGATGCTCGCGGCCATTCAAGCGCCGGTGATCATGATGAGCCAGAACCGGCAGGACACGAAAGACCGTCTGCGCGGCGAACTGGATTTCGATGTGAACCGGCGGGCGGAGTCTGAAATTCAAGGCTTGGCGCGAAAGATGAATCTGCTCGGCGACAAGCTTGGCGACCTGGAGGATTTGCTTCGCTACCGAACTACCCCGGACAGCAGTGGCGGAATGGAATCGCCGCAAGAGTCGCGCCCCTGAGCTATGTTTTTGGCGTCGAACGTTTCTGGCACGATGTAGAGCCCTCAAGAAGCACCCGCATTCGGCCGATGGAATAAAAAGGCTCTGCCTAGTCCTAGTGGAATTGCGGCGGAATTCTGTTAGTACCCACGGTACGGACGGCCCATTTTCTCTCTGCTGTGTTGTTTTAGTATACGAGGAGATATTGCGGGCTTGCCGGGCGTCCCCGGCGGCGGAGCCCCCTAAAAGGGGCGCAGATGAAACAGCTAATTGCGATGGCAGTTTTTGTTCTCTGTTTCGGAGCGGGAACCGCACAGGCGCAACGGACCGGTGGCACCAATAGTGTGGCGGGCGGAGGCGGCGTCGGCCCCAATAACTCCGGCGGTGGCGGTGGTGGTGGTTTTGGCGGCGGAGGCGGAGGCGGAGGGGCGATCGCCGGCGTGACGCACCATCCAGCATGGGTGCCCCCTCCGAATGTGAGCGCGACAAACGACGGCCCATTTCGTCCGTCTACCTATCAGAATTACGACAAGGCTGTAGAAATGGGGAAGGCGGAAGTAGCCACCCACGAGCCCACCGTAGTCGAGGTGGCAAAAGTAACGCAGGAGCAGAGAACGTCCACGGCAAAGGCGCGATTTGTTGTGGTGCAGGACGTCGAAGGAAAGCTGCAAGAAGTAAAGGCGCAGCCGTAGCGGGACGGTGCGCGAGGTCGGTGGCGAGACCGATCGCATTTCGGTCTCGCGCCGGCGGCTATGGATTGAGTTCCACGCGACGGCTGACGAGCGAGATGTCGCCGTTGCCCGAAGTGGTGGCCGTCAGCGGGCGCGACTTAACTAGGAACCCGCCCTCGGGGGGCAGCAGGTACGACTGGTCGAGCGTGTAGACAACAACCGGTTTCCCAATCGGCAGCGTAAAACTCAGCTCCACGCCTTTCGCAGGCACCGTCAGGCAATCCAAGAAGGTCCAACCCTTCAGATATCTTCGAAGGCGTTCGGTTTGGGGCGGAATCGGTTCGTCTTCCATGCGCACCAATTCGACGCCGGAATCGGGCGGAAAGAAAACCATCACATTTTGTGCGCCGCGCTCGGAACGCATCAGCGTGCGATAGGCGCGTCTTGAACCCTCCTCGGATGATTCGAGAATTGTAAACGTCGGCGGGGCGAGATCCTGGTGGGGTGCGTCCGCGACGAATGACGTGGTGGTGCTCCATGGAAACGGTCCGGCATCCTGGCGAGCGAAATGAGTGGCCAGCTGAATCGGTTCCGGCAGGCGGTGCGATTCCGGCCTGACGATCCAGAGCGATTTCCCCGTGTCGCCATCCTGCCAGAAATCGATGTTGATGCGTTCGGGCGACTTCGCCGAAAAAGCGGGCACCACGACGGATGCAAGCGCGGCCAGGACCGTGGCGATGATCGCGACTGTCTGCAAGGCGATGCGCGAAAGGCCGCGAACTTCGAGCAGATCCGCGCAGAAGGGAGCGAAGGGCGTGAGCAAAAGAGCGACCACCACGGCGATCCCCATGAGGAGACGATTGCCGAGCGCTGAGTAGAGAAGAATCGCGACCTCGAAACCGCACACCGTGGCGACTATCAGCGGCACAAGTCCGGCCGCCAATCCCTGGCGGAAAGTTTCCGTGCGACTGAAAACGAGCGGTATAGCCGACAAGACTGCGGCGCACAGGCACAGCGGAAATAAATAAGCGATGCCTTGCGTGTAAACCGCTGAGGCGATCGAAAGGATCGCCCAGCCCACCCAAACACCCGCCCAAAGACTCAGAAATCCCGCGTGGCGGCAAAAAGCAAACGCTACGGTGGATACAACAGCCAGCGCTAGAAACCAAAATACCGCCTGAATCGCCACAGGGTGAGCAACCCAGTTCACCTGCATCGCACCGGCACGCGTCAATGCGCGATTGATAACAAACGCATTGAACGCAGTAACGGCAAGGATGGCAAGCCAGGCGAAAATTCCCCACAGCAACGCCGAGGGCGAGAGGCGCTGGCGGTAAATGAGCCAGCCGATCTCAACGAGAAGAAATAAGGTGGCGGTGATGGAGATCGTGAGTGTCCACGAGGCCGGCCAGTAGACCGTCCAGCGCTGAAAGATGTCGAAGTATGCCGCTTCGCGCGAAGGAAAATTGGAAAGGTCGCCGTTCGCAAGGGCGAGAAGCATGGGCAACGCGTTGTCGCCATCGTGCTGGAGGCTGGCGGGACTGGAATTCTGAAAATTGTCGAGCGGCGTGTGGTATTGCGTGACGTTGCCGATGAAAGCGAAGTTAGCGCCCTGGTAGCCGGCGGCTTTGAACACGGTGAAGTCGGTGTCGTTGGGAAGAAGCTTGTACGCGAAATATGCGAATGCGTTCGTGGCCGGAAAGCTCGCGTGCTTTGCGTAGAGCTGCACGATCGAATAATCGGCGGAGCCGGTTTCGAACATCAGGCTGGGACCGGAAGTGCCGCGCGTATCGACGTTGACGACCGCGACGATTTCCTTGGCCCAGCGATGTTGATTCACGAACACGCGCGCGCCGATCAGGCCCGCTTCTTCGCCATCGTCGACCAGAAAAATTATGGAATGGCGCGGCCATGGCCGAGTCTTCAGCGCTCGCGCACATTCCAGCACGGTCGCGACGCCCACGCCATCGTCGGATGCGCCGGGGCCCGCGGACACGGAGTCATAGTGCGCTGCGATTAGAACGGACTTTCCGGGCTCGGAGCCGTCGAGGCGAGCGACAACATTGTTTACCGTTGCGCAGGTTCCATATTCGTCGCAGGCGAATCCGGTTTGCACTTCCGGGGCGTAGCCGAGCTTTGAAAATTCGTCGAGGATTCGCGCGCGAACAGCGTCGTTTGCAGCGCTTCCGGTGGGATGCGGAATGCCGTCGCCTACAAGTCGATCGAGAATCACACGAGCGCGAGCCGCGGAGAATTCTGATTCGGGCGCTTTCGCAGATTTAGGAGCGGGCGGGCGAGAGGCGAGCAGCGAAAGAAGAAAAACGCCAGAAATAACGGCGACGCTAGACAGGACTCGGCGAACTCCTGGTACGCTTCTGGGCTCCAAGCGGACCTCCTGTGCGCGCCATGCTAGGCCGTAAGTGCTCGGCAAGTCAATGTGATGCGTGAGGAAGGCAGTGACGAGTGGGCCGTAAAAGCTGAGACTAGCGGCGTGACTCGTAGTGACTCGTGATCCGTGAAGAAGGAAATCGCCATCCGTTCTCGATTAGAAATTTGTAGTTGGCTGATTTTCAAGGGGCTTAGGTGGGATCTTAATCGCGCATTCGCGATTAGAACTTCCGTGGCCTGCGACTCGCGTTCCGCGATGAAAAGAGACCAAGAAATCGTCAAAAATTTGCGATTAGAAAATTTTAGTTCGCTGATTCTTATGGGGGTTATGCGGAATTCTAATTCCAGATTTGCGATTAGGACCGGCGAAATGAGATTGGCTGCTGACGGTGGGCACCGAGTCGAGTCGCCGCTAATTCGCACGACCTATGTTACCTTACTGGTAACCATTTGTCAAGATCGAACGGGGTCGCTCCCTAGCGGACAGGGCAATCCCACAATAGGACATCCTTCGGAACGTGGGAGTCGGCGGAGAGCGTCATAAGTCACGATGCTTCGGTGACTTACCACTTTTGCAGGCATGGCGGCTGACTTGCCCACCACTATATCGCTAGACGACATAGTGAGCACCCTTGGCGATGAAGATGACGATGAAGATGGATAAGAGGCACGCGGTGAGTCCGAAGGGAATGAGCTAGAAAAGCTTCTGGGCGATAAGGTCGCAGCGGAGGAAGAACATGAAGAGTGGCGTTTGGTTCATGGCGGCGGCGTTGTGTCTTTCTGTGCTGGCTGCGGCTCGGGCGGTGAAAACGCTGTCATCGGGCTCGGGTACGACCGACCGGCCGGAGTTTACGGGGACAAAAGATCTGATTCGCCCGGAAAACTATCGCGCCTGGGTCTTTCTCTCGGCAGGCTACGGTATGACCTACAGCACCGGCGGAAATCCTCAGTTCACCAACGTCTTCGTGCCGCAGTGGGCTTATCGCGAGTTTATGGGCTCCGGACGTTGGCCCGACCAGACCATGTTCGTGGTCGAGGAGCGTAGCGCGCAGAGCAAAGGTTCAATCAATAAGGACGGCCACTTCCAAACGGATCTGACGGGTATTGCTGTCGAGGTGAAGGATGCGCGCTTGCCGGATAAGTGGGGCTACTTCGCCTTCGATGAGAACAGCAGGACTGCACAGATCAATGCCAAAGGAGGATGCTTCGCCTGCCACGATGCGCATGCCGCGGTGGAGCATACATTTGTGCAGTTCTATCCTACGTTGAAGCCGGTGGCCAAGAAATTCGGTACCTACAATCAGGAGCGGGAAAACGTGGTGAGCACGACGGCCGCTTCTTCGGTTCCGGCGAAGAAACAGTGAGTGGATCCTAGAAGCGTCGCCGGACTGTGCATTTATGAACCGCGAAGAGAAGCGGTAAAACGTCGCTTGAGCTCTTCGGGAGATAGATCTTCTTTATGGGTGGCGATGGTCCAGGCCTGCTCGAATGGATCGGCGATACTTCCGGCGCGGTCTCCGTAAAACTGATCTTTGATGGGCAATAAGATTCTCGCGCCGAGGGCCACAGCGCGCCCGATCACCGCGTCCGCATCGGCGACGTAAAGGTGAACGAATGACGATGCGCCGCCAAGTGTCCGAGGGCTCTTCGCAATGCGCCAGGGGGCTTCATCCCCGACGCGGATAACCGAGTCCCCGATCGTGATCCCGGCGTCTAGAACTTTTCCAGCCTGATCCGTAAGCCTGCCCGGCAACTCGGTGGCTCCAAAAGCTTCGCAGTAAAATGCAATCGCTTTCGCCGCCGTGCCATCGAAGATCAGGTACGGCATGGCGGTATGAAGACCAGCGGTTATCGGGGATGCTTGCGGCAATGAATGCATTCTTGCCTCCGGAGTAACGGGCGGCCCACCCGCCAAGTTTCCTACTAAAGTCTTACCAGGAAATCGCCATGCTGCCGGAGCGAGCGTGCTCACCAGATCTTCTGCTCCGTAATACAAGAGGTACTTAGAGCTATGCTATATTACGTCCAATGAACGCCAAGTCTGCTGTGTTTGCTTTCGCTCTCCTGGCGCTGTCCACCGCTTTCGGCACAGTTGCTTTCCCTGACGCCGGCGTATTCACGGGAAATGGCCAGAATCTCCACCAAATCAGTACAAAGGAAGTGCAACTGGTCTCTATCGACGTGACTATCATTCCTGGCCGCGGCCGCTTTCTTTTTGACGGTACGGTACCGGGCATGGATCGAACGGAATTTCATTGCACGTTTGTACTCAAGAACCTTTCACCAAAGGTTGAGGAGGTACAGATTGGTTTTCCCGTAGATTCAGAGTTCGCGCGGCACAACCGAGGCGAATCCCCCACGATTTCCCTCGAGGAGTCCGACAGGTGGATTTCGGACTACTTATTCATCGCCCGCGACGAGAGGTCGACTTATCACGTTAGCTTTGTGCGGCGAAAGAAAATGACGGCGGACGAGTTCAGCGAACTCTTTACGTGGAAAATGAGTTTCTTGCCGAAGGAGACGCGAACCCTGACGGTCCAATACCAGATCCCAACGACAATGGGCCTGAGCTCGACGCGTAGGGACGAGAACGCGAACTACCAGTTAAGCGACCCTCTCGAACAGGAGCTCCTGAATGTAGGAATGGAAGAAATTGTAGGCTATATCACCTCTACGGGGGCATCGTGGGCTGGTGACGTCAAGAGCGCTACGTTTACGGTCATCACCGCACCATTTGAACTATACTTGGATGTTCGTGGCATTGGAGAAGAACCGCCTATTGTTCCAGGCGACAAGCAGGACAAAGGAGAGGAAATGGACCGGAAGATGTTCCCAGTCCAACATCCATGGTGGTTTCGGACAGTTTCGCCCAGCGGGTGGAAGAACGTGAAGAACGGCATACAGTGGCACTACGAGGATTACAAACCGCATGATCCGATCGTTGTGAGCTACATCATGACGGAATTCCCGAGACTTCCGAGCGAAGCATCTGCCTTCGTTAGCCAATTTCTCGAGAACTTATCGGATAGCGACTCGGCGCTTTCCGCGCGCCAACAGCTCGAGTTTCTTCTGAAACCTCCAAGCGAGGGCCGCCATCGCCGTTCGTCGATACCGGATGTCGTAGCGCTTCAACAATTGAAAGAACTCTTGCTCGCAACCTATGGACGTGAGCCAGACGACGAATCTGTGAAGCGCCACGTCGCGAGTCAAGTCTGGTATCAGCCCCAAGCGAATTTCAGCATAGACAACCTAACGATGACCCAGAAGGCCATCCTCAAGGAGATCGACGCTCGTATCGAGATGGCAAAGGAAACGCAGAGCCCCTCGAAGAATTGATGGGATGGCGACATGCGCGAGGCCGCGGTCTCGCTACCTCCTGATGAGCGGGAAAAAACATTCGGACTAATGGGAGTAACTGTCGAGAACAGGGGTGGCTGTTGAAAAACTCGCCCACTGAACGGGAGTTTTGATCTGGGATGATTTTCCTGCGGCGGGGTATCGCGCTTTCTTTTTTCTATCTCAGATCGGAACCGTGGCTGATTCTAGAGATCTGGATCTAAGGAGCGAGCCAGTCGTTTCAGGTTCTGCGCTGTAGCCGCGAGAAAGAATTGTTCGCGAACATGCTTGATTCTCCGCAAGCGCACCCTGCGCAGTCCGATCTGGTTCTTCAACTCCGCAAAGAGTGCTTCTACTTTCCGGCGTGGGCGTTGCGCTGCCACGAAAGCCGGAACGGTCGTCCGCTCTCGTGCCCGTTGTCGCGCCGCTTCGTGGACATGGATCGCGATCTGCCGATAGTGGCCTCTGGTGCATTGCGCTTTTTGCGGGCAGTCGCGACAGCGCTTCCGCGTGGCCACATACACATGCGTTCGATTTATGGCATTGATGCCAACGTAGGTAAGCCGCTTTCCTTCGGGACATTGATAGCTGTTCGTCTCGGCAACGTAGGTGAACTTCTCGATCCCGTACAAGTTGGTTTTGGGAGCAGGACTTTCTTTCACGCGAATATAAGGAGTGATGCCTCGTTGCTCGAGCCAAGCCAGAAGCTCACCGTTCCCATAGGTCGTGTCGGCGGCAACCGACTGTGGAAAGTGCCCGCGTCTTTCCGCTGACCGCGTGATCATCTCGCGAGCCGCCGCACTTTCCTGGCTCAGCCGGGCTGGCGTTGCCTGAACGCCCACAATCACGCAACTCTGGTTGTCGATCAGATAGTTGTTGAAGTACCCCAGCTCCGCCGGACGATCGCCCTTGGTCGAATAGGTCGAATCCGGATCCGTCGTCGATACCTGGTCTTGTTGAGGGGCCGGCTCTTCGATCGGGTTTTCTTGCTCGAGGTCCGCCAAGTATTCTCGCACTGTCTGTTTCACGTGAGCGGCTTCCGCCAGTTGCTCCCGCGGAATGCGGCTCAATCGGCTGGCGTTCGCGGGAATGAAGCTGCCATCCACGGACAGGTGTTCGCCCTCGACTAATCCAGCCTCCCTGCAACGGTCCACGATCTGTTCAAACAGCTGCTGGAACAGATTGGACTCGAGGAAACGGCCATGACGGTTCTTGGAAAACGTGGAGTGATGGGGAATCTCTTGATCGAAGCTGAGTCCGGTAAACCAGCGCCAGGCCAGATGCATCTGCAGCTCCTCGACTAGCTTTCGCTCGCTGGTGACGCCATAGAGATAGCCGATCAGCAGGATGCGCAACAGAAGTTCTGGATCGATCGAGGGTCGGCCCGTATCGCTGTAGGAGTCCTGCAGCTTCTCACGAACGAAATCGAAGCTGATGTGCCGGTCCAGGAGACGGAGCAGGTGGTTTTCAGGAACCTGATCTTCAATGCGAAAGTAGTAGAACAGCGACTCGGAACGGGAATGTTGTCCCATCATAATCCGTAAGCCTCCGTGAATGGCGATGAAGAAGAGCATCGGCAGAACGTTTGCTCATATAGACGTTGCTCCCAACACTTCAGTTCGCATTCACGAAGACTTTTTCAACACCCACAGGGCATATCACCATCTATCTCAGCCCGAGATAGGTGG